>CACHJU010000001.1 GCA_902580225.1 uncultured Verrucomicrobiota bacterium
TCTTATTTACAATTTTATTTCTTGCCTCAAAAATTAATTTAGGTCATTTTATAAATATTGCTATAATTTACTAAAATAAGTTAATGTATAGAAGGTAAAATATTCATATTTTTAATTTACTTAAAATGCTCTAATTAAAAAAAAATGAAAAATTTTCAGGAAAATAGCCTTAGAAATGCTAAATATCTCCATAATTGGTTTGAAGACATAAATTCAAGTGCAGCACAATTAAGTTTGATTTTCGAGAATATTCCAGGTGTCTCTTTTTTCATTAAAGATTTAAGTCACAGACTTATCTTCGTTAATGAAAGTTTACTTATTAGATTTGGTTTGGAAAGAGAAGAGGAATTGAATGGTAAGACTGACTTTGACCTTTTCCCTCCCCGATTAGCAGAGCATTTTCGACGGGAAGATCGTATAGTTTTTGAGACTAGAAAACCACGGCTTAACATATTGGAATTATTTTTTAATAAACAAGGACTGCCTGGTTGGTGTTTGACTAACAAATATCCTATGTTCGATTTAAACGGAGAAGTTGTTGGGATCATGGGTACTGTTAGACCGCATGATGATGGTGAACTTAAATGGGAACGTGAAGATGGAATTGGAAGAGCCGTCGGCCTAATTCGTCAAAAATTTCGAAAAGACTTAGCAATATCTGATTTGGTCAAAGAATCCGGACTAAATCATAGAAAGTTGCACCGTGGATTTATTGAATTATTTGGGATTGCTCCGATGCAGTTCATCACTCGAACTAGAATTGAAGCAGCTTGTGATGATCTACTTACAACAAATAAGAAACTCGCCGTGATTGCTAAAGAAAATGGCTTCTACGATCAAAGTTCTTTTACTCAACATTTTCGCAGGCAAATGAAGGTTACTCCTTTAAAATATCGTAAGCAGAAAGGCTTTGCCTGAGAAAGTTTTTGCCTCATATACCAGAGGCTAAAATACGAATCCTTCGTATATATACCTCTGAGTTTTTCTCTGCTAACTCCCACCAATATTCTTCTTCAGTAAATCCTTTTGGGGTTGGTATAAGCCTTTCTTCATAAGCTGAGATAGCAGAAGCTCCTTCAGTCGTCAAAATTCTGATCATCACATCGACGACTTCAGGAAATGCATAAAGTTGGCTCGGTTTCCCGGGGATTCTGTAGTTGATGTTACTAGTTGCAGCATATTCATAAGGGGGCACACCTCCGCCAGTTGTAGCATTAACATCTGGAAAGATTTGTTTTAAATTTCCTGTTCCCCAACTATTTTTTTCAATTAAAAAAGCTCTAATTCCAAAATCAATTATGTTTGAAGCTAGAGCAAAGTCGGTAGAAGGCCCGTCAGGCCCTTCAAAAATCGGATTCATAATATTTGCCGGTTTCCGAACACCGTTGGAGTTTGTATTTTGACTATATCCAGAAGAATCAGAAAAAAGATTGTAGCCAGCTTTAAATGTTTCAGTAGCAGAAACATCAGACCTAAAAAGTTGATATCTGGGTCGTGATGTTGAAGAAGCGGTTAATCCATGTCTAATAATTTGATATGAAACAGCTCTAGCTCCTCCAGTATTGGCAGTTTTCGGATCAAGTTCAGGAGCTTGTGTAAAAAAACGGAAGAAGGTGCCTGCTTCACCAAATCTTGAATCGAAAATAGAAAGTTGGTTGTTTGCTTCTGCAAACTTATCATTGGGTCCATTAGTCCAATCATCAGGAATGATTCGTAAGGATTCTTTAGATGGTTTGGGTACATCTGCTTCTTTCCAGGATCCACTATTTCTGTTATCTTCTAAAATTTTGGCGGTCATCCAAACATTTCCATCGTTTCGATATATGGCGCAGTGCAAATCTTCTTGTATTCGATCGAGTATAAACTGAGCAACTTGATTAGTTTCCAAATCTCCTGAAGCTTGTGTCTGGGTGGTTACCACTTGAGATGTTATATTCAGTAACATGCCGGCAAGCAGTGCAGTAACCGAAACTGCAACAAGGAGTTCAAGAACAGTAAAGCCCGATGAAAATGATTTCCTTTCAACCATGAAACCTGAAGTTAATGTTGAAAATTATTTAAGGCAAGTAGAGAGAAATTTTAAGATTTTAAAGTTTTTCCCCTAATGTTTGGCCCATCTTAGCGTAAAGTTCAATTCCGGAAGCAGTAGAATCAAGTAAATCGTCCGCAAGGATCACAGAATTTTTTTCATAAATAGT
Source organism: uncultured Verrucomicrobiota bacterium (assembly GCA_902580225.1). Taxonomy (GTDB): domain Bacteria; phylum Verrucomicrobiota; class Verrucomicrobiia; order Opitutales; family Seribacteraceae; genus Seribacter. The sequence goes on from CACHJU010000001.1 coordinate 2,199, forward strand.
TAATACAGAGGAACCGCCAAAGCGAAAATATCCCATTTCCTCTCCCTTTTTAACATGGGTAGGTAAGGGAGCGGAAATTTTTACAGAACCAACGCAAGTTGCACCAATTAGAAAGCAAGCAACTTTTCCAACCATACTATCGCAGATAAAAGAAAGATATCTTTTATTTTGCCAAAAAATACTAATATTTTTTCTTAGTGCAATTGGATTTACTGAAAAAAGAGACCCATTAATAAGTTTGGGTTCATGCATAAAACCGGAGACAGGAAAATGAAAACGATGATAATCCACAGGACATAATCTGCTTATTACCATTGAGCCCTCCTTGTAAGTGTTAGCTAATTTTTCTGATTGAAAAAGAGAGGATAAATCAAATTTTTGGCCCTTGACGAAGATTCGTTTAACAGTGGATAAATTTTGTATTCCCAAATGTCGGCCATCCGCAGGGAAAACAATAGAATGGGGAGATTGATTAATGGGTCTAGCATTTTTTTTAAGTTCACGACTGAAAAATTCATTAAAAGACTGGAATTCGGACGGCTCATTAAGAAATTCTTTTTTATCTAAATTAAATTTACTGATAAAAGGAAGAATTTTTTCCTTACTTTTTTTGGCATTCATTTTTTTGCCATACCATTTTGAAAACCAAGCTCTTTGTATCGCTAACCAAAGAGGTATTTTTCCCAATGGAGAACCATAGATTAAAGAGAGCCAATTCTCCCCGTATACCTTTTCCGTTTCAATTCTACCAGTATCTCGGTTTTTAAATTTAATTTCCTCGATCATGGATCGTGGTTATACGGTCTGTCGATAAGACCAGAAAGAGAAGATCAACCCTTAACGATTTTACCTGCCTTGATAGCTTTCACTGATACCCACATACGCTTGACTTGACCACTGGGTAACTTTACGCGGATGCGCTGAACATTTGGTCGGAAAGTCCTTTTGTTATTTTTGACTAATTGTAAGCCAATGCCGCCAGCTTTTTTGCTGACACCTTTATGAATTATACGACCACCAACTTTTGGTCGCTTACCAGTTATTGCACAAATTCTAGACATGGGTATAATGAGTAAAAACAAAGAATGTCGAATTCATGTCTTTTTGACAAGACCAATCATTTTTTTTGTTTAATTATTTCTGTAAAGCCTTGCTCCGTCATCTTTTTTTTCGAGGAAAAATGCTTGGATATTTTGTTTAGATTTTAGGTATTGCAGCCCTTTTTGGGAACCAAGCACAAGGCAGGCGGAAGCAAGTGAATCGGCTGTCATTGCTGTTGGAGCGAGCACTGTAACTTGAGACAAATTTGTAAGACCAATTCCGGTAAAAGGGTTAATCAAATGAGAAAAAGTTTGGTCATTAAGCGTAACAGATTGTTCAAAGTCTCCGGAAGTTGCTATTGCGATGTTTGAAATTGCGAGAGTGGGTAAATCGGGATGCATCCTTCCCCCTATCTCTATCCGCCATCCATTTCTTCCTCTCGGTGCATCTCCGAGAAGAATATCTCCCCCTGCGTTTATAAGAACACGACAAACGCCGATTTGTTTAAGAATTTTGAGCATTTGATCAGCTGCATAGCCCTTGGCAATTCCTCCAAGATCTAAAACCATAGCTTTTTCAACCAGTTGAGCCTCTTTTTTTTCATAGTCTAATATAAGTTTTTCATACCCCACCCTTTCTTGTGTGCTTGTAAGCTTTTCATTATCCGGAAGAATTTTCCTGAACCGGGCAATTCTCCAAAGCCTAGAGAAGGGGCCGATGGTTATGTCAAAAGCACCCCCGGTTTCGATCGCTAATTTTTGACTTGCTGCTAAAACTTCAAATAGATCATTGGAAAGAGGGTAAAACTTAGATGATCCTGAATTTTGAGAGAGTTTGGATAATTCACTTTCGCCAATGTAGTCACTCAGTATTTGATCCAAACGATGGGCTTCTTTAAACGCTTTGGCCGCAGCTTTTTTGGCAATATTTATGTTCGGATGATCAATTAATATCGTAAAGTCAGTCCCCATGCAGGTTTCAGTAAACTTTATAGTTTTAAAATCAGTTTTAGCCTCAGTCCACGCTTCACATAAGATGGTCAGTAGGATAAAAATAAGAAATTTGGAATTAGACTTCAAAAGGAAACTAAAAACATATCTCACAAAATGGAGGTTGTGCAAATTTTCTTTATTCCGATTTTATGAATGAATAATAAATTGAACTTATAAAATTGAATTTATGTTGCTTGAACATTCATCAAACTGAAGTGTTATAACTTTGAATTTCATAGTTCATTGTTAATCAAACTCCGAGCAATATTATTGAAATCAATTTTACATTATTTTGAAAAACTTGATTTACAGGTTTAGTATTGGTTAATAGTTTATACGATGATCTCAAATATTGTTATTTCAAAGATACAACTCAAAATGAAACATAACCATAAAATTTCCTTTAGTATTTTTTTAAGCTTTTCTTTTATCATTTCTTCTTTATCTGCTAGAAAACCGGATCGGGCGGTGGAATCGATTGATGGAAGTGTTTACAAAATTGGTATGTTCCCCAAAGATCTGTATCAGAAACTCGGGTTTAAAGCAGGTCCCTCCAAAGATAAATTTAAGCCTTTTGAGGAAAAAATTGAAACATCTGATATTTCTTTTGATATGATTCCAGTCAAAGGTGGAGTTTTTTCAATGGGCAGTTCTGCAGATGACAAAAACAGAGGTGAAGATGAGTTACTCGAAAGAAAGGTTAAAGTATCTGATTTTTGGATGGGTAAGCATGAACTAACATGGGACGAATATGAACTTTGGATGATTAATTTGGATAAAGATAATCGAGATTATAAGAAGCTCGAACTCACTAAAGAGGATGAACGTGCTGACGCGGTTACTAAGCCTACTGCACCCTACACGGACATGTCTTTCGGCATGGGAAAAAAGGGTTATCCCGCAATTTGCATGACTCATTTGTCGGCCAGAATGTATTGTATGTGGTTAAGTGCCCGTACAGGAAATTTTTACAGGTTACCCACTGAAGCTGAGTGGGAATTCGCATGTAAAGCTGGAACCACTACAGCGTACAGCTTCGGTGACGATCCAGAGAATCTTTCTGAGCATTCCTGGCATATGGACAATAGTAAATTTCAATATCAAAAGGTTGGTCAAAAAAAGCCAAACCCATTTGGTCTTTACGACATGCACGGAAATGTCTGGGAGTGGGTTCTCGATCAGTTTACTTCTGCTGAAAAAAAACCATCTGATAAACTTTTGATCAACCCGATTTCTTTGCCCACCACTCTTTATCCGCGAACTGTCAAAGGAGGGTCTTGGGATGATGATGAGAAGAGTCACCGAAGTGCATCCCGTATGCCCTCCGAAGAATGGTGGAAGGAACAGGATCCCCAACTTCCTAAAAGTGTTTGGTATCACACGGACGCCATCTTTGTTGGTTTTCGTGTCGTCCGACCTAGGGAAATTCCAGCATTGGAAGATATTGAAAAATTCTGGCCGTCAAAAGCGGAAATGTTAGCGATTCCTACACGTTGATTTATTTTTAAAAGTTGCAAATTCCAATGAATTGGGCTCCGATATGTATGTTGCCCTATGCGAAAGTTACCTAATTCTTCAAGAGTTTTAACTGAGAAGTCTAAAAGAGGCTTTGCCCTCGTACTTGCACTTTCTCTGATGAGTTTGGTTTTTTTACTTGTTGTTTCACTTGTCAGTCTTGTAAGTACCGATTTAAATTTATCCGAGCTTAGAAAACAGAAAGTGATGTCCCAGGCAAATGCTCGACTCGGAATGATGGTGGCCTTGGGTGAGATTCAGAAACATTTGGGACCTGATACAAGAATAACGGCCACAGCGGACATATTGGACGAACGAATTGAATCAGCTAATAAATACATCGTTAATGCTTATGGGATTGATTCAGGTCAATCCGCGGATTCATTTTATGATTTAAACGAAAACGGGACTGGTTCTTCCGAAATCATTTCAACAAATGGGCAATATCGGGATAAGCTTCCTTTGGGTCAGCGCTTATGGACGGGAGTTTGGCGACATCGAGCCTCTCAAAAAGGTTCTTATGTGGATATGGATATCAAAGTAGGAGCCAAGCCTACTCCCAGGAACATGGAAAGTGGTGAGGCAGTAAACAAGACTACAATATCAGATAGTTCTTATGATCCACATCCAGCTTTGGAAATTTCATGGTTGGTCAGTGGTAATGAGGGATTTCAAAAAAAATTAGCTGTCGGTGACTCCATTGCTCGTAAAGAAGGCCTTGAAATTCCAGATGCTTTACCCTTTAACGAATTTGCCAGAGAATTTAGAATTCAGAGTGATATCTATGGAAATCGGGAAAATGCCTGGCAAGATTACCAACAAGTCGTTGCCGCCTACCTAAGCAATAAAGATGAACAACTTTATAATCCTGATTATTTTCATCCTTTAATTGAATTACCTGATCCCGATGATGAGAAATTTGACAATCAAACCGTATGGATTTTAAAAAAACCGGTTTTAAAGGATAATTATAATCCTCTAAATTCTCAGGATTGGAAAAGTTATTTGTCAACTGAGCCTGTAAAGGTCAGAAAAACAGAAATTGTTTTACCTGAAGTGGGTCAGGAAAAAGGAAGCAGACAGGGTAGCAAGGAAAACCCAATCGGATTTTATGCTTATTGGGTTGGAGATGAAGGAGTAAAGTCAAAGATAAATGCAGTTGATCCGAGAAAAGGTAAATATACAGAGCAGGGTTTTTTTAAAGAAAACCCTGATTCAAAAGAAAAAAAAGAAGTTTTTTCGGCTGTTTCGCAACCAAATATTCAATTTCAGAGCGGGCAGGGAGAAAATGCAATCGGTTTCGGTATTTCTTTTAAGGGAGAAATTGAATCGAAAGTCAAAGATTTAGTATCACTTGGATCATTTTCAGAATTAGAAAAATCAACAGGCACGATGCAATCAAGTGCCGATAAAGTAAATGCTCATTTCCATTCACTTACCACTAATTCATACGGCGTGCTTGCAGATGTAAGAAGAGGAGGTTTGAAAATAGATCTGAGTTTGGCGTTTAAAAACTTTTTGAAAAATAGCTCCAGTAATTCTAATGCAAACTTGTGGGAAAGGGATTTTTCCAATTATATTTACAAAGATCGTATTCATTATTTGAAGGAAGTTCCATTGGGCGAAAATACTAAAATTAACCAATGGGTTTATGGAGATGAAGCCACAATCAACGATCAATATGCGATTCTTGCCGGTCCTCGTTGGTCAGTTTTAAAAAGTTATAATAATTTTTATTCCAAAAAAGGATCCTTAAGTGAAGAAATTCCGGATAATTTTCCGAGAATTGTTGGAGATAATAGCGTTTTGTTTGATAATTCAGATGGTTCTCTCCCCAAAGGAAAACTTTCCTCCATACCTGCTGCCATTCAAAATAAGGTTAATTATTTTGATCCCTGGAACCAAAGACCAGAACCCAGTAACCATCCCGTACTACCAGTTCTGGCCGAATTAAAATATTCTCACATGCCTACAGTTTCACAAAATAATTTTCATGCATTAGCCCTTTTTCCATCTGTTTCTTTTTGGAATCCATACGATCGGGAAATTTCATTTTCAAATTTATATATAGAAGTGCCTTTTCGTCTGGAAATGGAATTTGAAGAACCTGTTGAATACGAATTGTTTAGAGAATGGTGGTATTGGTCCAATGTAGTCCATGTACACAGGAACCCCAAACTACCTCATCCTAAAATTCCGGGTAATCAGACAAGACCATTAACTTATGTCAAAAATATCAAACGATATGTGGATTTAAATGGTAACGGGAAAAGAGATAAGGGTGAACCCACCCTTCCCGGTGGAGCAGACCGCGTAGATGTTCCTGAAGACCAACCTTTACCCAAAAGAGTTAGATGTAAAATAGCACATTGCGGACAAATGGGATGTTTTGGAGAGCCTCCCGGCACTGGAGTGGATTTTAGATATTATCAGCATTCCAACACTAATAAGCGTTACAGTACTTTTAGAAATAACTTTGGCAGTCATTTCCCCCCTCTTCCCGATCGATCTATAGCATGGAATTATAACGGTAAACGCCATTTTAAAATTTTTAGATCAGCAAATGAAGCCTCTGGTATTTCAAATGACCGTTTTTTGCTTTTAAAAATAACAAATATAAAAATTCCTCCGGGGGAAAGGGTAAATTACACCTGTTCGGGTTCACAATTATCTTTTTCCCAATGGAATAATATGAACGACTACATTTTAACAGAATTAAAACATGGCAGTTCCGAGCAACCGATGGTGTTGCAATCTCCATTTGCAAATACTAATGATTTGGCAATAAGATGGCGAATTTGGTCGGGTGATATAGATGGTTTTCTTCCCTTTGCCATGGAAAATTTTGATATAGAAAGCGCCAAGAGAACAACATCAAATCTTCCAAAACCAAAGGGCATAACGATTTATGGTGATGATCCAAGAAGCTACAGCGTTGATCGAATAAGATTAGTGAAAAAAATAAATTTTGGTATGGATACCGAACTTGGAACTTGGGGTTATCTTACGATTACAAGACCAAGTGAACTTACTGATTTAGAAAGTTCCGAATATGGAAATGGATTTCGTGTCAGACTCTCTTTACCAGGAGACTCAGATAAAATTTATTTTGAACAATACAATCTTCGTTCTTTAATAGACAGTACTCAACATGGTTACGGAATGAATTGGGAGATTGAAAAATTTAATGGCTTTAATTTTACCGGAATTAGCGAATTAAAACATAACGGCAAAGAATGGAGTAACTATTATTATCCGATTGGTAGAGTAGAGGATTCTACTGATGGAAATCCAGTTACTGGTTACAAGGATAAATACACTGATATTCCAAGTGGTCATTTTACTAATATTAGACCTCCTAGTTCCGCTCTGGTGGAAGCATTTCAGCAATTGGGAAATGTTATCCCTCCGCTAGGTACTAAAATTGGCTTTTTCCATGATAATGTATCTGTCGGGTCAATGAACTCTTCCAATTCTGCAGTTATGTTCGAGATACCCAAGGCACCTCCTCTTTCATTGATGCAATATCGCCACGCAATGCTTAATAATTATCTTCATGGGCCTACTTATGTATTGGGAAATTCATACGCACCGGCTCAAGTGTCTAGATATAAAACATGGGGTCGAGTGAGAGCACTAACTGAAGAATCAATGTTTGATATGGATTTAGAAAATGAATTAGAAAAATGGCAGGATCCGACTGCCCCTAATTCCATTTGGAAAAATTATTTTGACCCAATTTGGAAGCGAACTCGTGAGATAGCTTATGGAAATGTTAGAGACATCAGTGCAGAACATGATCATCAAAATACTACTATAGATCATAGCTATTATTCAAACAGGGCACTTCTTGATGGATTTTTTCTTTCCGGGGACGGAATTGGAGACTGGGAAATTGATCAAGAACTTGCAAGAAGTGCTCAAATTCCAGGTTCTAAAATACATCCTTTTCGAAATCCTGCATTGGTACCTTATTTTAGAGATGGCCATTGGAGAAGTGATGATGAAATAAGCAATAAAAAAAGCTATGATTTTAAATCAAATTATGTAGATGTTGAGTATGACAAGCTGATGGAATATCAAACATTGGCTGGGGATCTTCTTCTTGATGGAGCGTTTAATATAAATTCCACTTCAGTTGATGCTTGGGCTAGTTTCTTGAGCTCAAACAAAGGATTGATTGAATCGGGAAAAACTGCATTTCCCCGTTTTATTAACGAGGTAAGCCAAGGCCCTGAGTTTGAGAATAATTGGAATGAACTTCGAGAATTAACGGATTCAGAAATTTCTTTACTTTCACGAAAAATTGTAAAACAGGTAAAATTAAGAGGTCCATTTCTATCTTATTCTGATTTTGTTAACCGTAGAATTCAGGGACAAAATGAAAAAGGAACGACTTATTATCCATTTAACGAATGGATTAATAATGAAGACAGAAATTCCATTATTGGCTTGCGGGGTTGCATTCAGGCTGCAATTGCGGAAGCTGGTCTTAATAATCATGGAGATCTAGCCATTCAGACTGATAATGAAAAAATTGAAATTCCTGAAAAGAGATATGGTCCAGACTTTATTAATTCCCCCTTCCCTCTCTTCACTCAGAAATCGTACCTATCATCAAAGTTTGGAATTCCTGCCATTAATAAATTTAAGTTTAATCAACCTAGCCACCTAAGTCCTACAAATGATAATAACATTCTAACTTATGAACAATCTTGGGGAAAAGGGGTTTATAGACCTGAAAATGCAAACAGATTCGACCCTCCACTTGGGCTCCCCCAAAGAGAGATTCAATGGCCGGATGGAACTATCATAACTGGTCGTTCAAAAAGGAGGCATGTAGAGTATCTTTATGAATCGGTCAAAAATGGTGAGGCACCAGATAATCTTCTTGCGGTAGAGAATGTTGCAACTGGAGCAGGAAAGCCGGGTTGGCTTTTACAGTCCGATATCTTGAGTCCACTTGCCCCTATAATGACTGCCCGTTCTGATACTTTCAAAATTCGGGTTATGGGAGAAAATGTTGCCACCGAGGATCAGCCTTTTGTATCCCGGACATGGATTGAACTAACGGTTCAGAGAACACCGGACTATGTTAAATCTGATTTAGATTCTCCTCATCATCGTCCACATGAACCTTTTGATGATTATAACCACAACGGATATTGGGATCAATACGACCCTAATCTTGGGATAAAAGAAAGGTGGCTGGATTTAAATCAAAATAGCAGGAATAGAGAGGGTCAGGATATTGTTGGAGCAGCACCAGACCTTCCGGGTGTGGGCGATCATACTGGTGAGGTGGGTGCTTTTGCGGACGGATTAACTTCGGATATTCAGTTAAATCGTGATTTAAATGAGGAAGTCGATTCTAGTGGAATGAAGATTTCATACAAGGGAATCAACCAAAGATTTGGAAGAAAGTTTAAAATAATAAAATTTCGTTGGCTACGGGAAGATGAAGTTTGATGATTTTTTCTCCTCAAATTTAAATTTAACGAATAGGAAATTATGCTGAGAAGTTTCGTATTTTGTCTGTGTATATTTTTAAATATCAAAATATTTGCCCAAGAAAAAGAATCGTCGGTTGATAAGGAAGTTCAACCAGTTGCAATCTTTTCAATGATTTTTTTGGAAAAATATAAATCACAATCTTTTTTTTATGCCCCTTGGGGAAATTTCGAGGAAGAGAATGCTACCATTATCGAGTTTTCAGTTGGCTCAGGAGCTTTATCCAGAAATTTGATATATTACGGGTCCTCTCCCTTACGAATTTATGAAAGTAAATTTAACACAAACGGAGAAGAAGAGAAAAAATTAATTGCTGCTGAATTTTCTTTTCAAGCAATGGATAAAAAAGTTCTTGAATATGCTTTAGTCTTGATCTCAAGAAAAAAAGATAAACTTTGGCAAAACTTCCCCATTTTTTTTGATAAGAAAAGTATTCCTTTAGGCAGTTATAAAATAACTTCCCAATCTTCTGGAAAAATCTTTTTAATGCTCGGGAAAAATAAATTTTCATTGTCAAAGGGTGAGTCCAAAATAATTTCTACAATTAATGAGGAGGGCCTGAGAAAAATGAATTTAAAGGGTTTGGTTAAAATGGAAACTGGTTATGAAGAAATTATAAATGAATCTATTTCATGTTCTCCAACTAAAAGAGGTGTATTATTTCTGGCATATAATGGGAAAGAATCCAAAGTTTCATCCATTATCGAATTTAATAAACCGATTGAACGATCTCATGGTTTTAATGTGCCCCCTCTTAAAATTACAGAGGAATAAATTTATTTAAATTTTAATTCGGAATTGTTTTGAATGCTTCTATAATAACATCCGGAACGAGGATATCCATCTGAATTTTTAGTGTGACATGCACCTTTCCCTTTTGGGCGAACCCGATAGAGGAGAGAATTTTGTTCACAGTTTACCCGAATTTCAATAATTTCAAGAAAATCACCCGAAGTCTTCCCTTTAATCCAAAGTTCATTCCTGCTTGTGCTCCAGAAAGTGGCCATTTTTTCTTTTAAAGTGGCTTTTAGGGCTAGTTCGTTTGCATAACCTACGATCAAAACTTCTCCCGTATCTGCATCTTGTGCAACCGCCGGAAGAAGGTCTTCATTACATTCCGCCACTTTTTTTAACTTGGTAAAATCCAGGTTTAGTTTTTTGCCTTCTTCCAGTTCTTGATGATTCATGGGAAATAAATTAACAGATTATTATTTGTAAGAAGAATAAGTTTTAAAAGGATGTTAAAGTCCTATGATATTACATGAGAAGAGTTTTTATAATCATTAAAATAATTTTTTTCATTTTCGGAAGAGCAACTTTTGAGGCATTTTGAACATCATCGTGAGAAAGCTCATGAGATGCAATGCCCGAAGCTAAATTACTGATGCACGAAATTCCAATGACTTTCATATTTAATGCATTACACATCATTGCCTCGGGTACGGTTGACATTCCTACCGCATCAGCTCCAAGTAATTGATAGGTTTTGATTTCAGCAGGCGTTTCAAAACTAGGACCGGACAAGGCAATGTACACCCCTTTTCTTAAAGGAAATTCTAATGAATGGGTCATTCCCAATATTCGATTTCTTAATTCTTCGCAGTATACTTCTGTTTGATCGGGGAATCGGGGAATTTTTGGATGACTAATTGGACCAATTAATGGATTACTGCCCATGAAATTTATATGATCTTCCAAAACCATAAGATCTCCCACTTCAAAGGACTTATTAATACCGCCGGCTGCATTGGTAAGAATCATTGTTTTAACTCCTAATGCATTTGCCAGGTAAATAGGAAAGCAAATCGGATTCCATCCCGCACCCTCATAAAAATGACGTCTCCCTTGAAAAATCAGAATTTGTTTATCTTTGAATTTGCCGAGTATGAGAGTTCCATTGTGTCCAGATATAGTGGTTGAAGACATACCGGGAATATCTCCATATTCAATTCTAGAAGAGTTTTGAAAAATTTCACATAATTCACCCCAGCCTGATCCGCAAATAAGACTAATTGCTGGTTTAATCTCCCCCCATTTCTTGTAAAGAAAAGAAACTGCCTCATTTAAATCAACCTTTTTACCCATAGTTTAGTTCAAATTTATCCGTATTAATGGAGAGATGATTTTCGCCGTTTTGCCTAGCTGTTTCTTCGGTTCTTCCAATTATTTGAGCCTCAATTTTAAAGGATTTTGAAATCGATATTATTTCATCAGCAGCTTCAGGTTCACAATAAATTTCAAAACGATGTCCCATGTTATAAACTTGGTACATTTCCTTGTCTGTGGTTCCCGAGACCCTTTGTATTTCAAGAAAAAGTGGGGGTGGGGTAAAAAGATTATTTTTAATATGGTGCACATTTGTTCCGAATCGCATGCACTTCGTCTGCCCTCCTCCAGAACAATGAACCAAGCCCAATACAGAGTCCCTAATTTCAGCCATGATTGATTTAACCACCGGTAAATAAGTTCGGGTGGGGCTGAGCAGAGCTTGCCCAATTGAGAGCGATGAATTAATCAAAGAGTCCTGCATAAGAAAGGGACCGCAGTAAAGAAATTCCTCCTTGGTTTGCGGATCAAAAGTTTCAGGGAAATTCTCGCGGTAATGGGAGGAAAGCATTTCATGTCTGGCACTGGTTAGCCCATTGCTCCCAATTCCACTGTTTTCCTGGTTTTCATAGGAGGACTGCCCGGATGAGGAAAGTCCGACAATGCTTAGTCCGGGGCGAATATTGGCGTTGTTGATAATCTTATTGTTTGGAACAATGGCGACTGCACATGAATCTACCGCCACAGTTCCGGTGAGATCCCCAACATCCGCAGTCTCCCCTCCCCCGCTTGAAACGCCGATTCCAAATTCCTGTAATGTTTGGATGAATGCTTCGGTTCCCTCAATCAGGGCGGCCAGAGCTTCAGCGGGGAAATTTCTGGCGTTCCGATTGACCGTACTTGATAAGATCACTCGGTCCCAAATACCCACGCAGGCAAGGTCGTCCAGATTCATTACAATACTGTCCTGTGCAATACCTCGAAAAACATTGGGATCGCCTGTTTCCCGGTACCAAAGATAAGCAAGAATTGATTTGGTTCCCGCACCGTCTGAGTGAATGACATTTCGCATATTTTTGTTTCCGGTAAGGAGATCTTCAGTAATTTTACAAAATGCACCGGGATAGCAACCCCGATCAAGTTTATCCACTACTTGATGAACTTCGTCCTTGCTTGAAGAAACCCCCCTTTGATTATATCGATTATCTGAATCGTTATTGATCATATTATGTGTCTCACTCGGTCTAGTTTGGGAAATAAAGCAATTTGTGAAATCTAAAAAATGCGTTGAAAAAATGAAAGTACAGAAGTATTGCACTCTAGTTGGGTTTATGGAAAAGACCGAGAATTTTCTTTTGAAAAATGAGGTTTCCAATAATTTATTTTGGGAAGCACTTCAAGGATCAGTTTTACATTCTTCCAAACCGACATGGTTTGGAACAATTATGAATAACGGGAAAATTGAGCTTTGTGGGATTCGCACATCTTTAAATTACCTTTTACTTTCCTATGGGAAGAAATCCTCAATTGATCATTTAGTCAAGTATGCCAAGGTGAAGAAATGGAAATTGAATGGAGTATCCGGTCCAGAAGATAGCAGTCTTTTTTTTGCCAACCAATGGTTAAATGGTAAATCTGATAAAGAGGAAGGACGAAAAGATTTTTTAATCTTTGAATCACCAAGGAGAACTTCAAAATGGAAAGGAAAAGTCAAAGAAAAGAATATTTTGAAGATTGTTGGAGCTAATGAATGGCCCCGAGCCCGGTTATGGGCGTTACAATTTGCCATCGAGTCCACGCCAAAACTAAGTGGGTCCGCGGTGGTTGCGATGGCGAAGGAAATGAAGAAGAAAAAATCGCTTTTTTTCTTTTTAAATGATCAAATGAAATCCTGTGGGATGGCTGGCTATGGTAGGGAAACACCTTCATTTAATGTAATTAATTTGGTTTATGTCCCCAAAGAAATGCGAAACCAAAAAATCGCACAAAGATTAATTTTAGAATTAACACAATTGAGTCGAGTTGGTAAAAAGAAGAGGTGTATTCTATTCAGTGACTACCTCAAAAGTGGTAATCTTTATGAATCAATAGGCTTTAAATTGATTTCAAAATATTGCGAAAGAAAATTTAAATAAATTTAATCATTAACTTTAAATTCTCTTTTTCCGTCTTGAAATACAGCTTTGACCAGATCATTCTTTTTTAAAATTTCGGCACGGCTTATAGAATTTCCGTCTAAATTTTCAAAGTAAGAAAAACCTCTTTTTAGTACTGATTTTAAACTGCCCCCTTCAAGTCTTTGACTTAGTGAATCTAGTTTATATTGATTATGGCTAAAGTGATTTTGTATGACCTGGTCCATTCTTGCAGAAAATTCATCAATGTATTGATGAAAGCTTTCCATTTTCGATTGGGGTGAAAGTGACTTAAGTTGAGCATGTAAAAGAGTGAGCCGTTCTTGACCCGCAGAGATAATCATTGCAGGAATTCTCAAGAGTTGCGTTTGCATTTCATTGATGAGTTCATTTTGTCTGATTGTTTGAGAACTGATCCATTCTGCAGCCGCGGATGGAGTTTCCGCCCGAAAATCGGAGGCAAAGTCCGTTAGCACGAAATCAGTCTGGTGACCAACTGCGGAGATAATTGGAATCTTGGTGGATGCGATGGCACGCACCAGTTCCTCGTCATTAAATGCCCATAAGTCTTCAATCGAACCTCCTCCCCTTGTAACAACAATTAGGTCAGCATCATCATGTTTTTCCACTCTAGCTAATGCATCCCGTAATTCTTTTGGTGCTTCCTTTCCCTGCACAGACGATCCAAAAATAGAAATTTCTCCCCGCCAGTTCCTTCTCTTTAAAATACTGAGGAAATCTTGTAAAGCCGCTCCCCGAACCGAGGTAATAACTGCAATTTTAAGGGGGAGGTTGGGGAGAGCTTTTCGGTTTTCTTCATTAAATAATCCTTCGGCTAATAATTTCGCTTTTAAGCGGTCAAATTGAAGTTGTAGATTTCCAGTTCCTTCCTGCAGGATATGTTTGACCCGAAACTGATAATCTCCCCGTGGTTCATAGACAGTAACATTTCCGTAAGCCACACATTCATCTCCGTTTTTAGGAATATATCCAAGGTGCGAAAAATCTCCTTTAAAGAGGACTGTTTTTATCTGACTAACGGAATCCTTGAGAATGAAGTAACGATGACCACTGGGTTGAGCTCTTAAATTAGAAATTTCTCCTTTTATCCAGAGAGGAGGAAATCTATTTTCGAGAGTGCTTTTAATCTCTCTCGTTAATTGACCAATTGACCATATTTCTGATAGGTCCTGCTGAGTTTCAAAGAGGTCAGTTTGCATTATTTTTTGCTTTAGTAAGAGTTCGACCAATTAAAATCATAACAATAAGAATTGAAATCCCTCCCCATATGTATTTCCAGCTTCCTCCGAAAATTCCTGCTGATGCGAGCACAAACCCACAATCAGTAATGGCGATAATTGGAATGGAAACAACAAGATATTTCGAAAATGGTATCTTAAGTAAACCAAGTCCATAGTTTGTAAATATAAAAGGTATACCGGGGGTAAGCCGAAGAATAATTGACCAATGATACAAATTATTCGCAGGAACTTCCGGTATTTGATATTTAAAATAATTTAAAAGCTTATTAACTACAACTCTTCCAGGTCCACGGGCAAACCAGTATGTCCAAATTAAGTTCAGTGTAAGTGCAAGAACGCTGTATAAACAGGCAATCCAAGGACCAAATTTCGTACCCCATAATCCAGCAAGGAACAGTAACGGTGCACAGGGGAGTATGAATCCGGGTAAAATCGCAATAGATACAAACAGCCAGAATCCATTGTTGAGAAGAAAGGTTTTAAACTGAACCCATTTGTCAGTTATAACAAGTTTGATGTCCTCTCCCCCGATCCAAATAAGAACAAGGTATAGAAGGCCGAGAAAAGAAAATAATACTAGCACAAAGCAAATCGTCAAAAAGAACTTACTTTGGGTTACTTTCAAAATAAAAAATGTGGGAATTTGAAAAAGTAGTCGTATCTAATGTAATATCTTAACAGGCTCTTCTGTGTCGTTGTTTTCAACGCCCTGGTTCCAAATCTTTAATTGATTCTCGGACTCTTTGGTTTGGTTTGTGGACTGTGAAAGTCGGTACGAATTGAAAACGGGTATCGCAATAAAAGTAATTGTGCACAATATCAAAAAAAACACAATGAATTCTAATTTCGAAAACCCTTTAGTGGAAGATGTCATTTATATATAAGTTAAATAATAATTAAAGTTTACTACCTACCAAAAAACCAAAAAAGAATTCCTGGCAAGGCAATGAACACCAAAGATATAATTCCAAGTAAAAGTTGGGCCCTAAAAGCTTTTTTTCTATTTTCGTCAGTCAGCGGAGAAGGAGGTTGTCCCCAGTCCTCGACTTTTGAGTCTTGCTCTTTAAAATCATTTTTCATCAATAAATTAGTTCTACAATTAAAAACTATTCGATCAATCAAATTTAAATACGATTGAAAACATGCTAAATCAAATATCTATATTAGGACCCGGATTACTCGGTGCTTCCATCGGAATGACGGTGAAGAAGTGCAAGGTGGCTAAGGCTGTTAAAACTTGGGCAAGGCGCACGGAAACTTTGTCTGCATGCCAAAAAATGGAATGGTGTGATATTGTGGAGGCAAACATTGAAAAATCCGTGATTGGAAGTGAATTGGTTATTATTTGTACCCCTGTAAACTCAATTCCTGAGATAATAGGTAAAGTTTCACCGTTTTTAGAACAAGAATCAATAGTAACAGATGTGGGGAGCACAAAAACTGAAATTTGTGAAAAAGGAACAGAAAAATTAAAAGATTCTAAAGGAATATTTATTGGTTCCCATCCCATGGCAGGTTCGGAGTACTCGGGTATGGATTATGCAAAAGATGACCTTTTGATTGGAAAATCATGCATTGTTACGCCCCTGTCGGGTATATCGCAAGAATATGTTGAAAAAGTGAGTAATTTTTGGACTTCATTACATATGATCGTGCATCAATATTCTCCACAGGAACACGATAAAGCAGTTGCTTATTACAGTCATCTACCGCATCTAATTGCATCCTGTCTATGTAACCAACTTGAAAAGCATCCAGGAAACTGGAAAGAAATTTCGGGAAATGGATTTAAAGATACTACTAGAATTGCCGTTGGAGACTCGGCAATATGGGAGCCAATCTTTCGAATGAACAAGGGGAATTTAATCGATGCCATTGAAGATTTAGAAAAAACAATGACTCAAATTAAAGCGTTTATAAATAAAGAAGATAGAAATGAAATCATTTCTTTCCTGAAAAACGGATCAGAATTTCGGAAAAGAATAAAAAAATGAGCGATGATTTTATAGAAATTACACCATTTAGTAATGATACTAATTATCAATTGGAAGTGCCAGGATCGAAAAGTATTTCTAACCGTGCATTAATCCTTGCTGTATTGTGCAATAATGAAGTTGAACTGCAAGGCGTATTAGATAGCCAAGATGTCAATATCATGTTGACCGCGTTAATTAAGCTAGGTGTAAACCTTAAGCATGATCGTGAAAAAAACATGGTTAAAATAAGGGGATGTGGTGGAATATTACCCGTTAAAAAAGCCAAGATAAATGTGGGTAATGCTGGAACAGTTGCGCGATTCCTTACCGCTTTATTATCGCTTCAAGAAGGCGGAGAATATTCATTGGATGGATGCGAGGCAATGAGAAAAAGACCGATGCAGGGATTACTGAAAGCTTTGGAATTTCATGGAACAGAATTTCATTTCAAGATGGAGAAAAATTGTTTTCCATTTTGTATGAAAACAAGTTCTCTTAATGATGTACCCTGGGAAATTGATGCTTCTGAAAGCAGTCAAATTTTATCGGCGATTCTTTTAATTGCACCGTTAATTAATGGAGTTACTGAAATAAGTCTAATTAGTTATACTGTTTCCAAACCGTTTGTAAGAATGACTCTTGAAATGATGCAAGAATTCATGACAGATGTGGCTATAGATTGTTCTCAGGAAGCTCATTTCAAATTTCCGCCTAATTCTTATTTTTTAGTTGGTAATCTTTATAAAATTGAACCTGATGCCACAGCTGCATCTTATTTCCTATCTGCTCCTCTTTCGGTTGGAGGCCAAGTAACTGTCAAAAATCTCAATCATTGTAAGTTGCAGGGTGATATTGATTATTGCGATATAATTAGGAAATGCGGAATATCGATTCGCAGTACTGGCTTTGGTATTCAGTCCCTAATTACATCGCAACCTATTGGTGGAAATTTCGACTTTAATGATATATCTGACACTTTTCTTACTCTTGCTGCATTATCTCCCCTTCTTCAAACCCCGCTCAAAATATCAGGCATTGCACACACTCGTAAACAGGAAACAGACCGTCTCGGGGCGATGGCTTTTGAACTTCGAAAATTGGGTCAACATGTCGAAGAAACTTTGGATACGATTTCAATCACCCCAAATTTAAATAAACTTTATGAACTTGCCCCTTTTTCCATTGAAACCTACGGGGACCATCGGTTTTCTATGAGTTTTGCTATCTTAGGATCTCATGATTTATTTAAAAATAATAAATCTTGGCTTAGAATTTTAAATCCGAAATGTTGTGCCAAGACATTTCCTCACTTCTTCGATTTACTAGAAAATTTTCGTAAGTCTTTCTGATATATGAAATCTTTCATTTCTATTGCGATCGACGGAGGTGCAGGCTCTGGGAAGTCGACTACTGCTCATAATATTTCGAATATGTTTAATTTCTTGAATGTGGACACAGGTTCACATTATCGCTCAATCACTGCTTCTTTAATTAATCATAATATATCTGTAAAAGATGCGTTAAATCCTAAAAATTTAAATAAAATTCTCCTCAGCTCCAAAATCATTAAAAATAAATCCCAAATACAGATTAATGGAACTTCTTTTTCACATGCTGAATTACGATCAGAGCGAATTAATTTAAATGTTTCCAGATATTCTTCAATTTCATCAATTCGATCCTTACTTTTTAAATACCAAAAATCACAGTGTGAACTTGCTAAAAAGAACAAATTTTCGGGTATTGTTATGGAGGGTCGTGATATTGGAACAATAATTTTGCCTGATGCAGATCTTAAATTATTTTTATTTGCCAATGAAAGTGTACGACACCAAAGACGGATTCAGGATGGTGAAAGCGATTTGATTCAAAAACGTGACCTTTTAGATTCTACTCGATCAATTGCCCCATTATCCGAAGCACAAAATTGCGTTAAAATTGATACATCCAAATTTTCTCAGTCTCAAGTGGTCACTCAAATTTCCCAACTTATTAAGTCCTTGTGATTTCTCTTATCTATAGTATCGCTCAACGGTTCTCCTTCATCTACTTTAAAGTATTTCATGATTTCAAGGTTATCGGTCTTCATAATATTCCATCACAGGGACCTTTTATATTAGCTTCAAATCACTTAAGTTTTCTGGATCCCCCTGCCCTTGGATGTAAAGTGAATCGCAATTTACATTACTTTGCCCGTGATTCGCTTTTTATCGGACCACTGGGATTTCTTATAACTCGCCTTAATTCTATTCCCGTAAACCGCGGTCAACTTGATTTAACCACATTAAGGTCAACCTTAAAGGTATTAAAAAATGGGGATCCATTACTCGTTTTTCCTGAAGGCACCAGAAGTCCGGACGGTAAACTAGGCGAACCCAAGAAGGGATTAGGTCTCCTCGTGCTTAAATCAAAATGTCCTGTGTTACCAGCTCGAATTCGTGGAAGTCATGAAATTTTGGGAAAAGGTAAACTCATTCCCAGAGTAGGTAGAAAATTATTAATTTCCTATGGTTCATTGATTTCTTTTGATTCCTTTTCAAGCATGAGTGGTGAGTCAGCTAAATACGAATTGGTATCCCAGTTTGTAATGAAGGAAATCGATAAACTTTAGTATGTAAAACTAGACTTTAAAAATTCTTGATATCGAGATGGCACAATTTTTAGGATCAAGGATCGTAAGAACTGGGGTATTGCTTGGCATTTGTAAGGTTGAATGAATATTTACCAGCATATCGGTTTTATCGGAGAAAGGTGGACACCCAATTGTTGGGAATTTTGAATTTGCTCCTACAAACCCTGACAATGCGTTTGAACGACCGGCAATGGTAACATATACCAATGATTCTTCGTTTTCATTGTCTGTTAAGATTTTAAGTACTTCAAGGGGTTGTTTATGAGCGGAAGCGACATGCTGTTCCCATTTGATCGACAATTCATCGAGGTTATCTGTTATTTTCTTGGCATGTGACTCATCAGATGCCGATCCCATTATTATGACTACTTTCATGTTAACTAATATACTGTTTAAGATTATTGGAAATACGTTCTTTCATGGATTGTTTGAGGTCAGGAAAAGTGAAATTTTCACCGGTTATTATTTCATATAAATGGATGTATCGTGCAGAAAGTTCCACTACTAATTCACTTGGTGCTTCGGGCAAAGTTTCATCCTTGTAAGGATCACAATTATCTTTGAACCAAAGCCTGAGGAATTCTTTGTCGATGTTTTCCGGTTCTTTCTTTTCCTGCAACCTTTGTTTAAAACTATCCTCTATCCAGTATCGGCTCGAATCAGGAGTATGAATCTCATCAATCAGAGTGATTTCTCCATCTTCAGCGATTCCCATTTCATATTTTGTATCGACGAGAATAAGACCGTGCTTCGATGATATTTCCTGACCTCGCACAAATAAATCAATCGCCTTCTGGGAGGCATACTCCCAATGATCTTTTTCCATCCATCCTTCCGAGATAATTTCATCCGGAGATATCGGGCGATCATGATCTTCTTCTTTGGTTGTAGGAGTGATTACTGGTTCCGGTAATTTTTGGTTTTTCACCATACCGTCTGGAAATTGAATTCCACAATATTCTCGGTCTCCTTTATTGTAAATTGTCCAAAGAGAGGTACTCGAACTACCGGTGACATATCCCCGAACCACAAATTCAATGGGGAAAGGATTACATTTTTTGGCAATGGTCACATTGGGGTCTGGCAAGTCAATGACATGGTTAGGAATAATATCCTTAGTTTGCTCGAACCACCAGGCTCCAGTTTGATTAAGAACCTGCCCTTTAAATGGAATTGTGGCTAAAACACGATCGAAGGCAGATTGCCTGTCGGTAGTAATCAAGGCCAGCGTATCACCAAGATCATAGCGGTCCCGTACCTTTCCTTTGTAGCAAGTACCCTTGTTTAATGAAGTAGTGGTCAAGCAATGAGCAAGACTGCTACCAATTGTGGTGCGATAATTATTTTTAGTTTTAAGTTCTTCGATCATTTTAGAAAAAGATTTAAATTAGGAAGCAAAAGGAAAAGTTCAAGCTCAACCGAATCTTCTTCTCCTTTAATTGACTAGTTTGCACTAATTGATTAGTAATGAACAAACTAATTTAAATAATTTATGATTTCTGAAACAACTTACGATCTTATTATTATAGGAGGTGGACCTGCGGGTTATGCGGCCGCAATTCGAGCCGGGCAACTTGGTAAAAAAGCGGTTTGTGTCGAAATGGAAAGAGCTGGGGGTACCTGTTTGAATTGGGGATGTATTCCATCCAAGGCATTATTAAAAAGTGCTGAGTCTTTTCAAGCTGCACTACATTCCGAGGTCTTCGGATTTAGCTGTGAGGAAATTAAGGTAGATTTTGGCAAGGTGATCAGAAGATCCCGCAAAGTTGCTGATCAAATGGGCAGTGGTATAGAATTTTTATTTAAGAAAAACAAGGTCGATTACATTGTTGGCAAGGGTCTAGTCCATGCCGCAGGAATGGTGGAGATTTTGGATGGTGAAAAAGCGGGAACCTATTTAAAGGGTATTAATGTTATGATTGCTACTGGTTGCAAGCCTCGGACATTACCAGAGGTTTCCGTGGATGGACATAGAGTTATGACCTCTCGTGAAGCATTGGCCATGACCGAACAGCCCAAAAGTATAGCCATAATGGGAGCCGGTGCGATTGGTGCTGAATTTGCTTATTTTTTAAACGCTTTTGGAACGAAGGTTACTTTGATCGAAATGCTGCCGAATATCCTCCCGATTGAGGACTGGGAAATATCAGAGGCGATTCAAAAATCATTTACAGCTCAGGGAATTGATTGCCGGGTTAACACCCGAGTGGATGGAATTGAGGTTGGGGAAGATTCGGTTCAACTTACCCTTGCTGGTGAAAAGGGAGATGAACAACTCGAGTTTGATTCGTTATTGTTGGCAATTGGAGTGGTTCCTAATTTAGAAGGTTCGGTCTCCGATAAATTGAACCTCGAGACGATTAAAGGTTACCTGAAAGTGGATGAGCGTTATCAGACTTCCGAAAAGAATATTTATGCCACCGGTGATATCATAGGACCACCTTGGTTGGCTCATATTGCCACCTATCGGGCGATACAGGCGGTCAATGGAATGTTTTCACACTCGGAGCCCGTTCCCATCGATGCATTTCCCGGTTGCACCTATTGTCAACCACAGGTTGCCAGTATTGGAATTACCGAGGAAACGGCAAAGGAGGAGGGAATTGATTATAAAATTGGCAAGTTTCCCTTTGCAGCTTCAGGAAAAGCGGTGGCAGTTAATCACTCAGAAGGATTTGTAAAAGTGATTGTTGGCAAAAAATATGGCGAGATTTTGGGAGCTCATATTATTGGATCCGATGCAACTGAACTAATCACGGAGTATGGATTGGCAATGAAAATGGAAGCCACCGTTGACGAAATTCATGGAACGATTCACGCTCACCCGACTATGAGTGAAGCCTTGGCGGAAGCCGCAGCTGCAGCTCACGGGGAAGCTATTCATATTTAAATAAATTTCTCCCTGAAGTATCTAGCTTGGTGGTTCGTACTCCTTTTTTTAGGGGCAGCCAATGCCAAAGAGCCAAAGGTTAAAACGGCACGTGTTATGACTTGGGTCCCTCCTTACGCCATAGATGTATGCAGGGCCCGCTTAGAGGAGTCATTCGGTGGTATGGGAATGAAGCATGGACTTACTCATATTGGTCTTCAATTTTGGCGCCCATCTTTAAAGGGCCAAATTAAATTGGTTGATGATTTTAAGCCAATTAATCATTCAACCATTATAAACTTTCGTAAATGGGGTAATATTCACGATATTCGAGTGTTGCTTTGCATTTATAATGGAACCCGGGAGGGCTGGAAGTGGAATTTGGCCAAAAATGCATTCGGTTCTCATCGAAAACAATTCATTCAAGCCTTGGTTGCTGAAACCGTGAGACTTAAGTTGGATGGGGTTGACATTGACTTTGAAGGAAAAGGTAAACTCGAGATCGATAAGAAGGCATTTGTTAGGTTTATTATGGAGCTATCCCTTGCACTCAAGGCGAAGGGAAAGGAGCTTACGGTTGATAGCTTTGCCTATAAATGGAATGCACCAAACCAAGGTTGGTGGAAGTGGCTACTTCCATATGTTGATGCCCTTCATGTAATGGGTTATTCAGAAACCGGATCAAAATCAACGAGTTGGAGATCATATGACTTCCTGAAAGCTGCCGCGGGAAAGTATTCCTCCAAACTTCTCATTGGAGTCCCCAGTCATGCGAGCAATTGGGAGAAGGCCTCAGTTCAGGAGCACCTGGAATGGATTACGAAGGATCCTTCCGTTGGCCTTGCAATTTGGGATGCCCAACTCAAAGATTCCAGATGGAAAACTAAAGAGATTTGGCAAACGATCTCAAAAATTAGGCAGGGAGTAAATTATAATGATGCCGGTTTCCCTGCTATTTCTTCAGAAGAGAATCAAGAGGTGAAGTTGAAAAACTAATTATATTCATATGGGTGAACCTTACAGAAAATGCTGGCTTTGGAAATTTTATTTAAATTTAAATAAAAATCAAGTATTCGTCTCGAACCCTTTTCTTTGCTCGCGAGCTTGCCATTGATTCGCTTCATCATCTCCTATGATTTGTTGTTTTTTCGGATTCCACTTGAGCTTTCTGCCAAGTCGGATTGAAATGTTGGCCAAGTGGCAGGTGGTCATGGCGTTGTGATGAGTATAGACATCTGAGATCGGATCAGAACGATCTTTCATGCACTCGAAGAAATTTTCCATATGATTGGTGGTCTTCTTGCCCTTGTAGACATCTAATACGGTTTGGGCTGAAAGTGGTTTTTCTTTGAGTTCATCAACGGCTGGCCCAGATAGCTTTCCACGAGAAACGAATAAGTTTCCTTTGCTTCCTTCAAAGAGAATACCGTTTCCTTCCTTCGACTGGCTTACGATATTCATCTCCATCTTCTTTGGAAACATACACTTAATGTGAAAGTTGTGAGATGTGTTGTAATGGTCGTCCTTGGTGGGCATACCATTTTTGAGAGGAATGGGATGATCTCCAACAAGGGGTTCCAGTGAAAGAACCCCCTGCCCTGCTCCGTCCTGTTCCATCGCCCATTGAGCAATATCCACATGATGAGCTCCCCAGTCCGTCATTTTTCCTCCGGAATATTCATACCACCAACGGAACTGATAATGGCACCTTTCTTTGATGTAATCAACAAGAGGGGCTTGTCCGAGCCACATATTCCAATCGATATTGGAAGGCGGATCTGATTTTTTAAAAGGTCCACCTTGGGGACCGCCACCAATATCACAGGTTACCTTTTTGATTTTCCCGATTCTTCCCTCGCGGATAATACCAATGGCGGTAAGAAATTTTTGCCCCATGTCACTTCGTTGTTGAGTACCAACTTGAAATACTCGTCCTGTTTCCTTGGTAACTTTACAAATTTGCTTACCTTCTTCAATGGTCAGTGTTAATGGTTTTTCACAATAAACATCTTTCCCCGCTTGCATCGCATGAATAGCAATTCGAGAGTGCCAATGATCGGTGGTTCCGATGGTAACAAAATCAATATCTTTACGATCGAGAATTTTCCGATAATCCTGATATTCCTTTGCCTTGCCTTGAGCCAATGATTTGTTGACTCTTTCAATGCGCTGGGTGTCCAAGTCGCACACCGCAAGAATGTCAGAAAGTCTTCGTGCATGGTTGGCAATGCCTGCTCCTCTGCCCCCTACTCCGATTGCACCAAATCGTAAGCGTTCATTAGGCGATTTATCATCTGCAGATGTAATGAGTGGAAATGTAGAGGATGCAAGGATTCCTGCAGTTGTGCCAAGCGTAGATTGGCTGAGGAATTGACGACGATTTAAATGAGAAGATTTCATTATTAACTGATAACTATTTTGAAGAGAAACTGGCAAAGCCTTTCTATGAAAAAATCTTAAATAAATTTATCAACACGTGAGAAATAAAATGTTCGATCAGAAAAAAATTAACTTTTAAAGAAATAAAATTTTACTTACTGATTTATAATGAGAGGGATTATGAAAGCAGTCGTTTTAAAAAAGTTCGGAGGAATTGAGAATTTTGAAGTGGAAGAAATTCCAATTCCTTCGATTAAACCTGGGTATGTGTTGATCAAGGTTCATGCTTCGAGCGTAAACCCAGTTGATTTCAAGATTAGACAAGGACTTATACCCATCGGACCAGACTTACCCGCCATTTTACACGGAGACCTATCGGGTGAAATTGTTGAAGTGGGTCAGGGTGTAACAGCTTTCACAAAAGGCGATCCGGTTTATGGATGTGTGGGTGGATTTTCCGAATTACCGGGTGTTCTTGCAGAATACGCTCTTGCTGATGTGCGGTTACTTGCCCGTAAACCCCGAAATCTTAGTTTTGAGAAAGCAGCAGCTCTACCTTTGGTGGCAATCACATCATGGAATGCATTGGTTGACCGCGCCAAAGTTAAAAAAGGGCAGAGAATTTTGGTGCATGCCGGGATGGGAGGAGTCGGTCATATTGCCTTCCAGCTGGCGAAGGCACTGGGTGCTGAGGTGCATGTGACATGTTCAAGTAAAGAAAAGGTCAGCCGATCCAGGGAATTGGGAGCTGATGCGGTAATCAACTACAGAAACTTGAATGTAAATGAATATATTGAGAATTATACAGCCGGAAACGGTTATGATGTTGTTTTTGATACAGTCGGAGGAAGTTGTTTAGATAACTCATTTTCAGCGGCAAAAATCAATGGTACTGTGGTTTCAATTGCCGCACGTGCCTCTCATGACCTGTGTCAAGTGCATGTCAAAAGCCTAACTCTTCATGTAGTATTTATGCTATTGCCATTAATAAAGAATGAAGGAAGAAGCCGACATGGCGAAATTCTTGCCAAACTGGGTAAACTTGTGGAAAATAATCAAATTCGCCCAGTTTTGCATTCTAAAAGTTTTGACTTTGAAGATGTGGGCTCCGCCCACAACTGTCTGGAAAAAGGAAATGTGTTAGGAAAAGTATCATTGGTTTCCAACTGGTAGCACCAAGTGAATTTTCAGTTTATGACACAAAGAAAGTTTGCCATTAAGTATCTTTTTTTAGATTATGTAATCTTGTTCTTTTAAATTTCGCCATTTACCGTATCCAAAGACAACCTAATCTAGGTTACCAACCGAGCAGGAGAGCTGCTACGGTGGTACAAGGTCGATTTTACCGGGATACGCGGTTTTGGCACAACCGAAAATAAGCACTCCACTAGCTAGCTAGGAAAGTGCGTTAACCGAAAGGAAAACGCTCAATGAATATCAGTATACAGAATGATATCGAAGAATTGGCTCTTCGAATAGACAAAGACAACTTGAATCACCATTTATGGAATAACAATGGAACATGGTGGATTCACTACACAGTATATCCCTCAGCGGTCACTGCAGAAAGAAAAAGGTATTCCTTAAAAACAAAAGATGTCAATACCGCTAGACTGCGAAGAGACGAGCATTTTGATCAGATTTTAACTAGGGTAACAGAGCTGGCAGCTTAGAATAATTAATCCTTGATCTTTGTATGTGGCGTCAGCATCAAAGGATTTGTGTGCCGGCCCCAAGAGTGAGTTTTATTTGTTGCAGGTAGCTGAATCCGTTTACAATAGGATGGAGTTTAACTAAATCCTTTTTTTTTATGATAAATTTATTTAAATAATAATTAATTGAATAAACTTGGATCTGTTCCCAGGCAGCCAAAAATTCGATCAACCGCAGAGTTATTATCTTTAAGTTTCGATAATGCATTTAGGGCAAAATCCTTTTTTTTCTGAATGGAAAGTCTTTCACAAGTCTCTCTGTTCGCTTGATCTTTTATAAAATTGTCCAAGTACTCTACTCTAGATTCCCAGTAATTTTGAGTAACTTGAATTCGAGTTTTTAAACGCTGGTTATACCAGTCACTTTTAAGAATATTTGTTGGTTCAAATAAATCTCTAAACTTTTCATCAGTCAGTTTACATCCTTCCCATTCACCTTTGGCCATAATTGTAAGTAGTGCCTTGAGTGGAGGGCATGCTTTTTCGATGGAATTGTCGTTGAAATATCTTGCAGCTATGTTTTTTCCTGTTTCAAGCAGATTTTTTATACTATCTGCATATTGAGCCTCATCCTGTAATTCGGGTTTTAGCATATCTTCTGGTAAGACTGAAACTGGGTCTGTAAATATTCTTCCTAGAAATTCATGAGTAAAGCTTCTTGTAATTCTATAACCTAGTAGAGATGTGGGTAAATTTTGACCCTGATAAGAAAAATCCGGAACTTTTTCTAAATATCCTTTGGCTATCATTTCTTGTGGATTATCCTCAAAATCTCGCAGTCGGCTCCAAATTTCAGGAATTAAAAGACTTATGTCATGATTTACTTGATATTTAGGACCCACATACCCTGCGGAGGTTACGAATGCTCCTTGACCTGTTGAGGCATATGAAATTAGTGCGGCATTAAGGTCGTGTATAGGCAAAAGAGCATTAAAGGGACTTTTGGTCATAGCACCTTCAGAACCTGCACCTGTGGTAGAGGGAGATTTACCAGTAACGCTCACTATAAAATCCATAAAAAGTTCGGGTAACTCTAAATAATGAATGGGGGCAAAACAGCATAATGGTCTAATCCCCGTTTCTTTATCCGACGGATTATTTCTCCTTCCTGGTAAAACTGCCCGAACAGGGTAAAGCACCGATTTGTGAATATTAATTCCTCTCTTTAATCTAGTACCGGCAGTTGCTAGATAAACCGAACGGGGATCAAACAAATCTGGTCTAGTTTGAAGATAACGAGGATTTTTGGAAGGTTTTCCATTCACAATTCGTGGATTTGCTGAAGAAACAAAAGATACATCCTTCTCCGTGCTTTCTGCCACTGATTCAATAAGTTCTCTGATCGGTTTTGTATACTCTTCAAATGATAATGTATTACTAATTTGATCTTGGGCATCTTCTTTTGAAAGAGGTTCGAAATTACTAATAAAGTTTCCTGGTCTTGAGATATCTTTTTCAGTTTGTTTATCAAACCCCCGAATGATGGCATCGTCAGGTCTTTGGAATAATCTGTATTCACAATTATGAACGAATTTTGCTGATTTTTTGAAATTACCATGTCCGATATTTTCAATAAGGTTTGTGGGAGCCAAAGTTGAAGCTGTTATATCATCTTCAGCCAAAATTTTATTGGCTGGTACGAAGTCTTTTCTTAGAGCAAATAATCTCCAAGAACCTTTTTGATCAAAACCGATACGCAAATGTCTAGTAATTAATTTAGTTCCAAGGTATCTTAGCTCATTAGCGGGTTGTCCATTTACCGAATCGACGCTGAATGCGTCTTGCCAATCTTCACCCCATTCAGCTCTATGCCTCCTTTTGATTATTAGAATTAAATCCTTAACTCTCTGTGGAATGGATTTTAACCATAGATTGAAATCCTCGGTGTATAATGATTTGGAAGGTGTAAGAAGTTTAATTACTGAGCCAAGTGAACGACTAGGACTTAAAATCGGACGATTTCGAAGGTCATGTTTCTCGGGTTCCATAAAACGGTTAGAAAAATCCTTTTTTAAAATTTCTTTGGTTAATGCCATATCTTTTTCCCAGTCCGCAACATAAGCCGGACCGCTTACAATAGCATCGGTTATTGGCTTTGAGATTTCGGATTTTCCTCCTCCTGAAACAGTGCATGGTTTGTGACATAAAAATCCTTCTCCCACCGTTCCTATTAGTTTCCAGGGACCATTATGTTCGGCTTTTTTCATTTCAACTTTGTAGCCCGATGGTAAAATATAAGCAAAGTCCGGTTGCAGTCTTATTTGGTGAAGTTCATTGCCCTCCCCTTCCCAATTAATGCTTTGTTCCCTGAGACTGAAAACAGCATTTTCAGGAAGATAAATAATTGATGTGAAAGATGGATCAATAAGGTAACCGTCCTTTAGGTCATGAGTGGAACATTCCATAACTGACAAAGTGTCAGAAAATTTTTGAGGAGTGGGGGGTAAAATTTCCAAAGGATTAAATTCTTCTCCAAGATCATAGCTTGGAAAGACTACTGCACCTCCAGCATGTTCCTCTTCACCGAGACCGGATAAATTTGCAGAAAAACTAATTTGTGTTTTAACTTCCTTTTTACAATACCCAAAGTAGTTATCGGCAAGAATTGTAACGATCATTCCGGACGAATCACGAAATGTTAATTTAAAAGGATCGCCTCCGTTGTAGGCTTCCTCAGGATCGTCAAAATACATACCGTCTCTAATTTGCCTGTCAGTAGCATCAGATTTTTTTGGTAATTGAAGGAATTTTTTTGGAGTTCCTGCCAAATGGGGAGCCACGATTACGCACCCCGTATGCCCAGTCCAACTTTCGATATCGAGTCCGGCATCGTTTTCAGCCAAAAAGGGGTCACCTCCATTACCAAAAATACTTTCAACAAAATCAAGGTTGGCAACACATCCACCAGGAGCAAAAAAACGGATTTCCAAAGATTTCTCTCGGATAAAACCTTCAACTTCAGGACAGACTACAGGTCTTAATAAAAGCGAAACCCAACACTTTGCTGGATCTTTCTCTTTGGATGCAAAAGGGAAAGTCATGTCATCTGCAGGTGGATTAAGTGCGATTCTTAATAATTCTTTGGCTGCTTTTAAAGGAACAATCTTTTTATCATCGGGAGCAGGTAACCCGACATCAGCGACATGAAATACACCCGAAGTTGTCCGTCTGTCCCGCGAGGGGTTGTGAAGAACGCCTTGGGCTACTTTATGAGAATTAATTATTTTTGAGCGAAAGCTTTGACCATTGAGCGGTAATGAAGTAATTCGTGCCAATCCATGACGATCTAGAACGAACGACTCTGTTGGCAGACTGGGACGATCACTGCCTAATATTTTAGTGAGAAAATTTTGTATTCGCTCATCTGTTGGACATAAATGCCCTCGTAGTAAGCGAACTTTCTCTCGATATTCTTTAATCAGGGAACTACTTAAGCGTATAGCAGGATTCTGGCTTTGATCTCCAACAGTCGGAAGAGCAAGAGTAGCGAGCTTGAGGTTGGCGTAGTTGACAAGCTCTTGGTATTCATCAGAATTCGAGGAATAGCTCGCTTCTATTCCCAAAGCAGTTTGTTTACTTTTAACATTTACGGATTTCATATGGACTAATTAATTTTGTTTAATTCGATTAAGAAAGATGCATACCTAAAAGGCTAATTAAGGCAATGTGGGTAAAAATTGATCACTTTCTATATTGAATTTGTAAAAGAGCCTATTGGTAACGAAGTAATTAATGAATAAAAACGAGCTTTTACTTAAAAAAATATGCCTTTATGGATAGTTTTCTTCAGACTACATAATCATATGATGCTTGAACTAAATCGTCCATCGTGTAAATATTATAAATGTGCGGGCCCTTAGCTCAGTTGGTTAGAGCATGCGACTCATAATCGCCAGGTCGTCGGTTCGAGCCCGACAGGGCCCACCATCTAAAATTAATACTTATTAATCCAAAATGGTTGAATGATTTGGTACATCCAGATCAGTCCATTTGTCGGACCATTTAAAGTATTCCAAAAATTCTGAAACATGGATGCGCTTATTAATTTCTTGAATCCGCAATTTTGTCTTTGCGTTGAGATCATCATATGATTTCAATATTTTCTTATTTTTTTCAATAACTTGATTGATCTCATTTTCGCGTTCAGCGGTAAGAATAGAGTGTTCTGCAATTGGATCCACTGTTTCAGTTTGTTTGTTAATTTGTGTAAAAATTTCTAATTCTTCATTTGTATTATTTAATGAGTCGTCGGAATTTTCTGCAAATGGGTCAGGCATTACAGTTTTTTCTTCAGGCATTTTTTCAATAGCCTTTTTTTTCTTTTCCTCAATTAGTTGAATTTCAGTTTCGTCCATCGGGGGAATAGGATCGGGAATAGGAATAATTTCAGGTTTTTCAATAAAAGGTTCTTCTGGATTTGAATATGCAGATTTAAAACATTCGGCTTCAAGTTCGTTTAAATTACTATTTGAAAGAAATTTAATACAGGATTGAGCAAATGATTTTAAAGCTTCATTGGAATTAAAAGCCATGAAATATTTTTCGACGGGTAAATCGTCATCCAGCGTGTAGTGTATCTTGAATTCAATAAGATCGGGTTCGCGTTCAGTCTTCTTTTTCATTGGGCAATGACTAGTATGTAGCGGCTTTCTTCAAGCACGGAATAAAGCCTAGTGAACTAATCACGCATTTATTTTGAGAAGAACGCAAGAACTAAAAAAATATAACTACGAAACTTAGTAAAATTCTAACTCTCGAGTAGAGTTGGAAAAATGTTTGGAATTTCAACGAATTTTATTTTTGGCGATTTTTTTGGCCATTTCAAAACGGGCAGCAGCTTCCAGTTGTTCAAGCTGAGATTGTTCGATATTACTGTCCTTGGCTTGTTGTAGGGCTTTTTCAGCTTTTTGAATGGCCTCATCTATTGCTTGCTCATCTTCTTCGGAAACCTTTGCTGCACCATCTGTTAAAATTGATACTTTATCACCATAGACTTCCATAAAGCCAGTGTTGATGGATATGTAATCAAACTCACCCTCATGTTCAATTTTCAGATAACCAGGTACAACTTTGTCGATAATCGGAATATGCTTGGGTAATATATCAATCCTACCGTTAGCAGTTGGAATGACAACCGATTTCACTTCTTTAGAGAATGTAATTGAATCGGGAGTAACTATTTCAAGAAAAAGCGGCATACTTTGAGGTTTAAGCTTCTTTTTGATTGATGATACCATCAATGCCACCCTTCATGTAAAAGTCGTTTTCAGAAACTTCATCTAGTTCACCATCCAAAATCATTTTAAATCCCTTAATTGTATCTTTAACCGAAACATATTGACCAGCAACGCCAGTAAAAACTTCAGCAACATGAAAAGGTTGAGATAAGAACTTTTGGATTTTTCTAGCTCTAAAAACCGTTTGTTTTTGTTCAGGTGAAAGCTCATCTAATCCTAAAATTGCAATAATATCCTGCAAGTCTTTGTATGATTGTAATACTTCCTGAACACCTCTTGCTACTTTAAAATGTTCTTCACCAACAATATCAGGAGCCAATGCATTTGAAACTGATGCGAGTGGATCAACAGCAGGATAAATACCTAATTCGGCGATGGATCTTTCCAAAACAATAGTTGAATCAAGGTGTGCAAATGTGTTAGCTGGAGCAGGATCAGTAAGGTCATCAGCTGGTACATAAACAGCTTGAAAAGAGGTTATAGAACCTTTTTTGGTAGATGTAATTCTTTCCTGCAATATACCCATTTCCTCCGACAAAGTTGGCTGATATCCGACGGCAGATGGAGAGCGACCAAGCAAAGCAGATACTTCAGAACCAGCTTGGGAAAAACGGAAAATATTATCTACGAAAAGGAGAACATCTTGTCCCATTTCGTCTCTAAAGTATTCGGCCATTGAAAGTCCAGAAAGAGCCACTCTCATGCGGGCACCAGGAGGTTCATTCATTTGACCGTATACAAGTGCGACTTTAGATTTCGATATATCATCTTGATTAATAACACCTGCTTCAGACATTTCTTGATAGAGGTCATTACCTTCTCTTGACCTCTCCCCTACCCCCGCGAAAACAGAATATCCGCCATGTGCTTTAGCAATGTTGTTTATCAGTTCCATGATCACAACTGTTTTACCGACACCAGCACCTCCAAAAGCTCCAACTTTTCCACCTTTTATGAAAGGACATATAAGATCGATGACCTTTATTCCTGTTTCGAGGATGTTTGCCTCGGTATCTTGGTCCATCAGGTCAGGTGCGGGTCTGTGTATTGGTCGGGTTTCTTCATTTCCGCAATCACCCTTGTTGTCCACAGTATCACCGATTACATTAAAAATTCTGCCAAGGACTTTTTCGCCGACAGGAACAGAGATTGGTGCTCCAGTGTTTACAACATCTGTGCCTTTTATCAATCCTTCAGTAGAGGACATTGCTACTGAACGAACTCTGTTATTACCGAGGTGTTGTTGAGTTTCTAGTACTAGTCTTTTTGTGCTTTCATCACCAGGTAAGGTATATGTAACCTCTAGGGCATCATAAATTTTAGGTGTTAATCCTTCAGGGAATTCGGCGTCAACAACTGCACCAATGATTTGAACAATTTTACCGAGATTATTTTTTTCGATATCCATTTTGAATAAATATGTAGATTTAGTTGGAGAATGAGGCAGCAGAAATTTCTAAAATCTCCTGCGTAATTGCAGCCTGCCTTGCTCTGTTGTATTGAAGGGTAAGGTCATCGATTAGGGTGCCCGCATTGTCAGTTGCACTTTTCATTGCGACCATGCGAGCACTGTGTTCAGAAGCTTGTGCTTCAAGGACAAGTTGAAAAATTTCTTGCTTTAAGTAAAGAGATGCTAGTTCGGAAAGAACTACATCTTTATTTTCTATCAGAATTTCACGATTATCTTTTTGATTTGTTTGAGATTCAGATTGAAAACGACTATGAAGTTTTTCAACCATGGATGTTAAATCATTCAAGGGGAACAACCGAATTGATTCAGGTTCTTGCCTTAGAGTATTGATGAAGTTGGTGTAGACTACTTCAATGGTGTCAATATTTCCTTCGTCATAGTTTCGAAGTAAAAACTCAACAATTTTTCTGACATCAGCAAATGATGGCTTATCTGGGACTGTAAAGTCAGCAAGCAAGTCTCTTCTTGTTTTGGATAAAAATTGGGATGCTCTTTTACCTATAGAAATGAACTTAGCAGAGTTTTCAATCCTTACTACTTCTCTGAAAAGGTTGCTATTTAAACCACCGCAAAGTCCTTTATCCGTTCCAATAACCAAAATTCCTCTATGTTTGATTGGCCTTTCAGCAAAATAAGATTGGGTCACCTCAACAAACTCATTAGCTATGGTTCCAATAATATCGGCAAGCAACATTGCATACGGCCGACCAGATTTTGCTGAGTCTTGGGCCTTCTTCATTTTGGAAGTAGCAACCATTTGCATTGCCCGAGTAATCTGTCGGGTATTTTTTACCCCCTTTATTCTTATTCGTATGTCGCGAGTATTTGCCATGTGTATTTAAACTCGATTAACCCTGCGTTCTTTTCCAGTCTTCCAATGTGGAGCGAAGCTTATCTTCTGTATCTGATTCAAGCTTTCCAATTGAATAGATTTCTTTGCACACTTCTGTACCTTGGGTTGTGAGATATTCTTTAAGACTTTCTACTGATGAAGAAATTTGGGAAACTTCGATTGAATCAAAGAAATCGTTTTGCATAGCCCACATTATGGCTGTCTGAATTTCGACAGGAATTGGGTTGTAGGCAGTTTGTTTAAACATTTCAACGATGCGAGCACCCCTATCAAGTCGTGCTTTTGTTGCAGCATCCAAATCAGATTCAAATTGAGAAAAAGCAGCTAGTTCTCTAAACTGTGCAAGCTCAAGTTTTACTTTTCCGGCAACTTTTTTGTAAGCTTTTATTTGTGCCGCTGAACCGACTCGTGAGACTGATAGACCAACAGATACAGCTGGTCTGATTCCTTTATTAAATAAATCGGTTTCAAGGAAAATTTGACCATCTGTTATTGAAATAACATTAGTTGGAATATATCCAGATACATCTCCCATTTGGGTTTCAATAATTGGCAGTGCGGTTAGGGAACCGTTTCCATTTTCCTCATTTAAACGTGCTGATCTCTCGAGTAGTCTTGAGTGTAAATAGAAAACATCGCCAGGATAGGCTTCTCGCCCGGAAGGTCTTTTGAGAATGAGTGAAATTTGTCTGTACGCGACTGCATGTTTGGATAGATCGTCATATACGATAAGTGCATCCATACCATTTTCCATGAACCATTCACCAATTGCACATCCGGCATAAGGAGCAAGGTATTGGTTTGCAGGATTATCAGCAGCAGGTGCGGAAACGATGGTCACATATTCCATTGCTCCGGTTTCTTCTAAAACCTTAATTGTTCTAGCAATATTGGAGTTTTTCTGGCCAACGGCAACATAGATGCAGTAAACAGGTCTAAAATCTTCATCTCTGGATTCAGCACCTTTTTTATTTATCTTGGCTTGATTAATGATTGTATCGATAGCGATAGTCGTTTTACCAGTAGATCTGTCACCAATAATTAATTCTCTCTGACCTCTTCCAATAGGGATCATCGAATCAACTGCCATGATACCAGTTTGAAGGGGTTGTGAAACAGATTTTCTTGGTATAATGCCAGGTGCAATTCTTTCAACTGGGAAAGTAATATCAGAATCAATAGGCCCATTTTCATCGATTGGACGACCAACAGCATCCACTACCCTGCCGAGTAAAGCTTTCCCGACAGGAACAGACAAAAGTTTACCGGTTGTTTTAACTTCATCACCTTCTTTTAAATCACTTGTTTCGCCAAGAACAACGCAGCCTATTGAATCTTCTTCAAGGTTAAGAGCAATTCCCAAAACATTATTTGGAAACTCTACCATTTCATTGTACATCACATTGGAAAGACCTTCTACTCTGGCAACACCGTCTGCTAATGTTGTGATGGTTCCTACATTAGTGAGAGTAGGATCAGTAGAAAGATCTTCAATTTCTTTTCGAATCAAATCGGTTATTGAACTCATAGTTTGTTAAGTTATATAAGAGAATTTTTTAGACGATTTAAACGGCTTGAAATTGAATCTTCGTATACATCGTCTCCAAGTCGTAATTTAAAACCAGCAATTAATGAATGGTTAGTAGAGGTTACTAATTCGGTATAATCAGGTTCTGCTTGAGGAAGATGCTGAAGGAGAATTTCGGAGAATGTTGAGTTGTCACTAGAGTGAGCTTTTTCAATCAGACACTGATACGATTTTTCCCTTTCTTTAACTAATTTTTGGTATTTTCGCAAAATAGGCATGGATTTTGTCCTGGGAAGTTTACGAAGTTCTTGTAAAACATACTTAACCTTATCAATGTCAATTCTTCCATCTGCACCGGTAGACTCGATTAAAAGAATTCGAGCGACTTTCGAATCTTTGGAATTAGAAGCCATGGTTGTTTTCTGAAGATAAATTAATTTCTCTTGCAGCAGCCTCAGCAAAACGCGATTTTTCATCTTCACCCAATTCCCTATGTAGGACTTTGCTAGTGGCGAGAACAACAAGTGAAGCAATTTCATCTCTGGCATCTTTCAATACACGCTGCCTTTCCAACTCGGTGGAAGCCTTGGCTTTTGCAATTATATCTTCAGCTTGTTTCCTAGCTTCCTCCTTTTGTGATTCTATTATGGTCTTTGCTTGCTCTTGTGCAATCGAGACAGTTTTCTTTGCTTCAATGGAGGCCTCCTGAAGAGTTTCACTTTGTTTTTTCTCAGTTTCCTCAAGTTCAAGTTTAATTTTGTCAGCATTCTTTAAAGAATCAGCGATTTGTTTCTCGCGATCTTTAATTGTTGAAAGAATCTTTCTGAACGCGAAAAACCATATAGCTAGTGCTACAATTGCAAAGTTGATGCATTGAGCGATGAATAGCGGATAATCGATACCGAACTGGTTAATAATTTTTTCACCCGTATTCGCTAGACTGGCTAAAGTGATCATGAGAAGAAATGAGCAGTATTACTATTACAAAAATAGGGAATAAAAAGCTACTGCTTCTGCAAGAGCCATGCCGATGATGGACTGAACAAGGATAGCTCCCGACGCATCAGGATTCCTTCCAACGGCTTCAGCTCCCTTCATACCGACGATACCAACCCCAATGGCAGCACCGAGACAGCCAAGACCACCTTGGATGCTACCAGTTATTCCACCTTCCTGTGAGGCGGCTTGCGTGACTTGATCAGTTGCTTGTGCTAGTATTTCTATCATATTTTAATTTGGTTAAGTTATGTATTGTTGATCGCCTACTGTCGATGCATAGTCACGATCTTAAAGATTAATGATGTTCATTTCCATGATTGCACATCAATCCGATGAAAACGGAGATTAGCAACATAAACACAAGAGCTTGAACGAGACCAATTAAAATTTCCATGAAATAAAAAGGAATTGGAACAATCCATTCAAACCCGGGAGCTATAGTAAACATTTTATGCAATAGGTTTTCACCTCCATACACATTTCCGAACAATCTAAAGCTGAGAGAAATTGGTCTGAACAAAATGGAAATTACTTCAATAATACCCACTGCAAAGAAGATTGGAATGAGTCCGATAAAAGTATATAAACCAACTTCATTTTTGTCTGCTTTATTTCCAAAAATGTGGACCATAATGCTCTTGAGTCCTTCGAATTTAAAAATGAAATAAAGCCAAGCAATATTTGCTACAGCGGCAAGCGCTAAAGTCATATTTAAATCAGCATTACCAGGTCTAATGAGCGATGTATACTTTCCATTCTCATCATAATATCCAATCGACCCGACTCCAGGTAATAAACCACTCCAATTTTGAATCAAAATAAAAATAAATAATCCACTAAGTAGCCAAAAGGATGGAAAAAATAATTTACGACCGACAATGGGTTCAACGATACTACGAAGACCGCCCACTATAGATTCAACAAAAAGTTGACCTTTACTTGGCACTAAAGACGTTTTACCAACAAGAAGGCGAACGACTAAAATAATTAAAAGAGAAATCGCCCAACTTGTTATCATAGAGTTGGTTATGGGAATCCCTAAAATTTCGAAAGCTTTTTCTGCTGTTAAGCTTACGCCATCCTTCCCAGCAGCTGTAAGGTTTAATGTGGTTATTAAAAGGAGGAAAAAATGAATTAAGGTTCTCAGAGTGTCACATAATATAAGTAGAGATTAACATAGGTCAATATTGATTTACGAACAATGTATGATAAAAATAATTATTTCCTTCGCACTCATTATTTATCAGTAATTTAATCTAATTTTGATTAACGCCTCATAAGTAAGGCTTATAAAGTTTTTGCAGAGAAACTTTTGAAATCAGGAAGCAACTTTTGAAAATAACTTTCATGCTCAAAAGGGAGATCAATATTTTCTAATTCCCAGTGTTTCGACATTTCAAATAAATTTTTGCTCCACTTGAAATATTCGTCATGATCCGATCGGAAAAATAATTGGCTATTATTAGTGGAATGCGACCATAGAGTCTCAAGAAAAGAAAATTGAATGAGTCTTCTTTTATGATGCTTTTTTTTTGGCCATGGGTCAGGGAAAAAAATAAAGGTTTTAGAGATTTTAAGGCATTTAGGTTTATAATCTAAAAAGTCAGTTGCACTGGTTTTTAGAAAAGATAGATTGTTATTTTTACATTTCTCTTTTTTTAGATTAGATTTAAATATTCTTTTGGTGATTAGGTCAATACCAATACAGATCTTCTCTGGAAATGATTCAGAATATGCATTTATCCAATGTCCGTGTCCACAACCGATCTCTAATTCAATCTCGAAATCCCTTTTAGTGTATTTTTTTTGTAATTCATCAAAAAAATCCTTTACCCTACCCTCTCGATCTTTTGGGCTGGTATATTTTTTTAAAAAATAGTCCATTAATTTTATTGATTTCTTTTTTTTAACATTACCATAAGTACATTTAAATCTGACGGGTTAACTCCAGATATTCTGTTTGCTTGTGCTAAAGTTTCTGGTTTGATGTTAGATAGTTTTTCGACACTTTCCTTCCTTAGCCCAGGTGTGTTTAGGTAGTTGAAGTCCAATGGAATTTTTATTTTTTCAAAATCTTTTAACTTTTCTATACTTCTGAGTTCTCGGGTTAGGTAACCTTCATATTTGATTTGATATATTATTTCACTTTTACACTCATGATGTAGATCATGAAATTGAACTGGAAGAAATTCAAAATTATCATTCCTTTTTATTAATTCTGCTAAAGTATATCCTTTGGCGTCTCTTTCTTTATGTGCAATTTTTTTCCAATTTGAAATGGTTTGCTGTTTGCTTTTTATTGCTTCTCTTCGGGCCGAGCTAAGAATATTTAATGTATCAGTCTTGTTGATATATCTAAGTTCCGCACTTGTGTGGTTGAAAAGTAGTCTGTATTCCGCTCTGCTGGTAAACATTCTGTAGGGTTCTGTCGTTCCTTTTGTGACAAGATCATCAATTAGGACTCCAATATATCCGTCCCCCCGCTCTATTGTAAGTAAATCTTCCCCCTTAGCCTTCTGCGATGCGTTGATACCCGCTATTAGTCCTTGAGCGGCTGCTTCTTCATAACCTGATGTGCCATTTATTTGACCTGCAAAAAAAAGAAATTCAAGTTTTGTTGATTCAAGTGTCCTTTTTAATTGTGTAGGAATAGCATAAT
The DNA here is from genome assembly GCA_902580225.1 of uncultured Verrucomicrobiota bacterium. Taxonomy (GTDB): domain Bacteria; phylum Verrucomicrobiota; class Verrucomicrobiia; order Opitutales; family Seribacteraceae; genus Seribacter. The sequence continues at coordinate 41,016 of CACHJU010000001.1, forward strand.
CATATTCTACTGCATAAGCTGGTCTTATTATTGTGGTGTTTGCAAGTCCGGGTATGGTTGTCAATATTTGATTTTGAACATCAAACGGAAGACTCGTCGAAAGACCGTTGATGTACCATTCATCTGTTGTTTTACCTTCCGGCTCTAGATGTATTAGATGACTTTCCTTGTCTGCAAATTTAACAATTTTGTCCTCAATGCTTGGGCAGTACCTGGGACCAGTGCCACAGATTTCACCGCTGTATAGAGGTGACAAGTGAAGGTTCTCGTTAATTATTTCTGAAGTATGTTTTGTTGTTCTAGTGGTGAAGCATTTAACCTGTTCTCGGTGACCGAATGAGTGTTCCTCATGGAACGTTTTTGTTTTGTGTTCCATGTGGAACAGTTCTTCTTTTGTTCTTGTGTCTGTAAAGGTAAATCTTGTGGGAATTCGATCACCGAGCTGCTCGTTTGTTTCATTGAAATCAATACTAGAGCCTAGTATTCTAGGCGGAGTTCCGGTTTTAAATCTCCCAAGTTCAATACCAATTTTCTGAAAGTCAACGGAAAGTCCTTTTGCATTATGGTCGCCCATTCTTCCGCCTTCTAATTTATTTTCACCAACATGCATCAATGCCCTAAGGAATGTGCCTGTTGTTACAATCACTGTATGGCTAAAAAAGTCTAGTCCGAGACTAGTTTTTACTCCAATACATTTTTCATTTTTGATAATTAGTCCATCAACAATTGACTGAAATAATGTAATATTATCCTCTAATTCTAGCACATGTTTCATTCTGAATTGATACTGCTTTTTGTCGCATTGAGCTCGTGGAGCCTGAACGGCAGGTCCTTTGGAGGAATTAAGCAATTTATATTGTATTGCAGTAAAGTCAGTGTTTAAGGCCATTTCACCACCAAGAGAATCAATTTCACGCACTATTTGTCCTTTTGCCTGACCGCCGATTGCTGGATTGCAGCTCATTTGAGCAACTGTGTCTAAGTTTCCTGTAAGGATAAGAACAGAGGAGCCATTTCTTGCGGCAGCGAGTGCAGATTCACAGCCTGCATGACCAGCACCACAGACAATCACATCATAGGGATCGTTTGGGTTAGAGTTTTTTATTTTCATTATTTACCGATGCAAAAACTATTGAATAGCTTGTCTAGCATATCTTCATTTGTTTTAATTCCAACAATTTGGTTAAGAAATTCTAATCCAAGCTTGAGTTCCTGCAGAACAATTTCTTCATTTTTACCAGAAATCATAAATTGCACTGCTTCTGAAAGATGGATTCTACATTCATTAAGAAGTTGAAATTGTCTTTTATTTACAACTATGTGATCTGAAAGATTTTGTTTAATGTTTTCATTGATGTATTTGTTTAATTCTCTCTTTAATTCTGCAGTACATGCTTCTGAATATATAGAAGTATTAATTGTTTTTCCTTTGAATAAAGGATCAGGTAGTTTCGTTGATCTGTTTAAATCCGTTTTGTTTCTAATTAATATAAAGTTGTTTTTAGGATATTCGCTCGTGATTTGATTTATAAATTCAATAGGGTAGGGGACTGTGATATCAATAACTATGAAGGCAATGTCGGAATCGTTTATGTTCCTTTTTGTATTCTCAATACCCAGCATTTCAATCTTATCTGATGATTCTCTTATTCCCGCAGTATCAATGAGTTCAATTAGATATCCGCTCAGAAAAATTTCTTTAGATACATAATCTCTTGTTGTACCTGGAAGATCACTTACAATAGATCTTTCTTCTGAAAGTAATTTATTAAACAAACTACTTTTACCTGCATTAGGAGGTCCGATAAGTGTAACTTTTATTGCATTAGAAATTTTCTTTTGTAATGAGTGATTACGAACAAGATCATCAATTTGTCGAATTAAGTCACCTAGTTTGTTGATTAACTTTGAGTAATCTGGGTCGGATATGTCATCTTCGGGAAAATCAATTGACGCTTCAAGTTGAGATTGAATTTCAAGAGTACTGTCTTGTATTTTTTTTAAAACTTTACCAAGCGAACCGGAAAGTTTTTTTTTCGCAACTTTTAATTGAGCATCACTTTTTGCTGTAATTATTTCAGCAATGGATTCAGCTTGTGTTAAATCTATTTTACCATTGAGAAAAGCTCTCTTAGTGTATTCACCAGGTTCGGCTAGTCTGCAATTTCTTCTGATCAAATCTTCTAGGATCATATTCGCAATAATTATATTTCCATGAAATGTGATTTCTATCATCTCTTCTCCCGTGAAGGATTTACTATCTGCGTAATAAACGAAAATTACTTGATCAATATGTTCTTTTTTTGTTGAAACATAGTTACCCAAATTTGATTTTCTTGGGGCAGGGGAGGGGGCACCAAATATTTCATTACACAATAGCTGGCAGTTCCGGCCACTAACCCTAATTATACCTAGAGCGGATTCTTTAGCCGGTGTAGCTAAAGAAGCTATCGTATCATTATGATACACAGTATCTTAGATAAATTATCAGTCATCATCTGTACTCTGTGCAAGTACAGAACCAACCGTAACTTCTGCCTTTTCAAGAATTGCAGTAGTAATCTCTTTCATGAGAGGTTGATTTTCTGATAAGGCTAGTTTAGCGGCTTCCCGACCTTGTCCGATCAAATCCCCATTGTATGATATCCATGCTCCTTTTTTCGATAGGATACCATGTTCAATTCCGAGGTCTAGCACTGAGCCAGTTCTTGAAATTCCTTCATTGTACATAATATCAAATTCGCAAGCTGTGAACGGTGGAGCTATTTTATTTTTCACTATCTTTAGTCTAGTTCTATTACCTGTAACTGTTCCGTTTGCCTCTTTGATCTGTCCGATTCTACGTATGTCCATTCTGATCGAGCAAAAGAATTTTAAAGCTCTCCCTCCAGGCGTTGTTTCAGGACTGCCAAACATAACGCCAATTTTTTCACGAATTTGATTTGTGAATATACAGACACAGTTCGTTTTAGAGATCGCAGCAGTCAATCTTCTCATTGCTTGACTCATCATCCTTGCTTGTAGTCCAACTGTTGTATCACCCATCTGTCCATCTAATTCCTGTCTTGAAACCAATGCTGCAACTGAATCTAGCACGATGACATCAATAGCTCCAGATCTTATTAATGTTTCAGTTATATTCAAAGCATCTTCACCGCTTTCAGGTTGTGACACCATTAAATTGTCTAAATCAACTCCAACAATTTTAGCGTACCTCGGATCAAGGGCATGTTCTACATCCACGAAAACAGCATTTCCTCCATTTCTTTGAGCTTCAGCAATAACACTGAGACAGAAAGTTGTTTTACCGGAGGATTCTGGGCCATAAATTTCAACGATTCTTCCTCTTGGCAAGCCTCCTGCACCTAATGAAAGGTCAATTGCTAATGAACCAGTTGAAAGTACAGAAACATTCATTTTAGTTGCATCACCAAGCCTCATCAGGGCACCTTCTCCGTACTTTTTATTAATTCCTTGAAATGCTAATTCAAGATCTGGATTTTTGTCTTTCTTTTTCTCAGTAGTATTTTTCGGCATAATTTAAAAGTTAAACATTAACAATGATTTTATGTTTGTTAGAATCAAGCAGTTTCCATTAAAATTTCTTTTTTCTTAAAATCAATTACATACCGTTATATTTGTTGAAGATAAATAATCCCAACGAGAAGGGTAGGGTACACCTTGTAAATGAACTTTAGGATGAAATTAAATTATTCTCACATAATTTGGGATTGGAATGGAACCATTATTGATGATGCTCAACTTTGTGTAGATTTAGTAAATTCTTTTCTAGATTTATACGGTTTGAAGAGAGTTGATCTTAATTTTTATAAAAATAATTTCCAATTTCCTGTAAAATCTTATTATTCTTTACTTGGATTGCCTTGTGATTCGGTTAATTACTCTAAAATATCAAAAGAATTTATTCATAATTATAAAAAGCTATTCATTAATTGTGATCTGCAAAATGGAGTTAATAACAATTTAAATAAACTTCAGAATTTAGGAGTTGGCCACTCAGTCTTATCCGCTGGTATGCAATCAGACCTTAATTCTTTTGTTGCCCATTTTAAATTGAAACACTTCTTTCAAATTATTTCAGGAGTCGAGAATATTTTGGCTAAAGGTAAAATTGAGATTTCTTTCAATCACTTAAGAAATTTAAGAACAGATTCCTCCAAAATATTAATGGTTGGGGATACATTGCATGATTCTGAAGTTGCTGAATCACTAGGTATCGACTGTTTACTGTTTAGCAACGGACACAATTCAACTCAACTTTTAACAAAATCAAAATTTCCCATTATACAAAATATTAATGAGATTTATCAATATGTTATAGATTGACCAATCTAAAGCAAAATATAAAATATTTTCTTTCATGAATCGGGTATTTTTAAAGACTTATGGTTGTCAAATGAATGAAAGGGACTCTGAAGCAGTTGCATTCAAGTTACAATCCCGAGGTTATGAAATCGTACAAAATGAAGAATTGGCTGATGTCGTTCTTTTAAATACCTGTAGTGTGAGAGATCAGGCAGAACAAAAAGCCATTGGTAAAGCTGGTCATTTGACTAAACGAAAGAAAAAAAATCAACCATTCCTTTTTGGCATTATAGGCTGTATGGCTCAAAATCGCGGAGAAGAACTATTAGATTTACTTCCTGATTTAGATCTTGTTATCGGAACTCAAAAATTTCATAGAATACCCGAATATTTAGATCAAATCACAAGTAATGAAGATTATCGGCCTTCAAGAATTTTAGATGTAGCTGAAGAAGAATCTTCTCAGGACAAGATTAATGAACATTTAGAAACCAAAGAAAAGAAGGTCACAGCTTTTGTTTCAATAATGCAGGGTTGTAATATGAAATGTTCATTCTGCATTGTTCCTAAAACAAGAGGAAAGGAAAGGTACAGAAGTATTTCTAGTATCGTGGATGAGGTTGAAAAATTGGTTGAAAGAGGTGTTCGTGAAGTTACTTTATTAGGGCAAATTGTAAATGCATATGGTAGAGGATCTTTACCTAGATTAAATGGTAAATCTCCCTTTGTTCAACTACTAGAAAAACTTAATGAAATTGAAGGATTATATCGAATCCGCTTTACTTCTCCACATCCCACAAGCTTTGGAGACGATTTAATTGAAAGTTACAAAACTCTTCCAAAACTTTGTGAATATGCTCATTTACCAATGCAAAGTGGATCAGATAAAATTTTAAAATCTATGAAACGTCCTTATTCAAGAAAACGTTTTTTGGAAATTTCGAAAAAGCTTAGATTGACCCATCCTGATATGAGATTGAGTACGGATTTGATTTTGGGTTTTCCGGGAGAAACTGAACAAGATTATTTGTTAACAAAGTCTGCATTCAAGGAAGCTGGTTTTGAAATGGCTTTTATATTTAAGTACAGCGAAAGATCAGGAACGCAAGCAGTCGGATTAGGAGATTCTGTATCCAAAGAGACAAAAGAAAAAAGAAACCAAGAATTACTTAAATTACTCGAAAGACAATCTTATTCAGCTAATTTGTTAAGTTTAAACCGGAAGTTTGAAGTACTGGTAGAAGGAAAAGCTAAAAAAGGACATAACATGATGCTTGGCCGTACTCGTTGCAATCGCAGAGTAGTTTTCGAGGGATCGCAAAAAAGCACTGGACAATTAAAAAATGTCTTAATTAAGGATGTAACTTCGACCACATTATCTGGAAGTATCTTTCAAAAATGAATTTATTTTTTTTTACATTTACTACTTCAGTATTGCTATTATTGGTGGGTTTAGTACTGATTTCTAAATCTTCAAAGATTGAAGAAATTATTCGTACTTTAATCAGATCAGATATGTGTGCTGTAATATTTCTAATCATCGGACTATTTTGGTTTTTGTCTCATCATGTTCAAAATTTGGGAGAAGCAGATTTTGGTGAGTATAAATTTATGATTGGTGTAATTGGTGTGTTTATTGCGGTAGCTTCATATTTTTTTATAAATGATTTTCTTGCAGTGCGTGCCGCCTCCATAATTATACTTTTCTACTCAAGATTAGCCTTAGATGCTGCTTTTTTACAGGAACCTCAATCACGATTATTTTTAGTTTCAATCATTTACTTAATGATTTTTGCTGCTCTATATTTTGGTGCTTGGCCCTATCGAATGAGAGATTCTTTAGATTGGCTTTATCAGAATGCGAAGCGATCAAAAACATTAGGGTTTTCCCTAATAGTATATTCTTTTGTACTGGCTGGTGTCTCTTTTACTTATTGAGTTTATATGCAAGGAATTACCTTGGTGATTTCTGGTCCTGCCGGAGTAGGTAAAACTACACTGTGTGATCGACTTATTCTCAACTTTAAACCGGTTTTATCACGCGTAGTTACCGTTACAACTAGAAATCCCAGAAAGGGAGAAGTTAATAATGTGGATTATATTTTCAAATCAATTTTAGAATTTGAAGATCTTAAAAATAACAATGAATTTCTTGAATATGCGGAGGTTCATAACAACTTTTATGGTAGCTTAAAGAGTTCAGTTCTAAAACTTTTAGAAAGTAAGCATGATGCCCTTTTAAACATTGATGTTCAGGGAGCATCCTCATTTAAAAAACTGGAATCAAAATCAAATTTATTAAAGAATCAAATAATAAGTGTTTTTGTAATGCCCAAAAACCTTAATGATTTAAGGACAAGATTGAATCTTAGAGGGAAAGACTCTGAACAGGAAATAGAGAAACGCTTAAAAACTGCAAAAAATGAAATGACACTTCATGATCAATTTGATTATTTAATTCATTCTGAAACAAAGGATGCGGATTACAATGAATTGATGAATATATACAGGAAACATTCAAAACTATTAGAATTATGAAATTCTATTTTTTTTGTTCCGGACGATTTGGATGAAGCCAGTCTATATGGAAAAATTTACCCCTTTCTTCATCTGTTCTTTCGTAAGTATGGGCACCGAAATAATCCCGCTGTGCTTGTAAAAGATTCTGAGGTAGTCTCGTAGAGCGATATCCATCATAATAGGATAAAGCAGATGAGAAAGTTGGAATTGAAATACCATGATCGACTGCGATACCTATTACCTTTCTCCAATTAGATTGATATTGATTAATCGTTTTTTGGAAATATTCATCAAGCAGAAGGTTGGCTAAATTAGGTTTACCTTCAAAAGCGTCAGATATTTTCTGTAGAAAAGCTGCACGAATGATACATCCACCACGCCATATTTTTGCAATTTCCCCAAAATTTAAAGACCAATCATATTCTGACTGTGCTTCTCTCATTAGTTGAAATCCTTGAGCATAGGAACAAATTTTAGAACAGTATAAGGCATCTCGAATTGCGGCAATCAGTTCATCTTTATTAATATTACACTTTTCCACCCTTGGACCTAGTAATATTTTCGATGCTTCAACTCTTTGTTTCTTAATTGCACTCAAGCATCTTGCAAAAACAGCTTCAGAAACAGTAGGTGCAGGTACTCCCATATCCAATGCATTAACTGAGGTCCATTTGCCAGTTCCCTTTTGACCTGCTGCATCCAATACTATGTCAACAAAAGGCTTTTGAGTTCTTGGATCCTTTTGTTTGAGAATATCACCGGTTATTTCAATTAAAAATGAATCTAATTCACCTTGGTTCCAATTATTAAAAATATCCCCAATTTCATTGGGCTCCAATCCTACAACCGAATTCATTAAGTGGTATGCTTCGCATATCATTTGCATGTCTCCATATTCAATTCCGTTATGAACCATTTTGACATAATGCCCAGCACCATCATTTCCAATGAATGCAGAACAAGGTTCGCCTCCACTAATTGGATTTCCTGGAGATGCACCACTTAGGGGTTTTCCGGTTTTAGGATCTACTTTTGCGGATATTGAATCCCAAATTGGTTTTATTAAAGACCAAGCTTCCCTCGAACCACCTGGCATCAGAGATGGACCAAATCTTGCCCCTTCTTCTCCACCGCTTACTCCAGAGCCTACAAATAGAAGGCCTTTTTCTTTGAGAATTTTCTCTCTTGTAATGGTGTCTGTCCATTTGGCATTGCCCCCATCTATAATAATATCCCCTTTTTCAAGGAGGGGAATCAAAGATTTTATGACTGCGTCTGTTGCATACCCAGCCTGGACCATGACGATAATCTTTTTTGGTTGTTTTAAGGATGCAACAAAAGATTTTAAAGTTTGATACCCGGTTAAATTAGGAACATTATTATGTAACTTATCGAGAAAGTTTTGGGTTTTAGAAAATGTTCTATTAAAAACGGAAATTTTGAAACCGTGATCAGCTATGTTAAGTGCTAAATTTTGTCCCATCACGGCTAAACCGATTAGACCAATATCTGAGTTCGAATCTGTCATAGTGAGCTATTAATAGCCCTTCGTAATTTAATCGCGAGAAAAAAGGATACGATTTAAAAATCAATGTTCTTAAGCCTAATTAATACCAAAATATATTTTAATTATATCACAAATTTTAAATAGGTGAGGCAATCGGAAATTTTTCTTTAAATGGCAGTGCCTCTTCATCTACAGCATCTGGATTCGAAAAAATTCGGGTTGGATTTGTGTAAAGGGGGTTAATGTTAAACTTTCTCATTAACAATAGCATATCTTGTGAACTTGTTTGAATAGTCTTCACGGCCATAGTACTATTAGCTTTAATTGCAGCTTCATCGTTATTCTTTTTAATAGCTGCTTTTATGGCGATTGAAGATTTTAATTCAACTAAGTCTGCAACACTCGCGTCATAACCTAGTGCTAGAGAGGCCCCCGCGGTTGCTCCTTCTGAGGTACCTTGATAAATAGCCTGTTTTATAATTAATCCGTCTTCTCCGGATTTGATTCCACCAGTAATAGCACCATAGGTAGATCCATAGCTAACCGCTTCTGCTGCGGAAATTGTTTCAAAATCATATGTTCTTTTATCTGGCATTGATTCATTTTTAAGTCCAACTATTTGAAAAATAGCTCCGTTTGCAGCACCGTGTGCTAGTGCTCTTGCAATCTCAATTTCAAATTCCTCAGTGACACCTTTAGGTTTGTCTACCATAGATAAATTATCAGCAGTTATACCACCAGAAGTTGCCCCTTGGGCTGAGTAGTTGATAATCGGTTGCATTATTGTGGGGTAATAAACAGCAAGCCCAGTATTTCCAATTAAGGAACCAAGAGCTGAACCGCTAGCAACATCCAATATTTCTCTTCGGGTAGTTTTATTGTTAGTATCTTCGATAGTTGGATCGTTTTCTATATATTTGCTAGCAGCGTTGATTGCTCCATTAGCACTCCCTTTAGCAGTGGCTTTTGCGAGAGAATTTCTTGCATAAATTTCCCACCCGTCTTCGTATTCCCAAGTCTTATCGAGGACGCTTGCCAATTGTGCACCCATCGCGGTGCCAAAAGAAACTGATTCGGCAAGACGATTTAATTTTAGGGCACTTCCTTGGTCTAAGGATGATGAAATAGCAGAAAACGCAATTTCTTGAGAGAGCACTTCTGCAGTAGTTTCAGGTAAAAATAAATTACGACTTTCCTCATTACTTGAAGTGTTATATACAGCACCCAGAGTCAATCCAGTTGAAAGAGCTTTGGTAATTTCATAAGTAAATAATGTGTTATCACCAGGGAGGCCAGAAATAAATTCAACTGTTCCTTCCATTATTCCTGAACCAAGAGTTTTTGAGTAATTCCGAATGTTTTGTTCTGACAAAGCTCCGTCGGTATTGGTAAATAATCCATCTGATAAGCCTTTCGCGGCAAATTCAAGGAAGCGTGCCTTTTCAGGATCAAATTTCATGAAATTTGGTACACCGTCAAAAAGCATCTCATCGTTTTTAACCCCCCTGGTTGCTTCGACATTAGTTATAAGAGGAGAAAAACCAATAGCAGTGATTGTAGATTCGCTTAATATTTTTAAAAGTGCTGCAACTGAGCTTTTAGCAACAGTCTTTTGAAGGACTTCAGGATCTGTTGTTATTTTCGCTTTATCAATAGAATTTATGAGGATTTGTGACAAGTCTCTTGACCAGACTGGTATGCTTCCATTCCATGACTTAACTTTTTCTGGAATCAAGTTTGAGAAAACAATTTGTGGTAATTGGATAATGGTATTTGCGAGATTATCACCTTTTGCTTCGGAAGCTCGCATGAAAGAAATTAGAACAGAATTAATTCCAGCTAAAAGATCTGTGTCTGAAAGGGTGAAATTGACTTTGTTTTGTGCTAAATAATTGACGGCGAATTCTACTGCTTCCAATAAACTTTCATTCCCTAAATTTGAAAAAGTATTTGTCAGTGAATTAGTAAGGGGTAATAAATCTGGAAGTAAAGCTTTGCTTTGTTCAACAGCGTTTTGTATAGAGGTGCTAGCCCCTTGACTCAGTCTTCGTTGGTTTTTCTTAGTGCTATTAATTTTAGTTCCACGAATTTCTTGCAAATTAATTAAGATTGTTGATTCGACTAGCGCTTTATTCATATTCGCTTTTAGCGTAATAAAAAAGCTGAAGTAAAAGACTGAAAATAAAGTCAGAAGTAGTGGCTTTCTGATGACTAATAAGTAGGGCATTGGTAATCTAAAATTTAAACTTACAATTAGATTAAAAATAATTCAACCTAATTGCATTGCCAATTTTTTTTCGGTTAGAATAGCATATTTTAGAGCGGCACCAACAAATGTTGAAAACATCATAAGGCATGCTGGAGTTTGACTAGGGAAATCAACAAAAGCAAAAAGTAAAAAAACAATAACCCCGATTAATAAAAATTTAGCAAATAAGGAATTAGATTTAAAAAATATTCTGAAAATAAAATATAAATAAGGGCATGCAAGCACAAGTCCGATTATCCCAAATTCAGATAACTTTTCCAACCAGTCATTGTGTGCAAAACCAACGAGAGGAGTATATTTTTGATGTGCAGCTTGAATTCCTGCCCTTCTTATTTTTCTAACTTCATAAGACTGATAAATTGGATTTATAATCCTGTAGGAATTGAACCCATAACCAAATATAGGTTTACCCTTAATCTGCGACAGTAAATCATTCCATAATAAAATTCTTAGAGGTGGTTTCCCCTTTTTGATATCTTCGAATTGTATTTTGAAATTATTTGTCATTTCTTTAGTGGTATCAGAGCTTATTTTACTAATTAAATTATGTAATAAAAAAATTCCTGTCATAAATGTGATTAAAAAAATGCTTAAGCTTTTAAGCGAAAAAATTTTAAAAAATGTAAATATCATTGTTAAACATACAGTGACAGAAATAAGCATCAAAAATATCCCTGATCTCGAACCTGATAGCGGAATTGAAATCAAAATTGAAAGTAAAGTAAGAAACAAAATTAGGCTTGAAACTTTCCTAGTAAATAACCAACCAAATCTTCTGTAATTATCTAATAAAAGTCCAAAGCTTGAGCAAAAACCTAAAAGAGCGAATGCACACCAATGATTTTTATAGGTAAAACTTGAGAAAAAGTATCGTGGTTCTGGGGTATCCCATATGCCAAATATTTCTAGTTTATTATCAGATGGTACGTAATTCAATTTTTGAATTATACCAACAAATGCAAGAATACCTATATTGGCAGAAATTACTAGGAAAATAGTTCTGACAGTTTTTCTTTTTTTAATATTTAAAAAAAGAATTATCCCTATCAAGACTTGACAAATTTTATGAAAGAAAGAGGTGTATAAACTTTTGTTACTCAAAGCAGATGAGGGTATATACAAATTAGAATTGACCTTAATGAGATTTTCATATTCTAAAATCAGTTTTGAAACAGTTCCTTTATCTTTTGGATATCTGTCAAAAAACCGATTTTTGAAGTCAAAAAAAATTGCATGTGCCAGTTCTGGGTTTTGTTGTGATATATATTTAATATCTTGAAAGACTTCAGAAGTCATAATAATCTTTTCAATGTCTGTTTCTTGAGTAAAAAATCTTTCAATATTTAAATTAGACCATTCAGACTCTTTTAATATATCATATGAAGGATTTGAGTAGGAAAGAACAAACTGCAAGCAAAGTAAGACTACAGGCAGAATTATTAGAAAACGAAACGATACTTTTTCATTGGATTTAAAAAAAGATAACAATGAAATCAAAACAAGTATGTTTACTGTATGTAAAATCCAATCACCAGCTAACCCTGCTTTTGCCCAAGAAACTAGTATCAGTAGAACAATAAGTAATTTTATTGTAAATATATTCAAGAATTATGTATTAGATATTTATACTACCTTTAAGATTATGAATATATTGACAATATTTCAATAATCGATTCAAATGACCTCTGTTTACTAATTTAAAATGCTCCAAATTACTCATATTTGTTATATTAGTATAATAATAATTTACCTTCTTGGGTCATCATTTACTGAATGCTTCGGTTTGGTTGAAGGAAAGCTTGGTAAAATCCAAGCCACTGCGACTTTAGGCGGCGAATACGATTCTAGAGTATTTGGTATCTCTTCAGATTCATTTCAGGGTGCAAAGTCATCTAGCAGTTCATTGATTGCAGCAAATGAACTTAAAAGTGAAGATGATTTTATTATTCGTTTTTCACCAGCTTTACATTTTTCCAAGAAACTTAAATGGTTTTCATTTACCGGTACTGCTGGGGTTGATCTAGTTCAGTATATCAAAAATGACGATAAAAGTTATACCCAACCAATCACAACCTTTTCTATTGATTTTGATGAAACTTTATCCAAGCAAAAACGAGTCTCCAACAATGCCAAAATACGATTTGATGCAACATTTGATTTAGGTCAAAATGTTGGAGCTAGTGTGCTCGAACAAGATTTAATATCTTACACTTTCTTTGCTGCTAGTGCTAATGTAAGATATAACCACAGTCCAAAATTTGGAGTCGGTGGGGGAACATCATATAATCTTAAACACTATCAAACCGGGGCAACACAAACTCGAGTCTACCAAGATATTTCAACTTTACCTCTTTCGGCACAAGCATTTTACATTTATTCTGAGAAACTAGATTTTTACACAGATTATACTTTTACGAGAACAAAAGATGATCAAGATGGGTCTTCAACATTAACCGACAGTAAGTCTCATTCTGTGTCAATTGGAGCACAAGGTGATTATTCATCAAAATTGTCTGGAAATGCAAGGGTAGGTTTTTCTGTTCAAAAGTTCGATAATGACCTTGTTTCTAAGCAAAGTAACTTAATAACCTCAATTGGTGTTAATTGGAAATTAAATTCCAAAACATCTTTTGGACTAAATATAAATCGAGCATTTTCTCCATCGGCTCAGGGTTTTTCGACTTTTAGCACAATGACGCGAATTAGTGCTGATCATCGATTAATGGAAGACCTCACTGCTCAAGCATACCTTTCTGCCGGAAATGTAAATTATACATACCCTCCGTCTGGTGATGGGGCTGTATCTGCCCGTGACTCCACTTCCTTGAATCAATATGGCTTAGGTTTTAATATAATGAAACAAATTTCTGAAAGAGTTTCTGCAACTGCTGGTTATGATTACTCATTTGTTGATCGATCAAAGGAAAATTATGGCAGGCACATTTTGCGGGCTGATGTAACTGGAAGATTTTAGATTAATGAGATTTAACAAAATCCATAAAACTATTTACATGGTCTTTGTGATTAATTTCTTCAATATTTTTCTTTGTGCTCAGTCTAAATACAGTACAGATCCATCGATTATGAAAGATCCTTCAGGATATAAATTGAGGACTGGAGATCGCATCAGCATTTCAGTTCAAGGAGAACCTGAGGCAACTGTTGAAATTCAAATTAATAATGATGGTAAAGGTAGACCAGCATATTTAACAGAATTTAAACTTTCTGGCTCCAGCACAAAGCAAATTGAAGAATTACTAACAGAGGAATATCGTAAACAGTTAATTTACAAAAACCCAATTGTAAGGATCCATGTTTTAAAATATTCCGATCGTGTCATTTTTTTATCTGGTTCCGTCAACAAAAAAGGTCCATATGTTTTTCCTCCTGAAGTTGAGGCAATGAACATTGTAGAAGTAATTGCTCGAGCAGGAGGATTTAGTGATATTGCAAAAAAAAATAAGGTTTATGTAACCAGAACTTTTTATAATGAAAAAGGTGAATTAAGAGATTCTAAAACATACGAGGTTAATGTCGAAGCCTTGAGTACCGGTTCTTTAATTTCCGGTTCTTCAAAGCGTTTTTGGATATATCCTGGTGATCGAATTGAAGTGCCAGAAAGGCTAATCTGATGGAAGAAGACTTTGATAACATAGACTCTAATACTCCTCGTCCTACAAAAAGTAAAGGCAAGGGTATTTCCGAGTTTTTACTTGTCATAAGGGATAGGTGGTTACTTTCCATTGCATTAGCTTTACCATTCTCTCTAGGATATGTTTATACTAAGTTCCAAGATACAGAATTTTTCCAATCAAGTTCCTCTTTCAGATTAATTCCGCCTCCTGCTGTTCTTAATTTACAAAAAGTAGATCGTGATACTCAAGTTCAAGGTCTCGTTGCAAAACATACAGAGGGATTAAATAGCCAACAATTACGAGCAAGTGTTGTTCAAAGAATATCTGACAATCCTGAATCAAAGTCTATTATGTTGGCCCCATATTTAAGAGATGGAATTCCGACTGGAGTTGATTCTACCGTATCGTACTCTATAAGCGTTTCTCCTCCATCTGAAGGAAGACCAAGATTCATAATTTCCTCTACTTCGAGAAGTGCAAAAGGGGCAATGCTTGTTGCCGATGTTGTTCAGACTGAGTATGAAAAACTACATAAAGGTCGAAAAACTCAACAAGTTGAATCCGTTCGAAATTTATTGGAAAGTTTGCTTACACAAAGTATTGCAAAAGAATCTAAATTGGCTGAAGAAATGTCGAATTATAAAAAAGAGCTTGGACTCCCTTTTATTGAGGATGAGAAGAAAGATACTGCTGTGAGAAAAAGTCAATACTCATCTGAAATTACCAATTCCAAACTAGAACAAATTAAAATAGATTCTCTTCTAAGGCAAGTCTTACAAATTCAAGCTAGAATCGGAACAAGGGCAAATTCTAATCGATCTAACGATATTGATAATGATATTGCTTTGATTAAAGACTTTTTTGAAATTGATGCCATCGAGAAATTTGGGAGTGTTCCAAATTTAAGAAAAACACTATATGATTTAGAGAAAACTCGAAAACGGTATGCCGAAGGGTCTCCTGGTTATTTAGAAAGGCATCCTGCAATGTTAAGGAATGCCCAACAGGTTCATGAAGTCAAAAATTCATTGATAACCGAAGTAACTTCAGCAATAGAGGATTTAAAAGATAAAAGACTTCAACTTATTGCACAAGAACATGAATTTCAACAAGCAATGGGAAAAGTGCAATCAGAATCAATGAAGTTAAGTGATATAGAAGAATGGTTGGTTAACAAAGAGAGGGAACTAAATGTTGTTCGAGGTAGCACAGATCAAATACAAAAACGATTAAATGAAGTTCGCATAGAACAAGCTTTACCGTCTGAGCAGGAAGAACCTTTGCATAAAGAACAATATGCTTATTTGCCGGGCAGTCCCTTTACTCCTAATAAAGCGAAAATAAGAAATACTGGAATGTACATATTTTTTGGTCTTTTCCTTGCAATTCCGATCTGTCTAGAATTTATAGATAATCGGGTAAAGTCACCTTTTGATGTTGAAGTATTTATTGGCAAGGATTTGATTGCTGGAATCCCAAAGATTTCTGAAGTTGAAGAAATAGAAAGACCATTGATTGTAGGTAATGATTTAGACGATGGTTTAACAGAATCCTTTAGGAGTATGTATAGTAGAATCCAAATGAATTCTCATACTGACTATCCTAAGAGCATTCTGATTACTTCTGCTATTCCTAGTGAAGGTAAAAGCCTAATTTCGGCAAATTTAGCTTATAGTTGTGCTAACCACGGAAGGAAAACTATTCTTGTTGACTTTGACTTGAGAAGACCAGGATTACATAAATTCTGCGATTTAGATAATAAAAAAGGGTTAGTTTCATTGGTTAACCAAGCTTCAATTAATACAGATTCTTTAGAATTAACCTTAACTGAAACAGCCAAAGAAATCCATCCTAATCTTTTTATTTTACCATCCGGAGGTAAAACTCGAGCTGCAACCGAAATGCTTGAACAAAAAGAGTTTGATATTGTTCACTCAGAGTTGCGAAAAAAATACGATGTCATTATTGTAGACAGCCCTCCAATTGGGTTATTTCCAGATTCGTTAGCTATTGCTAGAAAAGTTGATGAAGTACTTTTTGTTACTCGCTATGGGAAAGTTTCAAGAAAGGTAGCTAAGAATCTTGTTGAAAATCTGGAAGAGACAGGGGTCAATGTTTTAGGAGTGGTACTTAATGATTTGCCTCAAAAGAAAACACCTGGTTATTATTACTCTGGTTATTACGGATATGGATATTTTCGCTATAAGTATTACAATAAATATTATGGCAAAGATAAGGGAGAAGAAGTATTTTTTAATAACCAGACATAATATTCTTATTTGGATCTATATAAAAATTATGCCGCTAGAGTTTTGTTAGAGTATTTTTATTATGCTAGATATAGAATCGAATAAAGATAAAATATTTGAATATAAAACAACAACAATCTCGCCCGATGGAATTAGGGTGAAAGGAGATGATATCAGCATTAAAATTGCCGATTTATTAGATGATTTATGTAATGAACATGCAAATGACGGATGGAGGGTAATTTCAATAGTACCGTCTATGAAGAGTGAGGGAGCTGTAATAAAAATGTTGGTTACTTTTGAAAGATTAAAAAAAAACAAAAATTAGCTTAAAGATATTCTACTGCCGTAACATTTATTTGATTTATTGTAATAATAAAAAAATCGCGATTTTTTTCACATAGTTGATATTCTAAAGAGTTTGGACTCCATTTTGATTCCACAATTTCATCCCATTTATAAAGTCTTCTTTCCCAATGATTCCCAACAGTAGTGTTGGAAGCCAAAATTGAGTATTTAAATCCAACGAGTTTATTAAAATCTTGATTGGATATTCCGTTTTTAACCTCTAAAAGAATTTCACTTTCGAATCCTCTCAAGTTATTCATAGCTTCCTGTCTCATTTTAAGTTGAAAATTTTGTTGTTCGAGACGGATTTTTTCTGATTGTTGGGTAAATTGCTGATCTGGATCCCATTTTTTATTACATGAAAAGAGCAATAAAAATGGGATTATTAACGAGTACTTATTAATAAGAAATGATAATAGATTCATTTGGCATCCAAGTTGCTATATTTTTTTGTTGATAAACCCTTTGACATCATTTGCACATCGTATCGAGCGTCAAGCCTCGAGTCTTTCTTCTACCATGGTATTACCAGAAGTGAATTCTAATAATTTCTTTTTTCGTTTATCACGGTTTCCGGTTGAAGGAGTAGAAACTATTTTAGATATACATTCATCTGGAGATAGAATATTCATCAGCGTAACACGCTTTCGCAAATCAATTAGAAAACATTACATAAACTCCAAAAATAGTGAAATTGTTGTAAATCCCAAAATCGATGTTGAGATTTCAATATCTGAATTCAATCGCAACGAACCAATTTTAAAAGATATAACAAATAATAATATTTTTAATCTTCTCTCAGATTTATCGACTGATATTAACGATAATCATTATTTCATATTTTTCACAGATTCGCATAATTGTATTTCTTCTGGAATAAGTAATCCTTATGAAAAACATAATGAACAATGGATCAGAATATTGAATAGATCATACGGATCAGAGCTTGCTCCTCCAAGAAGAATTATAAAGAGAAGTTTAATATCAAAATGAATCAAAAAAGAATTCAAAAGATATCTTTACCAAAATTATTACCTAATATTTTTACCACCGTAGGTTTATGCTCTGGTTTGACTGGTATTCGATTTGCACTTGATGGTAATTGGAAAAATGCAGTTTTTTGTATTTTAGTGGCCGCATGTTTTGATATGATTGATGGGTTATCAGCAAGACTTTTAAAGGCATTTTCTCCTTTTGGTGCAGAACTCGATAGTCTTGCTGATACAATTAGTTTCGGGGTTTCGCCAGCAATTATAACATTCTTATGGATTCGCGAACCGTTAGTTTCTACCAACCAAGAATATTTACTTGAATGGTACTGGATTCCATTTTTGTTTTATTCCGCGTGTAACGCTTTTAGGTTAGCTAGATTTAATGTAATGCATTTTGGAGAGTCGATGGAAAAAGAAGATAAAAGTTATTTCATTGGTGTACCTGCACCGGCTGCTGCCGGACTTGTTCTAATGCCACTAGGACTAGATTTTATTCTAACTCGATTTAATATAACTTCGATTATATCCTCACATCCCTTGCCAGTTATCTGTTGGGTAATGTTAATTTCATTGCTTATGATCTCTCGTTTTCCCACTTTTTCGTTCAGAAATGTTCGGTTCAACATCGCATCCAATAAGGCACTTTTAGTATTAATCTCAGTTTGTTTAGGAGTATCAATTTTTATGAAAGAAACTTGGATATTTTTATTTTCTGTTGGAGTACTTTATTTTTTAAGCATTCCTTTTGCCTATTTTGCAGCAAGAAAAGATAATATTTAGTCTTTTAGGCAAGACTTTAACAATCTTTTAGCAATCCTGTGTGAATTATTTAGATCCAAGACAATTTTGAAGTGCATAATGGCATTATCGATTTCATGGCTTTTAAGCAATACTTGCCCCATTTTGAGATGAGATTCAAGGTGCGACCATTTATTGTTACAAGATAAGGAGAAGTTTCTTTTAGCTTCATCGATATTTCCTTCCTTAAGGAAAATTTGCCCAAGTTCGAAATATGGCTCAAAATTAGTAGAATCAAGTTGTATTGCTTTTTTTAATTCACCATTATTTTTCGGCTTGATTCCCAAGTTTCTTTTAACTTGATAAGTTTTTACTAAAATTTTCGCTTGAATTTTTTTCGCCTGGATACCCTTTTGTAAGTTTTTGCGAGCTAAATCAAAATTTGATAATTTTAGAAATCGATCTGATTTTTTATAATAGTTTTTTTCTTCTTCTAAAACAATTTTAATAGCTTTATTTAGAAGGTTTAAGGCACTTTTATATTCTTTTTTCTTTTCCTGTATAATTGCAATTTCCAATAGGGAGATACTTTTTTTACAATTATGGTTATATGAGATGAATAAAAATTTCTCTGCTAAAATTAAATCTTTTTTTTCAAGGTTCATTAAACCTAACTTATAAGCCGAAATTCCCTTGGTATCATCTAATTCTAGAGATTTGTGAAAAAGTTTTTCAGCTGTTTCTTTCTTGTTTTTCTTAAAATTTAGAATTCCTAGATGATACCATGGTTTTCCTAATTTTGGATTTAATTTAGTTATCTTAGTAAAAAGTTTTTCAGCTTCGAACATGCAGCTTTCTTTATCAAAATTTTCATATTGTGAAGCATCAGCAATTTTTAGTAAGAGCAGTGCAAGGTCCAAGATAGGGGGCACATAATCTGGCATAAGATCTATTGAAATTTCTAATAACAATTTTTTTCTGTGAATTTCATTCGAATCAACTATTAACTTTGATAGTTTAAAATGTGCATCCCCATCTAAACCATCTATATCAATTAGTTTTTCAAGATATGGTACAGCGAGATGCTCCTTTTTGGTAGCATAGAATAATTCAATTCCTAATTTATAAAATCTTGCATTATTGGGTTCTAATAAAATTGCCCGATCTATTGATTTTAGAGATTCATTGTATTTTCCTTGTTTTAAGTATATTTCACCAAGTTTGTAATGTAGTTCAGAGGAATCAGAAGAATTTATAATTGCTTCAAGAAGAATAGACTCTACTTCATCAACATCACCATTTTCTTGCAGTATATCACAAAGTGCTATGGTTGACGGTAGATGTTGGCCGTCATTTTCAATGGCAATTCTTAAATGTTTAATTGCTCTCTGTTTAATACTTTGCAAATTTCCAGTTATAGTCCAGGAGGAATATTATTTTTTGGAAGACTTTCTTGCTACCGTTGCTTTTTTAACTTTAGGTTTTAACGCTCCTTTTTGAATTATACTTATTGCGTTTTTATCCATCAATAAAACAGCTAAATTATAATGTGCTCTTGAGAAAGAAGGATTTAACTTAATTGCAAATTCAAAATTATGCATCGCATTCAGGTAGTCTTTTTTACCATAAAGAAGTAATCCAAGCCTGTAATAGGCTTTAGCATATTTTGGATTGATTTCAATAGCTCGTTTGAAATGTCTTTCAGCATCACTTACTTTTGGTTCTTTTAAGAGAGTACCATCATTTGAGAGCCGCTCACCTGTAGTCAAAAGTTTCGCGAACCAATAATGACAATCTGCCATGTTTGGGTTAATTTCAAGGGCGGTTTCGTAATTTCGAACCGCTTGGTCGTGTTCTGAAGGACTGGTTAGAATTCGAGCTAAATTAAAATAAGCATCGACAAAATTTTGATCAACATCTGTAGCTTTTTGGAAATGTATTTTTGCTTCATTTACATCACCATTTTTTTCTGAATGGTGAGCTAATTCATAATAAGCTAAGGAGTACTCTGGATTTATTTCCAAAGATTTGAAGAAATGTTTTTTAGCAAGGCTTGGATCGTCATCCTCTCGTAAGAGCATAGCAAGATGAAAATGTGCTTCTGCATGTTGCGGGTTTATTACAACTGCTTTTTTTAAGTTTTCTTCTGCTTTTACAAATTCTTTTTTATTTCTAAGTATAACACCAAGACGAAAATGAGCTAAAGCATTTTCCTGATGAAATTGAATAGATAAACTGTAGTGAATCTGTGCTTTTTCAATGTCACGAGCCTCTTCATAAACATGAGCAATCAAATAATGAGCTTTAGAGTATTCTTTGTTTATTTCCAATGCCTTTAATAGATGTTCTTTAGCAAGTTCAAAGTTTTTCTCTACGGAGAGAATTTTTGCAATATTGTAGTGGGCTTTAGAATGATTCTTGTCCAGTTTTAATACGCTATTAAAATGAAATTTAGCTTCTGGAAGATTTGTTCTATCAATAAGTGAACCTTCTTTATTTGTAGCCACTCCACCGGAGAGGAGTTTTCCCATGGAATAGTGTGCATCAATATAGTTTTCATCGATATCTATTGCAGTTTCGTAGTTTTTTCGAGCCTCTTCATAATCGTCTGCATTAGTCAGCAACGTTGCTTTGTAAAAGTATGCTGGAGCATAATTTTGATTAATTTCTGTGACTTTATCAAAATTATTTTTCGCCTCCTCAAAGTCATTGATTTTAATTAATAAAAGAGCGTAATGAAAATATGCATGTGCATAATTTGGGTTTATTTCTAAAGAATTGAGAAAGTGATTTCTAGCATTTTCATAATCTTCGTCCAAACTTAATGCAATTGCTAACTCACATTGAGCTTCAGCATATTCATTATTTATACCAACAGCTTTTTGAAAGCTCATAATAGATTTTTTAATAGCACCTTCACTTTTTAAAAGCATACCAAGTTCAAAGTAAGCCTCAGCGTATTCAGGGTTTAAAGCTATAGCTTTTTCTAAATGGGCTTTTGCGTTCATATGGTCGTTATTTGCTAGTCATTACCCATACTCCATCCCATTCGCCTTTAGGAGGATTTTTTTTCATATGGTCACATCGCTCGAGATAGAGTTGTGCTGCTTTATCTTCCGGATTTATTTTCTGAACATTCTTAAATAATTTAATAGCCTGATCCCATTTACCTTCATTCCAAGATCTGTAACCATCGTTGAAAAGACCAAGTGCATCGACAAGATTAGGATATGAATCCTCATCATGAAAATCTAAAACCTCAAGTACTCCCACGGGTTCAGTTTTTCCTTTAACAATCACATAATCAACCTGTCTGGTCCTGTAAGTTGCTTTAACAGCTTTGTGTGTATACTCACTTATTAAAATGTGAGCTCCATACTGTTTGCACGCACTCTCAATACGTGCAGCTAGATTAACGCCGTCACCAATTACAGTATAATCCATTCTTTTGGGAGAACCTATATTGCCAGAAACAATGGCGTCGGTATTAATTCCCATTCCATGGTCTATTGGCATTTTCCCTTCAGAGGAGCGTTTGTCATTAAAGATTTTTAAATCTGTCATCATGCGAATTGCTGCCCGGACAGCACGGTCAGGATCATCTTCATGTGGAACAGGAGTACCAAAAATACACATCATTGCGTCACCGATAAATTTATCCAGCATACCACCTTCATCTGTTATGCAGTCTACCATTATGGTGAAATATTCGTTTAATAGCTTAACAGTACCTTGTGCCCCAAGCTCCTCCGTTATTGTAGTAAAGCTCCTGACATCAGAAAATAATACTGTGCCGACACTTTGTTTCCCCCCCATAATATCATCGCTGTCACCTGCAGTCATAAGTTGATCTGCTAATTCTGGATCCATGTAACGGGACATTGTAGACTTCATTCTTTTTTCAGAACTTATATCTTCAATCATTATCATAGTTCCAAGATTTTCACTTTTTTGACCTAAAAGTGGCATTAATGAAATATTTACAGATAGTTTTTCGCCTTCTACAATTAATTCTGCATCAAGAAAGTCTTCCTGCTCTTCAACAATTTCTAGCTTTTGTAACAACCATGCATTTGGTCCATCAAAAAACTCTTTTACAGGTTGTTCTAATATTTCAGATAAAATAGGTGTCTTGAAAATTCTCAATCCAGCGGTGTTACATGTTTTAATTGTACCATGCTCATCCAGGGTTAAAACCGCATCATGCATACTGGAAAGAATACTTTCAGAATAATTTTTCTGATTTTGTACATCGTCAAATAGCTTAGCGTTCTCAATACCCATGGAGATTTGGGAAGTGAAAGCGGCTAATCTTTTTTCGTCTTCAGAGTTAAAAGAACCTCCTCTTTTGTTTAGAACTTGGCTTACTCCGATGGTTTTTCCTTCTTTGTTCAAAACAGGCATACAGAGAATCGACCTAGTAAAGAAACCAGTTTGTTTATCGAAACTGGGATTGAATCTTAAATCGGCGTACGCATGCGGTATGTTAACTGGTTTTGCGGAAGTAAAGACAGTACCAGCGATTCCTAAGTGATTTGGAAATTTGATAACAGATTTTTCGTCTAAGCCCTCTCCCACTTCAGTATAAAGTTCATTTGTTTTTTCGTCATTAATAAATAATGTCGCTCTTTCACAATCAAGCATTGTAGAAATCGTCGTGATTATTTTTTGAAGAAGGGGAGTGAGTTCCAATTCAGATGAAACTTGAGAAACAACATCAAGAAATTCTAACTCTTGTTTTCTGGCAGCTTCAATTTGCTCAACGATAATATTTCCTTGAATTGCAATCGCTGCCTGTTCGGTCATTGCCTCAAGAAGATCGAGGTCGTCTTGTTCAAATTCACCGTCTATTTTATTTAGAATTTGGGATACACCTATTTCTTCTCCTGAAACTGTTCTTAAAGGAGCACACAATATGCTTTTGGTTCTAAAACCTGTTCGTACATCAACTGCTTTATTAAATCTGTCATCCTTGTAGGCATCATGAATGATAGCACCTTTATTTTGAGTAAAAACCCATCCAGCAACACCTTTTGTATTTAAGATTCTAATTTCCCTCCTAAAACTCCCTTGAGCTATTCTAGAATACAATTCACCTGTAGCTGCGTCATTGAGAAAGATGGTACCTCTTTCAGCACCGATTGTTGTTGTTGTAATTTTAACTAGAGTCTCGAGGGCTTCATCCAAACTTTTAGTTTTTGCAAGATCTGTAGTAACCTGCAGTAGCATGTCCGAAAACCTTGCAGTCCTTTTAGATTTTGGGTGTGAAGGATTCTCTTTTTTTTGTTCTTTATCTTGCATGGGTATCTTCTAATTCGGCTCTTAGTTCAATAATGGTTTCTTGAAGTTCTTTAAACTCCATAGTTTTTATTTGGTTTTCTTTTTGCAAACTTTCTTCATGTAAATGATTTTTTGATTCTATCTCATCTCTTAGAGCATTTACGATACTTTTAAAATGGTTAATTTCTCTTTGCTGTGTTGCTATGGCTTTTTGTATTGCTTCTTCTTTATTTATTTCAAGTTTTTCAAGCTGATTTCTCAGGGACGAAACATTTTCTCTAAGGTTTTTAATTTCATTTGATGCCAAGGCAATATTTCTCTGCGTAGTATCTTCTTTATGGGCTCTCAATTCATCATTTCGAAGTCTGAGTGCAAGAATCGAGTCTTTTAGATTTTCATTTTCTTTAGTTGTGGCAAAAACTTTACTTTGAATGGCTTCTTCCTTTTCAATATTTTTTTGATCTAACTCTTCCCTCAGTTGAGATATATTTTTTTTCAAAATTATAATCTCATTTTCTTTAGTAGAAATTGCATTTTGAATTGCATCCTCTTTTTCAAAGGTAATTCGATCTATCTTTTCTCTCGCTAAAGTTATATTTTCTCTCAATGTTTTTAGTTCATTTGAGAAAGTTGCTTCAACTTTCTGGGCAACCTCTTGTTCCCTTTGAAATGATTTTTCAAGTTCTTCTCTTAATCCCCTTGCAGTTTCTTTTAGAAGATTGATTTCAGATTCGGATTTAGCGAGAGTTCTTTGGATCTTATCTTCTTGGCGGGATTTATTTAATTCAAGTTGCTCTCGAAGACTTTGTGAGGAAAGTTTTAATTGATTGATTTCATTAAGCGAACTTGAGTATGCAAGTTGAACATTTTCCTCTTCTTTAATTTGAGCTTTATCTAATTCGTTTCGCAAATCTGAACTTAATTCCTTTAGGGATCTAATTTCATTTTCTTTTTCCGCAATTGCTTTTTGAACTGCGGTAGCTGCATCTAGCTTACCAGTTTCGAGTTTGTCTCTAATGGTAACGAGGGAGCTTTTTAACTGGTTAATCTCTTTATTTGAAAGTGAAATTGCTTGTTGAACCGCTTGATCTTTATCAAGTAAGCTTTTCTCTAGTTCTTCTCTTAATTCGGAAACTGTACTTTGCAATGATCTTATAAGGGTGTTAGCAGTTGCAGTGGCTTTCTGAACTCTATCTTCTTCCCTTGCTTTGGCATTCTCTAAATTATTTCTAACCATGCCCAATGATTTTTTAAGCTGTTGAATTTCACTTTGAGCAGTTGATTTTGCATTTTGTTCGGCTTCTTCCTTATCGATTAAAACTCTTTCTAATTCTTCTCGGATATCAAAAATCGTAGATTTTAAAGATCTAATTTCCGCAAATGCAGTTGCTTTTGCTTTTTGTATTCGGTCATCCTCTCTTGCCTTTGCAATGTCAAGGTTGTCCCTAGCAAGTGCTAATGATGTTCTTAATTGATTAATTTCATCTTGTGACCGGGAAATTGCATTTTGTACATTAGTAGCTTCTTTGTTACTGGCTGTTTCAAGTTCTTCACGAAGGGACTGAATGGTACTTTTTAAAGACTGAATTTCTTTGGTTTTGGTGGCATTAATTTTCTGAATTTTATCCTCTTGCTCATTTTGGTGTCTCTCAAGTCTTTCTCTCGCTAACAATAATGTGGCCTTAAGTGCAGATACTTCAGTAATATTCGATGAATTAATTTTTTGAATTGCATCGATTTTGTTGTTTTCAGCTTTTTCTATTTCGATTCTAAGTGAAGAGATAGTCTTTTTCAGATCATCACTTTCTTTAAAAGAAGCAGCTATTATTTTCTGAGTTTTTTGATCATGTTCAATTTGAATTCTATCAATTTTTTCTCTTAGTTGAAGCGAAGATTGACGAAGTTGATCAATTTCTTGTTGAGAGCTACGTTTGACATCCTGTTCAATATCCTTTTTTTCAGCTTCAGACTTATCAAGGGCGATTCTTATTTCGAGCAAGCTTTTCTTAAGTTGTTGATTGATTTGGTTTTCTTGACCAATTGCTTTTTGGATGGTTTCTTGAGATTTACTCTTGGTAAATTCAAGTTCTAATCTCAGATTTTGAATGGTTTCCTTAAGTTGAGCAACAACTTGTTGACTTGCTGACTGTAGATGTTGTTTCTCTTCTTCAAAGTGAGCTAAACTTTTTTCCTCCTGTTCTCTTTGATTTTTTATTGTTTCTTTGAGAAACTTTTGCTCCCTACTAAATTCAAGAGTTTTATTTTGCAGGGAAGAAAGTTGATCGTTTAAGGACTTTTCCAATTCACTTCTTAAATTAAAAATCGTCTGCTTAAGAAAACGATTTTCCTGTGAAAGTAATTCAGCCTCTTCTAGGGTTAACTGAGACATAAGTGAGTTTATAAGAACGATTAGATATAATTTTTGCAATCAATAAGATTTTTTTAAATTAATTTTGCTTGCAAAGATGGGGTCTGAGATTTTCTCTCGATGTGTTTAAAGTCTCATTTATATTTTAAATTAATGAAAACATTTTATTCGGTATCAATTTTATATTTTCTATTTTGTTGTGTTTCTTGTTCCCAAAACTCACATGAAGATAAACAACCCAGCGACCAAAAAATTGAGGATGTTTCAAAGATAAGCCCAGATTTGGATAAAATTTTACAAATTGGAAAAACCCAAAATTCTAAACTAGATTTTGAAAAGCTTTTAAATGATGGAGTTGAGCTTAAGACATTAGATGTAAGGGGAGTTTTAGATTCTGGCGAAAATATTGTGGCTTTAGCAACAAATTCAAATATACCGATAAATAAGATTCCTACTAAAGACTTGGAAGCTGAGACTGCATTCAAAAACTTAGAGGTGAATTCTTTGGAGCATCAAAGGTCTATTGAGGATTTGAGGCTTATTAATCATAAAAAAGACCAAACCATCGCATCTCTTTCTTTGTTGAATGACGAACTAATTTCCGAAATTAAAAGAATAAAGGGTAAAACTTTTACCACGGAATTTCGAAATGTAAATGAGGACAGTTCCAATACTGCAAATCTAGGTTCCTTAAAATCTGAAATAAAGAAACTTAAAAATAATTTGGCTTTAAAATCCGAAGAACTAAAAAGTCTGAGGTATAGAAATGATTCTTTGGAAGGAAGGATTAGCCAGCTCGAGTCCGGGCCAAAGGTTTCAAATAGTGATCTTCTCCCCAAAGTTTCAAAAATTCGGCCAACCGGACAATCGTTATTTATTACAACTCCGCAAAAATTTACTGGTAATTGCAACCTTCAATTTGAAGCTGTCGTAACTTCGTTAAACGGAAAAAGTAAAGAAGCATTTTACACCGAATTCTTTGTTCTTCCCTATGACTTGGAGTACATTATAAGAAAAGGCGGTATTGAATTAAATGATTATCCCGGAATAGATACATATGCAGAACTTTGGGCAAGGTCTCGAAAAAACTCTTTTTTATTTCCAGACATACATAAAAACATACGTGCATTACTCTTGGACTTCGAAGATAATGGAGAGGGCAAGAGAATTAGAACTGATGTAGATGGTTCAGCTTCTATTTCTGGTTTAAAAAGTGGAAAGTATTATGTTATCGGAACCGCGTCTTTAGGAAAAATAGGAGTTACCTGGAGCGTGCCTGTTTCATTAAAATCCGGAAATAACAAAATTTCATTAACATTAGCTAATTGTTCTTGGAGTCTGTAAATTAGGTTTATTTTTAAGTTTGCCTTAAATTTAATTCCCCTATCTTTTAAGGTTAATTAAAATTAGTTATTATCTATACCCCTAAGTTATTATGGCACCAGAACAATCATCTGACCAAAGTAAACTGCAGTTAAGCTTGCAACAAAAAGTTAGTATTCTTTTATCTTTTGCCAAAGATAAAGTAATAGAGCAAATCCAGTGTGTTTGGTTTATCATAATGTATCTCATTGTTTTCCAAATCTTGGTTTTGGGTCTTCCAATCGTTTATTCTTTAATGATTGCCGTTGGAATCCTCATTGTGATTGTAGGCTTAGCCTTTTTCATGGAAGGATTAAGATTAGGTTTGATGCCGCTTGGGGAAACCCTTGGGTCCACTTTACCAAGAAAAAAGATAGCTGGTATTCCGTGTTTGCCAGCAAGTTTGGCTTTCGGATTTGTTCTGGGTGCTTTCGCCACTTTTGCTGAGCCCGCTATAGGCGTTTTACGTGCTGCTGGATCAGGTGTAGATCCAACAGCAGCACCTCTGTTATGGACAATTCTGAATACTGGAGCAGGTATGCTTGTGAATTGTGTCGGTGTTGGTGTTGGTGTTGCTGTTTTACTTGGTGTTCTTCGGTTTTATAAAGGTTGGTCTCTTAAGCCTTTCATTTATGTAGGTGTAGTTGTGCTGTCTTGCCTTACACTTTACATGCAGTTCTCGGATGACAGATTGAGACATGTCTTGGGTCTTGCTTGGGATTGCGGTGCTGTAACAACCGGTCCGGTAACAGTGCCTCTTGTCCTCGCATTAGGCATTGGAGTTTGTCGAATCGTGTCCACTGGAGGATCAAGTAATACCGGTTTCGGGGTGGTTACGCTTGCTTCACTGTTCCCCATACTTGCAGTTATTCTTTACGCACTTTTTCTTTTCAATGGAGATAACTATTACTATGCTAAATTTTCAGATAAAGATTGGCATAAAAATGCAGGAGAGTATGGAACTAATTATCCTAAAGATTTTCAAACCTACGGAAATCTAGTGGCAGAGGAGCGCGAAAAAGCATCTGCAGGTGTGAATGAAGATGTCCTCTTTTGGTCGATGAGTTCAGAGGAAAGAAAAACAGTTGAAGAGTCTTTAAAAAAAGGAAAGTTACCTGAAGGTTACACTCTTAAAACGAAAATTTCGGAAGGCGAGATTGTCGCTAATTTAATTGAAGGTGATCCGGAGATTTCCCGCGAAGAGGTTGAGGTACAGGGGGCAAAAACTTATGTCGTAAGAGAAGGCTTTAAAGCACCGGATGGTGTGTGGAATGAGGATGCAGATATTGCTACCGCATTTACAAATAAATTTGATTTTTTCCCTAATACATTCAAACCACAAGAAGATAAGAATGGAAATGGCATCTTAGATGATGGGGAAGATTTTTACAGCCTGAAAGCTGACGGGTCTATTGACTACAGCAAGGGCAATAATGAGTTGGATGGTCCAGATCAAGATAGGGGAGCTCTTGAGGGTGCGATTTGGGCAATTGTACCTTTATGTTCTATATTACTGCTTGTTTTGATGGGAGGTCTGAGACAAAAACCCAAATACCTTGACGAACTTTTTATCGGTATTTCATGTGCTGTAATCGGTATGTGCTTATTTAATTTAGGAATTGCTCTGGGATTAACTCCTCTAGGTGAGCAACTCGGTGGAAATGTTGTCTCGAGTTTCACCTCAATCCAACCTTGGGAAAGTGAGGGATTCGTTGAACCTCTTTTCAAATCTTCAACGGCAGGTAAGTGTCTTGCTATCCTTTTTGGTTTTATCTTAGGCTACGGTGCTACTCTCGCAGAACCAGCACTAAATGCACTTGGATCTACAGTTGAAAAAATAACCGTAGGAGCATTTAAGAAAAATCTTCTCATGCAAGCTGTCGCGACTGGAGTTGCACTTGGAATTGCGACCGGAGTTGCAAAGATTGCATTTAATTTGGAGCTATGGTACTTGCTCATTCCTCCTTATGCTTTCCTACTAATTTTGACATTTTTCTCTAGTGAAGATTTTGTTAATTTTGGTTGGGATAGTGCAGGAGTCACAACCGGACCTATTACAGTGCCACTTGTCTTAGCAATGGGATTGGGTATTGGTGCAAAGACTGGAGCAATTGATGGTTTCGGAGTACTTTCTTTGGCATCTGTTGGACCAATCATTACGGTATTGACTGTAGGACTGCTGGTTAAAAAGAAAAAACCGAGTCCTGCCGATAATTTAGACAACACAATGGAGGCAGCATAAAATGAGCGATCTAACAATTAGTAATAGTGTTTCCTTATTGACTTTAATTTTGCCAAAAGAAACAGTAGGACAGGTATCTAAAGCTATTTCGGAACAGGGTGCTAAAGGCATTATGCAAATCAGTGCTAGAGGATCTGTATTAAACGAAGGAGGCTTTCTTCAAAAGATGTTTCCTCCACCTGCACCTGAACAGCAGCTTTTACAAGCTTTAGTACCAAATTCCAAAATCGAAGAAATTACAGACAAGGCGATCGATGTAGGTAGTCTTGACAAAGTTGGAAGTGGTGCAGTTTTCACTATTACCTGCAACGACGCACATTTTTCCGAAAAATTTCCTTCAAATATTATCACTTCGGAAAGTGAGAGTGAAAGCAGTTCGACTGATAATTTAGAAGCAATATGTTGCATTTGTGAAATTGGAGTAGCAGATGATATTGCTAAGGCAGCTCTTCAGAATGGTGCTCCCGGGCCAACCGTTACTTTTGGAGAGGGTGGGGGAGTAAGGGATAAAATTCCTCTACTGAGGATCACTAAAGGTCCGGAAAAAGAATTCGTATGGTGTGTCGTAGACAAATCTGACTCAGATGCTATTTTTGCTGATATGGCCCGAGCTGGAAGGATTACTGAACCAGGAAGAGGTTTTATGTATTCTATCCCAGTGAATTCCGGATTAATTAATATTTCAAGCACCGTTTCTTCGTCCGCTCATGGTGCCAATATGGAACAAGTTATTGCAGCTCTAGATGATTTGAAGGGAGATAAGGAATGGAGGCAGTCAATAGATTCCTCTAAATCTAAATCACTCAAAACTACCTACTTAAAAGACTTGGTTGGAATATACTGTATTGTTCCTCGAGATAATTATTCTGAAGTTTACGACGCCGTACTTGATTCAGGTGCTCCTGGAGTAAGTACAAATTTTGGTGTCATGGTTGATGCAGGAAGTGATGATCAACAAAATGAAGAATGGGCTTTGGTTTATACTTCAGTAGGGCCAAATAATGTTGATGAATTAAGAAGTAAAGTTGCTGAAAAGATTTCTTCAAAAGTAGATAGGTTCGCTTTTTATACATTACCTATACCTCGAGCATTAACCTACCTTGGCGGTTAATTTTGGATTTAACTAACTTGTCTTTTCGACCTAGTTTTTCAATCGCGTATTATAAACTGAATTAAACACCAATCATTCTCATATTTAATTTCAGACTGTACACTGTAGCCTTGCTCCTGAAATAAGAATTCGTAAAATTCAGTAACCTCGCGACTTTCTTTTTTTAATATTCCTGATAACAAAAGATAACTTTCTGGTGTTGTTTTCTGAATTATTCTAGCAGCATTTTCCTTCAATATATCTGCTTGGATATTAGCAATGATAAAGTATTTCTTAGATACTAGCACAAAATTTTCTATGCCAGATTTAATGTATTTAATATCATAAATTTTATTTAAGGCGGAATTTTCCTTAGAAACTCGAATCGCATCTTGGTCACTATCGATGGCACATATTTGATTAAAGCCAAGTACGCTTGCTGTTATCGAAAGTATGCCAGACCCACAACCAATATCTAAAAAGCCGAGCTTTTGCATTTTTGTAAGTTTCGGTTCGATTTCAACCATCGCTTCTAAGCATAATTTTGTAGTTTCGTGCGTACCTGTTCCAAAAGCCATACCAGGATCTAAGTAGACTTTCTTATGATTTTTGGGAATAATATATGAATCTTTAAACCAAATTGGAATCCAGTGAAAATTAAGAAAGTTCCACGGGTGGAAATGTTTTTTATATGAATTTTTCCAATCTTCTTGTTTAATCTTTTCAAACTCCAAAGAGATTATATTTTTATTCTCAATTGCTAAAAATAAATCCTCTAAAGATTTATTTGCGTCGGCTTTGCTTTTATAATAACCGATTAAAGTAGTTTGTTTGGTTAAAAGGTTGAAATCTATAGACCAATTATGAGGATAAATTTCATATAAACCTAATTCAATTTCTTCGGATAGCTCATTTGGGATAGTACAGAGTGCTTTTATCATTCAGGAAATGAAATAGTACCATTAGCTAAATCCCTTATAACCCATGGTAAAAGCATATGTTCAGCCGCTTGTACTTTTTGTTTTACAAGTTCCAAAACATCATCTGTCATTATTCTTACAGGAGCTTGTGCAATAATTTCCCCATCATCAATATCAACATTCACCCAATGAACCGTACAACCGGTAATCTTAACCTTTTTATTAAAAGCTTGTTCAATCGAATTTAAACCTGGAAAACTTGGAAGTAAACTGGGGTGAAGGTTGATTACTCTATAATTAAATGCTTCTAAAAATTTTTTAGATAGAATTCGCATAAATCCTGCCAATACAATTAAATCAGGCTTGAGTACTTTTAGTTCATTAATCCAATAATTTTCTTCTTCTTGCATAATTATTGAATTTTTTCCACCTGGGAACAAAAATCTAGCTGGCACATTATATTTTTTGGAGTGAATTAAAATTTTTGATTCTTCCACATCAGAAAATACCCCTACTATACTTGTATTATCAAGTTGACCCTCTGCGGCTGATCTTAATATTGCTTCGGCATTTGAGCCATTTCCTGATCCTAAGATTACAATTTTCATAAAATTACTACGAATGTTTAAAAATTATATTGTCTATTAGAGATGAAGTATTTCTATCAGGCAAGAAAGATACAAATTTGATTTTAGATTTTACCTTAAGAAGTGCTTTATATTCAATTTGATCAATTGAATCATGATTGTAGTCACCGGCTTTAGCATAAATATCAGGTTGTAAAGCGAGGATTTCATTATCTAACCTTTTGGAATTAAATAATGTTACACCTGATACAAAAGATAAATTGCTTAATATATATGCTCTATCCATTTCGGGTATAATCGGTCTTTTGTCACCTTTAAGCATTTTTACACTTGAATCAGAATTTAATAAAACCCAAAGATAACAACCTAGAGAGCTTGCTTGCATTAATGAATAAACATGACCGCTGTGCAATAAATCGAAACAACCGTTCGTAATTACAAAGGTTTTGTTGTCTAAGCGGGCTTTCTCTCTAAACCTTATCGCAGTTTCTATCGAAGAAGCACAATCTGAAATTTCTTTTATTTTTTCCAATATAGTTTTTAATCAAATATTCTTTTCGCTTTATCCAAAAATCCTTCATCCGCTTGCAAGTCTTCTTCGCCAGATGCCTTTGCGAACTCTATTAGTTTTTCTTTTTGAAGTTTAGTAAGTTTTTGGGGAATATGAATTATGACTCTAGCATAAAGATCACCTTTCTTGGATGGTGACCGTAGATTGGGCATACCTTTATCCTTAATCCGAAAAGTTTTATTGGCATGGGTACCACTCGGAATTTTTAATGAAACTTTTCCATCGAGAGTTGGCACCTGGACTACACCTCCAAGCGTTGAAAGAGTAAAAGGAATTAAAATATCATGAAAAAGATCATCTTCATCTCTATCAAATTTTTCATGTTCTTTTATTCTTACATCAACATAAAGGTCTCCAGAAGAACCTCCCATTGATCCGGCATCTCCTCGACCCCTTGAGCATAAGCGATTTCCATCTCTAACTCCGGGAGGAATGCTGACTTTGACATTCGCAGGTGATTTTAACCTGCCTTCTCCTCTACACTGCTGGCAAGGATTTTCAATTATTACGCCACTTCCATTACAAGTCGGACATGTCCTTCGTATGCTAATAAAACCTTGGTTTGATGCTACTTGACCGATACCGCCGCAAGTTGAACACATGGACTTACCTGAACCCGCTTTGGCTCCGGTTCCAGAACATATTTTACAACTTGCATGATGTTGATATTTAATTTCTTTCTCTACGCCACTAGAAGCTTGCTCGAGAGAAATCTCAACACTTACTCTTAAGTCAGATCCTCTTGAACCTTCACTAGAAGTTTGTGAAGAACCGCCTCCAAAAAAATCTTCAAAAATACTTCCAAATCCACCACTATTTCCTCCTCCAAATGCATCCCTAAAAAGGTCAAAAGGGTCTACACCATGATTTCCAGTTGGTCCACCACGAAATGCATCATGTCCGTATTGGTCGTATTTTTTTCTTTTATTAGGGTCTTTTAAAACCTCAAATGCAGAGGAAATTTCCTTGAATTTTTCTTCAGAGGATTTGTCGTTGGGGTTTTTATCTGGGTGATATTTTACTGCGAGCTTTCGATATGCTTTTTTAATTTCAGGGTCACTGGCATTTCTTTCTACTCCTAGTATTTCGTAATAATCTTTATCATCCATAGTTTTATTCTTCTTCTTTTTTACCTTTGGATAAAATAACACTTGCAGGACGCAATAATTTTTCTCCTAACTTGTATCCTTCACGAATCGTGGTTATGACGACGCCTTCATCTATAGTGTCACTAATTTCATAACTTATTGCATCATGGACCTTAGGATCAAAAACTTGGTTGGTAGAATCAACAATATGGAGACCATATTCATTTAGAGTGGTTTCCATCAAATTTACAGCCATTGCGAAACCTTCAACAAATGTTTTTGCATCTTCGTGTTTGGACGCTTCTGCTAATCCCATTTTAAAAGAATCAATTATTGGTAATAAATCGCTTATTATCTGAGATTTGGTTCTTTGAACTGCATCTTCCCTTTCTTTGATTGTTCTTTTTTTAATGTTTTCCAAATCTGCATGCACTCTTAAATATTTATTCTGAAGATCATCTTGCTTGCCATAAGCTTCTGCTAATTTTGATTCTAATCTGTTTTTTACCTGTTCATCATCTAAATTATCATTCGAGTTTTCCTCAGATATTTCTTGTGGATTTCCTTGATTAATTTCTTGATTTCCCTCTTTTTCTTCTTTTGCAGTATTGTCATCCATATTTCAATTATATTTAGAATAGTTGATCAAAATTTTTTTGTTATTTATTTAGGTTAATTGGAAAGAGAACTGTCTAGGTTTTGTTGATTAACAAAATGATCAGTGACAAGAAATGTTGAATCTTTTAGTATTGTTAATTTACATTCGGAAAAATAAGGTGACAACACCTGTTCTCCATCTTTGATTATTGTATTATCAATTTTTATGCTTCCCTCAATTAAATGCAAAAGTATACATTCTGTTTTTGCATGTTTAATTATGAATTTAGAATCCGCTTTTAAATTGAATTTTGTAATTCTGAAATTATCGCAATCGGCTATAACCCTTTTTTTATTTGTTCGATTAGTTCTAATTATTTCAGGTTTCACATCATTAAAATTTATGCATTGAAGTGACTCTTTAATATGTAGTTTTCTTGGTTTTTTATTTTCGTCAACCCTATCCCAATCATAAACTCTGTAGGTAGTATCTGAGTTTTGTTGAATTTCTAATATCAGATTTCCTTTATCAATTGCATGTATTCTTCCACTTTCGACTAAAATAGAATCCCCTATGCATGATTTAGTTCTGTGGCAAAGAGACTCTACAATACCATCTTTAAGTGCTTTTTCGAATTGTTTTTGCTCGGTATTTTTTTTAAATCCAAGGAATAATCCTGCATTGGGATTGGAGTTCGCAACATACCAATTTTCAGTTTTTGGTTGTCCACCAAGTTGCACAGCAATTTCTTTTGGAGGATGAACCTGTAAGCTTAATCTCTCTTTACAATCTAACCATTTCACAAGAATTGGAAATCTGGCATTTTTATTCCAATTTGGTCCCATGATATCATTGGAATTATTTTGAATAATTTGTCTTAGAGATTGCCCTTTCATCGGACCATCATTTACCACAGATTGAGCTTCTGCACGATCAACAACTTCCCACGATTCGCCTATATTGTTAGATTTAGGATTAATTTTGCGACAGAATTGTTTTTTAATAATAGTGCCTCCCCAAGGTCTTACTTTGTAGAGAGGTTCAAACTTGAAAATAACCATAAAGTTCTATTTTATAATTTTTATGTGGTGTGAAATGAAAATAATACAAGAAATTGTATCATAGGGAATTGAATGAGTAAGGCAATTACCGAAAAAAAGTTGGCCATCCAGAAAGCTTCTCCTGAAAAAAAAGTTTTGCTTAGTTTTGTATTTGGTATTTTAGCGATACTTATATTTGTATCGTTGTGTGATTATGACCCTGATAGCTTTCATTCATCTCCTCGAGGTGAAATTACCCCATTACTAGGTTATTTTGGTGTTTATGTTGCAAGATATATCCTTAGTGTTTTTGGAATTTCAGCTTGGTTGTTGCCATGGATTTTAGGAACATTGAGTTATTTGTCCTATATTAAGACTCATAGTAAAGAAAAACTCATAAAATTATCCACTTTGGGGATTTGCATGCTGTGTATTTGTATTTTGGCAAATATCCGTGATATACAACTTTTAGAAAGCGGAGAGAATACTCTATTAGACGAAACTGAGTACGAACATGGAGCAGGTGGTTCTCTTGGAGCAATTGTTTATTCTGGATTGCCGATTCACGAAACAAATGAAACTCAAACTGGTGGTTTTTTAAGGATATGGTTAGGAAGTTTAGGATCGATAGTGTTTTCTTCCATTTTGCTTCTATTTTGTATGACCTTTCATTTCTCTTTTCTTCCATTTCAAAAAATCCTTATTAGTTTATCAAGTATTTTGCCTCGAAATTCAATTTCATTGGTGTCTAAAGAAAAAAAAGAAGAAGATGAATCAGTTGAAGATAAAATCACTCCTGAACCGCTTTCTGATCAACCAATAAAAAAGAAATGGGTTTTTTCATGGCAAGCAAAGGAAGCCGATACAGATCTGTTATTTGGTGATGTTTCTAAGAATGTTTCTGAAGATAAAATCACAGTAAATCAAAATAAGCCCTCTTCAACTGATGATGAACCAACCATTTATGTATCAGATGATAATAAATTAGATGATAACGATAAGAAAAGGGTAAGTGATGAACCTAATGTGAATGCGGAAACAGAAAAAGACATTGAGGACCCTATGATTGAAGAAGTTGAGACAGAAACTTCAGGTGGTATGGAAGGATTTAAAGTAGTTCGCGCAGCAAAGACTGAAAAAGCAGCCGATTTATTTCCAGAAAGAAAAGGTGATTATCATTTTCCTCCCATGGAACTTTTAATGGAACCTCCAGAAGAAGAATCCATTGGAGATGAAGACCATATTTTAAAAGCAAAAAGACTTCAAGATACTTTAAGAGAATTTAAAATCGAAGTGGAAATGGGTGAAGTTCATACAGGTCCCGTTATTACAAGATATGATTTGCATCCTGCCGCTGGAGTGAGGGTAGAAAAAATTGCTAACTTAGACAAGAATTTAGCAATGGCTCTTAAGGCAGATAGCGTTCGGATTCTAGCACCGGTTCCCGGTAAAGGTTGTGTTGGTATTGAAGTACCCAATGCGACTCCCTTGCCGGTATGTATGAAAGAAATCCTTCAATCTAAAGCATGGCATGAAGCGGGTGCTGAAATTCCGATTGTTTTGGGAAAAGAGGCTAGTGGTAAACCTTTGGTAGCGGATTTAACAAAAATGCCTCACCTATTGGTTGCTGGTTCAACGGGTTCAGGTAAAACAGTTTGCATTAACGCCATCATTGCTTCGCTTTGCTATCATTCTAGCCCTGAAGATGTTAGATTTATAATGGTTGATCCTAAAATTGTTGAAATGAAAGTCTACAACGATCTACCGCATATGTTGATTCCAGTAGTTACAGATCCGAAAAAAGTACCAGGAGCTTTAAAGTGGCTATTGATCGAAATGGAGAGGCGTTATCAGATATTCTCAAAAATAGGTGTCCGAAATATTGCTGGATTCAACGCCAAAGTTCTCAAAGATAAAGTGGAAAAAGAAAAAGCACAATTATTGGATGCAGAAATGACACCTGAAGAAAGAGCAGCTTTGAATACTGTAGAGGTGCCTAGAGACGATGATGCGTTAGAAATCCCTGAAAATAAATTACCTTACATTGTTTGCATAATTGATGAGCTAGCAGATTTAATGATGGTCGCACAAGCTGATGTTGAAACTGGAATAGCAAGGTTAGCACAACTTGCCCGTGCAGCAGGAATTCATCTTATCATCGCAACGCAAAGACCGTCTGTTAATGTTATAACTGGTGTCATCAAGGCAAACTTACCTAGTCGGATTTCATTTAGGGTAGCTTCTTACAGGGATAGCCAAACTATATTAGATGGCAAAGGTGCAGAAGCTTTAATTGGCAAGGGTGATATGCTATTTATTCCTCCTGGTAGCTCCACATTTGCAAGAGCCCAAGGTGCTTTTGTCAGTGACGACGAAATTAATGGAATAGTAGATTATTTAAAGATTAATGGGCCTCCTCAGATAATAGAAGAAGTTCGCGAGCAAATTGAATCGGCTGGCGAAGAGGATATTCTTGGAGCTAATGAAGATTCTGATGAAGACCCAATGACCCGAAAGGCTATTGAGATTATACGCTCTACGAAACGGGCATCCACTTCTAACTTACAAAGGAAATTAAGTATAGGATATAATCGTGCCGCACGAATAATGGATGACCTTGAGGATCGGGGATTTGTTGGACCTGATGTCGCCGGACAAGGCCGGGAAATTTTAATGGATTTATGAAATCTCAGCTTGCTAATTTCATAGAAGAGATAAAAACTTAAAACTTATATGGCAATAGGGCAAAAATTAGAAGAAGCACGAAATCGAAAAGGTATATCTTTACGAGAGGCATCTGAAAGCACTAAGATTCGAGGCGACTATCTAAGTGCTTTTGAATCGAGTAGTTTTGATATAAACTTGCCTGAAGTTTATTTAAGGGGATTTGTTAGGCTTTATGCACGATTTTTAGACCTAGATCAAGAAGCGGTTCTCGCCGATCTTGATTTAGAACTGGGTAATATAAGTGCTAAATCCTCAAAGAAATCTTTGGGATCAATTTCTAATAATGAAAAAGATGGTTCTGACTTTTCTAATTCAGGATCTTCAACAAAAGCAATTAGTAACAATCGAGCTTACTCAATTAGAAAGCCAATAATTTACACATTCGCTTCTATATTATCGATAACTATTTTAATAAGCATCTTAATCTACGCCTTTACTGGTGATTCGAGTAAAGAGACGCCTCCATTGACACCATTAAATGGTAATGGGATAAAGGAAACTCAAGCTAATACATTACTGAACTCACCAAGTGACAAAAATGTTGATCCATCTGATAGTTTTATCCTTAGAGTTGCTGCAATCGGTCCAATATCATTGTTAATCATAGACGATCAGGGCGATGGAATACCAAAGGATTTCAAGGATCTTGATGTGGGTTGGGAAACTGAAATACCAATTATAAAATCATTCCGTTGTCATTGCTCAGACTTAGAAAATCTTCGCTTTGCAATTGATGATGGAAAAGAAAAGAAAGTTGACGGTAAAGGTGCGGGAAATTTTAGTTGGAGCCCATAGTTATATAAAAGATACTATTCTTTTCAAACTAGTCGTCTACAAAAACTTTTTTTGCAAACCAATACCATGTATTTCCTTTCGTTATTGCGGAAAATTCAATTTTGGCAAGGGATTCATCTTTCTTAATTAATCGAACAGTAACATCCTTAATGTTTTGATTGTCGATGATATTGCTTACTGCTTCCCTTGCAATGTCAAGGTCTTGTGGACAAATGAAATTAAGAAATGGTTTACCTTTGAGAACATCGGATTGATATCCAAGAAATTCTGCCCATTCAAAATTGTTTCCATGAAGAACAATTTCACCATTAACAATTTCCATGGTACCAGAAAAGTCTGAATCAAGAGATAAACCGTCTAAAGTAAAAGATTTTTCTTCTGAAGGAACAGAACCTTTCATTGAAAGTTTGAAATTTTGATAATGTTTTGGAGTAATATCAATTCTCTTTTTGAATGCTCTGTGAAAATAGTGAACACTTTCAAAACCACATGCAACAGATACTTGCTTTACGCTTACTTTAGTAGCTGATAGCATTTTCTTGGCCTGTACGATCCTCGTTTTAATAAGATCTTCTGTTGGGCTAGTTCTAAATTCTTGTTTGTACAAAGAAGCAAATCGGCTACAACTAAGATTCAATTTATCTGCCATTTTCTTTATAGTCCAAGGTAAGTGGAAATTCTCATGAATTTCAGATCTCAAATCTCGAAGTTTCTGTGAGTGATCAGGCATTGATAAAACAAAATCCTGCTTTGAAAACCTTATTATTTTAGTTAACAGTTCGTCAAGTGTTGAAGCTACAACTCGATCCCAGAGCATATCTAAAGCCCTGCATTCTTTTGATATTTTTTCAAGAAGAGCATCAATAAAATAAGATTGTAGCGGAGAGTGGATTTCATTGGTTTCCAAGCCAATCTGGTTTACGAGCCTTGAAGCATCAGAACCCTTGAAAGAAAGTGAATCATAAGTCCATTTATCACCTTTATTTTTAATATAATGTGGGTAACCTGGTGCAATCAGAATACAATCACCAGCGGTAACATCGTGAAGTCCAATTTTAGTTTTAACTAACACTGGACTTTTAAAAAAATATAAAGTGTAGTCTCTTTTACCTTTAACTAGATCTATTACATCGGAGTTTTTCTGTTTAACCGCGATGTCACATGCTGTAATTCGGATTTTCATAAGCTTGATTTTTGGGCAATTGTTGACAATGTTATATTGGCTTTGAATAATAAGTCAACTTTTTATAAAAACAGATAAGATTAATGTTATATTTATTATTATAAAGCTCTGTAGTTTTGCTTTATCATACAAATATAAGGATTGATTATAAAAGTGGTCATAAAATTCATACAGGTGTAATAAAATCTTGTGACAAAGGAAGTATTCCTATACCAATACCACCTAAAGACTGTTTATGCTCAAAATTATTGATCAGCGGAAGGATCAATGCATTTTGGTCCTTTAAGGGCATCAATTTGTCCAACTAATTGAGGATAGTCTTCAGCTTCTTCATTTAGGGAAATCCATTCCTGTAATTCGTCTGGTACATCCATATCTGGGTAAATGGCTTCCACTGGGCATTCATCCATACAAGCATTGCAGTCGATACAAGTTTCAGGATTGATATAAAGTCTGTCAGGGAGTTCGTGAAAAGAATCGACCGGGCATACCGAAACACAACTAGTAAATTTGCAATCAACACATTTTTCTGTAACAACATAAGTCATTATGTTATAATTTAAGTATTATATTATTAGAAAAATCTTACTGGAGAACTCTCTTGATTTTCTTTCGCCTGTCTTTCGTGTTCTTCGTCTGAACAAGCAGAATTAGTAGGAGCACTAGGATCAATAGAATTTTCTTTGACTAAATTATTTGATAATAAATAATTTTCAACTTCTTCTCCACTGACATCAGCTAGCATAATTCCATCAACTTCAACGCAAGGTGATAGGGATTGTGATGATTTCTCAACCATTTCGGCGTACAAATTCTGATTGTTTATGATATCAAGGTCTTCATAAACAAGAGAATACTTCTCCATGATCGCACGAACTCCCATACTCCATCCGCAATGTGGTTTTAAATATGCTTTGATTTTCATTTGTACTTAATAACTAAAAAATATTAAAATAGCAAATACAAGGTGCTTTTTCTTAAATTAAAATATTCAATAACGAAAACTTTTGCATTTATAAACATACTTAGTTTAGATGCACCTTTAGTTGTTTTATCTTGGATGCATCTAGTTTGTTTGGAATTTGGTTATACATTAAACATTTTTCAAAAAGTGGTTTTTTTTCTTTCAGTCTGGTTAGCTTACAGTTCAGACAGATACTTTGAAAATTATGTCAAAAATCCGGATTCTAAAATCTCCACCAGACACTTATATTTATATGAAAATCAAGTCTATTATCTTTCAGCATGGTCATTGATATTAATTATTTCTGTTTACCTGACTTTAAATTACTTTTTACCACTTCAAATTTTAATATGCACAGGGCTTTTGTCTTTAGTTTTATTAAATCAACTACAAAGTTTTTACCAATTTAAGAAAGTTGAATTAATATTCCCGAAAAATATCAGAACTTCTTTTATTTTGTCACTATCCTGCTTTTGTTTCTGTTTCCTACTTATAAGCGAGTTCTCCTTAGAACTAATAATTTCATTCATAATATTGACTTTATTCTTTTGGTTAAACTGTTTTCAAATTAAATTTTGGGAAGTAAAACATAATAATCTCAACGGGGGTAGCCGCTTTCTATGCCAAAGATTTATTAACTTCTTGTACCTTGTTGAGTTAGCATTTATCTTATATTTGATAATAAATTTTGATAATAAATTTATATTTTTTAATCTTAGCATTACTTTAACAATCTGTATGTCATACTTTCTTAACAAATTTAAAATTTGTTTTGATAGTAAAAGAATTTTCTTAGATCAAATTTATTGGGTTTGTCCTTTAATTATCCTGACAGGGGCATGAATGTAAATTTTAATAAAGTTGCAGATTGTTATGATTTTGGCGAAAAGTTTTTTTTTGGAAATCTTCTGCAATTTTCTAGAATTCATTTTATTGAATATTATAACAATGCAAAGTCAGTACTGCTCTTGGGTGAAGGTTGTGGTCAATTTTTAAATCAACTCCTTAAAGTTAATAAACTTTGCGAAACTACGGTATTAGATTCGTCATCCAAAATGGTTGAGAAGCAAATGAAAAATATTCGATCGAAAGATTTAGATCGTGTAACATTCAAATGTTTGCCAATAGAAGCTTTCACTTCTAATCAATCATTTGATTTAATTTGTTCACATTTCTTTTGGGATTGTTTTTCCCATCAAGAACTCTTGGATATTCTACCTATGTATACAAAAATATTATGTAAAGATGGATTCTGGATAAATTCAGATTTTATTGATGATAAGAGTGATTTTAATTTAAATTTTTTAAAAATTCGAACAATGTACTGGTTCTTCAGATTAACTACAGGAATTAATTCAAGGTGTATTGAATCTTTTTATAAACAAGCAGTTAAAAACTCTTTAAAATTGGTAGATTACTATGAAATTGAGCAGAAATTTTTAAAATCTGAAGTTTTTATCAAATTCTAAAATGATCGAAAATTTTGGTTAATTGCCTTGACCGAAAAAAACCTTCTATCAAAATAGATGGTTCCTTTGCTTGAAGAGCAAAGTTTAGGTGATATACTTTAATTTCACTTAAATACTATTATATGAAACTACCTCACAAACAAGGCCTTTATGATCCTGCTAATGAGCATGAAAATTGCGGAATCGGCTTAATAGTCGATATGAAAGGGAGGCGATCTCACGATATTGTTCAAGGTGCACTCGAAATTTGTGTCAATCTCGACCACCGCGGAGGCTGTGGATGTGATCCTATCACTGGTGACGGTGCAGGTATTTTCATTCAATTGCCTCACAAGTTTCTTTCGCAAGCTTGTTCGAATGATTTATCCCTCCATCTTCCAGATGAAGGTGATTACGGAGCCGCCTTTATTTATCTATCGAAAAACACTCAATTATATACCCACGAAAAAAATATTATTGCCGAAGTTTTATCTGAGGAAGGACTTGAGTTATTAGGTTGGCGTAAAGTACCCGTTAAAAGCGAAATACTCGGAAAAGCTTCTTTTGAGTGTGAACCAACTATGGAACAACTTTTTGTTAAAAGACCTAACAGTATTGATAGGGGACTCCCTTTCGAGAGAAAACTTTATCTTGTTCGAAGAATAATCAGTCATCGTTTAAGATTTAGTTCGGATGACCCTGATGTAAGTTTTCATGTAAGTTCGTTTTCATCAAAAACAATGACTTACAAAGGAATGCTTACAACGGAGCAACTCACAGATTATTTCCCCGACCTTAGTAATCCATTAATGGAATCTGCACTTGCCCTTACTCATTCAAGATTTTCTACTAATACTTTTCCAAGCTGGCACAGGGCGCAACCCTTTAGATATTTATGTCATAATGGTGAAATTAATACTGTTAGAGGAAATGAAAATTGGTTGTACGCCCGTCAAATGCAACTTGCCAGTGATGTATTTGGCGATGATGTAAAAAAATTATTACCCATCATTCGTGAGGACGGATCGGATTCACAAAAATTCGATAATTGTTTAGAATTCTTAATTCTTTCCGGTCGCAGTTTATCCCATGCCATGATGATGATGATTCCAGAACCATGGGAAAAACATCAGGACATGCCTCAATTTAAAAGAGACTTTTATGAATTTCATGCCTGCGTGATGGAACCTTGGGATGGTCCTGCATCAATCGCCTTTTCAGACGGAACTCAAATTGGAGCTGTTTTAGATCGAAACGGACTCAGACCATCCCGCTATTATGTTACAAGCGATGACAAAGTAATATTAGCTTCAGAAGTAGGAGTTTTATCTTCAGTAAATCCGAAGAAAGTCATTAAAAAAGGAAGACTTGAGCCTGGAAGAATGTTTTTGATTGATATGGATCAGGGAAGAATCATTGATGATACAGAACTCAAAAAATCTGTTGCTCAAGAAGAGCCTTATGGAGAGTGGTTGAAAGAATCGATGGTTAACTCCAACTCTCTACCCTTACCTCCAGCAAAAAGTGTGGATAATTTTTCAGATATTATAGAAAAACAAAAAGCATTTGGTTACACTTTTGAAGATTTACGTTTTTTGATCGGACCTAGTGCTCAATCTGGTAAGCAACCACTCGGATCAATGGGCAATGATTCTCCACTTGCTGTCCTTTCTGACAAATCACAATCCCTTTATAATTATTTTAAGCAATTATTTGCTCAAGTAACCAACCCTCCCATTGACCCAATAAGGGAGGAATTAGTTACTGCATCGATCAGCTTTGTTGGCTCAGAGGGTAATTTGACAAATCCAGGACCTAAGAGTTGCCGGTTGATTAAATATGACTCACCTTTGATTGACGACATGCAGACAACCCAACTTAAGGGGAAGTTGCCTTCTGGCTTTATGTCTTCAACCCTCCC
Organism: uncultured Verrucomicrobiota bacterium; assembly: GCA_902580225.1. GTDB lineage: Bacteria > Verrucomicrobiota > Verrucomicrobiia > Opitutales > Seribacteraceae > Seribacter. The sequence goes on from CACHJU010000001.1 coordinate 85,784, forward strand.
AATGCTTTTTAAGCCCAATAACAAAAGGCTTCATGGTGAAGATCTTGAAATCGCACTAGAAGAATTATTTAGAAAAGCGGATGAAGCTATTATTGAAGGAGTTAACATTTTAATTCTTTCAGACCGTGATCTATCACCCGACCTTGCAGCTATCCCCGCTCTATTGGCATGTTCTGGCCTTCACCACCACCTTACCCGAAATGGAACAAGAACAAAGGTTTCTCTTGTTGTCGAGTCAGGTGAACCACGCGAAGTGCAACATTTTGCTCTTCTAATCGGCTACGGTGCCGACCTTATCAATCCATATTTAGCTCTTCAAACAGTTCGCCACATGATTGCTACAGGTGATATTCAAGGAGATCCTGAGATTTCATGTAAGCATTTCTTGAAAGCAAATTTAAATGGTGTGATTAAGACCATGTCTAAAATGGGAATTTCCACTGTGGCATCTTATCGAGGAGCTCAAATCTTCGAATCCATTGGATTAAATCAATTATTCATCGACAAGTATTTTACCAAAACTGCTACTAGAGTAGAAGGAATTGGCATTGATGCTATTGCTGCAGAAGCCCGTCATCGGCACAATTTTGCATTTGCACCAAGACCAGATGAACGCTCTCTGCCTTTGGACCCTGGGGGAGTCTATCAATGGAGGGCAACGGGTGAAAAACATTTATTCAATCCGACCACTATCCATAAGTTACAAAAGGCCACAAGACTTGGAGACTATGAAGTTTTTAGTGAATATTCGACTGCTGTGAATGATCAATCCAGAGACTTATTTACTTTGAGGGGATTGATGGATTTCCAATTTGAAGATCAAAATGAAATTCCATTGGAAGAAGTTGAGCCTGCCTCTGAAATCGTTAAAAGATTCAAAACAGGTGCGATGTCCTATGGTTCTATCTCCAAAGAAGCTCATGAAAGCTTAGCGATTGCGATGAACCGACTTGGTGGAAAATCGAACACCGGAGAGGGTGGTGAAGATCTTGATCGTTTTACACCGGATGCAGATGGAGATTCGCGCAGATCAGCTATTAAGCAGGTCGCAAGCGGAAGATTTGGTGTTACAAGTTACTACCTTGTCAACTCCGATGAAATACAAATTAAAATTGTTCAGGGTGCAAAACCTGGGGAGGGTGGAGAATTACCCGGACATAAGGTTCTTCCACCCATTGCAAAAACTCGGGGAACGACTCCGGGTGTTGGATTGATTTCTCCTCCTCCTCATCATGACATTTATTCGATCGAAGATCTTGCTGAGTTGATTCATGACCTTAAGAATTCGAACATTCATGCTCGGGTAAATGTTAAGCTTGTCTCTGAAGTTGGAGTAGGAACAGTGGCAGCTGGTGTTGCCAAGGCTAAGGCTGATGTGATTTTAATTTCAGGTTATGATGGTGGAACTGGTGCCTCACCTCGATCTTCCATCCAACACGCAGGAGCCCCATGGGAATTAGGTGTAGCAGAGACAAATCAAACCCTTTTGTTGAATGATTTACGCAGCCGCGTGGTCTTGGAAACCGATGGACAATTAAAAACCGGACGTGATGTTGCAATTGCTTGTTTACTTGGAGCAGAAGAATTTGGTTTTGCAACTGCACCTTTAGTCACCCTTGGGTGTCTGATGATGAGAGTCTGTCATAAAAATACCTGTCCAGTCGGAATTGCTACCCAAGATCCACGTCTTCGGGAAAAGTTTGCCGGTGGTGCTGATGCAGTAGTTAACTTTATGAATTTTATTGCTGAAGAAGTCCGTGAAACTATGGCGAAGCTTGGATTTCGCACCATTAATGAAATGGTGGGTCGCGTTGATAAATTAGAACTACGTAATGCAGTAGATCATTGGAAAGCAAAAGGTCTAGATTATTCCAAAATTCTATATCGTCCAGATGTCGGTCCAGAAGTGGGAACATATTGTCAAATGAAGCAGGATCACCTACTTGAACGATCACTCGATATGAGAGAGATTCTTAAGTCTGCTCAACCAGCTATTGAAAACGGGACTCCAGTTTCAATCAATCTGCCTATCGTCAATACTGACCGAGTTGTTGGTACAATTACCGGTGCCGAACTTTCAAGAAAGTATGGCCCCGAAGGTTTGCCCGAAGATTCTATTGAAGTAAATCTTGTTGGTTCAGCCGGGCAAAGTTTGGGAGCATTTTGTCCCAAAGGTATGACATTTAAAGTTGAAGGTGATACCAACGATTACTGTGGTAAGGGATTGTCAGGAGCGAAAATTGTGGTTCGTCCACCTAGGGATGCTGCTTTTACTGCCCATGAGAATATCATCACAGGAAATGTATGTTTTTATGGTGCGACTGGGGGCGAAGCATATATAGCAGGTGTTGCGGGCGAAAGATTCTGCGTTCGAAATTCAGGCGCTTCCGCGGTTGTAGAGGGAGTTGGTGATCATGGTTGTGAATATATGACAGGCGGACGCGTACTTTGTCTTGGAAATACAGGTAGAAATTTTGGTGCCGGTATGTCGGGTGGAGTTGCTTATATTTTAGATGAAGATGGAGATTTTGTTAGTAAGCGTTTAAATCGCGAAATGGTAAAAATTTATCCCCTTGTCGAATGCGATGATGAAGAAATTCTTGAAGTCAAAGAATTAATCTCAAAACATGTTGCTTACACCGAATCTAAGAGAGGAAAGAAAATACTTGAAGACTGGGAAAACTTCTCCAGTAAATTTTTAAAAATTCTGCCCGAAGACTACGAGAGAGTTTTGCACGCTTTAAAGAAGGCCGAAGAACGGGGATTACTAGGAGATGAAGCTGCTCAGGCTGCGTTTGAAGAAAATGTTGCGGCAGGGCATTAAACATTAATACAAATAATATTATAAATTTTTATCATGGGTAAACCTACCGGATTTTTAGAGCATACCAGATCCCCAATTCCAGATCGAGCACCCCTCGATCGTGTAAAAGATTGGGAGGAGATTCACGAAGACTTTCAAGAAGAAAACCTGAAAGAGCAGGGCTCACGCTGTATGGATTGTGGCACGCCATATTGCCACACGGGGATGACTATCAGTAACATGGCAAGTGGTTGCCCGGTTAATAATCTTATTCCAGAATGGAATGATTTGGTCTACCAAAATAAATGGCAAGATGCTTTAGATCGATTACATAAGACTAATAATTTTCCAGAATTTACAGGGCGGGTTTGTCCTGCACCTTGTGAAGGATCCTGTGTTCTCGGTGTGATTGAACCCCCTGTGACTATTAAAAGTATTGAATGTGCAATTATTGATAAGGGGTTCAAGGAAGGATGGGTGCAACCAAATCCTCCAAAGTCGAGATCCGGTAAAAAAGTTGCTGTTGTTGGTTCGGGGCCAGCGGGTTTAGCGGCCGCTGATCAGCTCAATAAAGCAGGTCATTTAGTTACAGTGTATGAAAGAGCAGATCGTATTGGAGGCTTACTAGTTTACGGCATCCCCAATATGAAATTAGATAAAAAATATGTCCAAAGAAGAGTGGATTTACTTGCTGAAGAGGGTATTGAATTTGTTGTTTCCACGGAGATAGGTAAGGACTTGCCAGCAAGACAACTTATTGAAGAATTTGACTCGGTTATCTTGTGTTGTGGTGCAACCAAGCCACGCGACCTTCCAATCGAAGGCAGGAATCTTGAAGGTGTCTATTTTGCAATGGATTTCTTGACCAAGAACACTCAGGGTCTATTAGAATTAAAGGATATCACTGCTTTTGAAACTGCAGCCAAGGGTAAGCATGCAGTTGTGATTGGGGGAGGGGATACAGGAACTGATTGCGTGGGAACTTCTCTTAGGCATGGTTGCAAGAGCATAACTCAACTTGAAATTATGCCGAGGCCACCAGATGAAAGAGCAGATGATAATCCATGGCCGGAATGGCCAAAAGTATACAAGATGGATTATGGCCAAGAGGAAGCGAAAGAAATATTTGGGGCTGATCCGAGAAATTATCTTACTGCTACCAAAAAGTTTATTGGGGATGAAAATGGAAAATTAACAGGTCTTCTTATTCATGAAATAGAATGGAAACTGGAGAATGGCCGGTTCTCTCCGGTTGAAGTGCCTGGTTCTGAAAGGGAAATCCCTGCCCAAGTTGCTTTTTTAGCAATGGGTTTTCTTGGACCTGAAGATAAAATTGCTGAAGAACTTGGTTTAGAACGTGATTCGCGTTCGAATATTCAGGCTGAATATGGAAAGTTTTCAACCAATATGAACGGAGTTTTTACCGCTGGAGATATGAGGCGTGGACAGTCACTTGTGGTTTGGGCCATAAACGAAGGTCGTGCAGTTGCCCGAGAGTGTGACCGTCATTTAATGGGCGAGACTTCTCTTCCATAAGCATTTACTATGCGTGTAGTTTGTTTGGATCTCGAAGGAGTTCTCGTTCCCGAGATTTGGATAGCCTTTGCAGAAAAAACTGGAGTAGATGAACTAATTCGTACAACTCGTGATGAACCGGATTACGAGGTTCTCATGCGTTACAGGATAGAGATTTTAAATAAGCATGGCTTTTCCCTTTCTCAAATAAAAGATGTGATTGAGACACTCGATCCATTGCCGGGTGCACTTGATTTCCTCGATGAATTACGTTCAAAATATGAACTGATCATACTTTCGGATACTTTTCTTGAGTTTGCCGGACCGCTTATGAGGAAGTTAAATTTCCCCACTTTATTTTGTCATGAACTAATGGTTAACAATGATCTTATTGAGGACATAAAATTGAGAATTCCTGATCATAAAAGAAAAAGCGTACAATACCTTCAGAAACTAAATTTCGAAGTCGTAGCAGCAGGAGACAGTTATAATGACTTAGGAATGCTCAAAACAGCAGACTACTGCATGTTCTTTAGTCCACCTGAACAACTAGTTCAGGAATACCCCGACATAAAAGTGAGTAGGGATTATTCCAGTCTTTTGTCCTTTATTAAAAGTCCAAACTCATGATTGTTATTATTTCAGGTACAAATCGGGAAGGAAGTTTATCATCTGTATTTTCTAACGTATTAAATGAAATTTATCAGGAAAAAGGAATGGACAGTAAGGTTCTCGAGCTTTCTGAATTACCTCCAGAAACATTTTCTCCTAGTGCATATACTGAAAAGCCTAGAAAAGTTTTAGATTTCACCAATGACATACTAAACGCCTCTGGTTTAGTCATTGTTGTCCCCGAGTACAATGGAAGCATGCCAGGGGCATTGAAGCTGTTTATCGACTTACTTCCATACCCAGACAGCTTCGAAGGTCGTCCAATTTGCTATATCGGCATTGCTTCTGGACAATTTGGGGCATTACGCCCAGTGGAGCACTTGCAGCAGGTATTCGGATATCGTAACGCGTACAATTTTCCCAAACGAGTATTTGTTCCCGCAGTTCATAATGTTGCAACCCATGAAAATGGAATGTGTGACGCAGAGTTAGAGTCTAGGCTTTCAAAGCAAGCCGATGATTTTATTCAGTTTTGCCGTTCGTTAGGCAAAGACATCTGAGTTTTAAGACAAAATTGGATTCAGTATCCTTCCATGTACATCTGTGAGTCGTAAATCTCGACCACCATGCCGATAAGTCAGATTTTCATGGTCTAAACCTAAAAGGTGTAGCACGGTTGCCCAAAGATCATAAAAATCACAGTTGTTTTCGGTGACATGATATCCAAATTCATCCGTTGATCCATAAACAGTACCTCCTTTAACACCTCCACCAGCCATCCATATGGTGAATCCATAAGGGTTATGATCTCTTCCATCAGATCCTTGAGAGAACGGAGTGCGACCGAACTCACCTGCCCAAATAACTAAGGTCTCGTCCAGTAAGCCGCGGACTTTTAAATCCTGAAGCAAACCAGCTATCGGTTGATCCACTTGGTGGGCCATGGCTGAATGTCCTTTTTCTAAAACACCATGCTGGTCCCATGGGTTAGCTGCTCCTCCGGCTCCAAGTTTTTCTGTTAAACAGCTTAATTCAACAAATCGAACACCTCTTTCCACTAACCTACGGGCCAGAAGGCACTGTTTTGCATAGCTTGCTTTTTGGACATCTGAAGAATCTAAGCCATAAAGTTTTTTTGTGGCATCGGTTTCTCCTTCGATCTCACACAATTCAGGAACAGCGGCTTGCATTTTGTATGCAACTTCATGATTTTGAATAGCAGCCTCAACTTGTTGATTATTTCCTACCTGTCGAAGAAATTCTTGATCGAAGGATTTATGATAATCCAATCTTTTTCGTTGCGAAAAGATTGATTCTCTTGGCGTAATATTTGTGATAGGTTCATTTTTATCGACTTGAAGGATAGAGCCTTGGTTATTTGCGGGTAGGTATCCACTTCCATATAATCCAACTCCGCCGTGGGGTGGAACTGACCCACCACTATGCAGTACAACAAAGCCAGGCAAGTTCTGGTTTAGATTACCAAGGCCATAATTTACCCAAGCCCCAGCTGTGGGATGTCCCATAAAAGGAAAACCAGTATGGATAGCATAGTTTCCCTGTGCATGTTCGCTTACTTTGCTGGTCATCGAACGAATCACGGCAATTTCATCAATCATCTTAGCAGTTCGAGGAAATATTGAGCTAACCGGAATTCCACTTTGCCCATGTTTTTTAAATTTAAAGGGAGAAGGGAAAACATTTCCATTATTATTAAATTGGGTACGCTCGACCTTGACCGGCATGGGTTGCCCCGCAAATTTTTTGAGGGCTGGTTTCGGATCAAATGTATCGATGTGCGAAACTCCACCTGACATGTAGCAGAAGATTACGCTTTTAGCCTTGGGCGTGAAGTGCGGTTTTGCAGAAAGTTGGTTTTCCCCGAGCAGTCCTTGGAGAGCAAGCATACCGAAGCCACTTGAGCAAGTGGTGAGCATTTTACGACGACTAAGTAGGCTGTTCATAGGATTATTTTAAATAAATGAATTCTTTCATATTAAAAAGAGCGAGTGCTAAATCTTGAAGATTTGTTTTATCTACATCTACGTTAGTTTTAAACCCTCGGAGTTTTTTTTCTAAAGAATTTCGTTGAGCAGTAAGTTTTGTGTATTGGTTCATTTGTTCCGAAGAAAGAGATTTCTTAACTTCTTTTAAACTTACATACGAATCAGGATCAAAGATTGCATTAATTTCTCTTTGAGTAAGAGTTCGGTCATAAACAGAAGCCTGGCTGATACTACCGTGTAACATACGTTGCGGCCTAGCCGGGAGATGCCTAACACCAAAAGTAAGCACAGATTGATTTTTCTTATACTTATAAAGATTGGTGAAGTATGGCTTCCCGTATATTTTCCCATTGCGATATCCAGTTATTTTCCCATCTGGGGAATAAGTGATGGCAATATGAACTAATTGGTTATGTGCAAGATTTTCAGAGGGTGCGGAAGGAAAAGTCTTTGTTCTGGAAAAACCATTACTACCTGAAATCCATCTTCTAGGCTCCTTTTCAGCAAAGACAATTGAATCAAAAACACCACCATTCAAATTTTGGATGGTGATAACACCTCCAGCTCGTTGATTGAGATTATCAAGTTGTACCCAAGAAGAAAGTGTTTTTTCGGTAATCTCTATTGGCAGGTTATCGGTTACTGCATATCCTCCATCTCTAAGAATTAATCTTCCCTTTTCCACCTCAGCACCATTTTTGAGGTTGGCTTTCAGCCCTAGTATTTGATCTTTTAGTCCGCTTTCAAAGTTCCATTTAAGAACTGGATCAAGAGAATACTTTTTTATTGAACCTTTAGAAGATTTTTTGTCTCCGATTAATCTCTCCCGAACAGGGTCAACAACTTCAGAAATTTTTTGGCTTAGTTTTAATTTCTTCTCCTGTAATCCCAGTAATGTATTTTTTTCTTTCTCACTTTCCTGATCCGAAACAGCCAAATAATCCACTGATTTTTTGATCTCATTTTGAGTTGGATTCCTTCCGAGGGAGGTTCGAAACATATCATTTATTCTGTCTTTTAAATCACCATTTCTGTGTAGGTTTGCAAATTCTCTTGAGGCCCTGATCACAAAGGGGTCATTCATAAGCGTAAGTGACTGAGCAGGTACATTTGTAACATCACGTCTACCCTTGGTTGAGGAGGGAACGGGGGCATCAAAAACAGATAAGAAGGGGTCTAAAGAATTCCGCTTCATTTGTCTGTAAACCGATCTTCTTAGACTGTTCGAGGGTTCGGAATTTCCTTCAGCAACTCTGTCTAACTTGATTCTACCCGAAACCAAAAGCATAGAATCATAAATTGCTTCGGCTTCTAGCCTACGAAGATTGGCATGAGAAAGTAATAAATTTTTTGGATCGTTCTGTTGAGCTTTAGTTGAAGGTTTTGAAGATGCCCGAAAAGCTTTGGTAGTAACAAGAAACTTGATCATGCTTTTAATAGACCATCCGTCTTCTCTAAATTTGGTAGCAAGGAAATCTAGAAGTTTCGGATGAGATGGTTTTTGTCCCAATCTTCCAAAGTTGTCTGGAGTTCTGACAATTCCGTGACCAAATAAATGGTGCCAAATCCGATTTACAATAACCCGGGATGTAAAAGGGTTATCTTTCCGCAACAAATCTTTTGCAAATTCTAATCTACCAATAGAATTGTCAGGATAGGGGGTAGGATCAATCGCCTCCAAAAATCTTCTAGGTACTTTATGTGTCGGTTTCTTATGGTTCCCTCTTTCAAATAATGCTTGTTCAAAAGGTTCTCCGTCCAGTAATCCAGGAGCTAGTCTTGGTGCTTTGACTAGAGATTCAATTTTACGATATTCTAAAACGGAATTTTTACTAGTTGGCACTTGATCTATGGAATTGGGAAGTATGCCGTGTTTGATCAATGAATTAAGAATTCTGGCTTGAGCATCTGTTATGGAATTATTTTTCCAAGCCTTGATTGCATCCTTAATTACCCGAACATAAAGAATTACTAAGTCTTGTGTATTTGTTACATGCAGAGAAGAGGTAAATATAGGAGTGAGAAATTCAGATACTTCATTTCTTGGTGCAGATTCATCATGAGGGGCATAAAACGCCTCTGTTACGCCAAACCAAGAGCGTTCAGAATTCCCTGCTTCTACTGGATGGTCACGATTGGTGGTTACTTCGAGGTATCCAGTTTCTCCTGCCCAGTAGTCTGTATTAAAACGGATCCACTTCTCGACCGTTGATTCGGGGGAGGACTTTTGGTATACAGTTCCTCTTCTCGGATAATTCCACACTGAGTATCGAACGGTGGTACCCTTGTCTCCGATAACTCGAATCCAAAGGTTACCTTTTTCAAATTTAAACCGAGGAGAAGAAAGCGTTCCATTTTGTTTGGTGCTTAATAGATGAGTGTAAACACCGGCAGGCATGATATTATATATTATTTCTTCGCCCTTAAAGTTTAGGGAGAATTGTCCCGCTTTTGATGAATGTTCGTTCAATCCTGTTCCACTCTTTTTCCATTTTGCGTAAGTCTCCTGTATGCCAAGGTTCCAATAATTTCTATTCAAATTCTGGCGACGCGAAAAAAGCCGGCTTTTGCTTTCTTCAAACTGATGCTTTAATCGTTCCCATTCCTTTAAGAAGTCTTGATCTTTAGAAGAATTAAGTTTTTTCCATGGCATTAGAAAATCGGGAGTGTCATCGGACGGCGATATTTTCTTAGTACTATTTTTTAACTCGTTTTCGATATCGATTTTCATCCACGATCTTACGAGTTCATTCTTAATCTTATGTTTTAGATTGGTAAGTTGATTGTTATATTCGTTAATGATCGAAGGATCATCAATAACTCTCTGGGCAGGGCGACCGTTGGAAAGAATACCGAATAAAGCATAATAATCGTCCTGACTAATTGCATCGAACTTATGATGGTGGCAACGAGCACAAGATACGGTTAGCCCGAGAAATGTTTTAGTTACCGCATCGATCTGATCGTCAGTAAAGCGTACGTGTTCATCCAATGCATCCGTGGGAGCAAAACCATGGAGGACAAAGCGAAGTTGAGCTGTTCCGATAGCAGATTCATTAATCCCAAGTACATTATTAATTCTTGGCTTTTCGATTAGATCGCCGGCTATGTGCTCAAGAACAAGTTGATCAAAACTGACATCTTCATTAAGTGCCCGAATCAGGTAATTACGGTAGCGAAATGCATTTGGAATCTTAGGGTCTCCCTCACTGCCGTGAGAGTCGGCATATCGAACCCAATCCATCCAATGTCTAGCCCATCTTTCTCCAAATTGAGGACTATTAAGCATTTTATCACTGAATTCATGAACAGCCTTGTCTATACTTACCTTCGATAATTCTGTGAAACAATTTTGTTCTTCAATGGATGGGGGCAACCCCGTCAATGCATAGGATAATCTTCTCAAAATCGATAAAGGCTCTTCGTCCTTGTTTTGTTCTAGCCCAGCATCCTTCATCTTATTATTAAGAAATTGATCCACAGGGTGCTCCTTCTCAGTTGAGGAAGTTTTAAAATTTCGGATGGGTTGAAAACTCCACCAAGATTTTCTTTTTTCGCGAATCTTTTCCCAGGAGGTTTCTTTTGCAAATTCCTCTGCCGTCGGCGGTTTTTCCCTCGGATCGTAAGCACCATTTGAGATCCATTCTTCAAAATCAATGATTACAGAATCTAAAAGCTTAGGTCCTCCTTTAGGCATTTTAAGGTTTTTAATTTCATGCCTCATTACACGAAGTAATAAACTTTCTTTGGGGTTGTCTAAAGATATTACTGATCCTCGATCGCCACCCTTGATAATTCCTTTTTTATAATCTAAAACTAGTCCTGATTCTGATTTATTTATACTGTTGTGACAATCGTAGCAATTTTCAGCAAGTATAGGTCGGATTCTTGATTCAAAAAACTCTGCATCACTTACAGCTTTTAAGTGAGTAAAAAATAGAAAAAAAATTAATAATAATTTGAGATATTTTATAACCACAAGCTTTAAGGATTCCACAATTGAATTTATTGTCAAATGTGGAAATGTAGATTGTCTAAAATTTTTATAAAGAACTTAATCAATAAAAAATTGACCATAATAGTCACTTGGTAAAGTTTACTAATTTTTATGAATCAACTTACTGTAATTGCAACAAGTGCTTGTGGTTGGCCAAACCTTACAAAGTTAAGCAATGGGCAAGTGCTTTGTACTTATTTTAATGCACCTAGTCATGGACTTATGGAAGGTGACTTGGTATGCTCTATTAGTGATCGTAAGAAAGAAAAATGGAATAAATTATCTACAGTTGCGAAAAGACCGAAAGGGGGAAATCGGATGCATTTGGCAGTTGGTCAAGCACACAATGGAGATTTACTCTGCTTCAATAGTGGTTTTTTTGTTAAAAATAAAAAAATTGTCGGATTCTCAGGGCATTGGTTATCTAGATCAAAGGACCGAGGGAAGTCATGGAAAATTCAAAGTAATCCTGTTGTTCCAAAACGAATTGATTCTACCATACCCTTTGGGCGTGTAATAAAATTAGATAAAAAGAAATTAGCATATGCATCTTATCGATCACAAGGACAAGGAAATCCGAGTGAAACATGGATGGTTGTTTCCGAAGATGACGGTGAAACATGGACAAGGGCTTTTAAATTTGGATCGAATGATTCTAATGAAGCTACACTATGTAAAATGGAGGATGGGAGAGTACTCGCCGCAACTAGGACTCATATTGATCACCATGTAAAACTTTGTGAACTTTCAAGGCTGGGGAGAAGGTGGAAAGATAAAGGTCCTCTTACATTACCAATGCAGCATCCAGCCGACTTAACGATCCTTTCCGAGCGATGTATTTTGATTACATATGGGATTCGTAATCGAGGGTTGATGGGAATTGGTGCGAGGATTAGCATTGATGGTGGTACGACTTGGAGACCGCCTTGGGTTATTCATCAGTTTGGGTCTGAGGCCAAGGATATAGGTTATCCGTCGACAGTTCTGCTCGATAAAAAAGGAAATTTGCTTACTGGATTTTACACAGATTTTGAGCCTACTCTAAAAGTTAAACCCAATAGATACCGGGTAATATCGATGAAGTGGTCCCTTAAAGATTGGCTTCACCCCAGTATTCTTAAGTCAATTTAAGATAGCAAACGATTAAGACTGTAATTTAAGATTTCTTTCTAAATTTTTCGATGTAATCGGGACGTATGGTTACATCGCTATCATCCTCGTAGAAATTTCGTAAATAGGTCAGCCTTTTTTTCAATTTTTTCTGCAATAGAAGAGATTTTTTTTGCCCGTAGATATTAGAAAGTTCGTCTGGGTCAGTTTTAAGGTCGTACATTTCCCATTCTTTATCAAATTGATAAAAATGCATTAATTTGTGACGCTTAGTCCGAATGCCATAGTGGCACGGTATCATGTGCACACTGGGATATTCGTAATAGTGATAGTAAATTTCTTTTCTCCAGTTTTTTGGAGTTTCTCCTTTTAAGAGTGGAACCAATGATCGCCCTTGCATGTCCTTAGGTTGGGATGCACCTGCGATCTCTAAAAAGGTTTGAGCGTAATCTAAATTTTGAACCAACTCCATTTGCCTACTTTGAGGTTTTGTAACACCCGGCCATTTTACAATTAGAGGCATTTTAAGAGATTCTTCATACATCCATCTTTTATCATACCATCCATGGTCGCCGATATAGAAACCTTGGTCAGAGGAGTAAATTACAATAGTATTCTTATCAAGACCAAGGTTTATAAGTTCTTTCTGCAAGCGTTCGAGACTTTCATCAACTCCTTTTACGCATCTTAAATAATTCTTAGCATACCTTTGAAACTTCCATCGAACAAGCTCTTTGCCACTTAATTTTGCCTCATTAAATTCTTTATCTCTGGGGCTGTAATGATCTCTCCAAACCTTTAATTGTTCTTGAGTCATTCTTTTCATGTTGTGCCATGCGGAACGATCTTGGCTTTTTTGAGAAGGAGGCTGGTTGTAGTCTGGCGTTAAATTTAGGAATAAATCATAGTTTATGTCCATATGGCGGTCGATTTCCAGTTCTTGTACTCGTGCTCCGGGTGCATTGTCCTGCCAATCGTCAAAAAGGGTGGCAGGTTCAGGTATGCTAATGTCCGCATATAGATCCAAGTGTCGTAGTGCAGGCATCCAGTTTCTATGGGGTGCTTTGTGTTGCACCATCAGCATAAAAGGTTTTTCGTCGCTTCTCTTATTATTAAGCCAGTTTACCGCTAGATCAGTCACCAAATCTGTACAATAACCTTCTAATCGCCTTTTTCCTTCTGGGAAAATCATATCCGGATTATAGTACAAACCTTGTCCCGGAAGTACTGCCCAATCATCATATCCTTGGGGTTTTCCCTTAAGATGGCTTTTACCATAAATAGCAGTTTGGTATCCTGCTTTTTGTAAAAGTTTCGGGAAAGTTTGTTGGTTCCAATCAAAGGTATTTCCGTTGTTCATGAAACCGTTTTTGTGGCTATGCTTTCCAGTTTGAATAACAGCTCTGCTCGGTCCACATATGGAATTAGAACAAAAACTGTTAACAAAAAGCATACCTTCAGATGCCAATTTATCGATTACTGGAGTCGGATTGACTGACTTGAGCCAACCATTATAAGCACCGATAGCATGCGGAGCATGATCATCGGTAAAAACAAAAAGAATATTTGGTCTTTTATCTGCTAATAATGAAATTATCCCGATGAAAAAACTGGAAAAAAACAAATTTTTAAAAAAAGAATTCATGGTATCATTAATTAAATTTTATGATTAAAAATACAGACTATAAAAAAAGGGCAGTCTGTAAAAGACGAAAGGTGCCGTCCTCCCAAACGACACCTTTCAGGATATGCATTCCTTTAAACTAAATATTTAAAACATTTTAGATTTTGCACAAGACTTTTTTATATTTTTGTACAAAATTGTTTAATTTCACCAATATATGTTTTAAAAGTTCGTTCATTTATTCCTTTCTTGCTTCAGGACCTCGATATATTTTTCTCCACTCTTCGGGCATAATTGAAATATCAGTTTGATCTAGGTAATTTTCACGATCTTTTTGAAGTAATTTTTTGAGGTTTTTAATTTGGACATCATAATTTTCATCATTAAATAAATTCTGCATTTCAAATGGATCATCCTTTAAATTGTAAAATTCCCACTCATCAAATTGATAAAAATGGATTAATTTGTAATGGTTGGTTCTAATGCCGTAATGTTTCGCGGTCATTTGATCTCCAGGAAATTCATAATGGTGATAGTAAATTGAATTTCTCCAAGTAAGATTTGAATCAAAATTCTCCAATAATGGTCTTAAGGAATAACCTTGTATATTTTCTGATTCTATAGCTCCTGCATAATCCAAAATAGTTGGAGCAATATCAAGATTTTGTACGAGATCATCGACAATCTGCAAGTTGTTTTTTAATTGATTTTTATTTATGATTAAAGGTGTCTGTAAAGATTCTTCATACATCCAACTTGAACCGAACCACCCATGCTCCCCAAGCATTCTTCCGTGGTTGGATGTGTATATTAAAAAAGAGTTGGTTGAATTTGTTTCAGTTAGAGAATTTTGGATTCTTTGTACGTTATCGTCTATGCCTCTTACACATCGAAGGAAATTTTTTACATATCTTTGGAACTTCCATTTTAGAATAATTTCGTCTGATTGAGTTTCCCGAAGGAAAGCTTCGTTCTTTGGTCTCCATGAAAGCGTCCAAGCTGATAATTGTTCTGCAGTCATTGATGCAAGATTCGCCTCCGATTTATTTTCGTCGAATTTTTCGGGCTGGAAAAAGAGATCTTCTGAAAAGTTTAAATCGTCTATGATAGCCATAGATTGATATCGGGCGGGACTGGCTTTGTTTAGATGTTTGTCATCTAAGTTAAAAGGTTCAGGAAGTAGTAGGTTGTCATATAGACTTAAGTGTCTTATGGCGGGCAACCATGGTTCACTTGTAGCATTAAACTGAATAAATAGAAAAAAAGGTTTATCGTGATTTCTTTTTTTAATCCATTCGATAGCTAGGTCAGAAATGATGTCAGTAGAGTGCCCTTCAATTCTTTTTTTATTGTTTAAACTAACAAATTCGGGATTATATTTTTCTGAAGGATCATTCAGAATATTCCAGTGGTCAAAGTTTTTTGGTTTTGATCCAAGATTCCATCTTCCGATAAGTATGGTTTCATACCCAATTTTTTGAAGTTTTCGGGGAAGAGAATCCTGAGAATTATTAAATTTATTTCCATTTTGAAAAAAACCATTAATATGAGAATGCTTTCCAGTTAAAAGAACCGCTCCGCTGGGTCCAGAAGTTGCATTTGTGCAAAAGGCTTTTGTGAAAAGAAAACTTTTAAGGGCAAGACGATCAAGGTTAGGAGTGGGATCCACTTCTGATAAATAACCTTTGTAAGCACCCAAAGCACTTACAGGGTGACTTTCTGATACAATCAGAATGAAATTAGGTTTCTCATTTCCATGAGCGGAAATAAAAAAAATTAATATGGAAGAAAATCTTACAATTTGAAGAAACCAATAAATTTTCACTTCCCTGTATTGAAATTCTTTTGACAAAGAAGCGAGAAAATTTCTCTCAATATTATTATTATTTGATTGAACCAAGAAAATAGATCTAGAGCAATTTTACTATAAAATCGGATAACCCTTAAAAAGAATTGAACAAATCTTTAAATTATCATATGTTAGTAGAATGTGTGGAATTGTTGGCTATTTAGGTAAAGGATATGCACAAGCACCCCTCATCGATGGACTTCGTCGATTGGAGTATAGGGGTTATGACTCTGCAGGTGTTGCCTTTCATGAAGGAAATGAATTTTCATTGGCTCGTGAGACAGGGCGTGTGAAAAATTTAGCGGACTCGGTTCAAAAAAACAGTTCATCATCATCACTTGGGATAGCACATACTCGATGGGCAACACATGGAGCGGTTACGGTTTCGAATACTCACCCTCACATGAGTCAGGATGGAAAGTTTGTGATGGTTCACAACGGAGTGATTGAAAATTATGGAATCCTTAAAAAGTTCTTAGTAAGCAAGGGCATTAAATTTTCTTCAGAGACTGATTCTGAGGTTTTGTGTAATCTAATTGCTTATCATTATTCAGAATTACCGACAGGAGAAGATCGTTTTATTGATGCAGTGCGTTTAGCCCTACCTCAGTCTAGAGGAGCCTATGGCATCGTAATTCTATGTGTAGATTATTCTGACACCATGATTGGGGCGAGACGAGGATCTCCGTTAGTTGTTGGCCTTGGTGAGGAAGCTAATTTTATTGCTAGTGATGCTTCAGCATTTGTTGGTAGGGCTAAAGAAGCAGTCTTTCTTAACGACGGTGAATTGTCGATTATAAGCGGGAAAAATTTCCGCATCACGACGATGGAAGGAGAGGAAGCTAAAGCAGTTGCTCATCCAGTTGAACAAATATCAGAAGAAGTCGAACTTGGGGATTTTGATTCCTATATGGAGAAAGAAATTTTTGAGCAGCCTACTGCTCTTGAAAATACTTTACGTGGGCGTTTTGGAGATGATGGTACAACTGCTAAATTGGGTGGATTGGAAGGGCACGAAGATGAACTTCGAAATTTGGATAGAATAATTTTTGTGGCTTGTGGCACTGCACGCCATGCATGCATGGTTGGAGAATATTTAATCGAGCGTTTGGCTAGAGTTCCCGTAGAGGTTGAACATGCATCTGAATTTCGATATCGAAATTCTCCAAAAGCTGGAAAATCATTAGTTATTGCTGTAAGTCAATCCGGAGAAACTTTAGACACTTTGGAGGCTGTTCGTGAGGCAAAGACAAAAGGGCTATTAACTTTGGGTATTACCAATGTCGTAGGATCTTCTCTTGCCAGAGAGACGGATGGTGGAGTTTATCAAAGGGTTGGTCCTGAAATTGGTGTTGCGTCGACTAAAGCTTTTTCTTCTCAGGCTTGCCTGTGTGCAATGTTAGGACTAGCATTGGGAAGAATGCGAGATTTGTCGCCAACTGATGGTCAGGCTATCGTACAAGCATTGAATGACTTGCCTGACTTGGTTACCAAAGTATTACAACAGGGTGAACAGATTAGAGAGTTAGCAATAAAGTATTCCAAGGCAGAGCATCTTTTATTTCTTGGACGACAAAGCCTTTATCCGGTTGCTTTGGAAGGGGCGTTGAAGCTGAAGGAAATTTCATACGCCCATGCTGAAGGATATCCAGCAGCTGAGCTAAAACATGGTCCTATCGCATTAATCAACCCAGATTGTCCATCTGTTTTCATTGTTGAGGGTTCGAGTCTTTCATCTAAGACAATTGCAAATATGCAAGAGGTAAAAGCAAGAAAAGGTCCTGTTTTGGCTATTGCACCTGATAATGTTGAAATCCCTGAAGAGGCTGTAGATGATATTTTTAGGTTACCGGTTGTTCACGAAGTGATTCGCCCAATTTTGGCAAACTTGCCTCTTCAATTATTCGCTTACCATTTTGCTAGACTTCGGGGACTTGATGTTGATAAACCTAGAAATTTAGCTAAGTCTGTAACTGTTGAGTAGGGGAGTTTTAGGTCTTTGCCCTCCAACTGGCCGGGTCAATGCCGTAAAACTCCTTAAATCTATTGTAAATTTCTGGTGATTCACGCTTCAGTCTTGTTCCTCTTTCAAAAAATGCAGAGGTTCCACAGGAAAAAATTTCCGGCTTATCTCCCTTTATTGATTCATACCCGCCGTATGCTCGAATGGAGTAGTTTTTTCCTGATTCATAGGCACGTATAAGTTTATTATGTTCGTGATCAACAATAATTTGCCATGGCTTAAAGTCTTTTGAGATTCGTGAAACGGGAATACTTTGAGCAATTCCATCATCCGCGAAATCGATCAGGTGAGCGAATTCATGTAAGATTAGATTATGTCCGTCTCTCGCTTTTTTAATGGATTGTTTTAAGTAATTCCAACTAAGATTCACTTCAAATCGTGTGGCACTTCCTCGGGCGTTGGGATTTCCTTTTATTTCATCTTCCCATAAATGAACTGCTCTGAGGTGTCGATAATCTGATAGAGGGCGATTTACAATGAGTAAGCGAGCTTCCGCTGCAACCAGAATCCTCATCTCTTCAGTGGGCATGTCTTTTTTCATGTAGGTGATAGGAAATTCCTCAAGGAAACAAAGAATCCTTTCTTCCTAGGTAGTAAACAAGTCTTTAGGCAACCAATGATATAAGCCTATATTGTTTGCAATGATAGACCTCTGATCGGGGGTCAGTTTTTGATCTTTATTTTGTTTTAAAAATTGTCCAATAAAACACCATTTGGATTGGTAAGTTTAACCGAAGATTCACCTAAGTTTTTCTTTTCCTTTTTTTTAAGGACAAAAAAAGCAACCAGTGCCGTAATTGCGATACGAATGATTAATTCAATTTCATTCACAAGTTGGTCGAGCAGGTATTTGAAACATTTATTAAGTTCGAGGTTTTCATCTGATTAATCCTGCAAGTCATTTTTCCGGATAGCGATTAATTTGTCTTTTAGTTTTTTTCGAAAGGATTCGACTAGAGGTTGGTATTTTAAAGTATCGGCGAGATTATTGAATTGTTGGGGATCTTTCTCCATGTCGAAAAATTCGATTCCATTCCTACCATGTTCGAAGCCCCCATTTAATTGTTGCGGTAGTTTTTCACCATATTGAATAAAAGCCCATTTTTTATTTCTAAGTAAAAAACCCGTTCTCATTGGGGCAACTGAGAATGCCTCTTTTCTTACCTCATAAATAGGGTCATCTAACATTTTTGAAATATCTTTACCTTGTAAACGGTTTTGCTCAGGCAATCCACATAAACTAGACAGGGTGGGGTACAGGTCAAGGAGCTCCACGAATGAATCACAGACTGCTGACTTTTTACCGGGCATGGAAATAATCAGAGGCACTTTGGCTGATTCATCCCGCAAGCTGACTTTTGCCCAGAAATCATGCTCTCCGAGGTGAAATCCATGATCGCTGGTGAAAATGACAATCGTTTCGTCCCGCTTACCGGATTTTTCCAGTGCGTCCATAACTTTGCCCACTTGAGCATCGAGATAAGCGACCGAAGCATAGTATCCACCAACCGCCTTTTTTTGTTTCCGTATATCCATCTGCATATTTTCACTGGTACAATAATTGATTCCAGCTTGGGGTATGTCATCCCAGTTACCCGGAAACTTTTCCGGAAGCACCATCTTGGAGTATGGCTTAAATGGATTATAATATTTTCTTGGGGCTACGAAGGGAACATGGGGTCGCACAAAACCTACACCGAGCCAAAAAGGTTTTTCCATAGACTTGAATTTCTCAAGTAACTCGACGGCCTTTTTTGCGGTCTTCCCGTCCGCGTGCACAAGATCGTCTCCATCCGCTTCCACGACGACAAAGGTGTTACCACCCACAACTGTTCTTTGGCCGTTTGGGTTTTTTTGCAAGGTCTCTCCATCACCGGGTGCCCGCCACTCCGGACCCTTACTGTTGTATTTCTCGTCCCAAGAAAGTGAATCATCCGCTCCGTCACCTCCACTTTCAATTCCTCCGGGTACTCCCATATGAAATATTTTACTTACACGGGCTGCATGGTAACCATGATTTCGAAAGTGCTGGGACCATGTGCTCCGATCACCAATTTGAGGGCGAGGGTTCCTGTATCCTAAAACACCGGTGGCGTGTGGATAATATCCAGACATAAAAGATGCCCGGGAAGGTCCGCAATAAGTACCCTGGCAATAGGCTTGGGTAAAGCGAACACCTTCTTTCGCTAACCTGTCAATGTTGGGAGTTTTGCAAACTTCATTTCCATAACAGGACAGGGCAGTGTAAGTGAGATCGTCTGAGATAATGAAAAGGATATTGTAATTTTCTTTGGCTTTAAGGATGACTGATACAAGTAAAGCAAATAGGGAGGTAAAAATCATTGTTTTCATTATTTCAATTCATTGAAATTCAATTTGAAAGACAATCCGTATTTTCCTTTTCTTTCGGGGATTCATTCTTGGAGTTCCCCCTTTTTTTTGTTACTAATAAATTCCTATATGACTAATTCATCTTCTTCCATCATAACAGTTCAGCAGCACATCATGCGTGAACAAAAACGTTTTCCTGGGGCATCCGGTGAGTTTTCTTTTTTGTTATCGGGTATAACACTCGCCACAAAAATGATTCAGGCACAGGTTCGTCGGGCTGGATTGACTAATGTTCTTGGAGCACATGGAGATATTAATGTGCAAGGCGAGATTCAACAAAAACTTGATGTTATTTCCAATGAAGCTTTAGTTCACTGTTTAAGTGCAAGAGAAAGCATAGGCGTCTTAGCATCTGAAGAAAACGAGAATCCGATGCTGGTTGATCAGGGTTCGAAAGAAGCCAAGTATGCAGTCGTTTTTGACCCGCTGGACGGATCATCCAATATTGATGTAAATGTGAGTGTAGGTACCACTTTTTCAATTCTAAGAAAGCCAGATGATGTATCTGGTGATAATCCAGAGGCTTGGGTTTTACAACCTGGCAGTAAACAGATTGCCGCTGGATATGTAGTGTATGGATCTTCTACCATTCTCGTTTACAGTGCGGGGCACGGTGTGCATGGCTTTACTCTAGATCCAGAAATTGGTGCATATGTATTAAGTCACGAGAATATGACCATGCCGGAGCAGGGGAAATATTACTCGGTGAACGAAGCGTATCGAGATGGCTTTCCCTCCCGATACGGCGAGTATATTGATCGTCTTCGCTCGGGGGTGCTGGGGGTTAATTATTCGTCCCGTTATATTGGTTCAATGGTTGCTGACTTTCATCGTACTTTATTAAAAGGTGGGGTATTTCTTTACCCACCTACTCAAGACAATGCGGAAGGTAAACTTCGTCTCCTTTACGAAGCCAACCCAGTTGCTTTACTTGCTGAACAGGCTGGTGGTATTGCTTTGAATGGTGAAAAAAGAATCATGGACATCGAGCCAACCAGTATTCACCAACGAACTCCGCTCGTTGTGGGCAGCCGCTTCGAGATGTCCGATTTCGAGAGATTTATACAAAAAAAATCTTAGTTATTGGATTTTCGTAAAGTTTCGTTTACCATTTGCAGTGCAGTGTGGAGTTGTCGTTGAAAAATAACGAAAGAATCATCAGCGGCCAGTTCTTCAGCGATAAGTTTTTGGGTGGTTTCCCGGCGGATCCCATGAAGTTCCTTGGCAATTTCTTTGGCCCGTGTGGCATCAACGCCTTCGATCAATTTACCCGTGATCTGATCGACTTTTGCAAAAAACTTATCCAGACTGTCCTTTAATCTTTGGAGGTAAATTTTACCAATTGCCTTGGCTGCTCCCCATGCCACTGCAATCAAAGAAAGAACTAAGGCAATTGATTCCGCCCATTCCTTGATGAAACTTGGCTTTTCCCGTTCATGGTGAAGCTTTGCTCCCGCATGAATCGGATGATGTAACAGAGACGAGTCCGGGGTTGAAAATTGAACAAATAGTGGGTGAGCCTTGGTGAGTTACGCCACGCGGGTATGAATTAAACGCGTAATTTCGAAGATGTCATTTACCGCAAGATCAGGATTACATGCGAGAACAACCTTGGTTCCGATTGTGCGAATTCTTTTCACGGGTAATCCTTCCTCTGGTCCTGTGGTGTATGCTCCGGCGGGGATGGTAGCAGACTGAATGAAGGGATAGGAAAGCCTCAAAGTTTCAAAGGGATTCGGTCCCATTGGCAGTAGCGTAAGGTTTCCATCCGCTAGAAACTTTGAGATTGTGGAATTCCCCACTCCGGAAACCACGCAAACGCAGTCGACTTTTCCGTTTTGAAGAGATAATAAACTTGATTCAAGTTCATCACGGTTCCATTGCACATGGCTTTCATTCAGTCCCATTTGCTTAAGCATAGCCACCGCAATTCCCTCGCTTCCTCCTTCCTTGTTTCCAATCGAGATAACCGCTCCTTCCAGTTGCTTAATAGAATTAATATTTTTCCTGACAATCACATTCAATGCTTCCTCGTAAAGAATCGTCACTGAGTTTACTACTTCTTGACTCGAAATATCGTTTTGTAAGAGAGCCAGATCTGCTCTTCCATGAGCGAGAGCCTTTAAATTCTCCCGACTTCCCGAACTGGTTTTAACATCAATTTTGTGACCATCAATCCTAGACAGGGAAATGCCCAAGGCACTGGCAACTTCATCGTATTTTCATCCCTCATTCCCTCCCAGTAAAATCCAGTTTCGTTTGCCCTTATTGGTTATAAATGTGGTAACGATACCGACCACGCCGAGCGAGAAAATGATAGAAATCGTTAGGATTTTAAAACTCTTCATTGAGAAGGTTGGTTGTGATCGGGTTGTGTCTGGCTTTATGGGTTCGAATACCAAAGTAAAGTAAACTACTGTGGTTTCTGCGAACTAAAATTTACCTTGTAATGCGATAATAATTTATTTGATTGTGACAGTTATAGGTTGATTTAACACCTTCAGCTTATAATTATTCTAAAAATGCATAATGTATATGGTCTAGTTCTCCCTCTAGTCGTTTTTGTGGGATTTTTTGTCTCCTTTCTCGATGCAAATCCAGTTGACTTTAATACCCAAATTAAATCACTCCTTTCTAATCGTTGCATTGTCTGTCATGGACCTGATGAGGAGCATCGCGAAGCAGGTTTACGCTTAGATACTTTTGAAGGTGCAACTCGTGATATTGATGGTTATTCCGCAATTGTGCCAGGCAATCCAGAAAACAGTGAGATTTTGTTTCGTGTAACTTTGGAAGATGGAGATCAGGAATTGATGCCTCCAAAGGGGAGGGGAGAAAGATTGAGTGAAGAAGAAGTTGCTGTACTCACAAAGTGGATCAAAGAGGGAGCCAAATATGATAAGCATTGGTCTTATAAACCACTTGTGCGAGCTGAAGTCGCTGAAAAAGGTCATCCGGTCGATTTCTTCGTTGATCAACGATTGAAAAAGGAAGGGTTATGCAGAAGTGAACCTGCTGATAAGCGTACATTGGCGAGAAGGGTCTCACTCGACTTAATTGGATTACCACCGACCTTGGTTGAGTTGAATGAGTTTCTCACTGACAAAAACCGAGATGCGTACAGTAAATATGTTGATCGATTGCTTGCTCGTTCTGAATTTGGAGAACACTGGGCTAGAATGTGGCTAGATTTGGCCCGATATGCAGACTCTGCCGGGTATGCGGATGATCGTCCTCGTACGATTTGGGCTTATCGTGACTATGTGATTCGGGCGTTCAACAGCAACCTTCCCTTTGATCAGTTTACAATCGAGCAACTAGCGGGTGATTTGTTACCTGAACCAACGGAGAGCCAATTGGTTGCCACTGCTTTCCATCGAAATACGCAGACCAACAACGAGGGTGGAACCAATGATGAGGAATTTAGAAATGTTGCTGTGGTTGACCGTGTAAATACAACATTCGCCACCTGGATGGGTACGACCATGGCATGTGCACAGTGTCATACCCACAAATACGATCCGATTACTCATCATGAATATTTTCAGGTATTTGATGTTTTCAATCAGACTGAAGATTCGGATAAGCGGGACGAAAGACCAGTCTTGGAACTGAAAGACAAATCGGTGGAGATGCTGCGGGGGTCAGTCCGCAAGCAGATTGAAGATCAAAAGAAGCTGATCTCTGGTATTCAGAAAAAACAAAAAAATAAAGTGGTTGAAATGCCCAAGCGTTCTGGTCCTGTAATGACCCGATTCGTAAGGGTGACCAATTTGGTGAAGCAGGGCTTCCTTCACTTAGCAGAGGTCGAGATTTACGAAGACAGTGAAAATGTGGCACGATCAGGAAAAGTGTCCCAAAGCAGTACCGGATTTAATGGTCCTGCCAAATTAGCGATCGATGGAAATACGGACGGTGATTATGCCAAGATGTCGGTCACCCACACTAATAAGGAAGATAATCCATGGTTGGAGATCGACCTTGGCTCCCCCCGCAAAGTTGATCAAATTAAAATTTTCAATCGCACCGATGGTGGAACTGCCGGACGAATCAAGGAGTTTCAAATTGTCGCTTTAAACGAAAAGAGGGACCCAAACTGGGTGCAACGGGTAAAGAAAACCCCGAGCCCAGATCACGCTGCATCTTTACCTGCTTCCTTTGAATCATTTAGCAAGGAACATATAAGAATAGTTGCTCAATATAAATCGGATGTTGCCCCTACTGAACTCAGGGTAGCCCAGAAAAAACTGAAAGAACTCCAAAATCGTTTGAACGGAATCAAAGGCCCAACCGTTCCAATTTTCCGTGAACTTCCAAAGGAGAAGAAAAGGAATACTTTTGTTCAACTTAGGGGTTCTTATCTTAGTCGCGGCGATCAAGTGCATGCCGGTTTTCCGATTGCCTTATTTGACGCACCCAACGGAATTTCCGCTCCTAACCGCTTGGACCTTGCCAAGTGGATTATGGATCCTAAAAACCCTTTAACACCCCGCGTCACCGCAAACCGATTTTGGGAAAAGCTCTTTGGGATCGGACTTGTTGCCACAAGCGAAGAATTTGGATCACAGGGAGAACTGCCTTCTCATCCAAAACTCCTCGATTGGTTGGCAACGGAAATGATTCGCTTGAAATGGGATGTTAAAGCCTTCATCAAATTACTCGTGACATCTGAAACTTATAGGCAAAACTCCCATGTTACCGAAGAGATGGCTGCGAATGACCCGCTTAATCGTATGCTTGGGCGTGGACCTCGTGTGCGCTTGTCCGCGGAGATGGTGCGGGACCAGGCCCTTGCAGTTTCGGCCTTATTGAGCCCGAAATTATACGGGAGGCCGGTAAACCCGCCACAGCCCGAAATGGGGTTGAAAGCCGCCTTTGGGGGCGGTATCGATTGGAAGACGAGCACTGGTGAAGATCGCTATCGCAGGGGAATCTATACCACTTGGAGAAGATCCAATCCCTATCCTTCGATGGTTGCCTTTGATGCACCGAATCGTGAGGTTTGCACGGTTCGTCGTGGCTCAACTAACACTCCTCTGCAAGCCTTGGTGACCATGAACGACCCTGTCTACATCGAGGCGGCTCAGGCACTTGCCCGTAAAATGGTATCTTCAGGCAAATCAATCTCTGATCAAATTTCTAAAGGCTTTGAAATATGTTTATCACGGAAACCGGATACTGATGAATTGGATCGACTGGTTTCACTTTTTGAGCAGGTCAAAGAAAAGTACTCGCAGGATGAAAATCTCGCAACGCAAATGGCCACCGATCCAATCGGTCCAGTGCCCAATGACATGAATACTGCCGAATTGGCTGCCATGACTATAACGAGCAATGTTCTTCTTAACTTGGACGAAGTTTTGATGAAAAGGTGAATCTGTGAAGATTTAAACCATGAATCCACTGACCGAAAAAATACAAATTGATACAAGGAGGCACTTTCTTCGAAATTGTGGAATGGGACTTGGGGCGGGTGCGTTGGCCCATCTTCTTTCTCCTAAAGCTTTTGCACTACAAGCTCCACAGAACCCATTACTCCCTAGAAAGCCTCATTTCTCAGAAAAAGCCAAGCGGGTCATTTATATCCATTTGACTGGTTCACCTCCACATTTTGATATGTGGGACTACAAGCCTGAATTAGTCAAAAGGACGGATCAGGATTGCCCTGATGAATTTGTGAAGGGCAAGATGTTCGCGTTCACTTCCGGTACCCCAAAACTTATGGGTACACCGCGTACTTTTAAGCAGTACGGCAAATCGGGCATGTGGATGTCCGATGCGATTCCCAATTTTCATGAACATGCGGATGATTTCTGTGTGATTAAATCGATGCATACGGATCAATTTAACCACGCACCGGCCGAACTATTTGTACATACCGGCTTTCCACAGCCCGGGCGCCCTTCCTTTGGTGCGTGGACAACCTACGGACTTGGATCCGAAAATCAGGATTTGCCAGGTTATGTTGTTTTAATTTCGAGTGGTACCCAGCCTAACGGCGGAAAGAATTCATACAGTGCCGGTTTTATTCCATCTGTCTATCAGGGAGTGCAGTGTCGTTCCAAGGGCGATCCCGTTCTTTATGTTTCCGACCCTCCGGGTATGAATCGTAGATTGCGTCGTGCCAGTCTGGATGCTCTTAAAGATTTGAACCAAAAAGCATCCGAAAAATTTGCCCATCCGGAGACTCTCACAAGAATTGCCCAGTATGAGCTGGCTTATCGTATGCAGACTTCCGTGCCTGATGTGATGGATATTTCTAAGGAATCACAGAAAACATTGCATGCATATGGGGCAGAGGTTGGAGGAGCAAGTTTGGGCAATAATTGTTTGTTGGCCCGCCGTCTCGCCGAAAAAGGCGTTAGATTTGTTCAATTGTTCGATTGGGGTTGGGACTACCATGGGACCAACCCAAAGGAGGATATCCGGGACGGTTTGACGAGAAAGTGTGCAACTATGGACAAGCCAATTTCCGCACTAATTAAAGACTTAAAAGAACGTGGACTGTTTGACGAGACATTGATCATCATAGGTGGTGAGTTTGGTCGCACTCCATTTCGTGAAGGCCGTACTTCAAGAGGTAAAGTATTGGGGCGCGATCACTTTCCGGATTGTTACACCATGATTATGGCCGGAGGAGGAGTAAAAGGTGGTTATGTTCATGGCGAATCGGACGAACTTGGATTCAGTATCACAAAAGATCCGGTTCATGTTCACGACCTGCAGGCTACCTGGATGCATCTTCTTGGTTTTGATCATGAGCAACTTACTTACCGCTTTCAAGGGCGAGATTATCGTCTGACCGATGTTCATGGTCATGTGGTGAAGGATTTGATTGCCTAATGGTTTTTGTTCTTGTTTTTCCATTCGTAAAAAGATTTGTTGACGCGTTCTTTCACTCTTTCGAGTATAAACTTTATTGTAACCTTACAATATGTTCTAGGCATTAAATATTTAATATTGTGAGCATTTTATTTAGCCTTTGGAGGAGTTTCATATCGTCTGTATTCGTTACTTGGACTCTACTCTTTATGCCAAATTTTATTTAGTCGTTCAAACTCTATGAACAATGGAGTTAATCCTAACAAGCAAATCTCAAATGATATATAAATTATTTTTTTTGGTAACTTAAAAGCTCTGATTCTTTCCTTAGTCACCTCCGATGCGTTTCTTTTTCGAATCCTTCCTGGCACGCATTAAAAAATTGTACTAATATAAAGAATACATTCTATTCACTCTTGTTCTCTAATCCAGTTGATCAATTATTTCATGAAGTATTTATGGATAAAATGCATCCTATTTTTATTTTGCTTTCTGAGAATGCCTGGACTATCTGCAGGTGAATTCAGGGTAGAGGTCGATCAACACTTAAAAACATCGATTTCCAATGATGATCTTCTTAGCGGCTATCCATTTCTTTCCAATTTAAAGTTGCAGGCTGGAGGCTTTTTAAAATTAACCGATGGCAAAGGAAGCAAGACGGACGGATCTCTTAGAACTTTTGCCCGTGATGACATCAAAGATTGGGTGGTCACTTTCTCAAGACTCAAAATCATCAGGCTAGAAGAGGTTCGAGTATTTTCCTGGAACGGAGATCAGCGGGCGCAGCAGGATTATGATCTAGCCTACAGCACGGATGCCGGAAAGACATTTCTTCCATTGGCCAAAGAGGTTCGTGCTTCACAAAATGGAGCCTGTAACCTGACTCGAGTCTCCTGCCAGGTGGATGGTGTGACAGATCTCCGGTTTACCTTTCGTAACCCAGGAGAAAATAACAACTCCAAGAATTCCTTACACTCCTCCATTCTTGAGATTGATGCAATTGGGATTCCTTTGAAACCCCTTACATTTGCAGAGGCTCGAAAAGCAGGTCGGGAGAATTCCGTGCTGCTGGAAAAGTCGGAAAGCATTAAGAATCAAGAGAGCCTTTCCAATAGCATTTCTCCGAAACCGAAACTCACTGAATTTGCTACCGAGATTGAACCCGCCCTTCGGGAAACTTGCCTGCAATGCCATGGTCCGGAAAAGCAGAAAGGGAAATTTCGCATTGATACGCTCGATCCTGATCTTTTGCATGGAGAAGATGTCGCATGGTGGCTCGAAGTTCAGGATGTCATAAGCAATGGCGAAATGCCCCCCGATGATGCGGATCAAGAGCTCGGTGATGAGGACCGCACCAGAATTGTGGACTGGTTGGCTTCGGAAATACTAACAGCCTCACAGGTAAAGCGGAGTGAGAGCGGGCATTCTTCCTTCCGTAGGATGACCCGTTACGAATATAACTATGCTCTGCAGGATCTCCTTGCTCTTCCAAACGATTTTGCAGCAGATTTACCCCCGGAAACCACTTCTGAGGATGGATTTAAAAACAGTTCAGAAATGCTCCAGATGACAGCTATGCAATTTGAACAGTACCGGGAGATAGCCCACAATGCACTTAGTCTGGCAACGGTTAAAAAAGGTGACCAGAAATCAATTTATTTTGGAGTGTCCATGAAAGAGCTATCTCAGCCAAATTGGTATAATCATGAACAAAAAATAGAAAAAATCAGGAAAGAAAATAAGGACAATCCCGCCGAATTAAAAAAACAGTTGGATCGCTTCTCGCTTCAGCCCAGCCCAGCCCATGCCCACTTTTTGAACATTCAAGATGGTTTGCGTATTCGTTCGCAGTGGCAAAGAGGTTCATGGAGATCCAAGTATTCAATCGCACCGACAGAGGTCATGGCGGTTATACCCCAAGATTTTCCTATTGTTGCGATTCTTCCTTTTAAAAAGTCGCTCACTGTTGATGTTTGGGATGTACTTCCGGATACTGGAATTATGAAAGTGCGGGCAATGGCTGCCCGTTCATCGACTGAGAATAAAAGTCCTCCCACTTTGAGTCTGCTTTTCGGTCACCAAGTTAGTAATAATTCGTTTGCATCTGAAACCATCGGTTCGGATCAGGAAATTCTGTCCGTTCCGGGTAACCCGCAATTCTATGAATGGAATTTCCCGCTGAGTGAGGTGATTCGGAATCCTTTTCGAAATGTGGAAGATTTGAAAGGCCCAAACCCCGCCGAATATATAAGATTTCAAAATACTTCTTCTTCCAAAGAGGATATAACCCTATTATATGTTGAAGTAGTCGCTCCATTTTACGAGCAGTGGCCACCGGATTCTCATCGAAAAGTTTTTCCCACGGATACGGAGAATTCCGAAACCGTGACCGATGCACGGAAAATCATTTTAAAATTCATGGAAAAGGCGTGGCGCCGACCGGTGACCACCCAGGAAATGGATAGGAAGGTGGCTTTGTTTTCGAAGTTTCGAAAAGCTGGAATTGGATACCAGGAATCGATCATCGAAACCCTTTCCACGGTATTATCCTCACCCCATTTTCTTTACTTCGTACGGAGCGGAAAGTCCAAGGAAGATAAATCAAATGACATACAAAACGATTTTCAAATTGCCAGCCGTTTGTCTGCCTTCTTATGGACAAGTTTGCCTGATCAAGAATTATTTGACTTAGCCGCCCGGGGAAAGCTTACCAATTCCAAAACCTTGGTTGCTCAGGCAAAGCGTATGCTTGCTGATCCAAAAGCTGAACGGTTTATCGAGCATTTTGTGCGTCAATGGTTGGGAATGGATTTATTGGAGTACTTGGAGGTGGATAAAAAAGCCTATCCGCAATTCGATTCCGCGTTAAAAGAAGCCATGAGCAAAGAACCGGTTGCTTTTTTTCGCGAAGTGTTGAGCACAAATGGAAGCGTGCTGGATTTTCTGCATTCAGATTACGCGATGATCAATGAGCGCCTTGCCAAACACTATGGAATTTCCGGAGTTTACGGAACAAAGTTACGAAAAGTATCCCTTGAACCTAGCGATAAACGGGGTGGTGTACTTTCTCAGGCCGGTCTTCTTGCGATGAACTCGGACGGAAAAGATTCTCATCCCCTGAAGAGGGGAATCTGGTTGCTCGAGCATCTGCTTAATGATCCTCCACCTCCACCTCCTCCCGCCGTGCCTGAGATCGATCTGGCCGATCCTGAGATTCTGAAATTATCCTTAAAGGAACGAATGGAAGAACATCGTAATGATCCAGCCTGCAGATCCTGTCATGCCAAGATTGATCCATGGGGTATTGCCTTTGAAAATTTTGATGCCACCGGTGCCTGGCGTTCACAGGTTGGGAAAGCACCGGTTGATGCATCCAGCCTTTTATACAACAAACAGGAGTTGAATGGTATGGATGGATTAAAAAGATTCCTGTTAGAAAACCGCCAGGATCAATTTGCCCGCAGTCTGAGCCATAAGATGACTTCGTACGCACTTGGCCGGCCATTAACTTTTGGAGACCGTGCTCAAATCAACCAGATTGCCAGTGAATTGAGAAGAACTGGGGATGGTCTTGCTGATCTTGTCTTTCTGATTGTAAAAAGTAACCTTTTTCGACAAATTTAATCATAAATAATAAATGGGTAATGAATCGTAAAATTTCATCACTGGATCGAAGAAAATTTCTCAGAGGATCGGGAGTGGCCTTGGCCTTACCTTGGTTTGAATCCTTTTCCAATTCCCTTGGTGCCGCCACACCCCCTCAATCTTCAATCAGGCGACTTGCCTGCTTTTATATGCCTGATGGTGTGCCTATGCCCCGAGTGGATGATCCCGCTTACACGGACTGGAGCTGGTTTCCGCATGGCAGGGGAAAAGATTTCACCCTGACGAAGTGCCTCGACCCGCTCAACCCGCTCAAGGATAACCTGACCGTTTTCTCCGGTTTGTCTCACCCGGCTGTCCGGAATGTACACGGACATTCCAATGCTGATCAATTCTTGACTGGTGCGGATACCGGTAATCGGGGTGGTTATCAAAACAGCATCTCTCTCGATCAGGTATTTGCCGCCGAGGTGGGAGAGTACACCCGGCATTCCTCTTTGGTTATGTCCACGGATGGAGGAACCGGTTCTCCGAGAGGTGCCCAGACGATGTCCTTTAATCGAAAGGGTCGTCATATGCCAGCCGAGCACAAGCCTAAGCGTATTTTTGACATGCTTTTTGTGAAAAGCGGAAAGGACGCTGTCCGTCGTTTAGCGACAACACAAAGCGCATTGGATGATCTTTTGGAGGATACCCATTCTCTGAGTAAAAGTCTTTCCCACCATGACCAAAACCGTTTGGAAGAATATCTGCAATCCGTTCGGGATACCGAGCGAAATGTGGAGAAGGCAAAAAGATGGCTCGATATTCCTCTTCCTCAGGTGGAGGTGGATCATCTTAATCTGGATATTACCCCCGAAGAGCCGAGAACTTATCTTCAAACTATGTATGAACTGATTTACTTGGCTTTCAAAACCGATTCCACCCGGGTGGCCACTTATCAGATTGGTCGGGAGAACGGAGTCGGGGCCAGTGATTACATGGCAAGAGCGGTAGGTTTTAACCTTACCCACCAACTTTCTCATGAAACCAAAAAACCGGGAGGATGGGAAAACTTTGGAACTTATTGTAATTTTCTGAGTGCTGAGTTGGCCCGGTTTGCAAATAAGTTAAAAAATACGGAGGAAATTGGCGGGTCGGGCAATATGCTTGATAACACGGTTTTATTGTTTGGATCGGCTTCCAGTGCTTTCCACCTTTCTCGAAACTATCCTTTGCTTCTTTTGGGTGGTCGGGGAATGGGTTTTAACCATGGACAGTTTATTAAGTATGGAGAAGGAAATGAAAAGAACCAGTCGACCGCGGGAATATCTTCGGATGCAGGATGGAAAGGATCGATGGATTACACGGAACTTCCACTGTCCAACCTTTACTTAACCATGCTGCAAAAATTGGGAGTGGAAACTGATTCCTTCGGTGGAAGCACCGGAACATTTTCGGAAGTATAAGAAATGACTCGAACTTTGGGCTTTGGGCTCTTTGTCATTTTGGCTTTTTGTCTGGTTGGAGAAGAGAAATATCAGACAATTAAAGAGGAAAAATCTTATGCTGATCCACCAACCGGAAATTGGGTGACCAATGGAGTGATTACCCCTTTGGATCAGGAGATGCAAAATTTTTACATCCGTAATGCGGATGGTGCAATCGAGGTTCTGCTCCAAGATAATGCCCCAATCGGTTTGCAATCCCGTGTGCAAAGAGGTGGATTAGAAGTACGAAGGGTTGAGTTTAACATGGGAGATAAACAATTTTCCTATGACTTGCCTCAGAATTTATATGTTAAAAGAACTTTTAAGGATGTGGAAGCGATCAGAAAATGGGAAGAGCGGGGTAGGCGCCCAATCATGGACGGAAAACTTTATATAGCTCCAATCCCCGACCAATTACCAACGCTTGAAAAACCTTGGATGTCAGGCAAATTTATTCGTGAAAATGGTCGTTTTATGGATGTGCTGATTGGTGATGCAATCTACCAAATCGGCACCCAGGGTCATGATGGCCAGCACCGAATCATGGGACTTCTGAGTCAGAAAGATATCAAACCCTTCGTTCAGCAGGCTTTCGTTCATGGAAAGATGGAAGGAGATGTTTTTCATGCCAGCGAAGTCTGCCTTCGAATGCTTGAAGATTCCAAGGCTCAAGACGATCCGAACCTTGACCGGTACCTTTTCATTGGCGATTCGATTTCCGGAAATTATGACAAAGCTCTTCGGACTGCATTGATGGGAAAACTGAATATTTATCATCCTCCCACTAATTGCGGGCCGGTTCGCAAGGGCGTGGAAAATATTGTCCAGTGGCTCGGTGCTTATGACCAACCCGGACTGGGCTGGGATGTGATCAGTTTTAATTTTGGTCAGTGGGATTCAGCCAATACTAAGGCTCGTTATCAGGGTGATTTGGAGAAAGTGATTGCAGAATTGAAGAAAACCAAGGCAAAAATGATTTTTGTAACCACGACTCCGATTCCCGGTGGATATCCTCCTCCCGGTGAACTGGGACCCGATAATAAGGCAACCGGGCGAGTGCAGAAAACCATGGAGCGTTTTATAAACCCATGGGCACTGGAAGTGATGAGTAGGCATCCGGAGATCGAGATTTGTGATCAACATGCCCTCATTTCCAACGAAAAGTTTTATGCCACCTGGTTGAAAAAAGCCGGGTTTCATAAAAAAGGGGAAAACAATCCCTACGGAGATCTGCATATTGGGGGCTTACTGGGGGAACCTGTTGGCAGGCAATTGGCCCGTAAGGTGTTGGATGTTTTGGGAAGGGAGGATGAACCTCTCAGTCCTCATGGACTGGTGGCCAATGATTTGGATCCGAAAAGACAGCGTTCCGCGACAAAGGATATCGATCTTGAAGATTTTTCTGACCTATTGGAAAGCAATCAGAGATTACGCAAATATCGGCGTTGATTATTGCTTGGAATTGCACCCGAAGAGTTCAACTCTTTATAAAATCACTTCAATATGAATCCTTTTTTCTAGGCTCAAAACATTTTAAAGAGTAGATATATTTAAATGAAAACATACAAGTTCTTGATTATATTCTCATCTTCACTTTTTACTTTTTCTGCATTAGCAGAAAATGCAAAAAAAGATTTATCCGTACCACCGGTTGTAACCCCCGGAGTTTACGGAAACCCTGACAAAGTGGGCAAGGCACCATCTGACGCCATGGTTCTTTTTGATGGGAAGAATTTTAATCAGTGGGAGAGTACCAAGGGCGGGGAAGTGGAATGGAAATTGATTGATGGGGCCATGGAAGTGATTCGTGGTACCGGCATGATTCAGACAAAAAAGAAGCTCGGATATGGCCAGTATCATGTGGAGTGGCGGACTCCAGACGAAGTAAAAGGTTCCGGGCAGGGCAGGGGAAATTCGGGTTTTTTCCCATTGGGAGGCCCCGAAGTTCAGGTTCTGGATTCGTACAAAAACTCTACTTATTCTCATGGTCAGGCTGGATCCATCTATAACCGTTACCCTCCCTTAGTTAATGCATGTCGGGCTCCCGGTGTGTGGCAGACCTATGATGTCATTGTACATGCCCCCATTCAGGATAAGGAGGGGAAATACATTCGTAAAAGTGCTTGCACAGTTTTGCATAACGGCGTTCTGATCCAAGACAATATGGAAGTGGGAGGAAGCAAGGGAAAGACCGGTAACCTTAGGCTCCAGGATCATGGAAATCCGGTACGTTACCGAAATATCTGGCATCGTCCATACCGGGATCCTCTTCCCATGAAGAAATAGTATTACTTTTATATAGAATATAAAAAATGATAACTTCCTTTAACCAACTTTCTATCTTATTGCTTGCCCTTGGAGGCTATTTATGTGGTTCGGATTCCCGTCCTAATATTGTCTGGATCTTTGCCGAAGATACTTCCCCATGGATGGGCACTTACGGCCACGAGGCTAACAAATTTGCTACCCCACATATTGACTCGATTGCTAAGGCGGGCGTGCGCTTCGATCGTGCTTATGTTCCAGCTCCCGTATGTTCAGCTTGCCGATCCTCGATGATGGTCGGGGCCAATCAAATCCGGTTTGGTTCCCATGAGCACCGTTCGTCCCGAGCCAAGGATGCACAGCTTTATTTACCCGAGGGTATGAAGCTACTACCTCAAATTATGAAAGAAGCAGGTTACATGACCTTCAATCACGGGAAGACCGATTACAACTTCGTATGGGAAAACGATAAGGTCTACTCGAAGATCAAACTTAAAGGACAGACCGACAGTTGGGACATCCTCAAGCAAAACCAGCCTTTTTTCATCCAGTTCCAAACTAAGGGTGGGAAAATCAACACCAAGAAGTTGGCCGAAGAAAGACGAACCGACCCTGCCAAGGTTACTGTGCCAGCGGATTACCCTCAGAATGACCTGTACCGCAAAGTCGTTGCCCAGCATTGTGACGCAGTGCGCGTCGATGACGATCACATTGGCAAAATTTTGGCCGGCCTCAAGGGGTCCGGACTCGAGGAGAACACCATTGTGGTTTATTTATCCGACCATGGGGCCAATCATCTAGTTCGGCATAAACAGATGCCAACGGAAGGTGGCCTTCATGTCCCCTTCATGCTTAGGGGGCCAGAGAAATGGGTGCCCAATCAGGGTGCCCGTAAGGACTTGGTTAGTACTTTGGACCTGACTGCAACCACATTGAGCTGGGCGGGTATTCAATTGCCCGACTGGTATGAAGGCCGAAATCTTTTTGCCAAGGACTTTAAACCACGCAAGTGGGTGGCTTCAGCCAAGGATCGTCTTGATCATACCATTGACCGGGTCCGAACGATCCGCACGGACAAATTCCGTTACACACGTAACTACAAGCTTGATCGCATTCTGCTTCAACCGCAGTACCGGGACGGTCAGGACTATTTGAAAAACTTGCAAGAACTCTATATTGCCGGCAAACTTTCGGATGACTTGAAAAGGATTTACTTTGGTGAACGCCCAAAGGAGGAGCTTTACGATGTATCAAAGGACCCTGCTCAGGTGAATAATTTGGTGGGTGATCCGAAGTTTGCCAGGGAACTAAACCGTCATCGCAAGTTACTCGACACCTGGTTGGCTAAGGGCGATCGAGGAGAAGGCGAAGAATCCGCTAATGCACTACGTCATAATGGAGACAACTGGCAAGGTGGCCGAGGGGTAAACCCGGAATACGAAATCAACCGCGAAGATAACGACGGCGACGGATTGTCCGACAAATGGGAGAAGCTCAATGGCCGAAATCCACAGGACGGACGAATCGCCTATGAATTTGATTGCGGTGGCTGGCAGACCGAAGGCTGGCAGGGAAGGGGAATACGCGATAATGTTGCCGGCTTTCAGGGTTTTCTTGAATTCAGTCTGTCGGGTAAACCAGGTTCTTTGGTCCGCAAGGGTCTTCAGCTCAAGCCTCACGGATCCGATCATGCTTTGCTGATCAAATTGCGAGTGGATGGGCCGGTCGTGATCGAAGCTCTCGCCAATGGTAAGAGCCTAGGCACTGGTGTAAAAGTACCTGCGAGAAAGCAATTCAAGGAAGTTCAGATTCCGTTAAGTGAAAAAACCAATTGGAAAGGTGTGATTAAATCGCTTGAAATCAAGCTAAAGGGATCAGAGGGAACTGACATTGAAGTCGATGCGATTGAGGTCAAGCGTGCCTAAGTATGATGAGTGACTATTCAATTTCATGAACCGAAATTGGAGCACAGAATGATCAATAAAACCCATTCACCCTAAGTATTTTCAAGCTATTATTTACCGAAGGAAATTAATTATGAAAAAGAACAAAAGTTATGCCTTACTCCTTTTCTTAATATTAATGCAAGTTATTGTGTCGCTTGCAAAGGTGCCATCGAATGGATCCATTACCCCACCCAATATCCTTTTTGTTTTCAGCGATGATCATGCTTGGCAGTCAATTGGCGCTTACGGTGGAAGGCTTAAAGAAGTAGCCCATACTCCACATATCGACAAGCTGGCGAGTGAAGGAATGCTATTCAGGAAATGTTTCGTAACCAATGCGCTCTGCGGTCCAAGCAGGGCGGCGGTTCTTACCGGCAAATACGGGCATAGAAACGGGGTTACCTGGAATAGGAATACCAACTTCGACGGATCCCAACAGACCTTCCCCAAGATGATGCGCCAGAATGGATACCAAACGGCGATCATTGGAAAGTGGCATTTGGCATCAGTACCGACGGGCTTTGATTACTTCGATGTCATGAAGGGGCAGGGCCGTTATTATAATCCTTTTCTTCAGAGGGGTAATGCGGAAGGATTACAGGATACCCGGACGGTGGTCGGTTATAATTCTGATATCGTGGGCGACCTGACGATTGAATGGCTGAAAAACGGTCGTGATAAAAGCAAACCTTTCATGTTGATGTCCCAGTTCAAGGCTACACATCATGGATTTTGTCCGGGCCCCGATGAATATAATTTATACGATGACATTCATATTCCCGAGCCTGATAATTTATTTGATGATTTTTCCTTTAGGGGAACGGCGATACGCGAGCAAACCTTAACCCTTTATAAAAATTTATCTTATTCGATTTTGGTCGGTGATCCTGGCGAGTTGGGTAAGCTGAATCCGGGTCAAAGAAAAGCCTGGGATGCTTATCGCTTAAAATTTTCCAGACCCTTTCAGGCAATGAATTTAAGCTGGAATGATCAAAATAGGGAGCTTTCCCGCTTCAAGTATCAATCTCTTCTCAAAAACTTTCTTGCTTCGGGAGCGGGAATTGATAAAAATGTAGGTCGTATTCGTGCCTTTCTTCAGGAAAATAATTTGGCAGATAATACCGTTGTCATCTACATGGCGGATCATGGATTCTTTCTGGGAGAGCATGGATTTTTTGATAAACGATTTATGTATGAGGAAGCACTGAGAACCGCATTTATCGTTCATTGGCCAGGTAAGGTTGAAGAGGGGGTTGTGAATGACCGAGATATTGTCTCAAATATTGATATAGCCAGTACTTTTCTGGAGATGGCAGGAATTGAAATCCCTCAGGAAATTCAAGGTCGAAGCATGGTTCCCGTCCTTAAGGGAAAAACCCCGGATGATTGGAGAAAGTCTTTTCTTTACACTTATCACGAACTCGCAAACCATAATGTACAGCCTCATTTTGGAGTAACAGACGGACGAAACAAACTGATTTATTACCCAAAGTACAACGAGTGGGAATTCTTTGATCTTAAAAAAGATCCCCAAGAAATGATCAGTCAATATTTTATACCTGAGAATAAGACGGTAATAACCAAGCTAAAAAAAGAGTTGGTCCGTTTAAGGAACCAATATCATTGTCCCCCTATCATTACACTTAGGAACATTAATAAAAAAGCAAATTGGGAATATGAAAAACGCATCATGCCACTCGGAGTCAAATAACTAAATAAGTAAAGTTAGCCGATTTAATAAATATTTTTATTTTGGCAGTTCCGTAATTTTTGATCGCCTCCAAATTATCTGCAGACAAATTTGGGGAGTCCATAAAATTTGGCTTTTGTTTTTCATTCTAATCAGGGTCGTTAACGGCTTGCAAGCCAAGCTGAAAGTGGCCCCTGTATTCTCTGATAACATGGTCCTGCAAAGGGATGAAGCGATTCCGTTACGAGGAATGACAAAAAATTTAAAGGTAGTCACCGTAAATTTTGACGGCATGGAATATAAGACTAGGGTAACTAATACATTTCGTACCGATCAGTTCGAACCAAATGCCGAACGCTAAGGTACTTGGACAGAGTTCAAAATTCTCTTTTCACTTGGTGCCTACATGGATTGCATTGTTGAAATAGTAAAGATTCCCAAGGTTCAAGTATAAATAGTAGAAATTTCTTTGTCTTAAAAAATTGATTGTTTGATATTTAATGTATAGTTGATTTTTAATAATTTGTTATTAATTGTGCCAACTTTTCTACACCACAACATTCGTTTTGCCTTAACCATATTGCTTTTTATCAAAGCTCTATCGGGCTTTTGTTTACAGGTGGGTGCTGAGGACCGCTCCGAAATTAACATAAATCCCGACCCTCCATCCTCTACTTTTTCGCCGGAGGAATCTCTTTCTAAGATTTGGGTTCCCGATGGTTTTAAACTCGAACTCGTTGCGTCCGAACCCATGATCGAAGAACCAGTCTGCATGGCTTGGGGACCAAACGGAGAGCTGTATGTTGCCGAAATGCGGAGTTACATGCAGGATATTGATATGAGCGGTGAATTGGAACCGGTTAGTCGTGTGGTGAAATTGGTCGATTTAGATGGAGACGGGCGTATGGATAAAGTGACCACCTATCTGGATAATCTGGTTTTGCCTCGGGCAATCCTCACGCTGGATAATAAAGTGTTGATCGGAGAACCCCCCCATCTTTGGTTGTGCGAAGACACCAATGGAGACGGAAAGGCCGATACCAAGGTCAGTATTTACGAGAATTTTAGTAAAAGAGAATCCGGGAATGTGGAGCATAAAATCAATGGTTTGCAGTGGACCATGGACAACTGGATTTACAACACAAAAAGTTCCTCTATTTTCCGATACAGGGATCAGACGATTGAAGAGAGAAAAGTAGTCTTTTCCGGACAGTGGGGCCAGACGGTAAATGATCGGGGTGAAAGCATTTCCACCAAAAACAGTGAACCAGGTTTGGCGACCATTTTCCCTGGAAAATACTTGGGTGATCTTTCTCTTTCGAACAAGTACAGACATTTATTCGAACGAGTTAAGCTGGGACAGGGTTATGGAACCACTTGGCCGATTCAGGGAACCTCCGATTTGCAGGGTGGGCGTGGATTAGGAAGATCAGACGACGGCTCTTTACAACGGTTCACTGGAGCTTGTGGGCAGACCGTTTTTCGGGGTGACCGGCTTGGAGATAGCATGAAGGGAACCTACTGGGTTTGCGAACCTGTGGGACGGATGATCCGGTGCTCGGATGTGGACTATGACGAAGGCATGATCACCCTGCATAACCGGTTGGAGAAAGAGAGGCTCGAATTCATTGCCTCCACCGATCCTAATTTCCGACCTGTAAATGCCTACACCGGCCCGGACGGAACTTTATATTTTATAGATATGTATCGTGGTATCATTCAGCATGGTAATTGGACAAGGAAAGGCAGCTATCTGCGTGAGGAAATCCTGCTTCGCGGTTTGGAGAAAAATGTTGGTAAAGGACGTATTTATAGATTGGTATGCGAGGATATCAAACCCGGACCGTTGCCCCGCTTAGGAAAGTCTGATGCAAAGGAATTAGTCGAAGCATTGGGCCACCCGAATGGATGGTGGCGGGACGAAGCCCAGAAACTTCTAGTTTTACGCAAGGAAACGAATGCAATTCCCCTTTTAAAGAATATGGTGAAACAGGCGGAGAACGGCTTGGCCCGGGCTCATGCCCTTTGGACCATGGATGGAATGGGCGTATGGGATGAGTCACTAGTGTTAAGTGCGATCAAGGATAAGGATATCGAGCTTCGTTTGGCCGCGTTGCGGATCGCCGGTGAAAGACTGCTTGATCATGAAGCTTCGGATGCCCTTCTAGATGCGGTGGGCCAATCTCTCCCTGATGATGATCTCGATATCGCTGCCCAGCGTTTGATGTCACTGAGCTTTTACAAAAAACAAACCAAAGCACATGTAGTTCGTGCGGGACACATCGAACGCGTCCTCAATGCCGCGGGAAAGTTCATCGATAAGGAAATTATTGCCAAAGCATTCATGGTGGCCCTGAATTCGGCTGAGTACATTCCTGCATTGGGATTGTTCAGTAAAGAAGGGCGCTTTCAAAATCTGGATACGCATCCGCTTCCCCAGCACCTTGCTTTTGCTTGTTTTACCTTGGCTGATGATGAGGCTTCCTTCACGGCTCTGATTGATTTTACCGCACAAACTCAATCCGGATTTCGTGCTTCGCTGCTGGAGGGATTCCGCCTCGGCACCCAAGGAGGGAGATCTGTTCCCAGAGATTTGGTTCGCTGCAAAAGTAAACCTTCCGGTTTGACGAGAATGGAAGAAGCAGGGGTTCCAGAATATAGCTTGGCGATTCTCTACGACCTTCTTACCTGGCCCGGCGATCCAAAGTACAAGCTGCAAAAGGCCTTGCCTCCTTTAAACGAATCTGAGTTGGCTCGTTTCAACAAAGGTCGTGAAATTTATCAGGGTCTTTGTGCCTCTTGTCATGGTAAGGAAGGACAGGGGGTAAACATGCCAGAACCGCAGAATCACACGATGCTTGCACCTTCGTTGGCAGGTTCTCCGCGAGTGAATGAAAGGAATTATCGTTACTTGGCGGAAATTATTCTGAAGGGAATGACCGGGCCGATTGATGGCGTCACTTATGGGGGTGTAATGGCACCCATGGAGGCTTATGATAATGAATGGATCTCATCTGTTATGACCTTTGTTAGAAGATCTTGGGGAAACAGCGGAGCTCCAGTAAATCCCAAAGATATTGAAAAAGTACGCGGTTGGAACAAAAAGCGATCCTCTGCGTTTACTCTGGCTGAATTGAATATACCCACTCCGAAAGCAAAATAAGAGTTTATGAAGCCAGCCCAGTATTTCCTTCTGTTGGTCTATTTCATGGCTTCCTTTTTGTGGGGAGCTAAAGTGGAGCGGGATCTGTCTGCTCCCAAAGGAGGGTGGGTACCTCCAACAGAGGAGGAATTAAAAAAGGTCGAGTCCGCGATTCCAGAAAAGTTACCAGCAGAACCGAGGAAAGACCGGAAACTCCTGATCTATAGCCTCAGTCACGGATTCAAGCATAACTCCCGGTTGATCGGCGAAGAAATGCTCAAACGGATCGAGCGTAAAACCGGTGCTTTTACCCTGACCATTAATAACGATTCAACCCAGTGGACTTCAGGTTACCTAAAACAGTTTGATGCGATTGCGGTATTGAACGCCACTAGCCTGCATGGGGGCTTCAAAGGCGAAAGCCGTGAGGCTTTCCTTAACTTCGTATATGAAGGCGGTGGCTTATTCGGATGCCATGCCGCCACTGACGGTGGAAAAGATAAGTGGCCAGAGTATTCGCAGCTCTGGGGTGGTGCATTTGGCGGCCATCCTTGGGGTAAAACCGGCACTTGGCGAATACGAAACTATGACCCGAGACATGCCATAAACCGGTGTTTTCACGGAGAGGGATTTGACATTAATGATGAACTGTACCGGCAGGTTCATCCTTATAAAAAAGGTAACTTCCATACCTTGACATGCATCGATCTTTCAGCGAGGCAGAACACCCATAACAACAACGGTAAAATCAAAACCGTCCCTCCCGAAGCGGAACGGAAGCCCGGTGAACCCAACCCCGTTAAAGTCCCCCTCAATTTAGAGCGTGAATATCCAACTTCCTGGTGTAAAAAAGCACGCAAGGGACGCGTCTTTTATGCCACTTTCGGGCACAATGAATCGGCTTATTGGAACCCTAAGATCGTTGAGCATTACCTTCGCGGACTTCAATATGTTCTTGGTGATCTTGAGGCCGATGATGTGCCGGACCGCTAAACGGTTTCAATTTCTTGCCTACAAATAATAAGCCCGGTGACCCTGATTAAAAATTATGGAAAATTTATTTAATCCTTTTTCTTATAATGTCCGCCTTTTGAAAACATTGGGAGCGATTTTGGCACTACCTCTCATCTTAAAAGCATCCAAATCTCCGAACTTTGTCTTGGTGTACATGGATGATCTCGGTTGGGCAGAGACTTCGGTTGAAATGATCAAGGGGCGCGAGGATACGCGGAGTGATTTTAACCGGACTCCCAATGTGGAAAGGCTGGCCCGCGAAGGAATGGTCCTGTCATCCTGCTATTCCCCTTCGGCCTTGTGTGCTCCGTCTAGAAATAGTCTGCTCCATGGAATGACGCCTAGTCGGTTGAGGTATACCGTACTTTCCGCGGTGGAAGCCCAGAAGCAATACTTGGGTCAAATTACCATTCCACAGGCTTTGAAGAAAGCGAATCCCAGTTATAGGACCGCTCATTTTGGCAAGTGGCATAACGAAAGTATTAAACCAACCGAGGCTGGTTATGATGTGACTGATGGTCCGAATGGAAATGGACCGGGAGACTTTGATGATGACGGTAAAACCCATCTCCCGAATGACGACCCGAAACGAATCTTTTCCCTGACCGAAAAGAGTATCGACTTCATGAGGAAACAGATTGAGGCGGATAAGCCTTTTTATCTACAGCTTTCCCATTATGCGATGCACATTTGGCACGATTCGCTGGAGGAAACCCGTCAGAAATACCTTAAATTGCCCAAAGGTAGGAAGTACGAAAAGAAAGATGATCTCCCTGAAATTGAAGTTCCCATTGCCATGTATAACCATGGATGGATTATCAATTATGCGGCCATGCTTGATGATGTGGACCGGGCTATGGGAACATTATTGGATTCAATCGATGACCTGGGGATAGGAGAAAATACATATTTTATTTTTACCTCTGATAATGGAGGCGGATTTCGGGGGAACGCACCACTTAAGCAGGGTAAGGGTAGCTTGTATGAAGGTGGAATCCGGATGCCTTCTCTGGTCCGCGGACCCGGTATAAAGAAAGGGAGCTATTGTAATGTCCCAGTGGTGCAGTGGGATTTTCTACAAACTTTTTATGACTTGGCAGGCGGTACGGATCCACTGCCTAAGGATTTGGACGGAGGGAGTTTGCGTAATGTTTTTCAAAAGGGAAACAAGGGACGGGTAAAACGAAATACGAAGGAATTAATCTTTCACTTTCCCTGGCACACTGGTGTGGCCGAGTCTGTCATTCGCTCCGGTAAATATAAACTACGCAAGGATTTGGATTCTCTGGAAATTGAGTTGTTCGATATTAGCAAGGACATCGGCGAGGAGACTGATTTAGCTGCAGCAATGCCCGATTTGGTTCGTAAGCTCGATCAAAAACGAACACAATACCTGAAAAAGGTAAATGCTGAGACGGTTACCTTAACCCGACGCAATTATGTTGAGCTTCTTGAGGGAGGATGGATCGAAAATGGGAGGAAACGGTTGGCAAAGCTCAAGGCTGAAATGATCCGTGATCCCTCCAATAAGCAAATAGCCTTTCAGGTGGGAATTTCCCAGAACCATGTCAATTTTCAAGACAAACAACTCGAAAGATCCAAACGCCTGATCCAAATGCATGAGGATCGTGGAACTGCGGATAAAAACTGATAACCATGATTATGCCTTTTCTAATTTCCATATTTTGGCTCTTTGT
Organism: uncultured Verrucomicrobiota bacterium; assembly: GCA_902580225.1. Taxonomy (GTDB): domain Bacteria; phylum Verrucomicrobiota; class Verrucomicrobiia; order Opitutales; family Seribacteraceae; genus Seribacter. The sequence continues at coordinate 129,362 of CACHJU010000001.1, forward strand.
CACCCCGCTTTGCCTATCGGCAAAGGCACCCAATTTTATTCTCATATATGCCGATGATCTTGGCTACGCGGACACATCGGTACAGATGATGGATGCCGAGCCCTCGACTCGTAATGATTTCATTCAAACACCCGGAATCGAACGGCTCGCTCAAATCGGAGCCCGCTTTACCGCGGCATACGCTCCATCACCTACCTGTACCGCATCCCGAATCAGTATTCAGCACGGTCAGTCGACCGCCAAGATTCAGTACCGGAATGTTTTTGATGTTCTTTCTGTCGTTCAGCGTCCGGATGGCTACGATGCTGAAGTGACTATTCCCGAAATGTTGAAAGAATCTGGGAAGAACTACATCACCGCTCATTTTGGTAAAGGATGTAGTGCAATGGGACGATTTGACGAGGCCGGTTACGATATTACCGATGAAAACCCAGGTGAACCGGGAGGCAATGGCAACGGGCATGGTTCCTATTGGGATCCGATTAAGGACAAAACCCCGTTTCCCCCGGACAATCCGAAACGGATGCACTCGTTGCGAAAAGATGCTGCAGACTTCCTCAAGAAACATGCCGGAAAGCGGCCCTTCTTTATGATGGTTTCACATTACGCACCGCATATTCCTTTTGTCTGCACACGGGAGGCTTTTGAACGAACTAAAAAGCGGTGGATCGCAGCAGGATATGATACCAAAGGCCTGGTAGAACTAAACGATGATCCGGTTAACAATCCGAAAGGAGAAGCAAATAAAAAGATTACCTATGCAGCCATGGTGGAGGAAATGGATCTCACATTGGTCGATGTGCTTGATGCGCTTGAGCAAACAGGTGAACTGGAGAATACCTACATTATCTTTACCTCTGATAATGGAGGCGGTTATGCCGAAAATCGGAAAGTGGATGGAGCAATCCGTAGGTTTAATGGTCCTTTGCAAGAGGGCAAACGTTCGATTTATGAGGGTGGGATCCGTGTGCCCACCGTCATATCTGGGCCAGGGATTAAAGCGGGTTCGCAATGCGATGTGCCCATCGTACAGTGGGATTTCCTACCCACCTTTCATGACCTGAGCGGGAGTGAGGCACCTATGCCTCCAAACACGGATGGAGGAAGTTTGCGTCAGGTATTTAAGAAAGGGAACAAGGGAAAGGTCAAGCGGGTTGCACCGGGAATTATCCATCATTACACCTGCCACTACCATCCGCCGATCAGTTCAATCATTATGGGTGATTATAAATTGATGCGTCATTTAAACTCCAATGAATTTAAATTGTTTAACTTGAAAACGGACTATCGCGAGGAAAAGAATTTGGCATCCACCATGCCAGAGAAGGTTAAGGAAATGGATCAGGTTTGCCGGAAATATGTCAAGAAAGTGGATGGCGGAACGGCTGAACAGGTTAGACAGGCACACCATAAACTAATGGATCATTTCAGCCAGCAGTCTATTGACGGATACAAGAAAAAGTTAGCGGCTCTCAAGGAACAGAACCTTTCTGATTTTGAAGATCGTAAAGCTGATATGCTTAAGGAGTTGAACCAAAATCTTTTCAAAAATGTTGTGAACAAGGAAAAAACAAATGTTCACCGAACCCTTTATTCATGGAGAGAGGGGCCGGAAAAGAATGAGGCCGAAAAAAATGCCCGTATCAAATTTGTAGAATTTAGCGAGTAATATCAATTTCAAAATACTAGTTTAACTTATGAAAAATTTTTGGTTTCGATTCTCTCTCTTAATCCTTTGTGCTTTCTCGTCTTTGGCTAAGGATGCTCCCAATTTCATCATAATTTACATGGATGATCTGGGCTGGCATCAAACTTCCGTTCGAATGATGGATTCAGAACCGTTGTCCAAGCATTCTTTTTACAAGACACCCAATGTGGAACGCCTGGCCAAAATGGGTAGGTGTTTCTCCAACGGCTATGCACCCACTGCGACTTGTACGGGATCACGCGTGAGCATATTATTTGGCCAAACATCCGCCCGTACCCATTATCGATATGTGTTTGATGTCTTTCATCAAAAGCAACGCCCCGAGGGTTATGCCGGACAATATTCTCTAGCGGATTCAGTAAAGACTGCCGGTAAGAATTACATCACGGCCCACTTCGGCAAGGGGATGACTGAGAAACTCAAGCTTGTGAATTATGATGTTACCGATGAATACGAAGAGCATGCACCTAATGGTAATTTACATGGTGAAAAAATTGATATTTCTTCACGCAAGGATCTCCCGCTGGACAACCCGAAGCGAATCTATTCACTGATCGATGAATCGATGAAATTTCTCAAGAAACATGCCGGAAAGCGTCCGTTTATGATGATGGTTTCCCATTATTCGGTTCATGTCCCACATGCTGCGACCCAAAAATACATGGACAAATGGCAGGCAAGATATGATGCCCTCGAAAAACCTAAAGACAAGGAGGAGTTGAGGCTTTTTGAAAGGGAATGCAATCCTCTGTACGCAGCCATGTTGGAAGAAACGGATCAGCACATTGGCATCCTTCTTGATTATCTCAAAAATGCGGGAGAGCTGGATAACACTTATTTCATTTTCACTTCAGACAATGGAAGTGAATGCATTCCGCGTACCAAGGAAAATCGTCGCTACAACGGCCCACTTCAAGAAGGGAAGTACTCTTGCTTTGAAGGGGGGATTCGCGTGCCTTTTGTGGTGGCAGGCCCGGGAATCAAGGGCGGCACTTATTGTGATGTTCCGGTTGTTCAGTGGGATTTGCTTGCTACTCTGCACGACTTGTGTGGTAACAATACACCTTTGCCTGATGATATCGACGGGGGTAGTTTGAGGGATGTCTTTTTCAAGGGTAACCATGGAAAGGTTAAACGCCGGGCACCGGGAATTGTTCATCACTTTCCAAGTCATTACCAAGTGCCCATTAGTGCCATTCGAATAGGAGACTATAAGTTCATGCGTAATATGAACACGGATGAAAAGAAACTTTTCAATGTTGCGGTCGATTACCGCGAGAAGAATGATCTTGCTCAAAAAATGCCCGAAAAAGTGGCCTCTATGGATAAGATTCTACGAGCCTATATCGAGGAGGTTGATGGGGGGGATGTGAAGGACAGCTATCAGGCATTTTATGAAACTATGGATGATTTCGAAGGTCGGGCGGTAAAGGACCATCAGCGTAAAATGAAAGACCTCGAAGCTAAGATGCCGAGCGACTTCGAACATCAGAAATCCCTGATTAATCTGGAATTAGAGCTTAAAAAGCGTAGCTTTTATGCGAACCGAGAGATCACTAAAAGGCAGGAAACTTGGCCCGGTTGGTATGACACAGCCCGTAAAACCGCGGAAGCAGAAATCGGTATGACCAAAGGTGGGAAGCTGATCAAAAAAAAGTAAATTACCGACTTATCTCAAAAGATTTTATTTCTCTACATTAATTACTCATGAAAATATTCACCCTCGGCAGTTTAACTTTAATCCTATCCTGCTTCTGTCTCTATGGAAAGAAAGCTCCCAACTTCATCCTCATCTATGCTGATGATCTGGGCTATACCCAGACGAGTGTTCCAATGATGAAGGATCGTCCTGAGCTTGGTCATTCCCTGCATCAGACCCCAAATTTGGAAAAGTTGGCAAAGCGAGGTATGCGTTTTTCGAACGCCTATTGTCCATCTCCGGTTTGCACCTCTTCCCGGGCAAGTATCCAGTTTGGAATGACTACCGCTCGGGTGGGTTGTGTTTCCATTCACGATGTGGTGATGAATAAAAGGCAGGTAGATTTTGAAAAGAAACTTTCCTTGGCGGAAATGCTTAAGGAATCGGGAAAGGGGTATGTAAGTGGCTTTTTTGGCAAAGGTTGCACTCCCCTCGGCTGGTTCAAGGATCATGGATATGACGAGACTGATTTCATTCACAAACACCCCAATGGCAACGGACATGGGGACTGGTGGGAACCGGCAGACAAAACCCTTATCCCACTCGATGATCCTAAACGTGTTTTCAGCTTAGCCAAGACTTCCAATGCATTCCTCGAAAAAAGAGCCAAGGATAAGAAACCTTTCTTTTTGACGATCTCTCATTATGCCTTGCATGTTCGAAATATGTCTTTGAAAAGCACCCGCAGAAAATATTTGGATATGGTTGCTGAACGGGAAGGTATCGAGGACAAGATTCCTGACATTTCAAAGTTTGACCATAATGCTGAAGAAATGCCCCTAAAGATGCGGTCTTATTGGGAACGGGCCAATTATGCTGCGATGATGGAAAACATGGATACCTCGATTGGTATGGTGCTCGACCGGCTGAATGAACTGGGTATGCAAAAAAATACCTTTGTGATTTTTTCTTCCGATAATGGTGGAGGAGCGAGTAATAAACCACTCCAAGGAGGGAAAGCGAGAATGTGGGAGGGTGGCATTCGGGTGCCAATGATCGTGGCCGGACCTGGTATTCCTGTCAATTCCCAGTGTGATATTCCAGTTGCTCAATGGGACTACCTTCCGACCATGCACAAACTTTCGGGAAGTGAGGCCCCACTGCCCAAGGACTTGGATGGGGTAAACTTGCGTTCTGTCCTCAGGAAGGGAAATGAGGGAAAACTTCCCAAGCGGGACACGGGTCTGGTCTTTCACTTCCCTGCCTACTACACGATCCCGATCACTTCTTATCGGGACGGAGATTTCAAATTAATGCGTCATTTAAACACCGGTGAGATTAAGCTCTTTGATGTGGCCAAGGACATGGGGGAAACCAAGGATTTATCCGCTTCCATGCCAGAGAAAAGAGATTCTATGGTTCGGAAACTCGATGCTTACTTGAAGAAAGTAGGAGCGTGGACTATGGAGGAAGTCTATGAAACCCGTCTTGATGAATTAAACAAATGGATCGGAGAGAAGCAGCAGCAGATTTCGGACTGTCAGAAAAAACTTAAGAATTCCCCGGATGACAAACAGATTAAAGTACAATTGAAACAGGCACAGGATTCCCTAAGCAAATTCCAAAAGACCCGTACCCATGTCCTGGCTAACCAATCCTCTTCCAAATGGCTGTAACTCGGGGTATTTTTTAATTCGTATTCAACAGGACGGCAGCTAAGTTCTTTGCTTTGGAAATTGAGCAGGTAGATAGTTTTATTTTAGAACGAACCAAAGCGAATCGGATTACGAACCGGGTCGAAGTTCAAAGCCTTTGGAGTGGATACGGGAGTATTCAACGGGTGGACTTGGATGGAGGTGAGTTTTCAAGTATTATTGTGAAGCATGTTCAGCCTGGCAGGGGATTTCACCCAAGGGGATGGAATACAGATCTGTCTCACCAGCGAAAACTCAAATCCTACCAAGTGGAAGCAAATTGGTACCGAAAACAGGATGTGGATTGCAAAAATGGCTTCGCACGGATTCCAGCTTGCTTGGGAACGAAGAAGGAAGGAGATGAGGTATTACTTCTATTGGAAGATTTAGATGCTTCTGGATTTAAAGGCCGTAAGAGTTTCGTCAACCAGACTGAGTGGGAGGCATGTGTCAGCTGGTTAGCTAACTTCCATGCCGAGAATTTGGATGGGGATGCGACTGGGCTATGGGAGAGTGGAACCTATTGGCACTTGGAGACGAGACCCGACGAATTGGAGCGGTTGGATGATCAGGTAATGAAAAAGGCAGCCCCCGCGATTGCTACCAAGTTAAAAACCAATAAGTTTCAAACTCTGGTTCATGGCGATGCCAAGTTGGCAAACTTCTGTTTCAATGCAGACGGAACTCGGGTGGCGGCAGTCGATTTTCAATATGTCGGGGCAGGTTGTGGGATGAAAGATTTAGCCTATTTTGTCGGTAGTTGTTTTCGAGATGAGGAAGCGGAAGAAATGGAGGTTGAGGTCCTTAATTATTATTTTACTCAGTTTCGAAAATTACTTGCACGAATAAATAGTGAAGTGTCTGGCCAAGAAGTTGAGGGGGACTGGCGTCCTTTATACCGTGTCGCTTGGGCTGACTTTCATCGTTTTATGAAGGGTTGGAGTCCAGGGCACTGGAAGCTCAGCGATTACAGTGAACGGGTCACCTGGGAAGTAATTGAATCCTTGCGGGAGGAAAACGCCTGATGGATCTCAATCGGCTAACAATTCATGCGGTAAATGCGGCTCTTGATGCAGGTAATTTGATCAAACATTATCAGGATATTGAGGTACAAGTTTTACATAAGGATGGGGGAGACACTTATGCTTCTCAAGTGGTGACCGAGGTGGATCAAAAAGCACAGGATGCAATCTTGCGAATTCTTACGCCGACTTGTTGTGAGTTTGATTTGGCATTACTAACTGAGGAAAGTGAAGACGACCGTTCCCGTTTCGAGAAGAATTATTTTTGGTGTATTGATCCTTTGGATGGCACTCTGTCTTTCACTCGAGAAGAATCAGGCTATTCGGTTTCTATCGCTTTGGTTGCCCGGGATGGTTCGCCTCAAATCGGAGTGGTCTACGATCCGGTGCATGATATTCTTTGGCAGGCAACCAAAGGATACGGGGTGAAAAGGAATGGTATACCATGGAAAATGCAATCGAAGGGAAACGAGTTGGTCTTTACTTACGATCGAAGTTTTGAAGATCATCCTGAACGATTACGGGTTTTAAGGCAGTTGGAAAACTATGCTGGTTCAGTTGGACTGCAAGGGGTAGTGGCGACTCAATTCGGTGGAGCCGTAATCAATGCCTGTCATTCTCTGGAGTCGGCTCCCGGGTGTCATTTTAAATTTTCCAAGCCACAGGAGGGTGGGGGTAGTATTTGGGATTATGGAGCCACCGCTTGTCTGTATGAAGAAGCGGGTGCTGAAGTAAGCGATGTGCATGGTAATCCACTTGATTTAAACCGGAGGGATTCAACTTTTATGAATCATGGGGGTGTTGTTTATGCTACGGATCAAGCACTTGCTCTCAAAATTAGGGAAATTCTAAGCCTTTAATTTTGCCCTTTGATTGATTTTCGAAAATTCATTGAGTCTCTCCTTATCCCTTGCCACAAAGAGAGATAAAATGAAAAGGTAAATTTATTATATTATGAAAAATCTAATCCTTTTTTTACAAACATCCTGTCTTATTTTACCCAGTGTTGCCTTTGGAGGGGAGCGCCCCAACATTCTTTATTTATATGTGGATGACCTCGGTTGGGGCTCCATTGGCCCGAATGGTCAAGCTGAGAGAAAAGCGGCAGGTAAGCCCTATGTGCTTACGCCAAATTTGGACCGCTTGGCGGAGCAGGGAATCAATTTTACCCGAGGTTATGGATGCACGGTATGCTCCCCCGCACGGTCATCGCAGCAAACCGGGTTTCATCAGGGGTATACCTTTGCTGACCGTAATGATCCGGACAATGCCAAGAAGGCAATCCGTAAGGATGACATTACCATGGGAGACGCACTTATCAGGGCTGGCTATGCTACCGGATATTGGGGAAAGTGGGGATATGGAGGATCGAAGGATATGCAAAATCCGACTATCGATAATGTGCAGACTCTTCCCACTTCTCACGGGTACAAGTTTGTCGTCGCGGAACTCCATCATGTACGTGCTCATACCTTTTTTCAACCAACCCTTTGGAATGCACCCTCGACAGGGTGGACACCCGGATTTATTGAGCTCAAGGCTAACAGCATGGCAAAATACAGGAATCAACAGTCTTATTCGAATTATCCTGCATTTCAGAATCATCCTGAATATCCCGATCCTGCCTATTGTGATGATGTTTACGCATTTGCTTGCCTTGATTTTGTCAGAAATCAGGCACAAGAATACAATCTTTCAGGTAAGCCATTTTTTGGCTTATTTGCGGCTCAGATTCCACATGCTCCTTTCAAGGAAGTGGAAAAACTTCCGAGCTGGGATCATGACTACAGAGATAAATCTTTTTTTAAAAATTTATCTCCCCAATCCCAACAGTGGTGTGCCATGGTCACACGAATCGATGCTCACTTTGGTAATATTCTGGAAGCACTCGAAGACCCGAATGGAGATGGGGATAAGTCAGATTCTGTTGCTGATAATACGCTGGTTGTTTTTCAATCGGATAACGGAGGTCCGGGTGGGAGTAATCGTGAACAATTAGACGCGAACGGAGGACTTCAGGGATCAAAGGGAAGTATTTATGAAGGAGGTATTCGAGTACCCACTATAATGCGCTGGACAGAGAAAATTACTCATCAATCAAAGTTGAAAAAAGGATCGAGTACTGACTTGGTGATGGATTGTTCGGATTTGCTACCCACTTTTTGTGAACTTGCAGGAGCACCCATTCCTCTTGGAGTGAGCGGTGTCTCCCTTGCTCCAACTCTTACAGGGAAAGGCATTCAACGACCAAGAGATTTTTTGATTCATGAAGCAGGAAATCAGGCGTCGATTATTCAAGGGCAGTATAAATTAATTCGCCCACGTGGAGATACGAAGTCATCGGCAAGCAATAAAACGAAAAAACGAAAAAAGGAACCCGTTACCATGCTTTTTGATCTGAATACTGATCCTGCGGAGCAAAATAATCTGGCTAATGTTCACCCTCAATTGGTTAAAAAGCTTAATGCACTAATGATCGCGGAACGGGTGGATGAACCCGCAGGGTTTGCTAATACCTATCATACATGGAATGCGAAAACCAAAAATAGTTCCCTTGGTTCCTCTTCAAATTGGTCGGAGTATATTTATGAAAATGCGGAAGTGATCTATATGAAGGAAAGTGGCGTACCCAAATCTTACTGGTGTGCTCGGATTCAAGAGGGAACGGCAGTCGCATTGAAAGAAATTAATTTTCTAGGCCTCGAGATAAGCGGAGTTCTTGTCGTAAAGAAGGGAGCAAAAGTAAGTGCAAGAAATGAACTGAGAGTCTCTAATGCAGGGCAAGTCAACCTACAAGGAGGAATGATCGAGTCTCAACGTTGGCTTGAGATAAAAAAGGGAGGAGTGCTTAAGGGATACGGAATTGTTAAAGGGAATCTTTATAACCAAGGAACATTTGCTTTGCAGATGGACAAACCTTTACAGGTTGATGGTACTGTAAACTTATCCGGCAGGTTGGAGTTATTGAAAACAGGAACAATCAATAATGGTGAAAGTTACACCGTACTTCAGGCCAATTCGATTGCAGGTGGATTTGTAAATGATGAGGTGTCAATTGGCGGCAAAAGTTTTTCGGTCTTCTACACTCCAACCTCGGTTACCGTGAAAGCAAAGTAGCAGGCATTTCCTTAACTCTAATTTCCGTCTTTTAAAATTGAAAACTTGACGGGTTTTAAAAGGTACCTTCATTATATTTGTTTTACTTTATCAAAACTGATCGGTTGCACGCCCTGCCTTTTTTGTTCATCAAAAAGTATAACCCGATTAACTAGCCAACCCTCAACTTGCCATGAATAAACAGCCCGTTTCTCCCCCCTTAAGTCGAAGAGCCTTTGTTCGAGGAGCTGTGGTAACATCGGCAGTGGCTGGATTTCCCGCCATCACTCATTCCAGATCTCCCAATGGTAAACTTGCGATTGGATTGATCGGGGTAGGGGGGCGAGGTCGCGGGCATGTCGCGGGTTGTCGAAATGAACAGGTAGTATCTCTTTGCGATGTGAATAAGAAAAATCTCGATGGTGCCGCCCGTTTCCCTTGGTGCAAGGATGCTCGCACAACCTCCGACTTTCGTGACTTTTACGAAAAGATTGATGATCTCGATGCAGTGGTGGTTTCAACCACAGAACATACTCATGCCTTTGCCACGCTTCCTGCCTTGCAGGCAAAAAAACATGTTTATTGTGAGAAACCCCTTACCCGCGATGTTCATGAGTGTAGAATTATCACCGAAGCTGCTGTTATGGCAGGTGTGCAGACTCAAATGGGGACACAGATTCATGCCGGGGAGAATTTCCGTCGGGTGGTGGAACTTATTCAATCGGGAGCGATTGGGGAAGTACGGGAGGCACATACTTGGGTGAGTCGGGCATGGGGCTGGAAGAGTCCAGCTGATGATACCCCCAAGGAAACTCATTCAATTCCTGAATTTTTAGACTGGGATTTGTGGATCGGTCCAGCTCCTTTTCGTCCCTTTAACAATGTCTATTTCCCCGGTCCCAAATGGTACCGATGGTGGGACTTTGGAAATGGGACCATGTCAGACTTGGGCAGTCATCGTAACGACCTCCCATGGTGGGCCCTAAAGTTGGATGCACCATTAACCATTGAGCCATTAACCGGACCGAAGCCACATCACGACATTGCTCCTGCATCTATGAGCGTGAAGTACACCTTTGCACCAAGGGGTGAAGGATACCCGGCGGTTGAGCATACTTGGTATCAGGGAACGGAGAAGCCCAAGATTTGGCATGACAAGAAGATCCCCCAATGGGGTAACGCGACCCTATTTATCGGAGAGAAGGGAATGGTTATTTCCGATTACGGTAAGCATGCACTTTTACCCGAGGACAAATTCAAGAATTTCGAACGTCCTGAGCGATGGATTGAACCTTCTCCTGGACAAATGGCTGAATGGATTCGGGCATGCAAGGGAGAAGGTCCTGAAGCTTTGTGCAACTTTGCTTATGCCGGGCCGCTTACAGAGGCCAACCATTTAGGTAATGTTGCTTATCGTGCTCAAAGTAAGCTCGAATGGGATGCCAAGAACATGAAGATTCCCAATGTCCCCGAAGCGGAAAAGTACTTGGGGAGAACTTACCGCAAAGGTTGGAAACTTGTCTGATTACACACCTTATGAAAATACCCTTCACCATAGAATGTGTTTTGTTTTCGCTTACCGGTGCACTTATATTTTCTAGCTGTTGCACGCCAGCTCTCCAATTTTCTATTGAAGAATCGACTGATCACATAGAAATCATCGACACCCACATTCATCTCTACGATACCAACCGCTCACAAGGGGTGGATTGGCCACCGGTGACGGACAAGGTTTTGTACCGTCCTGTTCTCACTGAACACTTCGATGAAGTAGCAGATCGGGAAGGTATTGCATCTACTGTAATTGTGGAAGCGAGCAGCCGCGTGGAGGACAACCAATGGATGCTCGATTTGGTTAAGGATAAGCCGGGTCGTTACCTTGGATTGGTGGGCAACCTACCAATCGGTACCGATGAGTTTACCCGCTTGATTGAACGGTTCTCCAAAGATTCCCGTTTTGTCGGGCTTCGGATGAGGGATCGCCCTGGTGGAGATGCCTTCTTCACCGATGCGGTATGGCGTGACTTGGCTATCCTTGAAGAAAAAGGTCTGACCCTAGATGTCCTTATCCACAATTTTACGATCGACGAGGTCACTGAGGTTGCCAAGCGACTGCCTGACTTGAAGATCATGATTAATCATTTGGGTGGTTTGAATATTACCCATGATCCTTCTGATGAGAATTGGAAATCAGCAATAGAGAGAGCAGCTTCATATGCAAATGTGTACTGCAAAGTAAGCGGTATTTTCCAGCGGGCAGGGATAAAGCCCACACCGAAGGAAAAATCGTTTTACTCACCCGTTTTCAAGGTAGTTTTGGACGCTTTTGGGGAAGACCGTATTGTATATGGGAGCAATTGGCCGGTCACCGATCGGGGAGGGAGTTATTCCGAGCAGTTAAGGATAATTCGAGGTTACTTTAGCTCTTCGGTTATGCGATTTGAAGACAGCGAACGAGGGGATCACATTGCAAAAAAACTTTTCCGGGAAAATGCGATCAGGTTTTACGGACTTTAATCAATAAAAGAACAGATATATTCGCAAATACATTCGTTGACTTCGATTGTAAAGCCACTCTTTTCCGGCACATAAAATGATTGATTCTCGCCGTAGGAATTTGATTCCTCTGAGCCATCTAATTTCACATCACAGGTTCCGGCAATGATTTCCATTTGTTCAGCTTGATCCGTGTTAAAGTGGTAGCTACCCGGATAAATTAATCCAAGTGTTTTTTGGGCACCGTCTGAAAGTATCACGGAATGACTGACCACTTTTCCGTTAAAATAGACATTTGCTTTTGCAGTTACTGTAGCTTGGTTGAATCTAATCGTAGCCATAAGGATTGGGCATGCTGTGGAGATGAAGAAAAAAGTCAAGAATCCCTTTTTCCTAGTCCTTCTTAAATTTATTTTTATCCAAGAGATTGAGGGTCATTCACTTTTGGAAATTACATCACATATGGAAAACTTTGATCTTACTGGACGGTGGCGTAAGAAGTACCGAAAGGGAAATGAAGTTGATTCAAGCGGAAAACTTATGAGAAAGCATAATTACACTGGTAAGGTCGACTTTAAGGATTCACTCCTCAAGGAAAAGAACGGTTTTGCTAAGGCTTTCGTTAGCCATCTTCTTCAGTTTCTAACTTTCAGAGAACTCACCCGAGGAGATACCCTCTAGTTCGAAACGATCGTAGCTTTAGTAAAACTTCACGATTAGCCTTTAAAACTTTGAATTCGAGAAGTTATTTTGAGTCAAAGTTTCTTTTATTTATCAAAACTAAGATTTAAAGTTTTCGGATTTTGAGATTTTGATACCAAACTGGGTCCATATGATCCTGTAAAAGAATAGGCCCTTCCCAACTACCAAATCCTTCATTCTTTCGATACTTACTTTTTTGAAATCGCTTTTTCCATTCATCTGAACCCCATGAAATCTCAACCACTTTCTCACCATTTAGCCAATGTTGTATTTTATGTCCTCTGGCTATAATAAGACCTGTATTCCATTTACCAACAGGTTTAAGAGTCTTTGAGTCGGGTGCGGCCACTAGTTCATAGAGAGATCCTGCTCGATGGGTGGGGTTTTTATTATCACGATGTTTTTGATCATCCAAGACCTGATACTCAAGACCAAGACTCCCCCGTGTCCGGTATTTAATTCCACTGTTCCCCGCCTCGGAAATTTTCCATTCAAAAGTTAATTTAAAGTCTCTGAATTTTTCTTTGGTTATAATGTCACCACCCAAACTTTTTCGGTGAATTACTCCATTATTTATTTCCCAGCCTTTTCCAATTGGCTTTCCTTTTATGTTAGTCCATTGCAAAAAGTTATCTTTTTCGAAGAGATTATGCATTTTTTCCAGCTTTGCTGCATGAATATTCCCAGAGATAAAAAGAAAAAAGAAAATTTTGTACATATTCATATAGTAGTTAATTAAAAATGATAAATATGGTGCAATTGATTAAAATTTTTTCAATCTACAACCATCAATTTTTTCGATTTCATTTGTTTGGCAAGTTATAACTCAATTGAAATTAATTCTATGAATAACATTTGTTCTTTATGAATTCTAATGATTAACCCCCTTTTATTTATCTTGAGTTCTTGTCAATGAATATCCGCGATAAAGGAGTTTGAAGAAGGTTAGAATAATGGGCAATCTATTTTACACTTCAAAATTAGATGAACTTGCTTATTAAAGTTATTTAAAAACATAAAAAAAATTCGACACTCCCCCTTTAAAAATCGAGAGTTATTTATGAAAAGAAGAGAATTTTTGACTACCAGTTCAGGTGCATTATGTTTTTCTCATCTGGTAAGGGCTGAAGAACACTCCTTTATAGGGAAAATTAAAAAGGCGGTTAAATTCGGGACTAAACCCAATGAGATACAAATGCATAAGTTGAAGAATTTGGGTTTTGATGGCATTGAGGGATCAGGACCTGGTTTGCAGATCGAACCAATGAAGAAAGCATGTGCAAAGTACGGTTTGCCCATGCATGGGGTGGTTTACAATAAACATTGGAAGGTTAGATTGTCCGACCCAAATCCGGAGGTTCGCGAGAAAAGCAGAATCGGGCTAGCACTGGCCATGCGAGAGGCAAAGGGAATCGGTGGAACATCCGTGCTTTTGGTACCTGGTCGAGTTAAGGGCGATCAAGAAACTCATCAACATGTCTGGGACCGGTCCCTTGAACAAATTCGTAAATTGATTCCTTTGGCAAGCGAGCTAAAGATACATATTCTTATTGAAACCGTATGGAATGGATTTTGTTACAAGCCCGAACAGTTTCGTGATTATATCGATGCAATTAATAGTCCTTGGGTTCAGGCGTATTATGACATTGGAAATATGCAGAAATATGGACCCAGTCACAAATGGATCCGAATATTAGGAAATCGCACATTAAAGTTGGATGTGAAGGACTGGGGTTCAAAAAATGGATTCTGCCCACTCGGGCAGGGAGATGTAGCTTGGAAAAAAGTTCGCCACGAACTGGAGCAAATAGACTTTAGGGGCTGGGCAACGCGAGAGGGAAATGATGGAGGAGTTGAAATCACTGCCCGCTTAATGAACGAATTGCTCGGACTTTGAGGAAAAGTTACAAACAAAGAATGTCGTAAACCTATTTCTTGTAAATATCACCATTGCGTAAAAGAACATAGTGCAATGGCTATGCCTTCGATAATTAAAAGGGTGCCACTTCCACTACGATACCATCCAGTGAATCGCTCATTTCCACTTGGCAACTGAGTCGACTTCGCTCATCGGTTCCTTCTTCAATATCGAATAGATCCTGTTCGGCTTCGGAGGCTTTTCCGGTTTTTTCAAGCCAATCAGGATGAACGCGAACATGGCATGTCCCACAGGAACAGCAACCACCGCAGGCACCCAAGATTCCTTCAACATCATTTTCGCGGGCCACTTCCATGAGGTTTCCCACTGCATCGTTTGCCATCACTTTGTTTCCATCTTCAGTTATAAAAGTTACTTTTGCCATCTTGATTTGTTTAAAAGTTAATAATGTGCAATTTCATTAGATTCGCAGATTGCCCATCAATCAAATTCAAAACAACTTATTCCCTTATTAGTGCCTATTCAACTGGTATGGCGAATTTGGCGAATTTGTCTTTTGTTTTGGAAAGACTGGCATAATCAGGAGTTTCAGGAAAACGGACTAAGAAATTATTTTCATCCACCAAATTAACAAAGAAGTGAGTGCTATCTGATGGGATTTCAGCCGTAATAATTCCTCCTGTTCTTACCTTAGCTTGAATCCTAAACCATTCTTCATACCGGGCATTTCCATTTAGTGAGTAAATCAGATCAGCCTGAACAAGTTTAGTGCCATTTTCTTTGTATTTAATTTTAATTTGATTTCCAATCTGTTTAGTGGAGATTACGGAGGGAACTTTCTTTTTTTCCGATCCAATGATGCGACAATGGGGATTGTAGTAAGGGTAACTGGCGTTCATTTCAGTAAGAAGTTCAGTTAATTTTTGATTCATCGCTTGAGTCCGTTGCGGATATTTCAAAGCCAGATTTTTTGATTCTTCAATGTCGATTCTCACCTGTTTTGTCTTGTTGGTTTCGTACAGTTGGTAGAGTTCAAATTGAGATTTTTTGGAGAAATGTTTATGATCGTAATTTCGAATCATTTTATAATCTCCAATCCGAATTGTACTTTCGAACGCCGCACTGTTTGGAAAGTGCCAAATCATCGTGTCTCGAATCTTACCTCCTGAATCACGAACTAGTTTCGGATTGGTCGGATCTTGAAGCAGTAGGTAGCTGAGGTCGGAGCCATCGAGGTTTTTATCCTTTGGTTTCTCGCTTCCAGTAAGGGATAAAAGGGTAGGGTAGAAATCGAGACCGTTTACCATTACATCCGATTCAATTCCTTTTTTGATGCCTGGACCAGTAATAATTAATGGCACGCGTGTGCCTCCTTCTTTAAGTGAAATCTTTCCTTTGTCCAAGGGGAAATTATCGGTAATAACCTCTCCCGGGTGACCTTCCATACCTCCGTTGTCGGAGGTGAAAATGATATAAGTATTCTCTACTAGCCTATGACCAGGCCACCGTGGATCTGCTGTCTTGTGTAGGTAGTTAAAAACTTTACCAATATAATAATCAAGTTCTTCAATCATAGCAAAGTAGAATGGGTTATTATGTCCTTTCTTAGTCCAACCTTGGTTGTCCGAGGGTCTTTCCACCCCAAGTTTTTTGCAGTACTTTTCAAGGAGTTTTTCAGAGCGAGTGTGAATGGGTGTATGTACGAGCCAGGTGGCGTAGTAAAGGAAGAAAGGTTTATCGTGGTTTTCCTTCAAAAAGGTTAGGGCATCCTCACTGGTTTGATGATAGGGATAGCCGTTTTCATCTAAACTGTATGGATCTTCCCGTTGATTAGAAGCAAACCCTTCAACACGACTGGGCATAGGTGATCTTGCACCTCGGTTACTTCGCGTCCAGTCAAAGCCTTGATCTTCAGGTTGAGGAAAAGCTTTGTGGTCGATGGCCATGTGCCATTTTCCGGAGTGCCCGGTAACATATCCATTCGTTTTAAGAACTTTAGCTAAAGTTTTCTCATTTTCGGGCATTCTGCCACTGTACCAGGGAGCGATCATGGACCAGGCTAATTTATGATTCGGAGTGGGGGGGGGCACCCCCTACAACATGGGTTTTCTGGGCCCGGGCTGGATGGTTGCCACTCATGATTGCACAGCGAGAAGGTGCACAGGTGGGAGCTGGTGAGTAAGCTTGCCAAAACTTTACACCTCTTTTGGCAAGGCTGTCGATATTGGGAGTTTCCATGGGGGAAGGCTCATCAATATCATAGCATTTTACATCCTGCCAGCCCAAGTCGTCAGTAAGAATTAAGACTATATTGGGCTTAGAAGGACGTACTCCTGCAATTATCACAATTGGTAAAAAGGTGATCAATGAAATGGAGTATAAAAATTTCATGAGGGAAGAAATGGTTGAGTTAGATTTTTAGTTCAGGGAGGAGACTCGAAATTTAAGAAAGTAAGAAAAAACAGATAACAGAAATTACAACTGCTCCGAGAATATTCAATACCAGACCTTCACGGACCATTTTAGCTATGGTAATTTCTCCGGTGCCAAAAACCACTGCATTCGGAATGGTAGCTACCGGTAGCATGAAGGCACAACTTGCACTCATCGCCGCGGGTATCATCAGAAGAATTGGATCTAAATTCGAAGCAGTTGCGGCGACACCGAGTATGGGCATCAGAACATTAGTGGTGGCTGTATTGCTGGTCATTTCTGTGAGGAAGGTTACTAAAAGACAGATTCCAAGAAGTAATCCGAAAAGAGGGAGGTTCTCAATGCCCGAAAATACGCCGGCAATGGATGCACTCAAACCAGACTGCTTGAAGGCCTCACCTAGGCAAAGTCCGGCACCAACCAATACAAGCATTCCCCAGGGGATTTGGTTGGCAGTCTTCCAGTCAAGGAGGCGATCTCCTTTGCCACCACCACTGGGCAGGCAGAAAAGAGTAATTACTGCAATAAAAGCAACACTGGCATCATTGGCACTAGGGAAATTAAGCCAGGTTTTCCATCCGCCAAAAGGTTCTGAACGAGTAATCCAAGCGAGTGCGGTTAGCCCGAATACAATGAGGGTTCGGATTTCAGCCACTTGCCAATTTCCAGGATGGGGGAGTATGATTTGCTTATTGCCGGTTAATCCACGGGATAACCAAAGCCAGATAACAAGGACCATAATGATTGTTACAGGAACTCCAAATTTCATCCACTCACTAAAAGACAATTCAGGAAAGCCAAGGTCTGCATAAGCTCCAATCATCACCAAATTGGGAGGGGTTCCAATCGGGGTTCCAATGCCTCCGACATTGGCGGCAAAAGCAATACCCAGAAGTAAAGGAATGGTTAATTGGTGATTACGACTTCCCTGTATGACCGCAAGAGCCATGGGTAACATCATTAAAGTAGTGGCCGTGTTTGAAATCCACATGCTTAGAAAAGCCGTTGCGATCATAAATCCAAGAATAAGAAATTTTTCGCCGCTCGGGCAGGTATTTACCATCATCAGGGCAATTCTTTTGTGAGCACCACTTTTTTCCATCGCCTTGGAAAGAAGAAAACCACCAAATAGAAGAAGGACTAATGGGTGGCCGTATTTTTCACCGACTACTTTGGGTTCGAGGATGCCGAAGAGCGGGAGAAGGGAGAGAGGAAGGAGAGAGGCAATTGGAATGGGGACCGCTTCGAATATCCACCAGAGTGCTGTCCAAATCCCAATGCCTAGGGTAATGATCTCCGCATATTTGAACCCACCAAATTCCCAAGCTGTCCAACTAATTAATAAGGAAAGCAGAGGTGCCACCCAGATGATAAATGTTTTAGAAATATTTGGCCAATTTTTCATGCTTTATCAAAGTGTTGGGTCAATCTTTTCAGAATAAGAATTACAAAAAATTTAAAGCAAATATTAAATTCTGATTAAAAAAGATAAATCCGTACTAAAAATAATGAATGAAAAATTATTTATGACAAAGTATTAAACGGTGTTGATGTTTTCCATCATAAGGACAATAGAAGGGCCGAGATATATTGTAATATTTTTGCTGCCAAGGACATAGTTCATCAATTATTATTGTGTCCTTTGGATGCCATGGATAGTCAAAAAAATTCACGGTAGTACCGTCTGGTAATTTCTTGCTAATCCTGTTTGCACAATAAAAGAAAGTATTTTGATTTTTAGAATTCCTTATAAAATTAAAATAATCGGAAATAATATTTGGATTCATCTCCTGCATGGAGCATATGTTAATTGCAAGTCCAACCCCACTACTTTCAATTAATTTGGAGTTGTTTGCTTGGATTAAAATACAATCGATGTCCTTATTTGATAAAGAAGCATTGTATGCTTCTTTGTCTTTAACTAATGTAAAATTAGATAATGGGACAGATTTCTTAATAAAAAAAGCGTCAATTAAAAGATTTTGTGTCAGGTTTATCACGATTACTTTTTGAGCCAAATCCTTAAAGTGTGATAAAATTAGTGAAGCCATTAAACCATATCCATCACCTATTATCACGATTGGTTCGGTAATTTTGCTTATTGTAATTTGTTTTTCAAGAAACGCTAAAGCGATAACTTGTCGCAAGGTACCTAACCTCATTTTATTGTTTCTTAATGAATGAATTTTTTTCGCGGTTTTCAAAAGTTTTTTAAATTCATGGAAATTATTACCTTTAATCCGAAAAGGGGTTTGTAGAATATAATGTAAAATTGTTTGAATAAATGTTCGGTCAATACCTCCTTCCCCTTCAGGGAGGCCTTTACCTGAAAAATTTCCATTTTTGATTTCAAAACCATCAAGCATCTTTTTCCAATGAGATGACATTCCGGACTGATAAGAATTACATTCTTGAATTAATTCTTGAATCGCATTCTCATTGGATTTTAAATTTACCATAATAATATACTCAGATTTTTTTGAATATATTATTAATTTGTTCTTAATTGTGGAAATGTAAATAAATTTTCCGTTTCTATTTCTGAAAATGAAAGTTTCCTGGTGGAAGTTCATCACTTATATTAAAATAGATGCATGGAAATTAAGTATAGTTTTTAA
Source organism: uncultured Verrucomicrobiota bacterium (assembly GCA_902580225.1). Lineage (GTDB taxonomy): Bacteria > Verrucomicrobiota > Verrucomicrobiia > Opitutales > Seribacteraceae > Seribacter. The sequence continues at coordinate 148,649 of CACHJU010000001.1, forward strand.
TATTTCGTTTTTTATTCATGTATTGTAATTGAAATAAACTTTTAGAATTTATTTTACTTGGTTTATGGAAAGAGTCACAAGATAAGTGATGAACCCTTTTGTCTTTAAGCTATTTTTTCTCTTTTTTTCTCTTCCTCTTGGTGCCCTCATTCAGCCCAATATAATAGTCGTGTTGGTTGATGATATGGGGTATTCCGATCTTGGGTCATTTGGTGGAGAAGTCAGAACTCCACACTTGGATCGTTTAGCAAAAAACGGGTTGCGGTTTACTCAAAGTTACAACTCAGCCCGTTGCTGTCCGTCTCGGGCTTCTCTACTTACCGGGTTGTATTCTCACCAAGCAGGGATTGCAAATTTTACGGGTCGGGATTCGACAGATCGCTTGGGCCCTGCTTATTTGGGCAAACTAAACAAGCAATGTATGACCTTAGCTGAGGTTCTTAAAGGAGTAGGCTACTCGACCTATGGGGTAGGTAAGTGGCATGTTGGCCACGAGGAACTGCCCACAGAACGTGGATTTGATGAGTACTACGGATATGTTCGCGGGCATAGTACGAGCCAGTGGAAAGCGAGTAATTACCAAAGGTTACCCGAAGGAAGAGACGAGGAATTGAAGTATGAAAACGAGGAGTATTATGCAACCGATGCTTTCAGTGATTATGCAATCGAGTTTCTAAGCCAGGCTCAGAAAAAAGAAGGGCCCTTTTTTCTATACCTTGCTCATTCCTCACCCCATTTTCCTCTGGAGGCACCAACTGAGACCAGAGACTCTTACCTTAAGACCTATCGCAAGGGTTGGGACAAACTTCGAAAAGAACGTTTCGAAAAACAAAAACGAATAGGCTTGGTAACAGATTCGTGGAAATTTACTGAGCTTTCGGATGTACCTGTTGACCGCGATGACATTGCCAATCAGTATGCTGGAAAACCAAATCCTAACTGGAAGGATGTTCCTCAAAACCGTAAGGAAGACCTAGTTTACCGAATGGCTACTTTTGCAGCAATGATCGACCATGTGGATCAAGGGATTGGCAAAATTCTATCTCTTCTGGAAAAGGCTGGAGATTTGGATAATACCCTCATTCTTTTTACCAGTGATAATGGAGCCTGCTATGAGTGGGGTCCCTATGGTTTTGACCAAAGCAGTCGTAAGGGCTTTACTCAATTGCACGAAGGGAAAGCATTGCAGGGTATGGGCGGGCCCGGTACCTATCATTCGGTGGGGAGTGCGTGGTCATGTCTCAGTAATACTCCATTGCGTATGTATAAGCACTTTAACCACGAGGGTGGGAATTGCAGTCCACTGCTTGCCCATTGGCCAAAGGGAATCAAAACTACTGATCGTTGGATTCGCTCCCCGGTCCACCTAATCGACTTGATGCCTACGGTCTTGGAAGTTTCTGAAGCCAACTACCCCAAGAAATTTAAAGGCGAAGACTTGATTCCGTTTGAAGGTAGCAGTTTGATTCCTTTTTTCAACGGGGTAGAAAATTCTGATGATCGTGTCCTTTGTTTTGATCATTTCGAATCTAGTGCAATCCGAAAGGGTGATTGGAAACTGGTGCGTGGAAACAACCGTTACAGGAATCGGACTTGGGAACTTTATAACTTAGCCGAGGATCGATGTGAAACCAACAACCTGATTGATTCTCACGCGGCCAAAGCCAAAGAGCTTGAGGCTGAATGGTTGGTCTGGGCCAAGCGGGTTAAAGTCAGCCCTTATTACAGCCATGTTGAAGAAAATCCAGTTAAGGTAAGAAAAAAACTCAAAGAAGACGCCCAGGGGTTTTATATTCTTAAGCAAGGGGACCAAATGGCTCGTGATTACGCACCCCAATTCGCCCAAAAGTCGATAGAGATAAAACTTTCCATTACCCGGGGAAAAGAAAAGAATGGAGTTTTGATTTCCCATGGCGGTAGCCGAAGTGGCTATTCCCTGTACTTGGTGGATAGGAAACCAGTTTTTTCCTGCCGACTCGAAGGAAACTTGTATACCATTCAGTCCGCTGAGATTTTACCCGAGGAACGAGTTTCTTTAAGCACGGAGCTTTTGCCTGATGGGAGAGTATTCTTGAAGATTGATAATCAAGTGGTGGGTCGGGGAAAACTTCCGGGTCTATTCAATAGTCATCCTCAGGATCCGCTTGAGATTGGAAATGATTCACAGTCGACCGTGGTGAACTATGTTTCTAATTCCTACTTCAAGGGAAAGATTAATCAGGCGAAGCTAAAACTTGAGTAGATCTAGGTTCTTGCCCTAGTAAAAGAATTTAGAAAGAATCAAGGAATAGAAACTTCAGCTTTCAAAACAGATTTAAATGGTTCAAAAATGGAATTTTCAGATTTTGGAAAAAGGTTTGCCGGAGAAATTGGTATCGGAGAATTAATGGATGACTTGGGCGATGCCCTAGTCTCAGATCCCGCCCCATTGATGTTGGGTGGTGGAAACCCAGCTCATGTTGCTGAAGTCCAGACCCTATTCCGGTCGAGGATGGAGGATATTCTTTCAAGTGCCGGAGAATTTGAGCGAGTGATTGGAAACTATGACACGCCCCAAGGTGCCAAGGCATTTGTAGGTGCCTTGGCCGATTTGTTTCGTGCTGAGTTTGGATGGAAGATTGGACCCGAAAACATTGCCCTGACCAACGGGAGTCAGAATGCCTTCTTTTCACTTTTTAATTTATTTGCCGGAAAATTTGATGGTGGTCAGTTGAAGCAGGTTCTTCTTCCCCTAGCTCCTGAATATATTGGATATTCTGAAGTAGGCTTGGAACCGGATTTCTTCCGTGCCAACCGTCCAGAAATTGAATTATTGGATGATAGGTTATTTAAGTACCGGGTCGATTTTGAACGACTGAAAATGGACAATAGCATTGGTGCGGTTTGTTTCTCCCGGCCCACCAATCCAACTGGTAATGTGGTAACCGATGAAGAAGTATCCCGTTTGCGCCAACTCGCGAATTCTCAGGGAGTGCCCTTGATTATCGACAATGCCTATGGCACTCCATTCCCAAATATCATCTTTTCCGAAGCCCATCCCGTTTGGGATGAAAATATTGTGCTTTGCCTGAGTCTTTCCAAGTTTGGGCTGCCAACTCTGCGTACTGGGATTGTCATTGCCAAAGAAGAGACCATTCGAGTGGTCTCTCGCATGACCTCGGTTCTCAGCCTCGCCCCGGGGAGCTTGGGTCCTGCCCTTGCCTTGGATTTGGTGAAAAGTGGAGAAATTACCCGAGTGAGTAATGATGTGGTGAAACCGTTTTACCAACAAAAGTCTGCAAGGGCAGTTGCCCAACTTCGACGAGAAATTAGGGATGAAATCCCGATGCGAATTCACAAGCCTGAAGGAGCTTTATTTCTTTGGCTCTGGTTTGAGGGGCTCCCCATTAGTAGCCTTGAGCTTTATCAACGGCTAAAGAAAAAGGGGGTGCTCGTGGTGTCCGGTCACTATTTCTTTCCGGGAATGGAGCAAGATGATTGGGCCCACAAAGAGCAATGTATCCGGGTTACCTATGCCCAGGATGACCAAGTTGTAGAGAAGGGTATTACAATCATTGCAGAAGAGATCCGGGAGATTTTTTCATCAGCTAAAAGCTCTTAATGATTTACTCTCGTTCATTAGCTTTTTTAAAATTGAAGATAATTCTATTCAAAACAAGGCTTTCATTTATCTGCTTTATTCTGACCGGATGCCTTTACTTTTTTTGTAGCTCCTTATGTCAGGCTGCCAAAGCTCCATCTTCCAAGGGTCAACTTGAGGAAATTGCCACCCATATTGTAGTAGGAGAAGTAAAGGCGGTTTATTCTTACAAGGAGCGGGAAGGAATTCCATTGGTAAGCGGTTACGAATATGATCACAAGGTGGCAGAAGTTAAAATCGATAAGGTTGAGAAAGGGAAGGTTTTGGAAAAGTTAATATATGTTCGTTACTGGAGCCGAAAGTGGAAAGGATTGGGGCTTCCTCCCCCGGGTGTACAGTCCTACCACCCGCAACCTGGAAAAGGGCAGTTGTGCCGGTTTTATCTTGCAAAGAATGCATTTGATGGTTTTTCAGAAGCCGATAATCAGGACGGGGGATACAATGTAGTTTATGTGAATGGGATTCAGCCAATACAAAAATAATTTCTAATTGCTTAGGATTGCATCTCGACCAAAAAGTGAAATCTGTTTTCCCTCAAAGCCTATGAAATTTAAATTTCTTGGAATATTTCTGTTCATCTCTTTCAATTCGCTCAGCTCATCAGAGCGACCCAATATTGTCTTTTTTATTGCTGATGATGTATCGCAGGATGATTTCGGATGTTACGGACACCCCGTGATCAAAACTCCACATATTGATTCGCTGGCTGCGAATGGCATGCGTTTTGATAATGCTTATCTTACTACAAGTAGTTGCAGTCCGTCCCGATGCAGTATCATCACGGGCCGTTATCCCCACAATACCGGAGCTCCTGAATTGCATGTTCGCTTACCTCTGAAACAAGTTCGCTTTCCTGAACTATTGCGTAAGGCCGGTTATTACACCGTGCTCTCAGGAAAGAATCATATGTTTGGAAATAAGGACAGGGCCTTCGACCGTATTACCGGTGGGGGCGGTCTTGGTAAGGAAGATGATTGGGTCGGACACATAAAAGAACGACCAAGAGATCAACCTTTCTTCTTTTGGTTTGCCTCGACTGATGCTCACCGTCCTTGGAATATTACCAAAGAAGCCCCCAAGTATGATCCCAAGGAAGTAATCATTCCTCCCTATATGGTCGATACGCCCATTACCCGCGAGGATTTGACGGGATACTATCATGAAGTCAGCCGTTTTGATTATTACATTGGATTGGTGACTGCTGAGCTTAGGAAACAGGGTGTTCTTGAAAATACCATGATCGTAGTTGCCGCAGATAATGGCCGTCCTTTTCCCCGTTGCAAATCTCGTATGTACGACAGCGGGATCAAGACGCCGTGGGTGGTTCATTTTCCTGAGGTCATCAAAAGTCCTTCGGTTACCCAGAGTTTGATTAGTGTGATTGATCTGAGCGCCACCTGCCTGGAGCTAGCTTGCGTAAAGTCTCCCGATTGTGTTCAGGGACGAAGCTTTCTTTCTATTTTAAAAAAACCTGAGACAACCATACGGGAAGTGGTTTTTGCCGAACACAATTGGCACGTTTACAAGAACCACGAGCGGATGGTCCGCTTTGGAGATTACCTGTATATTAAAAATAATTATCCCAATCAGCCCAATCTCTGTTACGAATCGGATGATCACTATCCTGCTGGTGAGGAACTCTGGAAAGCTCATGCCGTTGGCAAGACTCAGCCGAACCAGCAACAAGTGTTTGCTAATCCGTGCCCACCCGAGGAACTTTTTCAGGTTAAGGATGATCCTCACCAGTTAAGCAATCTGATCAAAGATAAAAAGCACGCCAAGGCCCTGAAACATGCCCGTTGGCTCCTTGCAAAATGGACCGAGCAAACGGGGGATTCCATCCCCGCCAACCCGACTCCCAATCGTCATGATCCTCCCCGGATTGAAAATGGAAAAATACTTCCCCCCGAAAAGGCAAAGACCAGAAACCCACATGCCGAAATGCCAGGAGCATCCGAAAACGCAACGGTGATCAATCACACTGGCCCCATCAAAATATAACTAGTCTTATTTTGCGGGTCCCAATCACATGTGAATTCTTTTCAGGCTAATTTAATTCTTCTTATAACCGCGCTCATTTGGGGCTTTGGCTTTGTGGCCCAGCGGATGGGGATGGATCACTTGGGACCCTATGCTTTTAATGTATGCCGTTTTTTGGTGGGAGCTCTTTCTCTTCTGCCACTATTATTTTTCCTTTGGAAGAAGGGGAGTGGTTCCACTGACTTCAATCGATCCTCTTGTAAGTTTTCGATATTTGCCGGTTTTGCACTCTTTGGGGGAGCGACCCTTCAGCAGGTGGGTATACAATATACCACTGTGGGCAAGGCCGGTTTCATTACCGGCCTGTATGTGGTAATCGTCCCCATTCTCGGACTCTGTCTCCGACAGAAAATCGGAAGGTGGACCGTCATTGGATGCATCTCGGCCGTACTGGGTCTTTATTTTCTTAGCATCAAGCAGGACTTTTCCATGGGATGGGGGGAGACTCTGGTACTGATCGGAGCGTTTTTCTGGGCAGTTCATGTTCAGGTCATTGGGGCTGCCAATAAACGAAACCTCAACCCCATCAAATTAGCACTTGTTCAGTATCTGGTCTGTGCGGGGCTTAATTTGTTACTCAGCTTGCTGTTTGAAACTTTTCTTTTTGATCAAGTCATCCTTGCATCGGGAGCCATCCTTTATGCAGGTATAGTTTCAGTGGGTATTGCTTTTACATTACAGGTTATAGCTCAAAAAAAGGTCGATCCCAGTAGGGCGGCGATCATTCTCAACCTGGAAGCAGTCTTTGCGGTAATGGCGGGCTGGTTATTTTTTACTGAGCTTTTAACGATCAAGGAATGGTTAGGCTGTAGTCTGATGTTTTTGGGGATGATCCTCTCTCAGATTAATGGACAGGAACGGAAGAAGGTAGCTTAATGAGTTACATGCCTTCTCATCTGTTATTATGCATTTCTGTTTTCCTGTTCGCTTTGGTATATCAAGGCAAAGCATATAATCCACTTGAGACTTTTGAGAGAATTGAAACTCTTGATCAGGCGATTAAGGATAAATCTCGTGATCGTTCGATACCCCTAAAATTTTATTTTCCTGTGGGAAAGACAAATTCCCCGGTAATTCTATTTAGTCATGGACTCGGGGGTAGCCGGAATGGATGTTCCTATTTGGGGAAACATTGGGCAGGTCGTGGATATGTCGCCGTATTTATGCAGCATGTTGGGAGTGATGAATCGGTTTGGAAAGATGTGGGTCCTCTTCGCCGAATGTTTGCTCTTAAGAAAGCCGCCTCTTCCAAGAATTTTATGCTTCGGGTGCAGGATGTTTCCGCCGTTTTGGATCAACTGGAAAACTTGAATCAAAAATCGGATTTCCCTTTATTAGGCAAGTTGGATCTTTCCAGAGTCGGCATGTCCGGTCACTCATTTGGTGCGCTGACGACTCAAGCGGTTTCTGGAGAGAAAATTCCCCTGTCACAAAGCCTGACCGAGCGACGAATCAAAGCTGCGATGCCATTGAGTCCGGGTAGTCGAAAGATAATCAGTCCCGATGAATCGTTTGGCGAGGTTAGAATTCCCTGGTTATTGATGACGGGCACTCATGATCTCGCATCGATCGGTGGGCAAACCATTGATTCGCGTCTAGCCGTCTTTCCAGCTCTTCCGAAGGGGAATCATTATGAGGTAGTTTTGTACAAAGCGGAACATTCGGTCTTCAATGACATGGCTTCTTCTAGGGACAAACTGCCCCGAAACCCGAATCATCATCGGGTAATTCTCGGACTCAGTACTGCCTTCTGGGATGCGTATCTTAAAAACGAAGTAGAGGCAAGGTCGTGGCTCAATGGAGATTCTCCAAGGGGCATCATGGAAAAGCAGGACCGCTGGCAGAAGAAATAAGCGAATCCAATACTTAATTTTTTTCTTACAGGGTCTTTACTTTGAAATTGGCTGTGTCCGAATCAGCATATCAAAAGGTATCTTCATTAAGTTTGGGTTTTCATTGCTTTTTATTTACCTGATATCGTAATACTTCATTTAGGTACTCCCTTACGGGCCAAAGCTCTTTCCAATCCTTGTCAAAAGGATCGTTCTTCTGGGCTTCACCTGCAGTGCTTCTGCCTAGATTGACAAAATCCGCCAAAAGTTTCTTAAGTTGGATCACAACTTCAGGATATTCTCCCTGCAAATTTGTGCTTTCAACCGAGTCTTCATCCATGTTGTAAAGCTGAATCGGAGCTGTTTGCCGATAAGCCCTGTCTTTCGGGTTTTCCCTTCGCGTGCCTCCTCGTCTGTCAAAGATCAGCTTCCATTTACCTTTACGTATGGAAAAAATGCCGCTATCAGAATGATGAACCACTCCTCCCCGGACGCTGTCATTATCTTCTCCATTTGTAAGTGATGCAAGAAAGCTAACGCTATCCTCACCTTCGTCTGGTGCAAGGTCCACTCGTGTAATATCTGAAACGGTCGCCAGGAGGTCCGTTACGCAAATCAGCTGATCGTTAACGGAACCAGCCTTAACTATCTTTGGCCATCTTACAATAAACGGTACCCGGTGTCCGCCTTCCCAAAGGCTACCCTTCAGACCACGATATATATGACTTGGATACTGTCCTGCGGCTTGTAAGTGCTCGTATTTAGCTGCAGGAGAAGTTCCATTGTCTGCGGTGAAGACAAATAATGTATTCTTCGAAAAGTCCATTTCATCGACTGCTTTCATTACCTCTCCCACGGCCCAGTCCGTTTCCATACAGAAGTCAGCATGGGTATTAATGCCACTCCTATCCTTGAACTTCGCTTGCGGAACGATGGGGGAATGGGGAGAATTTAGGGGTATGTACAAAAAGAAAGGTTTTCCTTTCTTTTGCTTTTTAATCCAAGCGACTGACTTTTCCGCAAAAGTTCGCAACACCCTATCTTGCTTAAAAGACTTTGAAACCCAACCTTCCTTTGCCCGAACCAAGCCCAGTGCTTTGATGTCCTTGGAGTCCTTTGCAAAAACAAGGTCATCCGCATCGATCATGCGATTCTCTATATATGCATGGGGTGGCATATTCAATGAGGCCGAAATGCCATAGTAGTAGTCAAAACCAAAATCATTAGGACCGTTTGCTATAGGTTGTGTAAAATCAATGTTGTCACCTCGGGAGCGTACTGGCTTTTTTCCATCCTTGGTTGGCCAGCTCATTCCCAAATGCCATTTTCCGACACAGGCTGTATTGTAACCCTGCCTCTTTAGAAAGGTTGCAACCGTGGTTCTATCCGATGCGATCAAAGGCCCGGCTGCTCCATCTAACACGCCCCCTTTAAGACGAGTGCGCCAAGAGTAGCGCCCCGTGAGTATGCCGTAGCGGGTTGGCGTGCAGACAGAGGAATTGGTATGAGCATCGGAAAAACGCATGCCTTCCTCCGCCAGCTGATCCAAAAAAGGCGTCGGAAACTTACAGTTTGGATTATTGGCTGCCACATCGCCGTAGCCCATATCATCGGCAAGGATGTAAATGATATTAGGTTGTTCGGCGACCGACAGGAAAAAGGGATAGGACATGAGGCACAGGGCGAGCATCCTGTATGGTTTCGGATTCATAAAGTGCAGCCCTCTTTAACCATATTCTAATCCTTCTTTGCAACTTGGTAACATAAGCGAACCTCAATTAATCCCCCAAGTATTCTGCGGTGACGAAGTAGGCAATCCCGTCCTTACCATCACCAAGCAGGGCGGTATCCAAATCCGCATCCCCCGCCTTCAAATTCAGAAGGAAGGTAGCCCGCGTATCTTTAGGCATTACCGCTTTTTCTCGAGTCTTGCCGGCAATTGAAATGCGAACCTTTCGAATAATATGATCCTGCTTGAATTTCCTGCCACCAATACTCAAAGGCATATTCTTATAAAGTGGATACCTGGAAAGAGTGAACTTGTATTTGCCGTCGCGTGCCAGGCGTACCTTGTAGGGGCCGTGAGCCTGCATTAAGTCGCGTGGAGCGCTTTGCCCGAATGGTTGCCCCCCCTTCGACTTGGGGGTCCAGTACATATCTTGCCCCGTCATTTCGATCGTAGGCGATCCAATACCACCCAGAACAAACCTTACCGGTTCCTGAACCAGTTCTTTTCCTCGTGCATGATAAGCCTGAAAAGCCGCTTCCATATGCTGAACAACTTCGGGATACTCCGCAGCGATGTCATTCTCTTGCATCCGGTCCTTCTCAATATCATAAAGCTGACCTTGTCCGAGCATACGCCAGTTCTTCCAAATCACGCAGAGGTACTTGTCCCGGTCATCGAGATTTTTGGCATTATAATAATAAAAGAATATTATGCGGTCATCGTCTTCAGCATCCAATGGATTCGCTAGGTAAGGCTTAAAGGAGCGACCTTCAATCTTGGTGTCATCCGATATTTTGAGTCCGCAAAGATCAAGCAATGTTGGATAAACATCCAGCACTGAAATAATCGTTTGATTTTCCCCGCTCTCCAAGCCCGCCGGCCAGCGGAGAAAGCAAAATACGCGATGACCGCCTTCTTCCCTGGAACCCTTTTTGCCGCGCATCCCTTTGAACCATGGCTTCTTGGTCTGCGATATTGCTGCACCCTGGGTACCGTCGTCCGTGGTGAAAAGAATGATGGTATTTTCGTCCAGGCCTTCCTGCTTTAGAAAAGCTGACAGGCGGCCTACATTTTCATCCAGATTGTCAACCATTCCGTAAAAGGCAGCCAGCTTTTCATTCACACCATTTGCTAGGTGATATTTCGTATAGTGATCGGCAACCTTCAGAGGCAGGTGTGTTACATTCGGTGCGAGATAGACAAAGAATGGCTTATCTTTGACTCCTTTAATGTAGCGTATCGTTTCATTAAAAAAAACATCCGTACAGTAACCTTCATACTTTTTGGGTATACCGTTATGGTAGTAGGTATCATCAAAATAATCATTACCCCAATAATCTGCGATCTGACTAATTGCTCCGCAGCGCAAACCAACCACCTCATCAAACCCCTGATCCTGTGGTCTCATCGGCCAGGCGTCGCCGAGATGCCATTTTCCAAAATGTCCGGTTTCATAACCGTTTGCCTTGAATGCTTCTGCGATCGTCAAATTATCCGCCCGCATCAATGTACGTCCCAAACTCGTCCGCCAAGCCCCTGTCTGTTCCGCATACTTACCGGTCATTAAGGCTGCTCGCGAGGCGGTGCACATCGGCATCTGGTGGAAGTTCGTCAAGCGAACCGCCTCACTCGCCATCTTATCCATATGCGGTGTTCTCACATGCGGATTACCCTCGTAGCCGACATTATTGCCTTGATCGTCCGTCATGATGACAATGACATTTGGCCTTGATGTGTCCTTTGGCGGCAACAGATGGGCCTCCGCAAGCACATCGACAGATAAAATCAAAGCCATTGCAGTGAGATGAGTTTTCATTGAATCAATCATTACTCATTCTTGTTTATCAGGGCCTTAGAATCGTCTTGGAGAATGCTTAACTTAGAAAAGTACGGTTAAACTTTTCTTAGAGGGACTTTACCTTGATGTTCTTTACCAGAACCGTGCTGCCTGGGTCATGGGCTTGTAGACCGATTGTTCCTTTTGATATTTTTCGGGTTCCTTTGAGATCCTTGGCCTCATTGTAGACCACCACGGTTTTGCCATCCACTTTGGTTTCTACGCGTTTTCCTTTCACGATGATTTCATAATGAAACCATACATTGTCCTTGGCTGGTGCTTCGAGGTTCTTTTTCACGATATATACGCTGCCCGTTTTGACCGGATCCTTTTGGGTTTGATTGATCTGTGCCTCATGTCCAACCGGCCATCCCTTATCCTGATATTTGGTATGGAAAAAGATTCCTCCGTTTGACCCAGGCTTGGTCATCACATCAGCCTTGAAGTGAAAATCCGTCATATCCTTACCTTTGCCGGTGAAGTAGACCATTGAAGGTTTACCGTGGCATTTGATCGCACCGTCCTTAACGGAAATACTCTCCGGATTCCACTTGTCGATTTTCCAATTCTTCAGATTCTTCCCATTAAACAAAAGTTTCCACCCATCCGCTTTTTCGGATTTGGATAGGGCATTGTCAGCTGCCGATAGAAAGCTAGTAAAGGAGAAAAGGGCCGTAAGAAGAGAAGGGATTAATTTTTTCATTCGAAAACCGATATTCAAAGGTGCAGGGAAAAGCAACCGCCCAATTGAATTCTTAAAGTTTTTCTTGGGTGAGTTGGGTCTTGATCAAAAAATTTTTGGAAACAAATTCGAACTCTGATTCATTACCTTATGGTGAATATTCAGAGAAAAGAAAATGAAGGACCAACTCCCACCGAAGAGGTTCAGTTGCTTTTTGTGCACAATGAGAATGCCATTCGGGCATTCATTCGGGCGTTGCAACCTTCATTGTCCGATGCAGACGATGTCCTGCAGGAGACTTTTTTGACGGTCTCGCGAAAGGCTTCCAGTTTTGAAATCGGAACGAATTTTACGGCCTGGGCATGCGGGATTGCCCGGCTCAAGGTACTGGAGAATTTCCGTCAGACTAAACGGGCCAATGTGCTAAGCGAAAAGGCTATTATTGCTTTGACTGAGGATGTCCCATCACCGGAGAGCTTTAAAGAAAGAGAGCAAGCGCTGGAAAAGTGCATTGCCAAACTACCATCTAAACTAAGGGATCTTCTCTGGAGAAGATATTCCCGAAGGCAAACCTCAGATGAAATGGCCGAGGCTCTGGGCATGACTTCAAATGCAGTGCGGGTCGCCCTTTCAAGGTCACGCGTGAGTCTACGTGACTGTATCAATTTACAACTCAAGGAGACAAAAGGGATATGAAAATGGAAAAGAAAGAAAGAGAACTGGATGATCTGCTGAACAGGTACATGGATGGAAACCTATCCGAGGTGGATGCCCGAGCCTTAAGCACTCAAATCGAGGAATCTGCTGAGGTGAGGGAGCGCTATTGGGAACTTGCTTCGATTCATGGCATGGTCGAGCAAACTATGCAGACTGCCTCCCTTCAAGCTACCACTGGCAGGGAGTCCGCAGAGCAAGAAAAAAGACCAAGAGCTTCAGGTTTGTCACGGATCAAGACAGGAATTGCCGGGCTGGCAATTGGAGTATTCAGTGCTTCAGTTGTCTGGGCATTTAAGCTGCCGCAGGACAACCAACCCCAACCAAAGATAGAGGAAATTGTTTCCGAAAGTTTTGAAAATCCGGAACAGAATTTCAAACGAAGATTCCCCTATGAAGCGGGTAAATGGTACGGAGAGATATCCTCGATTTCAGCAGATCAAGGGATTTCTTCGGTAAGCGGTGTGCGAGTTGCTCAATTTTTGGATAACCCGAAGGCTAAGTTCGCTTACGCCCGCTACCTGATCGATTTGGAATCTTATACTGAAGTGTGCCCAACCCATACGAGGTCACTCCGCGTGGATACTTCCTTTTTCGCATCTAATATGGATCAGTCTTCCGTTTTCCAGATTCGTCTGGCAGCCTTCAGTCAGGCTCCCCAAGACATTGGTCCCATTTGGAATGACCGCGAAGTTCTTTTTGATCAAGTCCTTCAGCATGTCGGTAGGAACCATATTACCAAGCCTGGTCAGGATTCTCAATGGCATAAATTGAGTGCGTCCATCGACATTCCTCCCGGAACCCGAAGTGTGGTAATTTCTTTGGGAGCCGGTATGGTTGATTCGAACGCTGACAAATCAAATCATTACCTCGATGATATCCGAGTTTCCTTAGTCGATAGCCCTCGGGCCATCTATGCCGACAATGCCCAATAAATCTTAAACCTAAACCATCTATTACTATCCAAATGAAGCCCTTTTTACTATTATTTGCTTTCTCGGCCATATTTGCTTCTCAATCCGTGGCAGAGAACTCCGTTCATCTCTTTGTCCTATCCGGGCAATCCAACATGCAGGGCATGGACCCGGAGACCGGGTTCATGCCGGAGGCTAAGAAACTTTTTAAGGATGAAAAGGTCGTTTATATCAAGGTGGCAAAAGGTAGTCAGCCGATATGCAGATGGCTCGAAGAATGGCAGGATATAGCGAAAAAGAATGGACTCTGTGAAAAGGACATAAAAAGGATTCACAAGGATGGGGAGGTAGAGTTTTATAAGCCGATTCTGGATCAGTACAAGGATATGTTGAAGAAACATCCAAAGTTCAATTCCGTTACTTTTTGCTGGATGCAGGGAGAGCGCGATGCCAACGGCGGCGGACAGCCTGCCTATAAAGATTCCTTAAAGCTTTTGATTTCAAAGCTGCGCCGTGATTTGGAGCGCCCGGATATGAACATTGTTATCGGCCGCTTAAGCGATGCTGGTGAGAAAAAAGAAAGTTGGGCGGCAATGCGAAAGATCCAGATGGAAATTGTCTATGAAGATCCTAGTGGTGCGTGGGTCGATGTGGATGATCTCAATGATCGAGAAAAGGATGGGAAGGTCAGCAACGCAGTTCACTATAACAGACCGGAGGGTTACATCATTCTTGGCCAACGCTTCGCGCGCCAGGGCTATGCGCTTATCAGGGGAGAAAAGCCCGCAGAAGACGGCAGACCGTAGACCAGTTTTACCTCCAAGGATGCAGCCTTTAGATTCTACGAACTTCCTCCTATGAATAAATTATTCTCTATTTTCACTTATGGCTTGGTTGCCATGGTCATCAGTTTCGCGACATCACTCCAGGCAGCTCCCAATAAGACAGATCCTCGTTGGAAAGTTTCGTCGACGAAGGATTGGCAGGGATTCATTTCTAAGTCCAAAGGGGTCAAGGTCGCAGATGGACATGCCATCGCACAGAAGCGAGAGGTATCCTTCACCAGTAAGTTGAAAAAATTCGCCAAACCGGCGAAGTTGCGTGACATCGAGCTTAAGCAAAGTGTCGAATGGATGAACTGGAAACCCTATTCCATATACAATCTCAATATGAGGAATGCACCGGTCTTGATCAGTCATGGTCCCAATAATCATTGGGCTCTCGCTCAGTACCGATCAGCCGAGCAAATCGTAGAATGGCATCAAAAAAAGGTTGAAGATGCCAAGAGCAGAAAAAGGAAGCCACCTCCGCCTCTCGGGTTCACTCTTGATGGGTTCGAACCGGAAAAAGTCACCTTGGAGGGGTACGATGAAAAGCTCGTAACGACTCCTTTTCCCAATCAATATCGCCCAACCGAAACCAAGGCAGATGTCACTCATCGCACATACCAACGAGCCTGGAAAAGTGGTTACCATGCGTGGCACAGTCGGGATATGATTAATTGGGTGCATTACGGTCCCACGGCCATGGCTCCGACCGTGACCACCGCGGAATACAAAGACGGTAAAACCTATTTTTATTACGACCGCCCCAATGACCGGGATCCACATCTCATCATCGACAGCGACTTGCGGGATGGTGTGCCGGGCGAAGACAAAGGTCTCGCATTCGACGCACCATGGGGCGGTTCGGATGTGGGAGTGATTCGTGATTTGGAGGGAAAATTTCATATGATTTCGGAAAATTGGCAGCCAATCAATGCTTCCAAGCGTTCATGGGACTCACCGTTGGCCAGTCATATGGTGAGTGATGACGGAATCGGAAATTTCAAAATCCTCGAACCTGCGGTGGACTATCGAACCAAACCAACCGGTAGGACGGCTACCTTTGAGCATCCCCATTGGAACGATGAGGAGAAAGTGGTGACCTATGAAATCCATGAACCCAAACAGGATGCATTCGGGGACTGGGCCGCCATCGCCATCGATGGACAGTATTACCTCGTGGGCGATTACGATCCAGCCGGTGTACATGATCGTATTGGCATGAGCGTCGCGCTCTTTACTTCAGAAGATATCAATAAACCATTTCGTTTCTATGGACATATTGGCTCCGGTCACCCCGACCCCGATGTCATGTTTGCGGATGGCAAATTTTATCTGATCACCCAGACAGCGACTGACTTTGTTAGCGATGGTCCGTGGGTCGGTATGGCCACACTAAGGGCAGGAGTTGATAAGGATGGCGACGGCAAGATCGATCAATGGTCAAAATGGCAGGATGCCAAGGAAACCTATGCAAAAATCAAAGGCTTCTCAAAACAGGTTGATCGTACGCCCGCAAAAGTGTCCTTTTCCGATTTGCCGGCCGGCAAAGGTTTTCAGGTTGAAATGAAATTGCTCGCAGATGAAGACGACCAAGCACTTCCCAAGATCGATCAACTAATCGCAACCTTTGAAGGTTAGATTATTTATCAAAAGTAATTTCTAACAGCCTAACAAAATGAAAATCATCACTCTTTTAACTTTTCTCCTAACTGTGTCTCTAATAACAGCAGCAGATCAATCCCAAACCTTAAAAGGAAATCGTCCCAATATTATTGTCATCATGAGCGATGATCAAGGTTTGGGAGATATGAGCTTGTCCGGCAATACATTGGTAAAAACCCCGCACATGGATGCTTTTTATGCCAATAGTACACGCCTGACGGATTTCCACGTCTCGCCTTCTTGTGCGCCTACTCGATCGGTGATAATGACGGGAAAGCATGAATTCATGCATGGCGTTACCCACACAAAATATGCCCGCAACCGTATACCTGCGGGGCTGGGGACCATTGCTCATGAAATGAAAAGAGCCCAATACCAAACCGCTATTTTCGGGAAATGGCATCTTGGAATAGAAGAAGGCCGCAGACCTCAGGACAACGGGTTTGATGAATCCTTTGTGCTACCCAGCGGTGGGCACGGCATGTTTAACATGAATCCCGTCATGATCCATAACGGGAAACTCGTTAAGTGCAAAGGGTTCAGCACCGAGGTGATCATGGGTCAGACCTTAAGTTGGATTAAATCCGCAAAAGAGAAGAAGAATCCTTTCTTCATCTATCTGCCTACCCCGGCACCGCATGGTCCTTACAAAGAAAATATCCCGGCGGAGTGGAAGACAAAGTGGTTGGACCAGGGATACAATCATAATGTCGCTGGACGCTATGCTTTGGTTGAAGACCTGGATACCCAACTGGGCAGGTTCATGAAGCAGCTCAATGCGTGGAAACTGATGGAAAACACGCTGGTAATCTTTATCACAGACAACGGACCCAATACCGGTGGGTATAAAAAAGATGGAAAGGCTCACAAACTCTATCACGCTGGATTTTCAAAAGGCAAAGGCGGCGTATTTGAAGGGAGCACTCGGGTTCCTTCCTTTTGGCAATGGAAAGGTGTTTTCGAAGCAGGAAGAGATATTTCCAAGCTAACCGCTCACTTCGACTTCTTCCCCACCTTTATGGAATTAGCCGGAATTAAACCCGTAGCATCCACACCCAAATACGAAGGGCGTTCGTTGCTGCCTCTCTTCAGTGACCCCCAACACAAATGGGCGGACCGATATCTGTACTTCAATACGGGTAAATGGGAGCCCGAAGACGATGTAAGAGACTATAAATTCAAAAGCGCTGCCATTCGAAATTCCAAATACCGTTTGATTTGGTATAAAGATCAAGAAATCCTATTAAACTTGGAGGAGGATATGACCAATTTGGATAATATCGCCTCAAGCCACCCCGAAATTGTCGCAACCATGAAAGCTGAGTATGAAAAGTGGTGGGAAGGCGTTTATCCTCACGCGTCAAAAACACTTCCACCTGTGGTGGAACAGGAGTGGGAGAAAGCCTTTTACCAACTAAGAAAACATGAGGTTGCTCCTACCTATGAAGTTCCTGCTTTTTGACCCTTTGGCTAAGCGGCTAGTGAAGACGAGACAAAACCAGTCTATGTTTTTATCTTAGCTTACATCTGACCGAACTTCAGCAGCAAATTACTGAAATGGGCATCACACCTGAAGAACTCCCGGTCGGAGGAACGATCGATGGAGGTCGACAGCCAACCCTAAGGTGAAAAACAATCTCAGTTTTCGAGAGACTAAAAAAAACATTTGTCCCTCTTTTCATTCACCCTTGTGCTTGTGAAGAGATTCACTCGTTATTCCTATTCTATGAAAAAACATTCTTTTACATCCTTCATTCTCGGCGTCGCCAGCGCTTTCCTGATACCTATTTCGGCGGAGGCTGAAAAATCCAGGCCCAATATTCTAATCCTCTATGCC
>CACHJU010000002.1 GCA_902580225.1 uncultured Verrucomicrobiota bacterium
ATAAGTAATATAAATCTAGAGTCCATTTAATAATCATAGAATTATGTAGATGACAAATCAAATGTATTAAGTTTAAGTAGTATTTGATCAGAAAGTAATAATTAAAATAATAACTCAAAAAATCAGATTATAAAACGATTTTTTTAGCTGAAACGGCATAATTTTATCCAATATTTGAAGTATTAGGTCTTTATATGAAATTATTGATTTGTTACTCGAAAATACAATTTTTTTTGCCCAATAATTGACCGTTTTTGGAATGAAAAAATGTTTTCCATTGTAATTCGAATTATGACAAAATTTGGTATCAATAGAACCAGGATATACCCTTTTAATTTGAAGATCCTTGCATTCAATCTCAATAGCAAGGAGAAACTCTTCCATAGATTTTTTGCACATTCTGTATAAAGTAAAACCAGGATTAAATAAAAAACAAATGTGACTTAAGACATATATAATTTCGGGTTTTATCTCTTTTTTTAATAAAATATTTATTATTTTTATTGGAACTATTACATTAAAATTTATTTCATTATTAATATCTACCGTATCATATAATTCAAAACTTTTGAAAGTGGTCATAACCGAGCAAAAGTATACTTTTTTTATATCGATTTTGTCTATTTCTTTAATGAATTTTTCCTCATCGAAATTTTTAAAATCACAGTATCTATAGTTTTCATTTGCACTGTACTTGCTAGAAAAGACAATATTAGGAGCGCTCTTCTCTATATTATATATCTCCTTTCCCAACCCGGAACCACCACCAAAAATCAAAACATGGCTTTTTTCTTTATCCATTATTAATTTTAGAAGTAAGGTTACTAAGTGATTTTTTTCTTTTAAAAAAGTTAAATAAAGAAAGACAGCATTCTAAACCTTTTCTTGAGAAAACTACTTTTAGACAATCATAGATTTGAGTACGTAGTTTCCTTTTATCATCTCCAAATAAGGAAATCAAAACTGAAAATAAAACACTATATATATGTTGGTTACATTTTAATGGTGACAATACTCTTTTGGGTTTTTGTTCCGTAAAAAAGTATTTTGTATTTAATTCCTTACTTACGACACCTCTCTTTAATAGTTTAAATGAGTTTGGTTTTGCATCACGAGTAATGTATCTCAATGCAATAGCAAGTCTATCTTTAGATGATAAATTAGGTCCACTCCTGTGCCATATATCATTTGAATGTATAGAAAACTCCCCTTTGTTAAGTGTGGCAATATATTTTTTGGTGCTTAAACTTGGTGAATAATTCGATGCATTTCCTCTTGAAAGAATATTATTAGGATTATTTTCAACAAAATGCTTAGAATTTTTAGTATCATCTAATGTAAATTCCATCGGTCCCATGCTTTTATCAATATCATTCAGTGCAATCCATACAGTGCATCCATTTGTTCCATTGATTGACCAAAAATAATCATCATAATGCCATGGTATATACCCTTCGGATGTTTTAGGCTTAACAAATAAAACTGAATACCATAACAAAACATTATCGTCCAAGAATTTTTCAACAGATGACAAAATATCTTTACTTTCGCTTAATTCATAGACCGAAGGAATCAATAGATGAGGTTTATGCCTTTCAATGGCACCTAAATTTTTACAAAGCTTTAGATATTCCTGAAGTTCTTCATTAACGATTGAAAGCAGCGAATTTTGGATTTTACCAGCAGGAAAAAATAATTTTTCATTTTCTGCAGAATATTCGATATTTGAAATTGAGTTCAACGAAACTATTTTCCGGAAAAAGATTTTTTAAGTAAAAACAAAGTAGGTTTTAAAACTACACCTAATATAATAATTCTAAAAATTAAAAACAAGCCCTGTTTATTGGTTGATTTTATCTTTGTTAAATGGTTTTCGTAAGAAACAGAAGCATTTAGATCAATTACTTTTAATTTTTTCAAAGAAGACCAAAACGAAAAATCAATGTCAAAACCGTACCTATTTTGGCATAACCATACAAGTTCCTTACACACATCAGTTTTATAAACCTTAAATCCTGAGAGTGGATCGCTAGTCTTATCATTCCACAAAAGTTTTGTCATTTTCGAAATTAAAATGTTTCCAAATTTTCTGTTTAAAGGATATTTTCCATTAATATCATTTAAATTTTTTTTCCCAACAATGACATCGCAATGATTAAAAATTAATTTATTAGTCATATTAACTAAATCATCAACTTTTCTCTGCATATCAGCAGGAAATATTGCAATAAAATCAAAGTTGAATTTAGTAGCATATTCAAAAGTTCTTTTTACATTTCCACCGTAACCTAAATTTTTTTTGTATAATAATAACTCATTTTCGTTAAAATATTTCTTTAATTTTTGTTTCGTCTCTAAGCTCGACCCATCATCAAAGATAATTATCTGGAAAGTAAATTTATTTTTATGATTGATTAATATTTTTTTGAGTAAATTAAGTTCTTTAGCTAATTCATCTATTTTAGAGAAAGTTTCATAACTTATTACAGAAAATAGAACTTTGGGTTTCTTTTGCATATAGTATTTTATTACTTTTTTTTTAGCAAAAAATTTGCAAAAATATTATCAAAATAATTTGTAAGATGTTTTTTTCTATTTTTGGTTATTCCAAATATGTTAGAATCCCACCAATGCTAGATTTCCACACATTTACAGCCTGTCTGTCGATCACAAACTCAACCTCTTCTTACGAAATCTTGCCTTCCCGGTAAATAAAAAAAATACATTATTTCATGACAAGCGATCTGTATCCATAGCACATATTTCTCTACTGTTTATGAGCACATAAAAAGTTAAGTTCAAAATGAGTGTAGGAAGAATCATTGGAAACTGATTACTCTTTGCGAAAATCGATAAGGAATTTAATTGCCAAAGTTAGATCAACTTTTGAATCGAAGGTAAATGAAACTAACTTGGCATCGTCCTTCATTAAAGAAATAATTTGTTTAGCTCGCCCAATTTCTTGCCCGCTCGAATTCATTGCCTTAGCCAATAATTCTCCTTCGACAGGATCTACAGAAATAAGATAAACATCAACTTTTGGACCTTCGACTAAAGATGATGTCATAGTAACCATTTTTTCACTTACCGATGATCCCAAGGATACACTCTTCTCACTTTCCATGCATGAGCAGAGCAAAAACAAAAGCAATACTATGAGAAAATAGCCAACTGGCTTTTTAATGAGTGAGTATTCCATATTGTTAAAATGTCTATATTGTCCTAACCAAAAAAATTTTCAAGCATCTTATTGATTCCGAAGAATGCATTAGCAGTATTACACACTCAAGTGATATAAATCTATTTAAATCTTAGTTAAATAAATTTTTCAGGGGATAGCTTGAACTGCACTGAAATCCTTGATTCCACTTTCTGTTGTTTGTTTTAGACGAGAAGCTGCATTCAATTTGATTAAATTTCCTGTTAAAGCAGAGGTGGATAAGCCAGTTATTCCTCCACTTGAATAATTTGGATTTAAGATCTTGAAAGTATCTTCACTATTCATAACAGGAAAGACTGAAGGATTTTTGAAATCACTTGAATTTCCAAGTGCCATTTCCCAAAAATCACTCACCCCATCACCATCGGTGTCTTTTCTTGCAGCACTCATAGATGGCTTGCCAGTACTGCCATTATTATCATAATCTTCAAAAGCATTCCCGTTTATATCTGTAAGGGGAGTAGCATAAAATGCATAACCTGAATATTGAACACTTTCATAAATATAAACCGTTCTACTCATTGGATCTGCATAATTATCCCAACCATCTTTGACTCGATAGTTAATTGTTACTATGGTCATTTCCAAATTTGTTAAAGTTGAAGGATCATTATCTTTATTCGAATCTGTAAAGTTATGATCCCCTGTATTAGTAGTAGAATCCCAAACTTTAGGGATTTTGGCTGCACTAGGAAATCCATAAGTACCAGTCTTCAATAAGGTTTGCCATTCTGACATTGATTTTGAATTCAAAGCAACTGATTGTTCCTCAAAATGACTATAAACATGTATGATGTTAGGACCATTTGAACATTGTGTCACATCGTTTACAGAACCAACTTTAACTAAAGCATAACCTTCACCAATACCGTCGCCATCCAAATCTGGGTAATTATCAGCAATGTTCCATGCGGAATTATTATCCTCAGCATAGACTCCAGGATCAACGAAATTATAATCCGCCAAGAGCATGCGATGTTCTCCTCCTTTAAATCCAGATGAATTTGTTTCAGGATTGGTAGAAGGATCAATGGGTCTATCAGAAAATGGGAGTTCGTCATTTTCGAGACTTGCATTTGATTTAAACCTCAAAAAGTCATGAATAACATTCTTACCCATCATTGTAAGAGTTGGTTTTTTGGTGTCACCTACCTTTAAGAATCTTGTGATTGGAGCACTTGTATTACCCGAAGGATCAGTAGAAGTTATTGTAACTGTATAGCCGATACCATCTTTGGTTGCTGGATAAGGAACACCGGGTTGGTATGTTGGATTAAAAGATACATTCCAAGAAAGATTTGCTTTTGGTTCAAAATTATTTGCATCGGTTACATTTAAATCTGCGACCATGTAATCCTTAACGCTCTGTACATCCATAATGTTTGGATTTGAACTACTGGTATAATCCACTACTAATGTTTGGTTGGTTGGAGTTGAAATAGTCGGAGCCAGTGTATCTTTAACTATCACATAACGATATTTGGAGGTTGCAGCATTATTGGCTGAATCCTTCGCGTCATACTTAATAGTGTAAGTCATATTTTTGGATGAAAGACCTGTATTAATTTTAGATGAAACTGCTTGTGAAATCTCAGTTTGAGTTCGATTATTTTCAGTGACCGAATTATAATTATAAACTGTCGACAAAGGACTCACAGTGCTGTGGTTAGCATCAACAACTAAACCAGCAAAAATAGTCCTTACTAATTTTTCAGGAATGGATCCCTCTGCCGCATCAATCACATTCGTGGTTAAAGTAACGGGACCATTTTTTGTCGACCCTATCCAAGTGAAAACACTTGAATCGCTATCACCATAGCTAACACCACCCTCTGCCAAAACAAAATTATAGGATCCATCAGTAAATGGAGTAAGATCAATTGAAGGTGCGACCGCATCAAGAAATCGAATAGTGCGGGCATTGGAAACCGTCGATTTTTGACCATTGGACTGCTCCGCAGAGTAACTAACAAAATATTTAAAGGGATTATTGGCTAAATCTTTAGTCTTAATTAAAGATGAAGTAACAGTAGTAACAAGATTTGAATCATTCCTGACATAAACACCCGGATCTTGCAAAGTCACCCCGTTAACAAATTTAATTTTAAAAGCACTATACCAAATGAAACTCCTACCCCATGAGTCGTTAACAATCTTAGTTGTCTGTCCTGTTACAGAATCGTCAAAAATGACATCATTTGGATCTAAAGGTAAATCTTTAATATAAAAATCTTTATCACTTCCAAAAGTGTTGATGTAGGGATCTGCATCAATTTGTACATAAGTCTTCTTGGCATGATCGTAACCAGGCAAGCTCAATAATTCACTCAAAATTTCAGAAGGCAAAGGACTGGAAGGGTAACTGACAATTGATGAAACTAAAGGAGCTTCTGAATTAAGAGAGTTGGTAGACGGAGAAGAGAGGAAGGAATGCGGAATTACTGAGATTAGTGGAGCAATGGTATCTACAACCCTAACCGTGCGATTACTTTCCCCAAGGTTTCCATTAGTATCAGTTGACCGGTATACTATTTTGTAATCTCCGGGTTCCCAAAAACCAATTGAAGACAATTGGGTAAAGACATTACCACCGGAAGGATCAAGGAACTCAGAATTGGTCGTCGATGAGTGGAGCTTAACCGCAATAGTCGGGCTTGTATCATAGTTATCTGAAACAACCGCACCAGGATCTGAATATGAAACTCCTGCCTGAAGATTCAAAAGATCAACTCCACCCGAACCTGTTTGAGTGATAACTGGAGGAGTGGTGTCAACGATACGAACTTCACGTTCCAGCTTAGCTTGATTTCCAAATTCATCTGCAACATTATATTTAATGACTATTTTTTTATTGGAATCTTCATTTCCACTTTGATCCACATATTTTTTATTTATGAAGTGATAATTCACCACGCTAGAATCTAGACCGGAAACGGAAGATCCTAGGTAAGCAAGAGCACTCACTTTATTATTAAGGTTGATTGGAGAAACCCCAGTTCCCATATCTTTATAAGCAGTAACTCCTGGATCCGAAAAAGCGGTGTTTACTTCATGATATAATGGATTTTTACCATGCATTACCATAGTTGGAGTCTTAAATGGTGAATTGATTAAAACCAATTGCCTGAAAATCTCCGAACGATTTCCAGCTAAATCTGTAATTTGGTACTTCAGACGAAAAGTCGCGTTTACGCTTTCCTGAGTTTTTGCTTCAGCAATCACATTCTCTAGAGAATTGGTGACCGAGTTGTAGGACTGCAAGTTATCATCCACAAGCATTTCAACTAAGACTTTTATTCGACTATCGCCCCATTCGATCGTACCGTCTAAGTTGTCAATCCCAAAGACCCCAGGGTCTTTAAAAACACTTGATGCATTTAAATCTATGTAAATCGGATTCGAGCCATATAGCGTAGCTTGAGGAGGAGTATTATCAACAACTTGAACCCATCGCGTAGTAGGCTCAACCAAATTTCCAGAAGGATCTGAAATTCCTTGATAGGTTATTTCGTAAATCCCGGCTACTTCAACATTAACCGTTCCAAATGAACTTTTCTCTGCACCTTGGCTTAATCCATTAAAATTAATAATTTCCTGCTCGTTGTAGTAATTATCAACCAAAGAAATCCCTGGATCTATAAAAGATGCTCCAATCTTTCCTTCAACTAATAGAGGATTTGCCGAACTTTGCCCCTCTGAAAAAGAAATAACAGGTTTTTGACTATCCACAATCCTAACAGTTGGGGTAATCGTAGAAGAAACGGGTTTGCCGTCCGCAAAATTTACTTTTCTAAAACTAAAATCATCAACATAGAGAGTAATCTTAGACTCATGGCCTAAAGTTGTAAAATCCACCGCATCTAAATTAGAAACCACAACATCAGAGCTGATGTCAATATCACCTAAAGTAATTGCTGAATAAGAAGGATAAATTTTGGATTTGGTAGGCATAATTTTGAAAGGACCAAAATCATTAAGTGGATAATTAATATTTTTGCGTTGTACTAGATACTCAATAATTAATTGATCTTGAAAAATCTTATTCGCACCTTCCGTTAGATAAATCGTGGGAGCTTCAATGTAGAGATCTTCCAAACCTTCGACGGTTGTAAGAACTTCGCCCGCAACATTTGAAGGAACACTGGGTGCTTCATTCTGAGGAGTTGGGGTTGATACTGTTACCGCATCAGAAACATCATCAAAAGAAAAAGACGCTGAACTAGTTTCACTAGATTCAATCGTGAAAAAGATTTCAGACGCAATTTCATGAACCATTTCCCAATCTGTATCCGCGGAAAGCTCATTTTGTGACGCATTTACGCTTGAAGTAGTTGATGTACTCGAACCATCTCCGGTCACTCCGGGGAAGAGCATGTCTATTGATGGTGGCATTGCACCACCTGTAAGGGATTCCCCATAAGTTGCAGTTAAATTGACCAAACCACCGGGTACGGTTGCCATGGATTCTCCCAATTTCCCTGAGGCCAGTTGTAAAGACTGACCTGAAACTAGAGACACTTCATTCCCTCCAACATCTGTAAATGAAATATCACCGGAGATTAAATTTACTCCTCCAGTAATATCACCTGTTACCGAATTCCTAACCGCAACTAATTGGAACATTGTCCCCCTTATACCCGCCGTTCCTAATGGGCTACTCAAAACCATTGTTGAGCTCTTATTAAGCTTTGGGGCTTTGACAATTAAATTCCCAAAGTCAAGATGAGCTAGAAGCTCTGATTGCGAAGGCTCTTCTTCGATTTCAGAAGGAATCGCATTTTGATCCGCATTGAAACTCTTTTGTGCAAATTTTCTTAAATAAAACCGGCTGCCTGGTTTTATAGTTATCAAAGCACCATTTGAAAATAAAAGAGACGCACTGCCAGTATCGCCTGTGACTAAAATCGATTTTTCTTCTACTTTTTTTCCGACTGATGAGGAAGTAAGAGTTACAGTAAACTCATCTTCAATAGACATTGATGTGACCTCCCCCTCAACCGATGCAACAATTACAGAAGCTTCAATTGCCACTAATTCGGATACGAACAATAAAAGCCATCCCCATATAACAACTAGACTCTTCATCCTAAAACGCTTATTGATAAGAAAGTTATAAGAAATCAAATAGGATTGAAAAAAAGACTTCACAGGTTATATATAAAGATAATCCATAAACCGATCTTTTCGCAAGCGATTTTTAAATCATTTTTTAGGATTCACCTATCTCTTTTTTATAGTTTTCAGAAGTGAGCAGTTTCTCGGTACAAATTTCCTCGGATGGTTTAATTTTAATCATCCAACCTGCATTGTAAGGATCCTCATTAACTTTCTCCGGTGTATCATTTAGTTCCTCATTGATTTCTATAATTTCTCCTTCTAAAGGCATGTATAAATCAGATGCTGCTTTGACAGACTCGACAACACCAAAAACGGCACCCCTGTCAAAGTTATAACCAATGGTTGGCATTTCAACAAAAGTAACATCACCAAGGCTATCTTGAGCATGATGAGTAATTCCTACGATACAGGAACCATCTGATTCTTGTTTTATCCATTCATGATCTTTAGTGTAAAATAATTCTGTCGGTACATTGGTCATAACCTCCCGATATTTAGCAAGTAGGAAAGGTTCAAGCAAAAAACAAAAATTATTAAGAACCAATTTTAGTTCCTCGGGGTACTATTGCATTTTTAACCACAACTAAAATACCATCTCGAGCATATACACCGTTTAAATTATCTGCCCATCCTTCCGCAAGCCCTGAAGGAGATAATTTAACATCAGATCCAATCCTTGCATTCTTATCAATTATACAATTTTTAATTATACAATTATTTCCGACGCCAATATTTGGGATTTCAGTTACGCCGATCGGCACATCCATTTCCTCATCGGTTTCGAAATAATCAGCACCCATCATGACCACATTATCGAATATACAATTATCACCTACTATAGAGCGCACACTTAGCATGCATCGGGTAAATGATGATCTCCCAACCATACAACCACTTGCTACCGTTGTCCTATCCATTTTACAATTAGTAAGTTTTGCTGTAGGAAGAATGTCAGGATAATTGTAAATTGGATAATCTTCATCATAAAAATTAAAAGAAGGAACTGGTTCAGTCAGTTGTAAATTTGCATCAAAAAATGCCTTCACAGTCCCAATATCCTCCCAATAATCATCAAATACATGACAGCGAATGTCTTTATCCTCGACCAAAGAAGGAATAATTTCTTTTCCAAAATCCTTGGAATCACCTTCCAGTGCTTCAATCATTGAAGCAGCGTTGAAAACATAAATTCCCATAGACGCCAAAACGCGATCGCTTTGTCCATCTTTTGATTTTAACTCTGATGGCACCAAATCGATAATTATATTTGGATCCGTTGGTTTTTCTACAAACTCGGTAATTTTAGAATTCTCACCTATACTTAAAAGACCTAAGCTTGAGGCTTCATCAATGGTCACTGGTTTCGCGGCCACTGTGACTTCTGCCCCCCTTAATATATGCTCATCGACCATTTTGGAAAAATCCATTCGATAAAGTTGATCTCCTGATAAAATCACAAATAAATCATCGGGGGCGGCATGGAAATGCATAATATTTCTACGAACTGCATCTGCAGTGCCCTGATACCAGTCATCCCCATGTTCAGTCTGTTCAGCAGAAAGTATTTCAACAAACCCTCTTCCAAAACGATCAAAACGATAAGCATCTTGAACATGACGATGAAGAGAAGCCGTGTTAAATTGACTTAACAAATAAATCTTATTGTAACCAGAGTTTATGCAATTGCTAATTGGGATATCAACCAAACGATATTTGCCAGCCAAAGGAACTGCCGGCTTACATCTTAATTTAGTTAAAGGATATAAACGCGTTCCTCTTCCCCCCCCCATAATTACACAATGAACATGTCTTTTCATTTTATCCTTTCTTTATTCTTGCCCGTATGTCTTTTTTTCTTCCTGTTACTTCATATATGTGGAAATTGAAATCACGCTTCGTGCAATCACAAAAATATGGTTGTTTTAAAAAAAACAATTTCTTTGTTACTTCTTTACCTAATCCTTACAGAACTCTTTAAAATATTATTTTTTAATGGACGCATTACCTTCCCTTGAAGAATTCAAAATTCAATCTAAAGAAAAAGATTTAATCGCAGTTCGAGCAGAATTTACTGCAGATGCTGAAACTCCCTTGTCCGCTTACGCAAAACTGTCCAAAAAGAAACCCGCGTTTCTATTTGAATCAGTTGTTGGAGGTGAACAGGTAAGTCGGTTTTCCTTCGTTGGTTGTAATCCAAAGAAAATCATATCCTGCGATCAAAAAGAAACCACTATAATTAATTCCAATCAGAAAATACGCCGATTTCCGACTCCTCCTGATCCACTTAAAATTGTTGAAGATGAAATGGGGGAAATAAATTATTTAGGTTTTGGCAACGAAACCCGTTTTTCCGGAGGTGCTGTGGGGTATGTCTCCTACGAATACGCAAATCGTGTGGAACCAACTGTCCCAGTTTTAGGAAATGATGAACTTAGCATACCCATTCTATATTTTATGATCGCAGATTTAGTTTTGGTTTTTGACCATGCACGACAATCCTTAACCATTTGTGCAAATACTTCACCTGGGGACAATCCTGAAAATGCTTACTTAAAAGCTTGTGAAAGGATTGATGAAACCATTCTTCTTTTATCCAAAAGATCGGAACTCTTACCAGCCACAATTCATGAGATTGACGCGGTTGAAAACTCAAATGGAAACTTAACTAAAGAAGAATTTGAGGAACTTGTTTTAAAAACTAAAGATTTCATCCGTTCAGGAGATATTATCCAAGCAGTTCTTTCCCAACGTTTTTCAATACCCTATTCGGGTTCCCCTATAAACCTCTATCGAGCTATTCGTGCAATCAATCCCTCTCCTTACATGTTTTTACTAGAAGGTGAGGATTTTTCTGTTGTAGGAGCTTCCCCAGAAGTCCATGTTCGATTAACTGGTGATGATGTGCTTATCAGACCAATTGCTGGGACTCGTCCAAGGGGAAGGGACGAAGTCGAAGACAAACAGTTTGAAGTTGACCTCATAGCCGACGAAAAAGAAAAAGCAGAGCATTTAATGTTAGTTGATCTGGCTCGTAACGATATCGGTAGGGTGTGTAAAACAGGCTCCGTAAAAGCAGCCGAATACATGACTATTGAGAAATATTCTCATGTAATGCACATCGTTTCAGAGATAGTAGGCAAATTGGATCCTTCTCTCAATGCATTTGATCTTTTGCGGGCAACCTTTCCAGCTGGCACCGTAAGTGGTGCTCCTAAGGTAAGGGCGATGCAGATCATTGCCGAATTTGAGAAAATTCAAAGAAATGTTTATGCAGGAGCTTTGGGATATTTTGGATTTGAAGGGAATCATGACTCATGTATCGCAATCCGAACTGCAATGATTTGTAAAAATACTCTTCATCTGCAGGCGGGAGCTGGTATTGTATCCGATTCCGTTCCCGAAAATGAATATCAGGAAACTTTAAACAAAGCCAAAGGAATGCTAAAAGCACTCGCCTTAGCTGAACGAATTTCAAACTAATTATGTCTTTAAGAATATAATCTATGCAAAACCCAGAACAAGAATCTCTTAATATATATTTGCAGCAAATCTCCGTTATCCCCCTGATTTCTGTTCAGGAGGAAATTGAATTGGCCGAACTCATTAAAAAAGGGGATGCAAAGGCAAGGGAAAAAATGATCACAGCCAATTTGCGACTCGTGGTAAAAATCGCACAACATTATTCAAACATTGGATTATCTTTGCTGGATTTAATCAATGAAGGAAATATTGGTTTAATGAAAGCGGTTGAGAGGTTTGATCCCACAAAAGGCGGAAAATTAAGTACCTATGCAGCTTGGTGGATTAAACAATCAATCAAACGTGCTTTAGCCAACCAAAGTAAAACAATTCGCTTGCCTGTTCATATGGTTGATCGTGTCACACAAATGAGGAGAATTTCGGCGGAACTATCCGAAAAATTTGGTCGTGACCCAACTGAAGAAGAGTTGGCCACTGAAATGAATCTCCCTCTATCAAGAGTTACTCATCTCAAATCGGTTAGTAAGAAGCCTGCCTCTTTAGACTCTCCAATTGGTGACGATGAATCGTCTACCTTGGGTGAAGTTGTAGCCGATGAGAATGCAATTAACCCTTTCGAAAAACTTCAAAGCAAAAGTCTCATTGGAGATGTGAACATTGTTTTGTCCATGCTTGACCCAAGGGAAGCTGACATAATTAGATTAAGATTTGGATTGGAAGGTCGAGATCCAATGACTTTAGAGGAGGTGGGTGCAAAGATAGGAGTTACTCGGGAAAGAGTGAGACAACTTCAAGAGCAAGCCCTAAGACAACTTAGAAAAAATATGGCATCCTTTGAAAAACAAAGAACCTTAGAAGAGATTGATGAAGAAAGACGAATCAAAGAACGCGGGCAGATTTTGAAAGGAATTCTTCAACAAGCTAACATTATTCAATAAGGAACCTTTCTTCGAATATCTAGAAGCAATCAGGAACAGAATTAAATAAATTTATTCTTCTTCGGTTGCAGTTGCCTCGTCCAATAAGTCGCCAAGTGAAGTGGTTAAGTCTTCTCCAACTTCATCATATGCAGCGACTTCCTTGGCGAGAGCATCCTCATCATAATCAGCAGCTTTAATACTCAACCCAATTCTTCTTTCCTCTTTATCAATTTTTATAACACGAGCCGAAACTTCATCGCCCTCACTGAGGTGATCCTTAATTTTTTCGATCCGATCTTCAGATATTTGGCTTATGTGAACGAGTCCATCAATATCATTTTCTAATTGTATGAAAGCTCCATAACCAGCGACTCTTGCAACTTTACCTTTGATCACTTCGCCCATTCGGTAAAGTCGATCAATATCTTCCCAAGGATCTTGAGTTAATTGTTTCATACCTAGTGATATTCTTTGGTTGTCAACATCAACTTCGACTACAATGGCATCAACTTCGTCTCCCTTCTTAACCATTTCACTAGGATGATTGATTTTTCGAGTCCAACTCATGTCAGAAACATGGACCATTCCATCAATTCCTTCTTCTAATTCAACAAAAGCACCATAAGATGTAAGGTTTCTAACCTTTCCGCGAACTCGAGCACCTGGAGGATAGTTATGAGTAGCCATATCCCATGGATTGACATCCAACTGACGCAAGCCAAGAGATATTTTTTGATCTTCTTTTTGAATTCCGAGAACCACCGCATCGACTTCATCACCAACATTTAAAACTTCACCAGGTTTCGTAATTCTCTTAGTCCAAGACATTTCAGTAACATGAACGAGTCCCTCGACTCCCTCTTCAAGTTCAATAAATGCACCGTAAGGGACTAAATTTACTACTTTACCCCTAACTTTTGCATTGATTGGGAATTTTCCTTCGATATCATCCCAAGGATTCGAAGATAGTTGCTTCAACCCAAGAGAAACCCTTTCTCTGTTAGTATCAATATCAATTATACAGACAGTGATTTCTTCTCCAGTTTTAACCATTTCACTTGGATGTGAAACTCGCCCCCAACTCATATCAGTGATATGAAGAAGACCATCTAATCCATCTAAATCGATAAACGCACCATAATCGGTAATATTTTTAACCATCCCGCGACGAGTTTCACCCGGCTTAATTTTGGATAAAATCTCACGCTTTTTGTCTTGGCGCCTCTCTTCGATTAATTCACGCCTTGAAACAACTATATTCTTTCGCTCTCTATTAATTTTGACTACTTTGAAATCAAAGGTTTGCCCAACAAATTGATCCAAGTTTTTAGGTGCTTGAATATCAACCTGTGAGGAAGGCAGAAATGCATCAACTCCGATATTAACAACCAAACCACCTTTAACTTTTGATCTGACCCGACCAGTAATTACAGACCCTTCTTCACAGGTATTAACAATTTTTTCCCAATTCTTCTTTTGTTCTGCTTTGTCAAAAGATAACTGAGGGTTGCCATCACGATCCTCCAATCGTTCTAAGTAAACTTCGAGGTCAGAACCAATTTCGAGGTCACCTAAATCCAAAAATTCATGTGCGGGAATCGTCCCTTCAGCTTTTCCACCGAAATCAATAACAACTTCGGTTGGGCGGATTTCCATTATTGTTCCAGTAATAACGGAACCTTCTTTAAGTAATTCAATTTTGCTCTCAGCGAGCAATTCTTCCATAATAGCACTCATAGCTTGGATATAAAAAACGGGTATAAACTTGGGTAAATCGCTAGATAGCGACCAAAGTTCATACTCGGTTAAGGATTAATAAAAAGTTAAGAGATTAGTAAATACAAGTTAAGATCGTTCGGCAAGACTAATCCTTCAAGGAATTATCTTTAGTTAAGGGACTAATTTGTTAAGGGGGAATTCAACAATACCTTCAGCACCTAACCTTTTAAGTGCAGGTATTAGCTCACGAGAAACTTTTTTTTCGATAACGGTTTCAAGAGCGATCCAAGAATCATCGCTCAGAGGAGAAATGGTCGGTTTTCTTAGTGCGGGAAGATCTTTCAACACCTCATTAATTTCCGATCTTTTCAAATTAAGTTTAAGACCTACCTTAGCATCTGCCTGAAGAGCTGCCCCTAACATCATAGCAATATTTTCAATTTTTGCTCTTTTTTCTAGGTTTGCCCAACTTTTCTTGTTGGCTACCAAAACAGTGTTTGTTTCCATGAGTACATCAACAACTCTCAACTTGTTCGCACGAAGAGAACTGCCTGTTTCAGTAAGATCAACTATTGCGTCTACAAGTTCAGGAACTTTAACTTCGGTAGCTCCCCATGAAAACTCTACATCTGCATCAACATTATGCTTCTTTAGGTAAGCTCGAGTTACATTAACTAATTCAGTTGCAATCGTCATACCTTTAAGATCAATAACGGACTGAATAGAAGCAGATTCCGGAACTGCTAGAACCCATTTTGAGATTCGATTGGAGGATCGACTGTAAACAAGATCGGCAACAATCTTCACATCAGATTCATTCTCCAAAACCCAATCTCTCCCTGTCAGACCACAATCAAAAAAGCCATCCTCCACATATCGACTCATTTCTTGAGCACGAACAAACCTCCCATCAATAGATGAATCATCCCAACATGGTGTATAGGAACGAGATCCCTTGGTAATATGGTACCCTGCTTTTCCGAAAAGCTTGATGGTGGGATTCTCTAAACTTCCTTTGGGAAGGCCAAAATTTAATAAAACACTCATAGGAATGGATCAAAACACCGCTTTTATACGATCTTAGCAAGGAAATTACTTTTAAGAATTTAAATTTGATTATACCTCTTCTTCGCTTCTTCCCAGGATTTTCTCATTTCTAAATCTTTAAAAATTTCTTCCATCAAAACAAAATCAGGCGGACCTAAATCATTTAAATCTAAGTGAACATCTGATTCCAATCGGATAAGTTCAATATTTCTTCTCAAATCATCTTTTTTCTCATAAATAAGGCTGCAAAAACGCTTTGGTTTTATCCTTCCAGCATTCTGAATCAAATTTTCCAAGTTGTGAAATTCTTTGAGCCATTTACAAGCCGTTTTAGGACCTACTCCTTTAAGACCAGGGATATTATCAGACTGATCACCAATAATTGCTAGATAATCCAAAATTGCTGAAGGAGGAACGCCAAATTTGTGTATTACACCTTCTTCATTTAAAAATCGCCAACCTAACCTTGGATTAGCAGTTGGAGGCGGAAGCAATTGCTCTACGCCTGGACAAATCAACTGGGCAAGATCCTTGTCTGCACTTACCATTAAAACAGATTCATTTGATTTTTTGTAAATCTCTACAGCAGATGCAATCAAATCATCAGCTTCTAGACCAGATCTCTCATGAACTCCATAGCCTAAAGCCTTTGAAAGTTTCTTTACCCATTCTAATTGATTACTAAAATCCTCTGGAGGTGCTCCCCTATTCTCTTTGTAACTGGGCAGTAAAGATTCCCTCCTAGTAGCTCCTCCCTTATCAAAAAAAACTCTTACATGTTTGGGTCTTAAATCATCCTCAATTTTCCAAAATGAACGAAGCCAACCATGAATCATATTGGTTGGAAATCCATCAGAACGATTTAATTCCTTGATTCCGTAAAAGGCTCGAAAAGCTAAATTATGGCCGTCACAAAGTAAAATTTTTGACATAAGGACTATTCATATACTCTTTTAAACAGAGGCAACTATAAAGAAAGTTTCAAAAATCATTCCATGATCCTTTGAATAAAAATTAAAATAATTCTCCTACAACAAACTCTGGATTTGCTTTTTTCAGCCTCACAGGAACAAATTGATTTGCTAAGCTTCGTTCTGCATTTTCAATTACAACTTTTGTATAGTTGTCCGTATAACCAGAAATTAATCCCTTTTTGGGGGCCTCAAACAGAACACGCACCTCTTCACCTTCTTGTTTTTTAAAAAATTCCATACGTTTTGAAGCAGAAAGCCTACGTAAATGTGCACTCCTTTTTCTCCTTACATCCATGGGTACTTGCTCTTTAATTCTGATCGCATGAGTTCCCTTTCGTTCAGAAAAAGTAAATACATGGCAATAGGTTAAAGGGAAATTCATAAAAGTATTACAAGTTTCTTGAAAATTTTCTTCAGTCTCACCAGGAAAACCAACCATTAAATCGGTTCCCAAACAAATATTTGGAACTTCCTTAATAGATCGATTGAAGAATTCTGCCATTTCCTCAAGACTATATTTCCTCTTCATTCTTTTTAAAGTTGCATTGCAACCAGATTGTAAAGGAACATGCAAGTATGGCATTAAAGGATGATTTTCATCCGCCATCCATTGAAAAATTGGCTCTGGAATAGTAGTGGGCTCAACACTGCTTATTCGAATTCGACATAACCCGTCTACCTGAGATAATCTATCCAGTAATCGTAAAAAACTCATACCATGAGATGAATATGTTCCAAGATTAACGCCTGTTAAAACGATTTCCTTAACTTCATTTTTAACCATTCTTTGAACCTCATCAAGTAGATCATTTAAGTCCCTGGATCTGGCTCTTCCTCTTGAAAATGGAATCACACAAAATGAGCACATAAAATCGCAACCATCCTGAATCTTTAAATTTGCTCGTTGTTCAAATTTTGGCTCGCCCACAAATCCAATACTAAAATCTTCCTTGCTTATTCGTTCCCTTATAATGACTGGAACTTTTGGTCTTGTTTCATCTAAATATTCTAAGAAATTCATTTTGTCATGATTTCCGATTACATAATCCACACCCTCGATCATTGCTATTCGATTTGCATCCATTTGCGAATAACAACCTACCACCACGGTTAGTGCATTTGGGTTTTTTCGAATAAAACGCCGAATCACATTTCTTGACTTGGCATCAGCTTCGTTAGTTACGGTACAAGTATTAATTACACCAAGATCTGCCGTTTCTCCAAAAGAAACAATTTCATATCCAGATGACTTCAATCGTCCCTCCATTTCGATAGCTTCGTATTGATTTAAACGGCAACCCAAAGCACGGACTGAAGCTCTTTTGATACTACGATTACTTGACATAGAATTACCTCAAATAGTTGGACTTTTTTCACCATATTTAAAAAGCAAAAATACCAGACGAAAAGCCTTTACATATCGCGGTAAAAATAACTTTGGACTAAAGAAACACCTGAATAACCATCCAAGATATAATTGATCCCCCCATTTTGGAATATGAGCTTGCTCTCCGGAAAGAAATGCTAACGCAGCCCCCGTGCACAAAATTGTGGGGTTATATTCTAAATTCTCTTTTAAAAATAAACCCAAGCGCTCTTGCACTCCTCCACCTAATTGAATGAAAATTGTTTTTGGGCTTTTTTTAATGATCTTCGCAAGTAAAGCTACATCCTGTATTGGACCCGATTTGTTATAGATGGGTGCACAGTAAGTTTCATCATCTTTTACATTCAAGCCATAATTATCTAACAACCACAACCTGTTAGCTTTGTCTTGAGATAGATTTGGCATTATCCAAAATGACGAATCTTCTAAATCAAATTTTCGCAAATAATATTGTAAAAATTTAAGACCCGATATCCTTTCAATACCTTTTCTGCCTGATAATTTTTGGATAAGACACATCAAACCGCTATCAGGAAGTACTAAATCTGCTTTTAAAAGTGACTTTTCGTAAAAATGACATTGCAGGAGGTCACACGCTAAACCAGGACCGGATGGAGCAACCACTAGACCTCCTAATTTGGCTAATCTAATTGAATCAACTAAAGAACCATTAAAAAAATCGATTCCTAAAATTCTACTACTACTCTTCAATTTCAGGAAAAGAAAAGAATCCAATTCGATTAATAAGCACTTTTTGGAGGAAAAAGAACTTGTCCAATTGTTCTCAAAACAATCTCACAATCTAACCAAATGGTCCAATTTCCTACATAATTAAAATCTAACTCAATTCTTTTTCTAACTAAGTCAGGATCGGTGAATTCACCCCTTAAGCCACGACATTGAGCTGGTCCGGTAACCCCTGGTTTCACAAATTGTCTGATCCTGTAAGCTTTATAATCTTTTTCAAAAATAAAATCATGCTTCGCAAGATAAGGTCTTGGTCCTACCAAACTCATTTCCCCCTTCAGGACATTGATGAATTGAGGTACTTCGTCAATACTGAATCTTCTCATAAAAGCTCCAAAGGCAAATATTCTGCGATCACCTAAAGAAGCCTGTTCTGATTCATCACGCTCGCCTTTTTGGACAAATTTCATGGATCGAAACTTCCAAATAGTAAAAGTTCTTCCTCCTAAACCAACCCTTTCTTGGGTAAAAAAGAGCGGGCCTGGCGACTGTGATGCTTGGAAGAATTTAACAAAAAACATACAGGGAGGAAGAATAAAAAATAAAGCAGGTAAACTTATAGCTAGATCAAAGCATCTTTTGATCATTTGGTTGAAGGGACTTTCTAACGGTTCATTTTGCAAAGAAAAAAACTGCCTTCCGGATTCTTCAACAAATACTAGTCGAGAATCAAAATACCCGGATAAATTATTGTAAACTAATATTCTACATCCATATTTTGCACCTAAATCGGCTACTAGCCTTATCCATTTTTTCATGTCACTGTTAGGTAAAAGTATTAACTGGTGAGTTTTGTTTTCCCTCAGATAACTCTCCAATCTATCGTAAGAGCCAAGCCATGATAAACCTCCTAAGGAAGGTTTATTAGAATCTGTAGTGAATGTACCCTCAAAACTGAAGCCTTTCTCCGTGTGCTTTTTTATCCAAGAATGAAGAGAATCCAAAGAATTTGAATCGCCAATAAGCAAGCTTTTACGGGTTACTACTTGGAAGCCAATAAATCTTTTAAATAGACCTGGAAGAGCAAAATTGAATGAGGCAAGCAAAGGCCAACTTGTTATGATGTAAAAAACTAGAAACAATCGACTTGTTTCATTATCTTTCGTAGCGAAGTAAGAAGCAAAGACGAAGAATGCAATGAGAGCAGTTTGGAAATTTGCTTTAAGCAAAGATTCGCGGATTCTACCCCAACCATTTTTCATAAAAAACAAACCATACCCCTGCAAGGAGCCAAAAGTTGCAACAGCCAGTCCAGCGATGGCAACTAGGGCGTAATTCCATGGAAGGTTGATCAAAGCGTAATCAAAAGATTCCCAAATATTTAATGAACACCAAAACCACAAAAAAACAACAGACAGCAAAGTGATTTTATGTAAGGTTGAATACCCTTTATCTCTATGATTTATCATATGTATGTCTGTTTTTAATATCATATAAATCGTATCAAAGGGCAAGTAAGTATTATTGATTTGAATTTTACTTATAGAAAAGTGCATCTGCATAATGTGTTTAAATACTATGCTTGCCAATTTCATTTTTTTTTGAAATAAATGAAATTATACCTTGCCTAAAAATAAAACAGATCTTTTGACTATCGATTCGCATTTACATTCTTTGGAATTGGAATCAATCGATTTTTTTGTTCGAATGATGGGAATTCTTGGTATGCCACGCTCGGTGGGTGAAATTTACGGCTTACTTTATTTTTCGGTTACTCCATTACCAATGGACAAGATCGTATCCCGTTTAGAAATAAGTATTGGTTCAGCTAGCCAAGGCTTAAAAACCCTAAAATCTCTTAAAGCTGTTCATTCCACATACATTGCCGGTGACAGAAGAGATCACTACATTGCGGAAACCGAATTCCGGAAATTATTTTCCAGTTTTATAAATGATGAAATTATGCCTCATCTTGAAAGTGCAAAAGAAAGAATATCGCGAATGGAAAAATCTCTGACAGAAGAAAACAAAAAAAGTGAATTTTACCTAATCAGACTTGAAAAGTTGAAAAAATTAACCAAAACAGGTAGCCGCTTATTACCCGCATTGTCGGGTTTTTTGAAGATGTAATGAGTAAAGATCAATATGAAGACTGGTCAATCGGATGGTATTGCCTTCGAGCAAAACCTCGAATGGAGTTACTGGCAACTCAAACCCTCTCTACGCTTTCAGATGTAGAGGTTTTTTTACCCCGAACAATACGTCCAAAAAAAGAAAAAAATTCGCCACCTCGCCCTCTTTTTCCTGGATATTTTTTCGCTAAGTTTGACCCAGTAATTCATCTTAGAAATGTGAATTACGCAAGAGGGGTTTCGTACATAGTACGAAGAAAAGAAGTTCCAGTTCATGTTCCTGCCCCAGTGATGATAGAACTTCGACTTCTGTCTCCAGACGGAATTCTGAAAATCCCCGATCAACCCCATAAAATAGGCGACAAGGTTAGGGCGATTTCTGGATTATTCAAAGGGGATGAAGGTAGGGTCACCCAGTTAATTCCTGCAAGGGATAGAGTAAAAGTACTTTTCGAAATCCTCGGTCGTCGTACAGAAGTCGAAATTAATGAGAATTTATTAGATTTTCCCAGTGCTCACCCAATGAGCTCTGGTTCTACTTGATAAATATCCAGCAAAATGTCACTTCACTGGCCTTGTGAAATTTTTTACAAATAGCCAGTGCGGTAGCGTGGACAATAAAAATACTACACTTTTATAAAAACCAGTGTTTAATTTAAATTTACGTTATATTTTTTCGATTTCTTCACTCTTTATTTTCGGATTTTTGTTCTTCTCTGCCGAAGTGTTCATGCCATACTTAAGACAATGGAAATCAAACCAACTTCTCCAGTTATCAAAAGTTTATCAGGATAAATCGATCAGCAACGAATCAAATCTCTTACAGGATGGGGTTCGCAAGGCTCGTATTGCTAGTTTATTGGATCCCACAAATACTGAAACAAGAGAGAACTTCCTAGAGCTACTCTTCCGTTCCAAACCAGTTGAAGCTCTTCAAAAATGGGCTAAGAATATTTTTATTGAAGGAGGAACAGAAGAAAAAAAGGTCAAGTTACTAAAGTATAGCATACAGACTCTTAAAAATGATCATATCGCTTTACATGAAAGGCGTATTGCAGGAGAGATTGCAATCGTTCAACTCAATTCATTATTAACGCTTAATGACTGGCTTGATACACCAGATAATTCGTTAATTGCGGCAGAACTTCTTGCTGAAACAGGTAACCCAATAAAAGCCAAGAATATAATTCTTCAATCGCTTGAGAATCATCCAACGCATCCCGATAGCATATTTTTGTTGGCTCGATTGACAGTTCATCTTAAAGACACCGATAATTTATTTTCAGTAGGAAAAAAATTAGCGAATATGTCATCTAGGAAAAGCCAGTCTGGAGTGGAAGCAATTCGCCATATGACCCTTCTTCATGTACTAAGTCCACTATCATCTTCAAGTCTTCAAAAATGCGTTGAATTACTTCGTTCAAACCCGCACGCGGAACCGATTGACTATATGCGAATTTTTGCTCTCCAATATATATCTGCAAAGAACGAGATCGAGAGAAATAAAATCGTGAAGTCTTGCCTCGAGTATTTCGATTTAGAACAAAGGAAGGAATTATTGATTTTTTCAAAATGGTTGGCAAGACTTGGTGCTTTTCATCTGCTGGTTGAATACCTATCCCCTTCAAAAGCAAAAGTAGACGAGGAATTATTTAAACTAAGAATGAACGCTTTGGCTCAAATTAATGAATTAGAAAGCATCCACTTTGAAGTAAATAATTCACCAATCATTCCTGAAAGATGGAGACTAGTAATAGAATCGCGTGCTTTTGCACTAGACGGAAATTATAAAGAATCTATTAAAGTTCTAGATCGCCTTCTCCCCGTCCTCGGAAGTGATC
This sequence comes from uncultured Verrucomicrobiota bacterium, assembly GCA_902580225.1. Classification (GTDB taxonomy): domain Bacteria; phylum Verrucomicrobiota; class Verrucomicrobiia; order Opitutales; family Seribacteraceae; genus Seribacter. The sequence goes on from CACHJU010000002.1 coordinate 22,526, forward strand.
CAAGATTAGTTCGAGGAATTTGTGGTTACCTAGAAAGCATAGAAGACTTGAAAGGATTAACCCACATTCTACAAAAGTTGGTTGATCAACCGATTCACCAAAGTTATGCCCTAAAAAAACTCATGCAACATCGAGCCGCATCCGCGACTTTGGAAGAACTGTTGGGATGGATGAGTAAGTTATCCAAACTTCACGAAAATGATACTTTTTTTTCTGAAACTTACCTTTATTTTGAACTCCTCGACCCTTTTTTAGCATCTCCTTCACAAAAGTTAGACTCATTGCTTAAAGAAGCAAAAGAAAATCGAGTCTTTCGAGATTCTCCCCAGAATAGAATTACTCTAGCACTTGCACATCTACGGAATCGTTCACCCGACTTAGCATTACCTGAAATAGAATTCGAAATGGACTGGCGAATCTGGCAATCTACAAGACCAGCTTGGGTTTTTATATGCTCTAAAATTTTCGAAATGAATAATATTACTGAGAAAGCACTTATCCTACAGAAAAGTATTGATTTCGGAAACTTAGATCGAGCAGAAAAGGAAAGCTTGGCACAGTTATTCCCGCAATCCTTTCCACCTTCACCATAATTTTAATAATTCATTTCAAATCATTTGAAATTACAAAATATTAAAACAACCTTAGGTTCATTAAGTATACTTTTAATTTGGGGCATGCTTTGCTTGCAACTCTCTATTACATGGGAAACAAACCAACAATATGCTCATGGTTTCCTCGTACCATTCCTGTGCTTTTATCTTCTCATAAAATCACATGCTAATCAAGTATACGAAAAGGGAAATCCATCATTTTTGCAAGGAAAGACATGGTGGTTATTTGGAATCCCTCTCTTACTTACCCTACCTTTTATCTGGTTGGTCAGAGGTGCAAACTCTGATTGGCGACTACTTAATTTTGTTTTATTTGGAATTATTTTCTTTCTCACACTTATTCCTTATTATGATCAATGCGGATGGAGAAAAACTAGAAACTTTCTTTTCCCTCTTCTCTTTTTTATCGTTTGTATTCCGTGGCCTTTATCTACGGATTTAAAACTTACTCAGTGGTTTCAAGAAAAGATTTCTTCAATTATTGTAGACATCTTACTTCTACTCGAACATGAATCCAGCCTACAAGGCACAATAATCGATGTTGGAGTTTTCGGACAAATTGGAATTGACCAAGCGTGTAGCGGAATAAACGGACTGCAAGCATCCCTTGTGGTTACCTTATTTTTTGGTGCTTATTATCAATTTCGTTGGTTAAACCGAATTTTAATTATTATATCAGGAGCAATGATCGCCATAGGTTTTAATTTATTGAGGGCATTTTCTCTTGCTTTCATAAAAGTCAAAGGTAAGGGCAATCTTTTGGATCAACATCTTTTCTCAATAGGTGATTGGCAATTCCCCTCTCTTCACGACATGGCAGGATGGATAGAAACGGGATTAATTTTTATAACTATCTTCTTATTGGCTCGATCAGCTAGAGGTGGTGTATTTATGGGTATGTTAGGAAATCAAAAAAGTAATTTGGCTAATTTAAAAAGCTCACCCCCAATAACTTTCAGTTTTCTTTTAATTTTAAGCGTAATCTCATCTTTTTTATACTCTGAATATCATTTCCACAGCAGGGAAAAATCGCTAATCATTTCACCGAACCTCAAGTTGAACACGAGTGATAAAAGTATCGTTTCCGAAGAAAAAATTATTTCAAACCAAATAGCCGCCCAACTTCACTATGAGAGTGCTCAATCGATCCAATGGCAGGAAAGACTAAGAACGAGACTAGACCCGTTGAGCCAAACTTCTGAAATTAATCCCAATTTAGAATACTGGCAGGCATTTAAAGCTAATTGGGAATCTGGAGGGGCTTGTACCGCCGTTCTCTCAACTCACTCCCCTGACTCCTGTCTTCCACTCACTGGACTAACTCAAATTAATCCACCTCAAGGTAAAGATCCTCAAGTCATAAAAGTTAATGTGAGTGGAAAAGACATTTCATTTGAAGTTTATGAATTTTCACAAAATCGAAGAAAGCTTTTTGTATTTAGATGTTTTTGGCCCCACCTATTGCCTCCTGGACAAACAAACCAATTCCCGCAAGGCGGTTACAGTTTTAACGGTAGAATTGAAGCGGCAATCAAAGGAAGAAGAAATGTTGGGGGCACAATGCTTGCTCTTGCACTCGCAAATGTTGATTCCCCAGAAACAGCAATTTCTAAATTACGACAACTCGCTGATCGAAGATTGAGCCTTGAGTAATTAGTTAGTTTCCCAGAGAGTTATCTTTTAAGTATATAGCTATCTAAAATAATAAATATATTTTTTCAAAAGAGTTTAATACAAAATATAATACTAAGATTTTAGTCATTAAATTTAAGAAATTTTGTCCAAAAAGATCTTAGAGCAGAATTACTGGAATAAATAAATAATTCCGATTTAATTAATCATATACATTTCCTAAAAATTAAATATGAATCAGTGTGGACAATTAATTGTGGTTTTAAAGAAGAAAAATTCGATCAAAGCAAGTACACTTCAATTATTCAGATAAGAAACTTTCCATAATAATGACTTTCAAAATATTTGGTCAAAATCCTTACTCATCGTTTAGCATAAACTTTGACCTTTTTAGCTAAAATTTCTCAATTCTACTTCTTTAAAATAAAGGAGAAAAGTCGATGAAAAATAATTAATTTGTAACAAGTAAATTTTTTAACAATTAAAGTCCAAGAAATGACAATCGGAAACCAAATTTTTGTAGCCCTTTTCAGTCTCAACTTTTGGCAAATTCTTATACTTTAATAATCAAATTAGCCCTTTCCAAAAAAATCAGAATTTAACTGATAAAAAATATTTTAAATGTGAGCACCCTTCTTGATATCCTGCGCATCTTTGCTGCAACAGCAGTTTTATTGGGGCATACAAATTTTCATTGGTTTTTTGGCGGAAGCGAAATCGGACCGAAAAACGGACAGGATTATGTGATTATTTTTTTTGTTCTTTCTGGTTTCGTAATTGCTTGGTCGATAGATAAAAAAAAGAAATTAACATTTTCTCAATATACTTTCGATCGATTAACAAGACTTTGGAGCGTTGCACTTCCTGCTCTTGTTATAGGTATTGCCTTCGACTTATGGGGCAAATCATTGAACCCAGAAACTTATCAACAGATTTTTGCATCAAGTTATCTAGAAACTAAAGTCATCATATCTAGTCTTTTTTTGCATGAATGTTGGTTTTTTAGCGTTCGACCGGGTAGTAACGGACCATTTTGGTCTCTCTCTTATGAGTTTTTGTACTATATGATATTCGGATCTATCATGCTACTGCCCACAATGAAGAGGAAATTAACTGGTGGACTATTATGGATCTTAGTAGCTGGACCAAAAATTTTACTCCTTTTTCCATGCTGGTTAATTGGTTGCCTTGCTTATTATGGATGCAAGTCGTTTCGAATTAATTTTTTCTTAGCAACTCTTCTCGTTTTATTGACCGGATATTTTTTGATAACCACAATGACAGATCGATGGCTTCATTGGAGTCCTTGGGGATATGAAGGTTTGGGTAATCCTCCCTTATTTTATTCGGCTAAATATTGGGACGACTACACAATTGCTGGAGCAGTTGCACTTTTTCTTTTTTCTATGAACTATTGGTTTTCTTTGGAAAAAAATTCAAACGGATTACTTACCCGAATGATTAGAAAATGGGCAAATTGCTCTTTCTCTCTCTATGCAATTCACTTTCCGATTATGGCTTTTATAGGTGCATTATGGGCAAGTGGTTCACTTATCCAATTGGGATATCTTACAGGGATTATGGTGGTTTTAGGGATTTGCCTTTTATTCGCCATAGTATTTGAACTGCCCCTCAGAAAATACCGATCTATGTTGATTCGAATCTTTCCAATACTTAAGTACAAATGTGGGATTCGTTCTTAATCTTTTTAGCCAAAAATCCATTAATGGTTAGTTTACTGCCTTTAGTTTTATCTGCCATTTTATACTTTGGAAGGAAATCTTTAAAATATAAAATACTAAGTGCTACTTTTTTATTTGTCGGGATCGTCATTGGTTCTGTACTCCACTTTAGATGGGATTCTTTTTCGGTTCACTTTTGGGAAATTCAAGACCATCGAGTTTCTCATAACGACAAAATCCTTTTCGTCGGAGACTCAATAACCTGTGAGGGATCACGCCCAAGAGGTTTTATAACAAAAATTCAAGCTGTCCTTCACATTGATGTTAGAACTTTATGTCATAATGGTGCAACCTCAGCCACAATTATTGATTTGATAGATTTCTACAAAGAAGAATTCAACCCTACTGTGATCTTCGCTCAATCTGGAATCAATGATCTACTTAATGGAAGAACAAATAAGCAGATATCAGAATCTCAACAGCACCTTTTCAACAAACTTAGCAATAAGTTCCCCAATTCAAAAGTAGTTTTTTTACCAATTCATCCTTTAAAAATAGAAAAAAATATTATTGCTACAATCACGACTCATCATCCTACTAATTTCCAACCTTGGTGGGAAAATACAGGCACCTTTGTTAGAGACTTTCTGCTAGATGATGGAGTACATCTAAGTGCTCAGGGTCATAGTCTTCTGGCGAAGGCGATTACCAATAAAATCATTTCAATAAACTCCTGATAAATTCCTCAAAATCACTTTGTATTAACTTAGGTTGCGGATCTTCTGTTCATCCAGCTTGGAGAAACCTTGATATTAATCCATACACCAAAGGAGTTGAGTCTTGGGATGCATCTAATGGGATCCCCGCAACTTCCAACAGCGTGGATATTGTTTATCATTCCCATTTACTCGAGCACTTAGAAGAGGATGAAGGAGAGCACCTTACAAGAGAGTGCCTTCGAGTTTTGAAACCAAATGGCATTATTCGAATAGCAATACCCGATCTTGAAAAAATTTGCCAAGATTATTTACTTTCGCTCCAACAAGTGGATCAAAACGTAGAACTTGCAAACTTAAACGCCAAGTGGATGCGAATGGAGCTGTTCGATCAAATGACAAGAAAAGTTTCGGGAGGAAAAATGCTTGAATTCCTCGAGTCCAAACCAGCAAATAAGCAATTTTTAGTTAGAAGATGCGGACAAGAAGTCTTGCCAGGATTATTATTAAATACAAAAGAAATTAATTCCACTTCTCATGAGAAAGTTCTACCTTTTCACCTAAAGATTAAGCAATTGATGAAAAAAATTTTAGTGACAAGTTGGCTCAAAGAAATGCTCATCAGAGCTTTGTTGAATAATTCCGAGCACGAAGCGTTTCAATTAGGCCAATTTCAACAGAGTGGAGAATTGCATAAACACATGTATGACCGCATTTCAATAAAAGAACTTCTCCAAAAAATCGGTTTTATAAAGTGCACCATTCAGTCTCACCTATCTAGTTTCATTCCGAATTGGCAAGATTTCAACTTGGATAACTCAAATCAGGGAGAACCCAAAAAGCCTGATTCTCTCTACATAGAAGCCGTAAAACCAAACAACCTTAATCATTGATGAATTGGAATAGCAAAAAAGTACTCGTTACAGGAGGAGCCTCATTTATTGGCTCTCATCTTACTGAGCAATTGATTGAAATCGGTGCAAAAGTTAGAATTGCAGACAATTTCTCTAGCGGAGAAATGTCTCATGTAAAAAGCCTAGATTGCGAAATACTAGAAGGAGATCTCCTAAATCCAGAATTTTGCAATCAAGCAACCGATGATATCGATACCGTCTTTCACTTAGCGGCCGATCATGGAGGGCGTGGATACATCGATGCCCATCCCGTGGAGTGCTCCACCAACATGATTTTAGATGGTCAGGTTTTTCGCTATGCCCACCGAAACGGAGCCGAAAAAATTATATTCGCTTCATCTGGCTGTGTTTACCCCACATCTGCTCAAATGGATGTTTCCAGGGAAACCTTTCTCTACGAAGACATGGTCAAACCACCATATGAAGCTGATGATTTATATGGATGGGCAAAGCTAATGGCAGAACTTACTCTAAAAGCATACTATCAACAACATGAACTAAAAACTGCCTCTTGCCGCTACTTCACAGTCTATGGACCCCGCTGTACAGAAAATCATGCCGTCATGGCAATGATTGCACGTGGCTATTTAAAACTCGAACCCTTCGAAGTTTGGGGTGATGGCGAACAAATTCGTAACTGGACTTATGTAGATGACATCGTATCAGGAACCATCGCAGCAGCAGAAAATATTAATGATGGAACTTCTGTAAATCTTGGCACCATGGAACGCATAAAGGTTAAAGACTGTGCAAACCAAGTGATTAAAACCTTAAACCCAGGTACAACGATCAAGCTTTTAACCCACAAACCAACCGGACCGCTTAATCGGGTGGCAAGTAATAGATTAGCAAAAGAGTTACTCGGATGGAAACCAAAAACATCCTTTCAGGTTGGGCTTCAGAAAACGATCCAATGGTATATTAATTCAAAGACAACTGAACAAGCCAGCGATGACCTCACCCGCAAACTTGTGGGGCGATAAGCTTTAATTTTTGCATCCTCATAGTTTTACTTTACTTATTTGAAAACCTTAGGAATTTCAGCTTTTTACCACGACAGCGCTGCTGCATTAGTTGTTGATGGTAAAATAATCGCCGCAGCACAGGAGGAAAGATTTACAAGAATTAAGCATGATGAATCGTTCCCAAAAAATGCAATTGAATTTTGCTTGAAAGAGAGTGATTGTTTATTGGATGAAATCGATCAAATTATTTTTTACGAAAAACCATTTCTCAAGTTTGATCGACTGTTGGAAACATACCTAAGTTTCGCTCCAAGCGGTCTTCTTTCATTTATTAAAGCCATGCCCCAATGGCTCAAACAAAAACTTCATCTTCCACGAGAAATCAAAAAGGGTCTACCTGGGAAATGGAACAAGCCTATTGTTTTCATCACTCACCATGAATCACACGCAGCTAGTGCCTTTTTCCCAAGTCCATATGAAGAGGCTGCTATATTAACAATGGATGGAGTCGGAGAGTGGGATACAGCCACAATCGGGATGGGTAAAGGCAACACAATTAAACTGCTAAAATCTCTTGAATTCCCCCACTCTCTTGGACTTTTATACAGTGCATTTACTTATTTTTGTGGTTTCAAGGTAAATTCCGGCGAATACAAATTAATGGGATTAGCTCCCTATGGTAAACCAATCTATAAAGATGCTATATTAAAACACCTTATTGACATCAAGGAAGATGGTTCGTTTCAAATGAATCTTCAATATTTTAGTTACTGCCAAGGCTTGACCATGACTAATAAGCGATTGGCAAAATTGTTTGGCGGACCACCCCGCAAGCCAGAAAATCAAATCACTGACCGAGAAGTTGACCTTGCAGCTTCAATTCAGGAAGTTACCGAAGAAATTGTTATCCGCATGGCAACTTATGCTCGAAAACTCACTGGTAGAAATAAGCTTTGCTTAGCTGGTGGAGTCGCTCTTAATTGCGTAGCTAATGGTAAATTACTCTCCGAAAAAATCTTTGATGAATTATGGATCCAGCCTGCATCGGGAGATGCAGGAGGTGCATTGGGAGCAGCCCTTTTTGCAAATTATCAACTTCTTAACCTGCCAAGAGCGGTAGACCCCAACGATTCAATGCAGGGAAGTTATTTAGGTCCAAAATTTTCGAACTCCGAAATATCATGTTTTCTCAAAGAAAAAAATGCACCCTTTCATTATTTTTCTGAAGAAAGTCAATTACTCGATACAACTTGCCAAGCCATAGAAGAAGAAAAAATTATAGGTTGGTTCCAAGGAAAAATGGAATTTGGTCCACGATCTCTTGGGCATAGAAGCATTATTGGAGATGCCAGGAGTAAAAAGACTCAGACTAACATGAACTTGAGAATTAAATACCGTGAATCCTTTCGTCCATTTGCACCTAGTGTATTGGAAGAAAAAACTCAGGAATATTTTGATTTGGATTCCCCTTCCCCCTATATGCTACTAGTCGCTCCTGTTCAAAAGGAGATCCGTATTGCACCTTCCGCAAAAGATAAGAAACATATGAGGGACGCCAACCTCTTGAATAGGGTTAAAATTAAACGTTCCTCTTTACCCTCCATAACTCATGTTGATTATTCTGCACGTGTTCAAAGCGTTTCCCCCAATCGCAACGATATATACTATCGACTAATAAAGAGACTAGAAGAAAAAACGGGAACTGGGGTGGTTGTTAACACCAGTTTTAATGTGCGTGGAGAACCAATCGTAAATACCCCGGAAGATGCCTATCGTTGCTTCATGGCAACCGAAATGGATATCCTTGTTCTGGAAAACCACCTATTGTACAAATCAGAACAACCTGAGAATAACAGAATATCAAAAGATTACCATGTTGCTAGTTTTGATCTTGATTAGCTCCAAACCATATTTTGAAAAACACAAATAGTTTAACAGAAACTGAGAGAAAAGTATTTGCAACGAAGCTTATTTTAGGATTTCCAGTAGTGGGGTTAGTTTGGGCGTGTCTAATTTATTACTTTTCGAATTCAAATACTTTTAATTTGAATATCGCTTATTGGGTAGGAAGTGTGGGCATTACTGCAGGTTTCCTTTGCCTCATCTCACCTGCGATAAATACACTTATCTTGGCTTTATGGACCCGGCTAATTATAATTATTGATACTATTATTACTTGGTCTACTTTACCCGTTTTTTACTACATATTTTTTTGTCCCTTTGCCCTACTGATTCGATTTTTTGGAAAAGCGACCATGCAGAATCAAAATAAAAATAAGGTTACTTTGTGGAAAGATGTAACCGAAAATACCTCTAAAAAACAATATCTACGACAATTCTAAATTCGGTTACACTATGAAAGAACAAGACGAAGAAAACTTTGAAAAGATAAGCAAGGAGCAAAAACAGCTCGGATTTTTAAGAGAACTTTTATTGTTGATAATGCATAACAAAAAGTGGTGGCTCACTCCAATCATTTTAGTACTCCTACTTTTTGGTGCGTTGATCATTATGGGCGGCAGTAGCTACGCACCTTTCATATATACCCTTTTTTAAATTGAAAGTTGAAAAGTATTGAGAAAAACAAGATTACGATCATAAAACCATCCACAGGCTGGTTAGGTTTTGATTTTGCCAGCATCTGGCAATATCGAGACCTTCTCTTTCTTTTGGTTAAACGTGACTTTGTGTCTGCTTACAAGCAAACCATCCTCGGTCCAGCATGGTTTGTTCTTCAACCTCTTTTTCTCACTATTATATTTACCCTAATCTTTGGCAAATTTGCTCAAATTCCCACGGAAGGACTACCCCCTCTTCTATTTTACAATTCTGGACTCATTATTTGGAGCTATTTCTCCTCTTGTTTCTCGGGTAATGCTAGCACCTTTACTACGAATGCAGGAACATACCAAAAAGTGTACTATCCTCGATTAATAAATCCATTAGCTAACTGTATATCTGGTCTTTTAGGATTTTTAATACAGTTAATATTCTTTATTGCATATTTTTTAATCTATAAATTCCTATTGCCGATTTCGGAACCTTTTACAATTACTTGGCCTGTATTGTTACTTCCATTACTTGTAATTTTAAGTTCTCTACTTGGGTTAGGTTTAGGACTTTGGATGTCTGTCCTCACCGCAAAATATAGAGACTTTAATCAAATTATTGGATTTCTCGTTCAAGGTATGATGTACTTAACTCCAATCATCTACCCATTATCAGAAATTCCTGATAAATATCGTTTTTGGATATCTCTAAATCCTATGGCTCCTGTGGTAGAAACTTTTCGTTTCGGTTTACTCAGTAAGGGAAGCTTTTCCCCACTTCATTTACTTTACTCTGCTATCATAGCACTACTTATTTTGCTTTCCGGAATGTATCTATTTAAGAAGACTGAAAGACGGGTGGTAGATTACTTATAACTATGAATTCATCCTTGTCTATAGAAGTGTCTAACCTTTCAAAAAAATACCAGCTTGGAACAATCGGTATGACGAGTTTGAGAGAAGAGATGACCAGGTGGTGGGAAAAAAAAAGGAATAAAGAAAAGTCTCTTGAACTTTCAACTTCAACTCATTTTAAGAAATCTCGTAAAATAGAAAGTCGCGATTTCATTGCATTAGATAATCTGAATTTTTCTATTAATAATGGAGAAGTAGTAGGTATTATTGGCGCAAACGGCTCAGGTAAATCAACTTTACTAAAAATCTTGTCTCGCATTACCGAACCCTCTGTTGGCACAGCCAAAATTCGAGGAAAAGTTGCATCATTACTCGAAGTGGGAACAGGTTTTCATCCTGAATTAACAGGGCGAGAAAATATCTACATTAACGGAGCAATTTTGGGTATGACTCGAAAAGAAGTGAATCAAAAATTCGATGAGATTGTTGATTTTTCGGGAGTTGAAAATTTTATTGATACGCCTGTTAAAAGATACTCATCTGGAATGACCATAAGATTAGGATTTGCAGTTGCAGCCCACCTCGAACCAGATATTTTGATTGTTGACGAAGTTTTAGCTGTTGGTGATGCAGCCTTTCAAAAAAAATGTATTGGTAAAATGCAAAATGTTGCGGGGAGTGGAAGAACAGTACTTTTTGTATCTCACAACATGAATTCTGTAAGTTCATTATGCGACAGAGGTATACTTCTCAAAAATGGTTCTATTCAAAAGGATGATAAAATAAACAATGTAATTGATGAGTACCTCTCAGGAATAACGACTTACGGTTCAAAAATTCAATTTCCAAAAAATGAAAGACCGAGTAGAGATCAAATCGCATCTCTTCATTCAACGAGGATGGTTAATAAAAATGAAGAAGATATTTCTTCAGCAGAGTGTGCAGATCAGGTTGGTATAGAAATGATTTACGAGATCATTGATGATTCAAACATACCCACTCCATGTTTTGATATTTGCACTACAAAAGATGAATTATTGTTCATGAATATTGGCGATACTGAAAACCTTCCTAAAAAAAAGGGCGTCTACCGCGTTATCTTATGGTTGCCAGAAAATCTGTTTAACCAAGGCACATATCTTTTCTCTGTAGCATTAGTCACCTTAGATGGATGGAAGATTCATTTTTACCTCAAGCATGCATTAGCATTAGAATTTTATGAGAACTTATTAAAAAGAAAAAATGCTTTTGAAGAAAAAATAGATGGCTTAATTAAGCCAATGTGCGAGTGGGACTATCACTCATTATAAAATTCCATGACTTAAACGATATGCCACTAAATCGCTGTAAAATTTGCCAAGATCCTTACGAAGAAATCCTTTCTTTTGGAAAAATGCCACTAGGAAATGGTTTTCTCAATGAAAACCAAATTCCTAATGAATATTTTTTTGAAATGGGAGTTGGGTTTTGTGAAAGATCAATGATGTTTCAATTAACCAATCAACCTTCTCCTGAACAGATGTTTCATGGGGAATATGCTTTTTTTACAGGTTCATCCGAGGGCATGAAAAATCATTTTCACCAATTCTCTGAAAAAATAATCAATAATTTACCAGCAACTGATCAAGAAACCTTTGTTGTAGAAATCGGCAGTAACGATGGCACAATGTTACAAAATTTCTCGAACAGAGGGATAAAATGTATGGGAGTTGAACCATCCGAAAATGTGGCAAAGGAAGCGATTAATAATGGTATAAAAACAAAAATTTCATTTTTTAACGAAAAAGTTGCTGAAGAGATCCAAGATGAAAATGGTTTTGCGTCCGTTATTTATGCAGCAAATGTGATGTGCCATATTCCCAACATTAATTCTATCTTTAAAGGAATTTCTATTCTTTTGGACAAGAATGGAGTGTTTTATTTTGAAGATCCATATTTGGGTGATGTGATTAATAAAAACTCATTTGATCAAATTTATGATGAACATGTCTTTCTCTTTTCTCTTCACAGTGTGCAATTCGTCGCGTCAATGAATGGGTTGGACTTAATAAACGCAGAACCCCTAACGACACACGGTGGTTCAATGAGATATACTCTTTGTCATAAAGGGAGATTTTCAGTTTCTGAAAATACTAACAAACTTATACAAAAAGAAAAAAGATTAGGATTGAATAGATTGAATACCTTTAAGTCTTTTGAGAGAAATATTAAAAGAATTAAGGAACAACTTTTAGACTTACTTCTCGACCTAAAGAATAAAGGTAAATTGGTTTCCGGATATGGTGCAACATCCAAGAGTACCACTATATTAAATTACTGCGGAATTGATCATAGTTTGATTAGTTGGATTAGTGATACGACTCCAACAAAACAAGGAAAATTGACACCAGGAACTCACATTCCTGTCGTCCCCTACTCAAAATTTAAAGAAGATACTCCTAATTACGCAGTTTTGTTTGCCTGGAATCACGCCGATGAAATTATGCAAAAAGAAAAAGAATTTTCTAGAAATGGTGGCCGATGGATCACTTTTTTTCCTGAAATTAAAGTAATCTGAATTATATGAATATCTGGGAAGGAATTTATAAGTCATTCAAAGATGTTCCTCAAAAAGGAAATCCTTTTAATTCTGAAAGATGGGTAAGTAGCGTAGTAAAGAAAACAAATTTGGTTCGAAGTCAAATAGGTTGCCCCTCCAATCAAAGTGTTTTGCCACTAATTGTATCATTAATTCCCAAAGAAGAAATATCTATTTTTGACTTCGGTGGAGGTATAGGCGTAGATCTTATAAATTGCTTGAATTCTACCTACAAAAAAATTGAGTATGAAATATTAGAGAATAAAAAAATCACTGAGACTGGTAAAAATTCAGCAAAAAATATTAACTTTATTAATTCTCTTACAGAGTTAAGTTCCAATAATTTCGATATTTTCCACTGCCATTCTTCAATTCAATATGTTGAAAACCCGAGTTCTTTTATCTCTTCTGTTATAGAAAAGATAAGTCCAAGTTTTATTTCGTTTGAAGACTTGCCTATCGTTAATGTTGATACATTCGCAACTGGACAAAACTATTATAATTCAGTTATTCCATGTTGGTTTTTCAATAAAACGGAATTTATAAAGATCCTCTCCTTCTATAATTATTCACTAATATATAATTCAGCTTATATCCAAAATACTAAAAGGGCGCTAAATCGATCCATGGCTAATTTTAAAAAAGATTATAGATCTAATGAATTTCAAAATCTCATTTTCAAATTAACATGAAAAAAATTGATGGTGTTAACATTACAAAAATTGAGTCACATATTGATGAGAGAGGCTTTTTTAGAGAAATACTTAAGAAAGAAACTATTGGAGGTCCGTCATTATTTGGTCAGTTGAGTTACTCAAAAGTTTATCAAGGTACAATTAAAGCCTGGCATGGTCACAAATTGCAAGAACAGTGGACTTTTATCATGACCGGTTTCCTTGAAGTTAGGTTATTTGACGATCGTTCAACCTCTCCCACCTACAAAAATATAATGGAATTTTATACAGGCGACGAACTTGAACCCTTTATTTACTCATTTCCTCCTGGAGTATTGCATGGTTATAAGTGCATAGGAGGACCGGCACTTGTTATATATGTAACTTCTAACATATACGACCCTGATGAGGAAATTCGCTTAAACTATGATGATCCTAAAATTGGACATGACTGGAACTTAAAAAATATACGTTGAAAAAGATCTATTCTAGAAGCGAATTCGAAGATGCACGAAAGAAATGGGCAGAGAATATGCATCAAGATCAATCATTAAAAAATAAAGCCCTTGATGTTTTTATTGAAGCAGACCGCCATAATTGGATTCATCAAACAAATTGGTTAGGCGAACCCTCGCTACAAACGCCTGAGGATTTAATTACTTTTCAGGAAATTATCTTTCGAACTAAGCCAGATTTCTTGCTCGAAGTTGGAGTCGCTTGGGCTGGTTCATTGCTTTTTTACGCGACCATAATGGAGTCAATTGGTCACGGTCAAATAATTGGTATCGACATTTTTATTCCGGATGATCTCAAGGATCGAATTTTCTCACATTCGGTATCAAAGAGAATCAAGCTAATTCAATCTTCATCTTTGCTAGTAGATAGCTACCAAAAAATAAATAATATTATTGGTCAGAATAAAAATACAATGGTTCACCTAGACTCTGATCATACTGAAGAACATGTATTCAAAGAACTTTCAATGTACTCTGAGTTAGTTACCAAAGAAAACTATTTAATTTGCGGTGATACCATAATTGATTTTATTCCAGAACAAACTCATCGACCAAGGGAATGGGGGAAGACGAATAATCCTAACACTGCATTGAAAAAATTCCTTAAGGTAAACAATCGATTTGAAGTTGATCGATCTTATGATAAGAAAAGGCTAATGTCTAATCAACCAGGCGGGTATTTACGGTGTATAAAGTAATACTTTTATTTTTGCATTCGAAAGCATGTACATGAATTATTTAGCATTTATATAGATTATCTTAGAATAAAAATTCTTGAATAAAATTATCATAACAGGGGCAAACGGTTATATTGCTTCAGTGTTGTTAGAACACCTAAAAAATTGGGAAAGCGAAATTTTGTTAATTTCGAGAAAAAGTTTGGTCAAGCGAAATAAAAATGAGGGCTACCTCTCGGTTAAATGCGACATTTCTAGAGAGAACCCATGGAGTCAAATTCTAAAGGGTGGAGAAATCATAATACATTTAGCCTCTCAAAATTCGCTTAAAATAGCAAATGACGATCCATTAGAAAATTGGAGGTCAAATGTTAAACCCATTTATGATATTGCTGATGCATGTAAAAAAATAAAAGAGAAACCCACCTTAATATTTACCAGTACAGTAACAGTTTTTGGTCTAACCTCTGACATTCCAGTTAATGAAAATCATCCAGAGTCTCCGACTACAATTTATGACTTACACAAACTTACAGCAGAAAGATTATTGAAATACTTCAACGATTTAGGAGTAATGAAAACAATTTGTCTTAGACTATCAAATGTTTACGGTCCAGGTGGCAAAAGCCGAAGTTTAGACAGAGGAATTCTTAATCAATCCATAAAAAACGCAGTAAACGGTTTGAACTTGTTTTCATATCAAAATGGTAATTTCACAAGAGACTTTATTTTTGTCGATGATGTGATTCGATCAATTCTTATAGCCTGTGAAAAAGGGACTAATTATAATGGTAAAACATACATTATTTCAACTGGGAAGGGTACAAAACTCATGGAAGTTTTCCAGATGATTAAGGAAGAATTATTTTCTCAGTTACATCAAAAAACAGAAATAAAGATAATACCTCAACCGGACAATCTGCTCCCGATTGAAAAAAGGAATTTTGTAGGATCTAATAAATTATTCCAAGCTGATTTCCAATGGCAACCACAAATCGAAATCTCGGAGGGAATAAGAAAAACAGTTTGTTTTTACTCCAAAGAATTAAGTTCTCCAGAATACTGAACATCCTTATCTAGGATTTTACAGCATTGTTTAAAAAATTTTTAATCAGCTAAATTAAAATACCAACAGTGATAAATTTTCCGATTTTTAAAAAAAGTAATTCTTATTATTTATATCCAAGAAAACCGTTGTGCAAATACATTTACAGAAAGTTGACTCTAGGAGAATGTATCAAGATTACACCCTAAATTAGCTTTTGTAAGGAAATTTATTGATATTTGATGACAAACTAAAGCTTGCGGTAAAGAAATATCTCAAAAAATTTTCTATATAAGAAACTTTTTTAGTACTACTATAATGCACTGTACACCATCCATAAAATCTTAAAATGAAGATAATAATAACAGGTGCACTTGGTCACATTGGTTCAAGATTAATACGAGATATTCCTCAATTTCTTTGCAGATATCAGTTTGTTCTCATTGATAGCCTTATTACCGAAAGATATTCATCTTTATTCCAATTACCAGAAGACATTAATTATACATTTCTTCACAGTGATATATTTGAAATAGACTACTCAGATATACTGAAAGATACAGTTGCTGTAATCCATCTTGCAGCAATCACTGATGCAGAAAGAAGCGTTGATAGGGAAAAGGAGGTTAATCGGATAAATTTTAATGGAACTGAAATCATCGCACGAGCATGTGCCAAGAATAGTGTTCCCTTTATTATGATATCGACAACAAGCGTTTATGGATCACAAAAAGATAAAGTTGATGAAACCTGTGAAAAACTATATCCGCAAAGTCCATATGCTTCTTCAAAATTAAATGCTGAGTTGCTCCTAAAACAATTGAGCGTTGAAATGGGTTTGAAATTTGTAATCCTAAGATTTGGTACCATCTTCGGAAAATCAATCGGTATGAGATTTCATACAGCGGTAAACAAATTTTGCTGGCAAGCTACATTAAAGCAACCGATTTCTGTATGGGAAACTGCTTATGATCAATATCGACCATATTTAGATATTTCTGATGCAACTACATTGATTTATTATATAATAGGGAAAAAGCTTTTCAATAATGAGACATACAATGCAGTAACGACTAATGCCACCGTTCGAGACATTGTAAATATAGTTTCGAACGAAATGAGTGATGTTAAAATTGAATTCGTTAAATCTAAAATTATGAATCAATTATCCTATCATGTAGTAGCAGAAAAAATTCAAGCACTAGGCTTTAAATTCGAAGGTGATTTAGCCATAGGAATTAAAGAAACTCTTCAACAACTCCAAGGAATAAGTGGCAAACTCCCAATTAATATTATCGTCAAATAGTTTTCATTTGCGGAATACTGAAAGCTTATTAAAATACGAAAATACTTTTTTTAAATGGTAAATAAAACTACTGTACTGTTATTACTTAAGGATCGTACTGAGTTCACAAAGAGGTGGTTACATGTTCATAACGATATTAATTTTAACATACCAGTTCATATAGCAGACGGTAGTTTGAATGATTGTAATGAAAGAATCATTAGTGATTTTATCAGCAGAAAAAATAACTTAAATATTACTTATAAACATTACGGAAAAGATACTAACCTAAACAAATTTTACTCAAAAATAATCAACTCAATTGAAGATATTGACTCTAAATATGTAATTTTATCATGTAACGACGACTTCTTAATAAAAGAATCCATCTTGGAAGGTTCTCATTTTCTAGACAATAACCATGAGTTTGTTGCCACCGCAGGTCCAGTATTTGATACTACAATGTGCCAAACAAAAACTTCTCATAATCAAATTAGGGGAATTTTAAGCCATCCTATTAACCAATACCCTGCTTTTGACAGAATAGAAGAGCTTGCTGAGTCACGAATCTATAATTATCTGTCTGGCAGAAAAAATAGTTATATTTGGAGTGCATTACATCGCAAAAATGTACTACTTGAAACAAGCAAAGTCATACATCGAATATCACCACCCGATCTCCGCTTCCAAGAGCACTTAAATGCCCTTCTAACTCTAGCAAAGGGGAAGGTTTCGGGTGGAATGCAATGTATGACTCTACATCAGTCTAACACGATGGAATCTGAAGGTGCGAAAATCATGAATAATTTAGGAACATGGTACAAATGGTTGCAAACCAACGAGTGGTTAGAATGCTACACTAAAATGGTTATTGAGATTGTTAATTTGATTGAACCTAAGGACAAATCGACAAAAAAAGAATTAAACAGACGAATAGAATTTTACTATCAAGCATTAATTGGTCAGTTGATTATCAGAGAATTTCATCAATCTTACAAGGAAGAGCTGTTTGTTGACGGAGAACAAATACCTAAAAATTCTCATGTTTATGGAATTTGGGATAAAATTTCAAAAATCATAAGCTAGCAAATCTTGTTACGTTTGTTCTATGAATTTTAAAAAAATCGCTTTATTTATTTTAAAAGAAATTGGTCTTAAACCCGATTTGCAGGAAGAGCACCCCAATACCTTTACTTCTTCAGATTCTTATCTTGAAAAAGAAGAATTTAAATATATTCTATGGATAGATAGAGCTTATTCTCTCATTAGAAATACTCCTGGTCATATTGTCGAAATTGGCGTAGCAAGGGGAAGAAACAGCATTTTATTTGGTCATTTGATTAAGATGCATGGAGAGTCAAATATTCGTCGTTATTACGGTTTTGATACTTTCGAAGGATACACTAAATCGGATCTTCAAGATAACAGTCACTTATCAGAAAATGCATTCAAAGAAACCTCACTTGAATTTGTAAATTCACGACTCCAAAAAACAAATCTTTCCGATATATGTTCTGTTATTAAAGGAGATATTAGAGATACTGGTCCAGAATTTCTAAAAAATTCAAGCTCCGATAGATTTCAAAAAGGACATTTTCAAACTGCCATGTTATATATAGATTGTAATGCCTATGAACCGGCGCTTGAAGCGATGGAATTGTTTAAACCCTTCCTGGCACCAGGAGGGGTTATTTGCATAGATGAAAAAATGCAAGGAGGCGAAACGAAAGCACTAACAGAATTTTGTATGAAATATGGATTAGACTACAGAAAAGATGCTAGTCCATTCTCAATTCCCGCTTACACGAGATTAAAATGATAAGCATTAAAGAGATCTCATTACAAAAAAGTTCAACTAGTGATGAAATCCTCGCTTATCTCCAAAAATACGGCGTTTTAATAGTTGAAAACTTCATAAACTACAAACAAACATCTCAATTGTTAAAAGATTTTGAGAATATTTACAACAGTGGTGAAGAGTGGGCCGAAAATACAGATTACTCTAGTGGTAGATGCTGCAGAGTTAACCGGTCCCTTATAAATAGCCAGAGATTTAAGAATACTGCAGAGGTGTTTGGTTCTGACTGGATGAAAAATATTTGTAATTTATACTTAGGGGATAAATCTCTCCTAAATCACGAAATTTTTCTGGTCCATGATGTACCTAACTCTGTCCATGTTGCACAGGATCTTCATCATGATAAAATACCGACGCTTAAATTTTTTATCTACCTTACAGATACTACAACCGAGAATGGATCTTTTTATTGCGTACCCGGAAGCCATAAAAGCACGAAATTAAGTCAAAAAACTAACCGGCAACAGTCAATCATACCAGACATTGAATCAACTAGAGATATCCCAAAAGATATGATTGAGAAACAAATTCCTGTCGAAGGAAAGGCAGGGACGCTCATTATATTCGATACTGATGTTTTTCACAGGGCTGGCAAGGTATCATCTGGCGAACGTTTTGTCATGCGCGGACACTCGAGGAAAAACATTTTTATACCGGGATTCCCAAAGCCAACTAAAGATAGTTTAAGCAAGAGATTAAAAAAATTGCTTTTTTTTTAGATCTAAAAACATAACTCAAAATGACTTACGACCAAACTTTTTTATTAAAATTAGTTTTATTTTTTAAAAATTATGTTTTTTGACAGACATTTAAAAACATATGTTGTTAACAAACAATCTACTGTTCGGGAGACCCTTGAAAAAATAACTAAAACGAAGTCAAGAGTTGCAATGGTTGTCAATGACAATGGAAACTTACTCGGTGTCGTGTCAAACGGAGACATTTTGAGGTGGTTAGTTGGAGAAAGTAATCCTGACCTGGAATCAAACATCTCAGATGTCATGAACCCAAAATACATTTTTGTAAGTGAAGATTCTACTAAAGAGGAAATTCTCCTAAAACTTCAGAAAGTCAATTTTGTTCCGCTAGTTAATAGCCAAAATCAATTGGAAGCAATTATCTCGAATTCACTTATCAATGAAATTAAAGTTGGTAAATCTATTATAAGTTTCGATCATCCTAGTTTCATTATTGCGGAGATTGGTATTAATCATAACGGTTCTTTTAAAGAAGCCAAAAAACTAGTGGAATGTGCAGCTGAATCTGGTGCAAACGCAGTCAAGATACAAGTAAGAGATTTAAATTCCACCTATAATACGTCTATACTGGACGACAGTTTAAAGGCGGAGCATGGAACTCAGTACTTACTAAATGAATTAATAAAGGCTGAATTAAGCCATGATGAATTTGGCTTCTTAAAGACTCAGGCTGAAAAACTTGGACTAGAATTCATTGGGACGCCATTTGATCATCCATCTGTTGATTTTCTACAAGAGTTGAATATCAATGCTTTTAAAATTGGTAGTCCGGACTTTACAAATATTCCCCTTATAGAAAAAGTTGCCTCCATTGGCAAACCAATGATTGTTTCGACTGGCATGTCCAATGAATTAGAAATCCAAAGAGTTATAGCAGAACTTGAAAAGATGCATGCGAATTACGCTCTATTGCATTGTAACAGTACCTACCCTGCCTCTCCAGAAGATTTGAATTTGAATTTTATAAGAAAACTTGCTGAAACAAGTGGTAGAATCGTGGGCTATTCAGGACATGAACGTGGTTTTCTGCCTAGCGTCACAGCTGTAGCACTTGGAGCTAGAATTATAGAACGGCATCTTACCTTAGATAATGCCTTGGAAGGTCCTGATCATAGTTCTTCCCTTGAACCATCCGATTTCAAAAAGATGGTGGAAAAAATAAGGCAAACTGAAATCTGTCTTGGTGATAAAAAAAGAATAATTAATCAAGGCGAAGAAGTAAATCGTATAGCTCTCGGAAAATCGTTAGTAACAGCGAAAAAAATTGCAAAAGGAAGTTTATTAACCGCAAATGATCTTTTAGCAAAGACGCCTGCTCGAGGAGTATCACCACTGGAAATCAGTAAATTTATTGGTAAAAGACTTGTCCGAAATTTAAACAAAGATCATTACATTCAATTTGATGATACGACAGTTGGCATTACTAAAAAAGAAGAAATAAACATCTCTAAAAACTGGGGAATTGTCGGGCGCTTGAACGATTTTGAAGAATATCTGCACTGGAAACCTAAACTTATTGAAATTCATCTTACCTGGAGAGATTTGGTAGACTACAAAACTATTGTAAAAAGATTTAATAAGAAAAGCTTTACTCAAGATTTCGTCGTACATGCTCCGGAATATTTTCAAGATAAGTTAATTGATTTTACAACTTCCGATATTGATGTGCTTGAGTACTCGCTTGAAATGTTGCAGATGACCATAGAGTTAGCGAGAAACGTTGCCCCGCAATTTAGTGGAATGAAAAATTCCAAAGGACCTAAAATCGTTCTGCATCCGGGAGGACATTTTGAAGCACGAAAAGAGACTAACAAGAAAGAACAGTATGACCTATTGATGAATAATGTCTGTTCTGTAGACTCAGAAGGTGTTGAAATTCTTATTGAAAATATGCCACCAAATCCCTGGTATTTTGGAGGTCAATGGTACAACAGTATTTTCTTGGACCCTGAAGAGATTAACCAATTTTGCGAGGCATCAGGATTTGGCCTTTGTTACGACACCTCACATGCATTACTTCAATGTAATTTCGAAGGTAAGAAATTAAATGGATTCACTCAAAAAATTTCTAAACATGTAAGGCACTTACATATATCAGATGCATCTGGTACCACACAGGAAGGTCTTCAGATTGGTAGTGGAAACATTGACCTTGATCATCTGCTAAATATCCTAAATTCGATCGACACTGGTTTTATTCCAGAAATTTGGCAAGGCCACCTTAATGGAGGAAAAGGATTTCATGAGGCTTTAAAAACTATTGAAAGTCTTCTTGGTGAACAATTTTCAACACCTGGATGCTCAGCTAATAATAAATATAAAAACAAATTAAACGACTTGCTATAATTCCTGCACGTGGAGGATCCAAAAGATTACCTCGTAAAAACTTACTGCTACTAGGAGGAAGACCCCTTTTCGAATACACTATCAATGCAGTTGTACAATCTGAATGCTTTGATACGGTTTTATTTTCATCTGATGATGATGAAATGCTCGAACTTGCATCTCGTAAGAAAAAGGTCACGACCGAAAAGCGGGCCACAGGACTTGCTACTGATTCAGTAAAAGTTATTGATCTAGTAAAAGAAATTACAAATAAGCCCGAAAATAGGAAATTCGATCAGGTCGGCTTATTTTTGCCTACCTGTCCTTTTAGAACAGCAAAGCATATCTCTGACGGTATTAAACTTCTGAGTAAGAATGACTTTTCTGTTGTTAGTGTGTGTGAAATGAATGATCCACTACAACTAAGCCTTTCTCTTAATTCAGAAACTAAAATAATTAATCCTGAGGCAGTTCTTACTCCCTCTCCTTTAGTTACGGGATCAACTCGTTCTCAAGAATTCAAAAAATACTACAGGGTAAACGGAGGATTTTACATTGCTTGGATGTCGCAATTTCGTAAAAAAGAAAATTTTTTCCAAGGACAAGTCAAGGGGTATATTATGGATAAAGTTAACTCGATAGATATCGATCATGCATATGATCTTGATTACGCAAATATGCTTTTGGATAAAAACTATATATCATTTGATAATTAAGCCTATAGAACAGATCAAAATATGAGTAATTATTTTCAAGCTATTCAAAATAAGATTAAGGGCCCTGTTTTTTCCATCCTTACACCATTTGATCCCGTAACTGAAGAAATTGACTACTTTTCCTTGGAAAATTATGTCCAAAAGATTTATTCGTCGGGAGGTAAAGTGTTTTATGTGATGGCCTATAATAGTCGTTATTCTCAGTTAACTTTCGAGGAAATAAAAGAGTTGAACGCCTTTATTTGCAAAAAAGTGAAAGAGTTAGACTCCAACAATATTGTTATAGTTGCCGATCCACCACATTGCTCAACAAAAGTTTCTATTGAATTTGCACAACATGCAGAAAGAATTGGAGCAGATATGATCTCGCTAATTGTCCGAGAAAGATTTTATTTCGAAGATCAGATATTAAAACACTTTGAAATGATTAACAATTCCTGTAATATCGGAATATTAATTCATGAAATGCCATTCTTGAATGGATTAGGTGGTCCTCCAGTTAATTGGCCGCTTACCCTTTTAGATAGAGTCGCAAACTTAAGTAATGTCATTGCAATAAAGGAGGATGCAAAAGATGATAATTATTCTAAGGATGCAATTAGCCTCCTCAAAGATAGACTTTCGGTAATAATTTCAGGTGGAGGAAAAAGTCAATGGTTACGCTTTACTGATCTAGGTTGCCAAGCTTGGCTTAATGGAATTGGGGTTTTCGAACCAAAAATTGCAACAACTTTTTGGAATTCATGGAATAATAATCAAAAATATGTTTGTGATCGAATTGTGAAAGAAATAGAAGCACCATTCTTCGAGCATGGGGTAAAAAAGTATGGGTGGCACCTAACAATAAAGGTGGCACTTGAACACTTTGGGATCATGTCAAAACATGACCGTATGCCCCTGATGCCTTTGCCAATTTCTGAATCAAATAATTTAAAACAGCTTTTTGATTCATTCCCTGTAAATGAATTAATTCAAAAAGCTTAATGTTCTTATTGTCTCATTGAATATTAAAAAAATATCAGACTTTATAGTAAATCTTGAAAGCACTATACCAATTAATGAAATTAAATATAAAAAAATACTTTTATGGCCTATTATCAGATCTTACATTTACGGTTCATTACTCACTGATGATCAGTGTAAAAGAGTTTCAGTACCTGCAAAAAAAGAGGGCAATTGGCTTAATCGATTTAAGTCAAAAATATTTCATCACAAGATCGCTATTAAAGAGGTCAAGAAACAACATTTCGAAGGAGAGACTGATTTTCTTTTTTGGAGTAGAACTATTGATCATTCAGATAAAGTTGATGGTTTACCCTACAGCAGACATACAGATCCTTACTTTGAGTTATTCAATGAAGAGTACAGATGTAGAAAATTGGAGATTGGATCAGAGATAAAGAGAAAAGTTAAAACTACTTTCTTCCCAAGTTGGATTACAATGGTTCCAGATCATAACGAAATTTGTCTGGATCATATATCCAAAAGGACTCTAAATATTATTAATAATGAATTTTCAGAGTATTCAAGTAAGTCAATCCCTTCTTCATTTATTTCTTCTAAGGTTCTTAAAATTTTAAAATTAAGCAGAATATTTAAAGAGGTTTTAAAAATGATTTCTCCAAATGCAGTTTTTATAGTCTGTTATCACGATGAAAATACTTTTGCAGTTATTCTTGCATGCTATGAGTTAAATATTCCTACAATTGAAGTACAGCATGGACAGCAAGGAATATATAATTCTCTGTATTGCCGATGGACAAATATGCCCAAAGACGGATACTCACTCCTTCCTAACTATTGCTGGATGTGGGGAGAAAAATCAAAAGAGAATGTCTTAGCAGATAGAAACGATAATCAAACAAATCCAATTCCAATAGTAGGTGGTAATCGATGGTTATTTAAGAAAATTTATCAAAAAAATGATTTTACTGGAGATAGTTTTATCCAAAAATTAAAAGAATGTCAGGTTGTGACAATCGCAACTCAACCATTTTCTAATATTGATTTGTTAATTCCTGATTTTGTTTACAATGTGATCAATAAATTTCCGTTAGGTATACAATGGTTAGTAAAATTGCATCCAAACCAACTCAATCAAACTGATGAAATCATAGGTTTAATTAAACAAAAAATAGACAACCGCAATATTTTGGTTCGAGAAATTTCAAACTATGCTCTCTATGATATCTTAAAAGTTACCAATTTTTTAATTACACAGTGGTCTAGCGTGATATATGAATGCCAAATATTTAACAACATACCAATTGTGGTAAGTGAAACAGGAAAAGAACTTTTTTCTAAGAAAATTGAAGATGGTTATTTTCTTTATGCTAAGGACGAATCATCACTTTCCGAAATTTTAGAAACAGAACATAACTTACCTGTGGATGTAGAACCTTATATTAAGCATGATGACCGCACAGCACGAATTGCCATGAACCGGTTAGTAGAATTTACAAATTAAAATCATACTTTGGAAATAAATCTTGGAATTAAAAAAATAAAAATATTCCTCTGGGTTGCTGTGTTATGGATGACAGTAAACTAAGTAGATTGCATTCAAAATAAAGGATGTACAGTTAGAAATTTGGAAATAGTTTTTTGCATATTTGCTATTTTTTAGGAAATGAAAGTTTTAATTACGGTTTCTCCTTACAAGAATCATACATATAAAATTTATCATGAAAAACCAGAACTAGTTCATCTTGATGTAGTGTCTCAAACTGAATATCTTAAGAATAGGCTCGCAAGCTCTTTTGAATTTTGGAGTAGGGAATTTAAAAATTATGGGTGGGACGCTAATTTGGTTTTTCCCGGAATTGAACAATTTCAAAAAGCTTGGTTAAAAGAGTTTCGTCCTGGTTTTTTTCCTGCCGAAAATCTCAAAGAAGAATCTCTACTCGCACAAATAAACTTTTACAAACCTACTTTACTTTTTATACTAGATTTAGATTTGATAACTCCTTCTTTCATTTCTAAAGTTAGGGATATTTCAAAGGAAACTCAATTAATTGCTACTTGGTATGGAGCTCCCATTCCCAATGAAAAAAACCTTAAATGTTGTGATTTAGTTTTTACAAATTCCAAAGATTTGAGGTGGAAATTGAAAAATATTGGCGTTAATGCCCATTTTATCTTTCATGCGTTTGAGAATTCAATTTTGAATAATTTAAACAAAAGTCAAGATTCTCGAAAATTTGATTTTGCTTTCATTGGAACTATCAATACAGATAAATCTACTCATTTAGAAAGATCGAAAACGATTGAACTACTTGCTCAAGAGACAAATCTTAAAATTTGGAGTGATATAGATATTCCTAAGTTGTATGAGAAATTTAGATTATTATATATTGCCAAAAGATTTGACCTTTGCCAGTTTTTCCAAAGTTTTCAGTTGTTTAGATGGTTATTGTTGGTACCACCGTTCAAAAAATGGTCTACTTTATCTGTAAGACCAAATTTAAATGAGTACTTTTCCTACATATTATATCAAAGATTAAATGCACCTGTATTTGGTGATGAGATGCTTATGTTGTTGAATCAATGTAAACTTGTTTTCAATGGTCACTCAACACACACAGGAGTTAATTCAGTAAACATGAGATTATTTGAAGCAAGTGGAATGGGTACTTGTCAATTAGTTGACGCAAGGTCGATTATTTCCGAATATTTCGAACCAGGCAAAGAAATTGTAACTTATTCATCGAGAAGTGAAGCCTTATCGAAATCCAAAGAACTTATTAATAATCCAAGTTTATGTGCAAAAATTGGTAAATCCGCACAAACTAAAACACTAGAAAATTTTACTACAAAACACCAAGTATGTAAAATAATTAGAGTTTTAGATAAATACTAGTTTAAATTAACTTAAATCTATGCTCCTTTCTTTAATTTTATGCTCGAGAAACGACTCCTACATGGGTAACTCACGTTGGCGTTTGGAAACATCAATTAATTTGTCTCTGATCAACGCAAAGGAAGCGAATTTCTTGGATAAGCTTGAAATTATTGTTTCAGACTGGGGAAGCGAAGTACCTTTATCTGAAGTTCTTAATCTGATTCCTGAAGCAAAAGGCAAAGTAAAGTTTGTTTATGTACCGCCTCATGTTGCTACAGTTAAGCAAAAAGACAGTAAATTCCCTGAAGTCATTGCGTTAAACGCTGCTGCTCACAGAGCAACTGGAGAATATATTGGAAGAATTGATAATGACACTGTAGTTGGTGCGGATTTTTTCTGCAAATTCGAAAACTTACATGAAAACAATCCATCTAAAGAATTGGATTTGAAAGATTCATTTCTTTTTGTCGAAAGGAAAAGTGTACCATTTAGAATAAGTCGCTTATCATTAACACTTCCACAGATCATCAGCTTCATAAATTTTTTCAAAAATTACTTCAGAGTCGAAACGGCAACAGAGTGGGGTAAAGAGTTTTGGTGGAGTCCAGTAGGAATTATGATTTTTCATCGCAATATTTGGGTATCATCAAGAGGATATGATGAAAGACTAATCTATTGGGGTTGGATGGAAGGAGATCTAGCTCTTAGGCTAGGTCAAAGGCACGCTGTTGTAGAATTCAGTAAATTCGTTGGCCATCAGTTTTACCATTTGGAACACTACCCTAGTTTGACTGACTACAGGAACAGAAACGGGCCCGCAACTCCAAGAAAGAAAAACCAACCTGTATTTGAAAATTTAAACTACACAGAAAATAATGATAATTGGGGGTTAATAAATGACACCTCTGTTACAATAATTAATTATGATGGTTGTTATAAATACAAAAATATTTTGATAAGAATTTTTCTTAAGATTTTGTTCTTACCAAGATTAGTCGTTGGTTTAATTTTAAGAAAAATCGACCTCTTTATTATTAACTATCAAATGTATATTCATAATTTTCTCTCAAACTCGAAAATAATTGCTGGGAGAATAAAGAAGAAAATGATGTCATTTATAGTAAGCTAATATGAACAAATTCAATGTAGACGAAATCCTTAACTTGATAACTGAAAATGGTTTTGCCGATCTTACTGGCATCATTAGTGATCAGCAAATTGATACAATTAATGACAAAATTAAGCCTGCTATGGACCAACCACATTCAAATGGACAAAGAGGCTATATCAAACAAGGTTGTCAGAGATATTTGGCTGATACTCTTTCATATGGAAAGGAAATTATTGATGTGTATACAAATGCTTTGCTTATAGAAATAGCGGAAAAATATGCAGATGATATCGTGCACTTATCCAACTACAGGATTTACAGCACTTACCCGTCCGAAGATTTTAAGATGTGGTGGCATCTCGATAATAAAATTGATACTTACGATTTTAAAAATAAGGCCTTTATTCAACAAGTGGTTCCCGATGACAAAGGTCTAATTTTTCTAATGTATTTATCCAATGTCGTTGACGGAGGGGTACAACTTGTTAAAGGAAGTCATAAGTGGTCTAGAAACCACAACCAAGAGAGCTTTGACCACATGGAAGATGAATTTAATGACCAAGTAGTAACTTTCAATAATTGCCGCAAAGGAACATTTATAGTATATGATTATGCCACCATTCATAGAGCCAAACCTTATCATGGTGGACAAGTTCGTACATCCATGTTCGGTCAGCTATCACCATCAAGAATGCCCACGGGAGAACCAATTTTATTGAATGTAAGAGATATAAGTAAACTTTCGGAAAAACAAAAACAGATTCTAAGCTTTGGTAAAGATCCAACAACCTTGAATTGGCCAATTGGAGACATTAACGCTTTTTACCAACCCGTAGAAAGCACTCCATCAATTTGGTCTAAACTCAAAACAAAATTTTCGACTAACCATTAATATTTTTTCAAAGTTTAAGGTAAATCATAAAATTGAAGAGACTGTAAGTTACATTGGGCCTTTTAGCACATGGGAAGAAGCCTGTCTAAATTCCAAAGGATACCATGATTCAGAAATCTTGAATAAAAAAATTCGATCCTTAAAACAAATTCTCTCCGGATCAAAAAAATGCGAACGAGACACTATATTATTTCCTGAATATCAATATTCGTTTCCAGTTTTGCTAGGGCTAAACTTCGCGATGCTTCATCAGAAAAAAAATCTTAGTGTTCTAGATTATGGAGGTGGTTTAGCGAGTACTTTTTTTCGCAATTTTGAAATAGTAAAAGGATTAGGCTTGTATTGGACTATTATCGAGCAGAAACACATTGTTGATGTGGCCAACAAGATGCTTGGTAAAATACCCAACCTAAAGTTTATTAGCTCATCTGACTTAACAAATCAAAAAAATAT
Source organism: uncultured Verrucomicrobiota bacterium (assembly GCA_902580225.1). GTDB lineage: Bacteria > Verrucomicrobiota > Verrucomicrobiia > Opitutales > Seribacteraceae > Seribacter. The sequence continues at coordinate 51,181 of CACHJU010000002.1, forward strand.
TAGCTACGATGTTCTGATTTTTGGAAGTAGCCTTCAGTTTATGGAAAACCCCAAAGACTTAGTTGCCAGACTCTATCACGATAAACTTCAGACTATCGTTTTTGAGCAGATTCCTTTCATGAAAAAAGGACCAACTCGGTTAACTGTTCAACAAATCAAGGAACCCATATACAATGCTTCCTACCCTGCTTGGCATTTTAACGAAAATGAGTTCCAAAGTTGGATTAACAATGCATTTGTTAAAAAGTTACGGACAGTCAACCCGCATGTCACAAATTCTTTTGGAGACTTTCATTCGAATCTCATAGATTTGGTTTACATGAGAAATACAAGCTGACTCGTGAACAAATACTGCACATATTTTAGTTTTGAATTTTTACCTTTTGGTTTGACGCTCTTGGACTCCATTTCTGAACACGATCCAGGCTCAACTGTTTTTGTATTATGTCTCGATTCCAAAACAATAGAATATTTGCAGGGTTCGAAATACTCAAAAGTTAACCTAATCGAGTTACGGTCCTTGGAAGAAATGATTCCAGAACTTCTCAGAGCAAAAGCAAACCGCTCTAGAACTGAGTATTTCTGGACTCTCACACCTTGTATCATTTATTACATACTTTTTATTAAAAAAAATTGTTCTTGCATAACATACTTAGACGCAGATCAAATTTTTTATTCATCACCTACCCCAATTTTTAATGAAAGAAATGAAGCTGACATAACAATTATGCCTCATCGATTTCCTTCTAAAATTAGCCATCTTGAAAATCATGGTAAATATAATGTGAGTTGGTTAACTTTTAATAAAACAGAGAACTCCAGAAAGTGCTTAGAGTGGTGGATGAAATCATGTCTTGATTGGTGTTACTCAAAAGTTGAAGGTAACAGATACGGAGACCAAAAATACTTGGATCAATTTGAAAAAAAGTTCAAAAATATCCATATCATCAAACATCAAGGTTGCGGATTGGCACCTTGGAATTTTACTGAATTTAATTATTCGAAAAGAATAATTTTATTACACTACCAGTCACTGCGCAGATTAACTAACTTTTTTTATTTTATCTCGATTCCCCTCTTTGAAAATTTAAATATCTCTAAACTAAAACCGTACTTTGCAACTCTCATAATTCAATTAAGAAGAAATAATCAAAGAATTCAAATTTTAGAATCTGACAAATCATGCAATTTTACTGATGATAGCTTAATTATATTTCAAATTTTTAATAATCCTTATTTCATTTCTAATCATCATCTTATCAGGTTAATCTTTTCCTTTAATAATCTTTATTTAAGGCTGACCGTAAAATAGCGAAACTTTTAACTAAAATTTGAAAAAAATTAGATGGGGAATTTTAGGTCTTGGTAATATTGCTAAAACTTTTGCTGATTCCACTCGCCCCGTAAAAAATGCATCGATTTTCGCATTAGCCAGCAAAAGCTTGAAAAATATTAATCTATTCAAAGAAAAATATAATGTTTCCTCGGAATTCTGTTTCAACAACTATTCGGCATTACTTCGGTGCGAAGAAATTGATGCGGTTTATATAGCTCTTCCAAATCATTTGCACGCGGAATGGATTTCTAGATGTATAGATTTTGAAAAGCATATTTTAGTAGAAAAACCTGCAACTATATCTTCAGACCAGCTGATAGTAGTTCAAAACAAATTAATTCATCAGAATTTAATTTTCTCGGAAGCTTTCATGTATTTACACCATCCACGCATGCAAATGTTGTTATCCGGTATTAAAAATGGAATGATCGGAAAACCACTCAGAATGAGATCCTCCTTTGGATTTGAAGTTTTCCTCAAACCTTCTCCACTTCAAAGATTACTAAATTGTTACAAATCAAAACCTCCGCGTTTGAGCAAAAGTCATGGGGGCGGTTGCATCCTCGATCTGGGATGCTATCTAACAAGTTTTGCTACTCTACTTTCAAAACTCTCAAATGGAGGGGCTGAGTCTTCCTTTTCTTTCCAAAACATTAAATCTACCTTCGATAAGCAAGAAGTCGAAGTAGATGCATCCACTACCATTAGATTCGAAAACGGATTCACCTCAGAAATCCGTTGTTCATTTACCGAACATTTGGACGAGACAACGAAAATATGGGGAGAAAATGGAGAAGTTAGCGTAGAGGATACTTGGACTTGCCAAACAGATGGATTTTGGCATGAAAAAAAATATTTTGAGAGTCGAAGACCTTCCCTCTTTGACAATCCATACTCATTTCAGGTGCACAACCTTAGCGAACTAATTTTGAAAAAAAAACAGGGAGAGCATGTCGATCCTTTTTTTGGAATTCAAGACTCCTTATATAATGCTAAGATTCTCGATTCGTGGAGATCTTCAACAACTGTTTGAAAATTAATACCTAATTTTTGATTAATGAAAATTCTTGTTACTGGATCTTCGGGCTTAATTGGATCAGAAGTCTGTACCTACTTCTCTTTGCAAGGACATTCCATTCACGGAATAGATAACAACCAAAGAAAGGAATTTTTCGGTCCCCAAGGGGACACCTCATGGAGACTAAATGAATTGAGAGACAATTTAACCGACTTCTCTCATCATGAACTAGATATTCGGGACCGGGAAAAAGTATTACATTTAATCAAGTCACTAACTCCTGATGTAATCGTTCATACCGCCGCTCAACCATCTCATGACAAAGCGGCATCGATTCCCTTTGATGATTTCGATGTCAATGCTGTCGGAACTTTAAATTTATTGGAAGCTACTAGGCAGTTTTGCCCCGAATCTCCATTTGTCCACATGTCAACCAACAAGGTTTACGGAGATGGTCCCAATGAAATTATTCTTAAAGAGTTTGATAAACGCTGGGATTACGGAGATCCTCTTTACGAAAAGGGCATTCCTGAATCCTTTTCCATTGATCAATCTAAGCACTCCCTGTTCGGGGCATCCAAAGTTGCCGCTGATGTCATGGTTCAAGAGTATGGTCGCTATTTCGGGATGGCTACCTGTTGCCTGCGTGGTGGGTGCCTCACGGGTCCATCTCACTCAGGCGTTGAACTGCATGGCTTTCTCAGTTACCTAGTCAAATGTAATTTGGAGAATAAGACTTACAAAATTTTTGGTTACAAAGGAAAACAAGTCCGAGATAACATTCACTCGGAAGACGTCGCCCAATTTATTGACTTGTTCACAAAATCTCCCCGATCCGGTGAAGTTTACAATTTAGGTGGAGGCAAAGAAAATAGTTGTTCGATTCTTGAGGCATTTGACATTTGTGAAAGTCATTCCGATCTTTCACAAAATTACGAGTATTTGGAAGATAACAGAATTGGCGATCATATCTGCTATTACAGCGACCTAACCAAAGTCAAATCGCACTTCCCGAACTTCACCCTACGTCATTCCCTCAGCGACACCATCAAACAAATTGTACAAGCACACAGAAAACGTGCGTGATCTAACTTTGGCTACCAAGTCACCTAAAATACTTCTGGTCACCGAAACTCCACCCGGAACACCAAACGGTTTTGGAGTTACACTGGAATGCATGTTTAAGTATATTCCCCATCAAGTCGTTTTTACTGATGCATCTTTTAAAAATTGGGGAGATAAAAATGCTTTTTTACTCGCTCAAGTGCCTTACCATCCTTCCGGTCGTTTTTCCCTATCTTTTTTAATGGGTAAAATACCTGAATGGCGCGGGCGCTACTCATCACCGTGGATGTTAAAGCGACTTACCGATAAATTTTCCTCTGTTTATGCCTTCGTTTATTCAACGGAATGCATGAAATACGCTCACTGGATATCAAAAAAGAAAAAACTTCCCCTTGCTATTCATTTGGCAGATCATTCTGAAAGCTTTAAAGAAAATGATTCTACCGAAATTCTTTCAAAGGCATCTAAACTCATTTGCATTACTGATGAAATGAAGTCCAAGTATGAGGGCATGTTGGGACGCAGAGATATTGAAGTTTTACATAATGGAGCTGAACAAACTTGCCTAGCAATACCCTCCCCTACCAAGGGTCCTTTCAATATAAAAAATCCTTTTATTATATGCTTTCTTGGCGGTCTCTTTTCTCATCTACACGGAGATTGTATAGAGGATATATTTAAGGCGGTGACTCAAATTAGAAAAAAGAAACCATGGATTGAATTTCATCTTTATGGACAAAGGCAACCGAGTAATTTCATGGCTCAGGAAATTCTCTCTGAAGGATGTACTCACCATGGTATAGTTATGCCATTAGAGAAAAAATTTGATATTATGGAAAAAGCACACTGCTTTGTAGTTCCATCTTCTTTTAATGATGAAGGCCACAAAAACTATCGTTATTCCTTCCCCACCAAGTTGCCCGAACTGATTGCTTCCAAACGACCCATTTTATCATACGGTCCTCAAGACACTGCGACAAACCGCATACTAGCTTCCAACGAAATTGGTATCAGGATTTCTGATCGCTCAGTTACAAAACTTGTTAACACCATACAAGATTTGGAAAGCCAATACGCTAGCAATCTAAACAAACTCTGTCAGATTACCCCTGAAATATTGGTTAAGTTTTCCGCTGAAACTGTTAGGAAAAAACTTTCAAGAATTATTAGTTCAAATTGAATCTTATTTGGTCTAAACTTCTAAAAAATAAAGCTATTCGCAAAGCTTTGCTTATCCATCTGCGGTCTTATTACTTCCATGAGTTTAACTTTTCAATTCCTTTGGGAAATGAGTATTGGGTAAACCTTTGGGAAAATGATGCCTATGATTCTTTCTCGGAAATATTTATCCAACAGGAATATTCTACATACATACCAGACCAGCCACTTGATAGAATTCTAGATCTAGGGGCACACTATGGTTACTTTAGTCTTTGGCTTCAATCAAAACGACCTCAGAATCAGATCCATTCAACTATGGTCGAACCTTCACAGCGATGTCGAAGATCATTGGCAAGATTAATTGAGCAACCTCAGTTGAAACCTCGGTTCAAGTATTTACAATCCGCTGTAAGTGATCCCAGTAAAGAAAGTACAAAATTTTTTGAACGACCCTTTATGGGAGGCTCCATGTTCGAATCCTCCAATATTGAAGATAGCTATGAAGTTAAATCACTAAAAGCATCAGATATACTCAATAAGGAGTTTCAAGCTTTCGATCTTGTGAAATGTGATTTAGAAGGTGCTGAGTGGCACCTTTTGACGAACTACTCTGAGATCTTATTGCAGTCTAAGTTCCTGCTTATGGAATGGCACAGTTGGCATCTTGGAGGTGGCGGAGTAGTCCAAATTGAAAAAAAACTAAATGATCTGGAATTTAATATTTTACGATCATCCTCCCCCGCTAAAGCAGTCGGAAGAGAGGGTGAGGTTGGATTATTTTTAGCTAAAAACCTAAATTTTGAGAATTGAATGATAGTGCACAAATCCCTGGAGGAAAAAATGAACTCAAACCTCTCCTTTACGATTTTCATAGCTCATATCCTTTTAAAATTTGGTCAAAATATCGATGGTTCAAAAATTCCCGCCTTCACTTTGTACTGCACACCCTCAACAAACAAAGAAAATGGCTCACTGTAGTAGATAGATTGGGAGCTCCCGGTGATGCTCTTATAACTGCAAATGTAATTCGCTGTTTAAAGAAACTTTTTCCAAAATTAAGAATTAACTGCATTACCCCACACCCTGAACTTATCCGTTTAGACCCAAATATAGATTCGATCAACCGACCTGAAACATTTTATTCTTTTGATTCTTCTTATTGGGAATTGATTGTTCGAAAAGAAAAGAATGAAAATATAGTAAAACACAATTTATCGAAGTTGGGCATTAAAGATTACGAATATAAATCTATCTTTTATTTATCAAAAGAGGAAGAGAAATGGGCTCAGAGAAAAAAGGATGAACTATGTACCGATAAGCAGATTTTAGCGATCTCTACAAAAAGTAAGGAAAAAGTAAAAAATTGGCCTACGGCACAATGGTCTAAACTTATACAAGAATTACTTCCATATTATTTTATCGTTCAATTGGGTGATGATAATGAACCTAAATTTGAGTATGTTAAAAGATATGCAGGCGAATTAAGCATGCGAGAATCTGCGGCTATCCTTTCACTAACTGATCATTTTATTGGACCAGATAGTCTTCTCATGCACATTGCCAACGGCCTAGATATTTCTAGTACAATCATTTTTGGTGGATCTCGTCCGGTCAACTGCTTTGGATATAGACAAAATGTAAATCTAAGCAACAATCCAGAATGCAGCCCCTGCTGGATTCATGATGGTTATGATGTATGCAAAAACGATTTAGTTTGTATGGCAAACATCACTACCTCTCAAATTTCATCAAATCTTATACCAAAATTAATAAATCAATGATGACACAACTTTTCTTACTCTTATTTGATGAGAAGTTTTTAAATATTGTGACACTAATTACCAAAAGTACTAATTATAATTCTTAATATTGAAACACACTTTAAAAAGTATTTTAAATTTTTGTTTTAAACATTTAGCTTTCAATTTCTCGATTAGAAATTGGATCCTAATTCTAATAATAAATTTTTTTTGTTTTTTAATATTTTTTGAATTTAGCTCTAGACTTTACCTCAGTCTTAGACGAGATGCTGACTTTTCTAATCCAAGCACCACAACATTATTTTATTATCGAGAATTGAATTCGACTTATAATAGGGAGCTTGAACAAGATAAATGGAATGTTTTACTTCTTGGAGGTTCAGTATTAAATCCAGCTTGGGGCGAAGTTAAAAAAAATATACATTCGCTTTTTTCTAACACACAGAATATCCCAATTCGTATTCACAGTCTTGGAATGCCCTCGCATACCACAAGAGACAGTTTGATTAAATATAAGCTCTTAGATGGTATGCGATTTGATAAAGTTCTAATTTATCATGGCATCAATGACACACGCATGAACAACTATCATTTTTCCCGCTACAAACATGATTACTCTCATGTACATTGGTATCGTATTGTAAACCCATTGATGTCGCATCCAGAATTATCTTTTTTTGCAACACCATTTACTCTCCAACATTCATGGTTAAAATTATTTACCAAGAATGATGATGATGAACATATGAGCACTAAATATGGAAGTTCAATAAAAACTCAAATTGCATTTGCCTCTAACCTTAATTCCATTGCATCTATAGCCAAAAAAAGAGGTGATGATTTAATATTTTCAACTTATGCTTATCATTTGCCTGAAAATTACTCTAAGGAAAAATTTTTAGCTAATAAACTTGATTACGATAAACATAGTCTACCCGTCGAAGTATGGGGTGAACCAACCAACATTAAAAAGAACATCGATATCCACAATGAAATCTTTCGTTCAGTTGCAAAGTCGCATGATATACCCTGCATTGAAATGCAAAATTTTATCAAAGCCAATGCAATCAATTTCGATGACATATGTCATTTGACAAGTGATGGATCAAGGAATTTTGCTAAAGCAGTAATTCCATTACTTTGTCCATGAAATTGGAATTATTTCAGATGGTCAAAAAAAACAATCTATCATTTCGATGGTTTTAAAAACCTTTTTTAAACTTATTGAATCATCGAAAATACCATCTTTTCCTGAGGATGCATCTAATTGCCCTTGAAATAAATGCATCAACTTCATTTACTTAGAAACAGGTCTAAATCTTCGTTTTAAATCTATCGAAACAACTAGTAAGTTACTCAGACCATATAATCATATCCCCCAATGCTATTTATAAACAAACGGTCCACTGGATTGGCAAACAAAATTAGTTTTATTTAAACACCGGTTTTGTAATAGAAAATCTCTTATAAATCCATCAAAGTTAGATATTCAAACCTACATCTTCACTGCGAGATCTGATCTTTCATTCCTTAAATACACACTACCTCCTCTTATTAAGATATCCCAAAAAGGGGAAAGTAATGTTTCAGTAATTTTAGATACAGGTACTCCGACTGGAGTTTTGGGAAATTCATTGGTTCAACCTGATCTGAATGGAACAATTCAAGAAATAGAAAAACTTCAAACTTCACATAAATTTAATTTTATAAAAACTAAGTACGATTCCACTACAATCAAGGAAACCAACAGAATACAACTTGGCTTCCCATACAAAAAAACTCATTGTTTTCGGGGATACCCAATTTACGGAAGTTTCAATCAATTCCTCGATACAGATTCGAAATATATTCTTCACATGGATTGCGATATGATTTTTTACGAAGCATCTGAATATTCTTGGATCAAAGAAGGAATCAGAGTCATGGAAGAGAATGAAGATATATTATGTGTGCTTCCCAAAGGTGGCCCTCCAATCAAAGATGGAACTTTGCATCAAGGTACAACCCAGTATCAAATTGATAAAAAAAGAGGACTTTATTTATTCAAGAACTTTACGAGTCGTCATTATCTTATACATCGTAAAAGGTTTCTAAGTTTAATGCCGATGAAGCCTCTTTGGTTATCTTATCGTGAACGCATCAAAAACAGATTATTAGGAAATGGTAATATGCTATGTTGGGAAACCATGGTTGAACTGGCACTAGAAAATTCTTCTCTGTGGAGAGCCGATCTGATGAGTGATCAAGCATGGTCACTTCATCCCGGTGATAGATCCGAAAAATTCTACAACTTCCTTCCAAAGATCATTGAGTGCACAAATCGCAACGAATTCCCGAATGAACAAAGAGGCCACTTTGATCTTAGACTTAACACTTGGGAACAGTACCTAAATTAATTTTATTAAAGCTAGCTCTCCACTAATCTTAATTCTGGTAACTTTCTCGGCTTCAGTTCTTTACCTTCAGAATTTGAAGGCTCCATGGGTAGATGAGTGCTACACATTCTATGGCGTTTGGCATGAAACATTGAGTGATTTCTTTACTTCTATGCTTACTGGGATTAATTTTTCTCCTCCACTCTACTTTATACTCAACTTTGTCCTTCAACTTTTCTCCCCAACATCTATTGAATTACTTCGTCTGCAAAGTCTCATTTGGGCTTTGATCGGTATCATTATATGTTTCATATTCTCACGAAAATCATTCGGTTTGCTCCCATCATTAGTGGGCACGCTCTTAGTAAGTTCTCATTCTAATTTGTTGCTCACTCAATCACAGGAAGCTCGCCAATATACCATGTTTTTTGCCTGTGGAGCTTGGGTACTACTTATGCAATCAATCGGAGACAAGCAGTCGAAAAAGCGGATTGCCTTAACCTTTCTTGCTCATTTAAGCCTCTGCCAAGTACATTATCTAGGCATTATCTTCTCGGCCTTGGTCGGAGTGGCTTGCGTTTGTAGTAATAAAAAAAAGTTTATTCTTAGCAGAATACCCTTAAGTATATACTTTTCATGGCTACTATCTGTTCCTCTTTATCTGTATTTTTTAAGTAATCAACAATCATTACTTAACACATGGCCTAAACCCAATCGTTTTACTGACTTAATAACTGTTTATCAAAGTGGGATATTTATCCTTTTTTCCATCATCCCAATTCTTGCAATCGCATGTTTTACTCAAAGCCCAGCAACGAGTGATTCATTTAAAAAAAACTGCCATAACGGTGTACTGCTTACTTCAATCTTTTGGTATTTGGTACCCTTTCTTATTTGGGCCATTTCTCATCTTTTTCCCATCAATATATTCAAAGATCGCTACTTCATTCCCAAAGATGCTGGTCTAATTTTCATAGTCTGTTTTGCTTCTAACAAAATAGTTTCAAGGGTCAGCGAAATTGATTTAAAGAGTAAAGTAGTTGCAAGGGCTCCTATCTTGGCTGTTTTAGCACTTTGCTTAACTTTACTATTCTTACATCACAGAAGGAGCTGTTTTTCATACGAAAAAGATAGAAATTTCTACCATTGGCTCTTAGCAAGTGAGGAGCTGATTCATGCTGGTGTCCCCTTAGTATTCTGCGGAGATCCAGTGTTTTTTCCAAATGCATACACCAATCCAGATACATCACACTTCTGGGTTAATAATGACAATTTACATACTATCTACTCTCAATATTCCTCTGAATTGAAACTGGTAAATGCAAGTAGTTTGAATGATTTTGAATCGTTCATTCTTGTTGGAGGTAAAAAGGATTTTCTCCATTTTCAGTCTACCTTTTTTAATTCAAAAGACTTAGGGAAATTAAACGAAAACCTTACTTTTCATTGTACCCTTTTTGAAAAAAAGAAAGACCTGAAACTGCCTCTTCCTGGATGATTTTTTTAAACCTTCGATCTCTTCTCAAACCTTTGCTCTTATGGTTCATTGTAATCGTGATTTTGTGCGAAGTCTTGCTTCATTACAAACTAAAGGACTTGCCCTATAAATTTCTCAATCATACAACCGGGCTAATTCACAAACTCGGGCAATATTCAAAAAAAGAAGTCATCCCAAAAAATTACTTGGCTATTGTTGGCGATAGTAATGTTTACGGATTTGGTCCATGGTTGTACGACAACTCATGGAGTATGGGACAACCAAGCTTTGCCACTCACCATCTCTTACATTCAGCTTTGGCCCAGGATGTTGTTTCATTCGGTTATCCTGGGTATGGCTCTTTTGGATCGTCTATACATATGGTTGGAGAGCTCAGAACACTACAACGCTCTTGGATGTGGTCAAAAATTGAAGATCCGCAAGAAATTCTTTTTGTTTTTTATGAGGGTAACGATTTAATCAATAACCTACATGAAATTCAACAACGCGGTCTTGATTTGAATGCTTCTATAGATTTGCATTACACCAACAAACTTAAGGAGATTTTTACGAAAGCAGCAAACAAGCTTTCGGAAGAAACCTCCTGGACAGATCACATAGCAAGTTGGAATCTTTTTTCAGGTTTAACCAAGAATTATTGGAAAAAGTTTTTCCCAGAAAACAAGAAGTATTTTGACAGGGACCTAGACACTAGCGAGAAGGGTATGAGCTCACTCAATAAAATTCAAAATTCTGCCTCTAACCTTGCCATTATTAATGGAAAAGAAAAAGAATTGGGTTATAGTGAAGGCCCAGCTCTTCTTTTAAGCGACAAAGAGATCAATCTCTCCTTAAAAATTACTGAACAATCTCTGTCTTACCTGAAAAGTAATTTTACTAAGTCTAAAATTAGCGTAGTCTACCTACCGTCATCCCTTTCCATTTATAGGTTTGCTGATTGCGAAATCTCCCCTGCTCCATTGGACATATGGGGAAACAAAAGGAATGGTTTATTTAAACCCTCTGAAGCTAAAGAAAAGAATCGTTTAATTCGGAAAAATCTAAGCAAGATGACCAGTAACTTAGGTTTTGCTTTTATTGATTGTACGGAATACCTCCAACAACAGTCTAACTCACACCTGCTTCATGGTCCGAGGGACCCCATCCATCTTAATCGCCAAGGCTACGAATCATTTGCACATGCAATTTATTCTTATCTTAATTCCAAATCATGATTCTTGGCATATCCTCTTACTATCACCATGATAGTTGAAGCGAAAAAGTGCGTTTTCTTCTAGAAAATAAAAAAGTTACTTCCACGCAAATAGAAGAAAATCATTTTAAATTATACTCAAAACTTTTAATTGTTTTAATTCTTTGTCAATGATAACTAATAGCAAAACGAAAGAATTAACCTCTTGAAAAAGAACTCGCAATGCCAAGTACAGCATTAATTCTATGCGGAGGGCTTGGTACTCGTCTTAATTCCGTATCAAATGGCTATCCAAAATGTTTAATGAATGTCAACGGTCGCCCTTTCTTATCATATTTATTAGAGCTTCTAAATTCTAATAATTTTCAAGATATAGTACTGTGTACTGGCTACAATCATGATCAGGTTCAAAACAAAATAGGTTTTGAATATAAAGATTGTTCAATAAGATACTCTAGAGAAACTTCTCCGCTTGGTACAGGAGGTGCAATTGTTCAAGCATCCCAAAAATTAGAAAGTGAATGGTTCATGGTTATGAATGGAGACTCCTATTGTTCTTTTGACCTCAATGCTCAATCTCTGCTCAACATTCAAAAATCTTTGATTTTTGTACATAAAGTTAATGATGTTTCAAGATTTGGAACCGTCAAATTTGATAAACAGAACAATGTTCTTTCCTTTCAAGAGAAAAACGCAAAGTCAAATCCTGGATATATTAACGCAGGGATTTATTGGCTTCATCGTTCTTCTATCGATTCATTAAGTAAAAATACTTTTATTTCGATGGAAAAAGAAGTTCTTCCATCGCTTCTAGGTAAGTTACAGGTTGTACAGTGTGATAAGGGATTTATTGATATTGGTACTCCAATCTCATACGCAAGAGCAGATAATTTTTTCAATGCTCAACCTTGACGCGACACTTAATTTAAATCTATTGCAGTTAATTACTTTATTTTCAATGGCACAGGATAGATTTAGTTGTTAATAAAGAAATGATTTTACGGATTACCACATTGACAATTATTTTAAATCTTTGAGATTAAACGCTATATTCATAATTCAATAACGCGGTGAATGTTTTAATTACAGGAATTACAGGTATGGTAGGGTCACATTTGGCCGACTTTATTTTAGAAAATACTGACTGGGACATTTTCGGTATGTGCAGGTGGCGCAGTCCACTTGATAACATCAATCATTTACTTGATCGGGTAAATTGCAAAGACCGAGTCTATTTAATAGATGGAGACCTCTGTGATATCTTATCGCTACAACGAGCAATTGAGGTCAGTAAACCTGACTATGTATTTCACCTAGCTGCACAAAGTTATCCTACTACAAGCTTTTCCTCACCGATTCATACTCTTGATGTTAATATTCTAGGAACTGCCAGATTACTCGAAGCCTTGAGGCACTGCGATGGGATTGATCCAATAATTCATGTTTGTGCGTCGTCTGAAGTCTTTGGAAGAGTCCCGAAAGAAAAATTACCTATCGCAGAAAATTGTCCTTTTCACCCTGCATCACCCTATGCCATATCAAAGTCAGGCACCGACCTATTAGGGCGTTTTCATGCAGAAGCCTATGGCCAAAAGGTAATGACTACACGGATGTTTACGCACACTGGTCCTCGCAGGGGTGATGTATTTGCTGAGTCAACCTTTGCGAAACAGATTGCAATGATCGAAGCCAATCTTATTCCGCCCATTGTAAAAACTGGAAACCTCAACTCATTGCGAACGTGGGCCGATGTTCGAGATGCAGTCCGAGCCTATTACATGCTTGTTACGATCAACCCTACTCCAGGTGAGTTCTACAACATTGGAGGTACACATACCCAAACGATCGAGGAGATGTTAGATTTTTTAATTTCTCTCTCTACTCGCTCAAAAGAAATCAAAATTGAAACCGACCCCGAAAGGATTCGCCCATTAGATGCAGATGCTCAAATCCCTGACACATCTAAGTTCTATAAACATACGGGCTGGAAACCTCAAATCCCATTCGAGCAAACAATGACCGACCTGCTAGAATACTGGCGATCACACATAAAGAAAAATGGTGCTGTTCTTGTACGCTAATGCCCCCTCAATATAAAATCTCTTCGTGTCACAAATTCTTTCAAAAATGGAAGCAAAGTTCTAAAAGTTTTTATAAAACTAATTGGTTTTCTATTCTAGTTAATAAAGATTATCATATTCTTGAATATTCGACTCAACAGGTGGTTGTACTTCCAATTGTTGAGAAAATTAATGTTCTTCTTGTAAAAGTCAAAAGACCGGTAATCGGTTGTTCGACATGGGAATTACCTGCTGGGGGACTCGAAAAAGATGAAGAAACGGAATCTGGAGCATTACGAGAATTTAAAGAAGAAACGGGTATTTCAGTTAAAGATAAGTCAAGATTGTGTCCAATGAATCCTTTAGTCGTTTCACCTACTCGAATGCCGATGTTTCCAAATATGTTCTCGATAAACTTAAACTATCAAGAATTTGAAAATCGTTCACCTCACGATGATGAAATTGAAGCCGTTCAAATCTTCAGCTTTGAAAAGATCCAAAAAATGATTTTGGAAGAAGAAATTTTTGTAATGTTACCTTTGGCTATTTTATCTAGATTTCTACTATCTAAAAGATCGTTAACATGAAATGCTTTTTAGCAGGAGGATCTGGAATGCTAGGGAGAGCAATTCTTCGACTCAACGAAAAATCATCATCGCCGCTTTTGATTAGAGCGTGCTCACACACTCAGAAATGGACCGTAAAAGCCTCCAGAACAACGGAGTACATCCAATCTGATCTATCCGAAACAGATGATTCTTCAATATTTAACGATTGTAACATTTTGATCATGAGTGCTGCGATCACAGGTGGCATAAAGATGAATTCCGAAAGACCGGAGGATCAAATAAATGGAAACCTTAAGTTGATGGCTAATATATTTAGTCTCCTTCCAACATCCAAAATTAAGAAAATTATCTTCATAAGTTCAGCTACTGTTTATCAAGATTCAGTAACTGTGCTTTCGGAAGATGAACTAGATCTCAACTTACCTCCTCCAGTATCAATCTTTGGAGTTGGGTGGACCTTTAGGTATTTTGAAAAACTTCTTCAATTTTGGGGCAACAAATTGAATTTGGAGGTAATTATTCTGAGAGCAGGAAATATCTTCGGTCCATTTGATAAGTTTCACCCCAACAGATCGAATTTCATCCCTGCCCTTATCTCAAAAGGTATTAAAAAAATAGATCCTTTTGAAATTTTTGGTCCTCGAGACACTACTCGTGATCTAATTTATTGCGATGACCTTGCATCGCTTGTTATAAAATGCACATATAAAGACCATTCATCCTTAAGTATTTATAACGCGAGTTGGGGAGTCCCAATAACAATTCAGAATGCGTTGGATAAAATCCTAATTTTATCAGAACATGCACCTGAAAAAATCAATTGGCTAAAATCAGCATTTCCCGCAACTCACAAAAGACTCCTTAATTGCAGTAAAGTTAAATCCTCACTTGATTGGAAACCAAATTTTACATTTGATGACGCGTTAAGAATAACAATTGATTGGTGGAAAAAAAACCAGCTAACATGGACAAAATAAAAACAAAATCTCATGGTGCCATCGTTCTTTCGAGCGATTCCGAAAAAGACGCTAACGCTCAATTCTCTGAGATGCTCCTAAATTCACCTATACCATCAGATGAAATTATTGCTAATTTAGGCACATATTTAACTTCCAAAACACTTTCTAGAATTTTATTTTTTCATGAATTGTACAAAAAAATCCTCACTCTTCACGGAGTGGTCATGGAATTTGGAGTGAGGTGGGGACAAACCCTTTCCTTGTTGTCAGCCTTACGCGGAATTTATGAACCCTTCAACCGTCACCGAAAAATTGTAGGATTTGACACCTTTGAGGGGTTCGTCGGAATGAGCGAAGAAGATGGAGAAAAATGTAAATGCGTCGACGGATCTTTTAGTGTCAGTAAGTCATACGAAAAACACTTAGAAGAAGTTCTCAGTTTACAGGAAGCTCTAAATCCAATGTCTCACATCCAAAGGTTTGAACTTGTTAAAGGAAATGCCGAAACTACCATTCCGAAATACTTTTCAGATAATCCTGAGTCCATAGTTTCCATGGCTATTCTTGACTTCGATATTTATCGCCCTACAAAAGTCGCTCTTGAATGTCTAAAGGACCGTATGCCCAAAGGTTCCATTCTTGTCTTTGACGAACTTTGCGATCCTTACTTTCCAGGTGAAACATTGGCAGTTGATGAAGTTTTCGGTTTAAATAATCTTAAGATCGAAAGACTTCCCACAACTGCCCGAATTTCATATGCCATTCTCGATTAGTATTCTCCATGGTCTCTTTAGCAAGTCCTAGGTCAGTTAGAAAAAACATTTTAGAATCCTCCCATAAAAGTGGACATGGGCACATCCCTACTTCATTTTCAATCATTGAAATGGTTCTGGCTACTTATGGAATAATGAATCATAATCCAAATGAACCTAAAGATCCAGACCGTGACATCTTTATTTTAAGTAAGGGGCACGCAGCACTTGGCTATTACTGTTGTCTAGCAGAACTTGGATACTTTGATCCTAAAATTGTTCATTCCTTTGGTGGTGCTGGTACAATTTTCGGATGCCACCCAGATCGTGTCAAGCAACCGTGGGTTGAAGTATCCTGCGGTTCACTCGGTCATGGTATAGGCGTTGGGACTGGAATTGCATTAGCCCAAAAGATTAATAATACCAATCGCCAAGTTTATTGTCTTATTGGGGACGGAGAATCAAACGAGGGAACGGTTTGGGAAGCAGTAATGGTCGCGGTCGGTCAAAAACTAGATAATCTGACAATCCTTTACGACAACAACCAGTCACAATCAAGATGCCTACAAATTAGAAAACCCGCAGAAATTTTTTCAGCTTTTGGTTGCGAAGTTCACGAGGTTAATGGAAACGATATAGATGAGTTGCAGAAAGTCTTATCTTTGCCAGTTAATGGAAGACCTAAATGCATTGTGGCCAATACCATTAAAGGCTATGGGTGTAGAACCTTAGTTAATGATGTTTTTGCTTGGCATCGCAGATCTCCAAATGAGCAGGAATTAAATCAATTATTAGAAGAACTTGATGCGTAATCAATTCAAAGACACTTTACTCAAACTCGCAGAAGATGAGCCTCGGTTTGCTTTGCTCTTTGGGGACATTAGCGTGTTTCTTTTTCGAGAATTTCAAGCTAAATATCCAAATCGGTTTTACAATTTGGGAATCTGCGAAGCAACCTTGATCAGTGTTGCCGCCGGCTTGAGCTCTCAGGGCTTTATTCCAATAGTGCACTCTATTGCCCCATTTGTCACGGAAAGAGCTATGGAACAAATTAAGCTCGATCTCGTTTATAATGAATTACCAGCTAAAATCGTCAGTTGTGGTGCCACTTTTGACTACGCTTGGGATGGAACAACCCACCATGCTTGGACGGATACCGGTTGGATGAGAATGTTGCCTAATTTTGAAATTTGCCAACCTGGTTCCAAAAAAGAAACTGACCAATTATTATGCCATTATCTATTTTCCAGTAGTTCTTCTTACATCCGGCTTTCTGACAACCCCCATGGAGAAGACATAAATGACATCACCCCAGGAAAAGGTATTATCCTGCAGGATCAAGCGGCTGACCTCACTGTGGTAACTGCTGGACCAATTTTGAAAAATGTCAGGGCTGCACTCGATGGGATATCTGCTAATTTAATTTATTACAATGTATTAAAGCCATTTGATTCTGAACCTTTGCAAAAGTTTAAAAATACAAAGATAAAAGTAGTACATGATGCTTTCGGACTTTTTGAGGCAGTTTGCGAAAACATTGATGCTCCAGTTAAAAAACTTGGACTACCCGACCGTTTCTGTTGTAGTTATGGTACCATTGACGATGTTCGAAAACTCGCAGGGCTTGATGTTGAATCCATACGTGCTTTTTTTCTTAAAGAATAATGTTATTATGAGTTTTTATGAGGGACAAAAAGTATTGGTAACTGGCGGTACTGGTTTTGTTGGCAGTTGGTTTGTCGATTCGTTACTCAGCAAAGGAGCTTTTGTGCGGACGACAACTCACATTCGCAAACCGCACCGCACTCATGAAAAGCTGGATGGCTTCCAAGCGAACCTAACCATTCAAGAGGAAGCAAATCGAGCTTGCGAAGGTATTGATTTTGTTTTTCACGCTGCGGGTGCAGTATCTGCCGCAGGAGTAACCAATGCTAGTAACCCACTAAGCCCGATAACGGAAAATTTAGTTCTTACTTCGAGGGTGCTTCAAGCAGCTTGGTCTCAAAAAGTAAAAAGGATACTTCTCTTCAGCAGCAGCACCGGATATCCCGAATTCGACCACCCAGTAAAAGAAGATGATTTTTGGAGCGGGGAGACGCATCCATCCTATTTTGGGTATGGCTGGATGCGTAGATACCTTGAGCGAATTGCTGAATTTGCATATCAGCGTTCAGACATGGAAGTTGCCCTTTGCCGCCCAACAGCAGTGTATGGGGAAAGAGATGATTTTGATCCGGTTACCAGTCATGTCATTCCTGCACTCATTCGCAGAGCAGTAGCCAAAGAAAATCCCTTTATTGTATGGGGAGCACAAAACATAACAAGGGATTTTCTTCATATTCAAGATTTAGTGGAGGCTTGCCTTCTATTGCTTGAAAAATCTCCAACCTGCGACCCTGTAAACATAGGATACGGAAAAACAACAACCATTGCACAAATCGTTGGGTATATTCTGCAAGGTTCTGGACATGAGTCTGCTAAAGTTGAATTTGATGAATCCAAACCAACTACAATTCCATTCCGATCTGTCAATGTGGATAAAGCAAAAAGTCTCTTGAACTTTGAACCTTCCATATCTTTGAAAGATGGGCTGAAAAGAACCATAGATTGGTATTGTGATAATAGATGAACGCTGAAGTTATCGATTCCTCTCACTATGTGCTCAAGCATATTAAGCATGCCTTTGATGCAAAAGCTCTAACCACTGCAAAAAAAAGAATATTCGATGGGTTGATTCAATGTGATCAACATCCACTCACTGAAAGGGACAAAAATGCAATTTCTAGAGGTGAAGCTCCTGATCACCTTAGACTCAATACAAATAATTATGACCTTTGGCGTTATGCTAGCAATGAAATGACCCAATCTTTGGAAGATTTCTTGTGGGTATATTATCCTCCACAGTTTCGTAATATTCAAAGAGAAGTTCAGGAGGTTCGTTGGCATCAAGATGCTGGGTTCAACAAAGCCTTAGGGGACAAAGCTCATGCTCAAATCATGACTTGCTTCATCCCCTTAGATGAAAATCCTCAAAAGCGTGTAACCGTGCAATTTTCCGAGGAAATCCAACCTTATCTTCAACATTCTCCAACATCTAATGGTTTTGCCGCCGGACTTGAGCAGGATTTTACAAAACTTATTCATTTTGATTTGGAATTAGGAGATGCAATTATCTTCGGTGATTTTGTTCCGCACAGGACTTTTGCTCCACAAAATTCTATTTGGGAACGATCTAGTTTCGAATTTAGATTCATTAGAAAACCTGATGCACTTGAAAAAAAAGATTATTACGACCTTGAGAGAAATATCTTTGTTCAAAAAAACGGTTCTTCTGACTTGAATGATTGATTGTGCCTAGATTGCTTAACAAAACTTGGCTTTTAAGCGTATCCGAAAATGAAAGCTCCGATAGATTAATTGAAGAATTATTTGAAGAACAGACCAACCTACTAAATCACAATATATTCAATAGTTCGAAAGAAGTCATCGAATTTCATCTTGATGGGGTGAGTTTTTCCTCTGAAAGATGTGGAGCAATTTGCACATTAGAAATTTTTGAGGAAATATTCAAAGAAAACAATCACTTCAAGGCAGTTCAACAATTTTTTTCAGGTAACGGTTGGATTGTTGATGTGGGAGCAAATCATGGTTTTTTTACACTTTATGTCAAAAAGCATTTCCCAAATGCAAAAATCTTAGCAGTCGAACCGAATCCGTATGTTTTTGAGCTTTTAAAAAAGAATATTTTCTCAAATGGATTCACCAATGTTACATGCATGAATGTAGCTGCAGGACATACAAGTGAATTTATCCAGTTACCAGTTTCTAGATATGTACACGCCCTCTCAGGACTATTACTCAATGAAAAGCCAAGACCTTGGTTGGACGACAGATACCTTGAAAATATTACCGTTCAGCAAGTAGAAATTGATTCAATCATTAAAGAGTTGTCTATCTCACTTCCAGAATGGATTAAAATTGATGTCGAGGGTATGGAAGAGCAAGTAATGGATGGTTCTACTCAAGCTATAAAATCATCAGAAATAGTTAGTATAGAAAGACACCGTACTGATGATCGAGAAAAAATAATTAACAGATTAGAAAATATGAAATTCTCATTACTTCATGAAGATGACCCTAATCTATCAAATTATTTCGATGATTTAATCTTTATACGCGATCCCCAAGGTAGAAAATAAAAATAAAAGAATCTAATGAAAGATAACAAAACCAATCAAAGACAATTCGACGGTCGGGATAATTTTGCAGCTGATGATAGCATCGAATCATTGCTCAATGAACACTTTGACAAATTTAATATTTCCAAAGAAGAAATATCCCGAAACTTCCAAATATACACGAGAAGAATTTTTCTCAAAAAGTTCTTGGCTCATTATGAGCTTTTTAGAAATGTTGTCGATTTACCGGGCGATATTGTTGAACTAGGAGTCTACCGTGGCACTACTTTAATGAATTGGGCCAACTTTTTAGAAATCAGAAATATGGGAGACAGGCAAAAGCAGGTTTTTGGTTTTGATAATTTCTCTGGGTTCAATGAAATGGATGAGAAGGATGGAGTTTCAATCTCATCTGTTGATAAAGACATAGGCGGTTTTGATAGTGCTGTGTTTGAAGACATTCTAGAAGATGCATTAGGTATTTTTGATAAAGATCGCTTCATCCCTTACAAACCCAGAGTCAAACTTGTGAAGGGTGATATAGAAGAAAGCGTTCCTCAGTTCGTTATTAACAATCCTGGACTAAGAATTTGTCTACTACATTTTGATTGTGACATGTACCAACCAACGAAAATTGGCCTAAAATACTTATGGGACTTGGTAGTTCCTGGTGGTATTGTTCTTTTTGACGAATATGGAATACGTCCTTGGGAAGGGGAGTCTAAAGCGGTCGATGAGTTTTTTGGAGATAAGAAAGTATCCCTTAAGCGATTTGATTGGTGTCCTAATCCAGGTGCTTATTTAGTAAAAGAATAAATTATAAAATTTGAAATTTCTAATTTTTTTCTTTTCTGATGAAGTTTAATCAAAATTTTAATTTAAATGATTTAGCAAATCGCTTATCAATTTCATCGAAATTCAATAGTCATTCTCTTGCTGAAGAATTATCATGGGTAGGAAATTACTGTGTCGCCTCAAAATCTGAATGCTTAGAATACATTTCTGAATTTTTGAAATTAATCGATAACCCTAGAATTCAAAGAGAAAAAGAAGAAAATTTCGATGCGTGGAATAAAGGTTGGGGAGAAAATCTTTCTATAATTGAAGAAAAAGGATTTTCTGATGAAACTGTTAGGCCTCGGTACTTGAAAGAACATAAATTCCTAAGGTTTGAAAAAGATATAATTGTCTCACCAAACTCCATGCTAGAGTATCAACTTTTTAATATAGTAAGAAAATTAATCTTCAATGAATTCCTCTATCCTTACGATGAAATTCACGAGCTTGGTTGCGGTTCAGGTAGTAATCTTTGGACATTTGCGAATCTTTTTCCTGATAAGATTTTAACTGGCTACGATTGGGCTAAACCAGCTGTTCAAATTGCCAACAAGATGGGTCTTTATTTAAATCGCAAAATTGTAGGAAAAGAGCTGAATTTCTTCGAACCATTGACAAACTTAGATTTTTCAAATTCTTCTGCAGTCGTAACTGTTCATGCACTCGAACAGATTGGAAAATCACACAAAAATTTGCTTAATGCTATTATGAAAGGAAAACCTTCAATTGTAGTTCATTATGAGCCGATTATGGAAAATTATGATGAAAATAATTGTTTCGATTTACTGGCTATAAAGTATTCCAAAAAAAGGAATTATCTTGAAGGCTACTTGAAGGCTCTCATCGATGCCGAAAGTAATGGTCTTTTGAAAATTCTACATTCAAAACGACCCGAAATTGGAGGAGTTTGGCATGAATCATCTTTAATTGTTTGGAAACCCATATAATAAATGAAGAATAATTTTTTTAATGAAAAAAAAGTTTTGGTTACTGGAGGCACAGGACTTATTGGCCGACAAGTTGTGGAAAAACTTCTGCTGCAAGGAAGTAAGGTAACAATTGTTTCGCTTGATCAAGTAACGGTCGACAACCGGGTTAACTTAACTTTTGGGGATTTAACTGAATTAGGTTTTTGTAAGAAAATAACACAAGGTTTTGACTATATTTGTCATTTAGCAGGGATCAAAGCCTCTATCGAAATTAGTAAATCTCATCTCGCAAGCCACTTCGTGCCAACTATGATGATGAACTGTAATCTTTTAGAAGCTGCATTTCAAAATCAAGTTAAGGCGCTTGTTTACACTAGCTCAATTGGAGCCTATCCAGCAGATGAAGC
Source organism: uncultured Verrucomicrobiota bacterium (assembly GCA_902580225.1). Taxonomy (GTDB): domain Bacteria; phylum Verrucomicrobiota; class Verrucomicrobiia; order Opitutales; family Seribacteraceae; genus Seribacter. Next base: position 73,277 of record CACHJU010000002.1, read on the forward strand.
TGTACTTCATGAGGAAATAAAGTATGAAAAACCCCCCATGGACTTTGCTGGTTGGGCCAAACGCATGGGAGAGCTTCAAATCCACGCTTACAAAGTACAGCATAGTTTGGAAAATTTCTCCATAGTCAGATTACCAAATGTCTATGGACCAGGAGATAATTTTGATCCCACAAATGCCATGGTTATAGCGTCTCTAATGGCTAGAATTAAAAGTGGCGAAACTCCGCTGAAAGTATGGGGGGACGGCACCGCTAAAAGAGATTTCCTATATTCTGCTGATGCAGCAGACGGTATCCTGCTTGCTCTCGAAAAAGGTACTCGTGGAGAATTTGTTAATATAGGTTCAGGCAAGGCATGTTCAGTAAAGGAACTTGTAGAAACCTTATCTGAAATTACTAATTGTTTGTATGAATTTGATCTATCCAAACCATCAGGTGCACCACTTAAACTATTGGATATTCAAAGGGCCAAAGAATGGCTTAATTATCAACCAAAGTTTTCGCTTAAAGATGGATTAATAGAGACTTGGAATTGGTTCTGTAAAAACAAAAACGAGTTTGAACTTAAAAAAAATTACTTCAAATAATTAAAATATATGTTAGTAGAAAAAACAAAACTTGAGGGTGTCCTCCAAATAAAACTAGACCCTTTCGAAGATCACCGCGGGTGGTATTTAGAAACATACAATGAGAAAAAATATAGGGAAGCAGGCATTAAGGTTAAATTCGTGGAAGATGATATTTCAGTAACTCGTAAAAATTGCCTCAAAGGTGTTCATGGAGATCAGAAAACCTGGAAATTAATAAGTTGTATCCATGGATCATTCTATTTGGTAATTGTTAATAATGACCCTTCCCTAGACCAGTACAAACAATGGCAGGGCTTTACACTCTCTGACAGGAACCAAGTTCAGATTCTAGTTCCTCCCAAATTTGGCAATGGGCATATTGCTCTCACAGAAACTTCAATTTATCAATACAAACAATCCAATTACTACAACCCACAAAAACAATTTACTATAAAGTGGAATGATCCTATGTATAAAATTTGGTGGCCAACTAAAAACCCAACCCTTTCGCATCGGGATGAGAAGGGCAAGTTTATTGACTAACTCTCCAAAAGTCATCTCAATCTAAGTTTTGATTATAACTCGCACCCCCCTTCGTATTTCCTTTTTTGGAGGAGGCACGGATTACCCAGTTTACTACAGAGAACATGGTGGGGAAGTTCTAAGTACGACCATTTCAAAGTACAATTACTTGACTGTTCGGGAACTACCGCCCTTCTTTGATCACAAGTTTCGCATACGCTACTATAAAAGCGAATACACTAGTTCGATTAATGACATTCAGCACCCTTCAGTAAAAGCTTGCCTCAAATTTCTTAAAATCAAAAATGGGATTGAGCTTGTTCATACTGGTGATGTTCCTGCAATGTCAGGTGTAGGCTCAAGCTCGGCATTTACTGTAGGATTACTACACTCTCTCTATGCCTTATGCGGACAATTCGTTACAAAACGAAAGCTTGCCTACGAAGCAATTGAAATTGAGCAAAAAATAATCGGAGAACATGTTGGTTCCCAAGACCAGGTTGCGGCGGCTTTTGGCGGATTTAATTTAATCGAATTCTTTAAAGATGATCGAATTGTTGTACAACCAATTACTATAAAACCAGATCGTCTAAAAGGTCTTGAAAATTCTTTAGTTCTTTTCTTTACCGGAATCTCGAGAACCGCATCGGAAGTTGCCAAAACGCAAATCAAAGTTACTCCTAAAAAGATTAAAGAATTGGGCCAAATGAAAAAAATGGTTAAGCAAGCAATTGGCATACTACAGGACACAGGATCAAATCTTGATGAATTTGGTAAATTGCTTAACGAGTCATGGAAGATTAAACGTTCCATGACTGAAAAAATTTCCAATCCAAATATTGACTTAATCTATGAGCGTGGTCTAAAAGCTGGTGCTTTAGGTGGTAAATTACTTGGTGCTGGAGGAGGGGGATTCATTATATTTTATGTCCCTCCTTCCCGTAAAAATCGATTGATTAATGATTTGTCTGATTTTTTACATGTTCCCTTTCATTTTGAATCCATGGGTTCCCATATCGTGCATTATTCGCAATAGCTGTATGGTCGAGTTTTGTATTTTCGGAAGAGATGATGATTACATGCCTGATTTCATGTATCGTTTGCGTACATGCATTAATTATTTTGTTATGTGTGTAACCGAAATTAAGAAGGTTAAAGATATTAAGCTCACCGTAGTTGATTGGGGCAGCAAGCCACCACTAAGGGAGACATTGACTTTAATTGACGGTGCTTCGGAAATTGTTGACTTCATTACTTTAAATGAAGAAGACATTCAAAAGTGCAGTCCAAATATTAAAGGAATTCCCTCATCCCTCCCACTTAATATAGCCATTCGTAGATCTTCTGCAGACTTTTTTTTTGGGATGGGGGCTGACACTTTTTTGACATCAGCATCTCTATTTACTCTGCATCAACTTTGTAATGGTAAGTTTAAGACTCCCTTTCAATTGTCTGAGACTTTTCTAATGATTGAAAGAAAACAGATTCCATGGCGCTTGTTGAATGCAGAACCAAATCATTTGGAATTAGACCGAATAATCAAACTTTCCTCTTTTAATTTCAAAAGTGATTCTGATTCTATGCACTGGGGAGGGGGAGCTGGTGTCGTCGGAATGAGTAGGGGACTATGGAACAAGATGGAAGGACTAGATGAAAGATCTATTGGATGGGGAGGTAATGATACTGAAATTTTTCTTAAAGTATCGAAATTTAGAAACTGGATGGACCTGTCCTCATTTGGAATTATTTCTTATCATATGGAACATTTGCCCGGATTAGCCGGAGGAAATAGGACAATTTCAATGTGGACTCAGAATTCTTACAATCCCTTTGAGTCTGAAGAACGGCCCACACAACGGAATTGGGGAGCACCTCTACTGGCTGTCACACAAGAAGCATATTCAGCTCCGGTTGGTAACACTCAGACTTACTCCCCAGAAAAAGTTCAAATAAAGAGTTCACATAAAGAGGTTATCTCATTGATTAAGGCATTACTGCAAGACTTACCCATATCACAGTTAAAAGAATCAGAAATCGAAAGGATTTTGATCATTAATGAAATCTGTTCGACAGGAAAACATAGGAAGATCGGCTCAGTTGATATCGAAACTCCACTCAACCTACTGAGCTGCACAATGGTTTGTCCTGAAGCTGAGATCACAACATTTTGTAGCACCTCCTACCTTCATTTTGGTACTTCGAGCAGCTTAATTGAACTTTATCGAACTGCTACAAACTTTCGAGGACATGTCTGCTTTTCTCGTACAAAAATTCTTAGTAAAAACTTATTGAAGCATAAAAAACCTTTCGATCTTATCTTACTCGAGAAAAAAACTTCCATCGAAGAATTGAAAATTGCCTTAGATTCAATTTCAGAAAAGGGATTAATATTGCTTCCATTCCAAACCCCTTCAATTCAAAAGGCGTTATCAGGAAATAAACAAAATTTTGTATGCATATCAGGTAATTTTCAAAATTTGATTATTTGTACGTCTGAAACTGCTGCTTGTATAAATAGTTTTTTTCCTAATAAAGTTACTACCTTAGAAGTCCAATCCAAAACTCGTGGAATTTCCATCCCAAAGTTGACTAACAAAAAATCCATTTTAAATTTTGTAAAAACTTTACTTGCTCCATTTGGAGTTGGCATATATCGACTAAAAAATAATTCAAACCCGCCCTCATTCGACTGAAATAAAAAAATCATAATTTTCATTTTCTATAAAACAGCTATTTTGTTCACCGATTTTGGCTATTCCCAATGACTTTAGTCCAAAAAAACTTTAAAATTAAAATATCTGGCCGCTATAAAACGGTTGCCTAAGTTTGATTCGGTAAATTTCCAATATGAAAGTTTTTACACATTCATCTTACTCGAGAGCTAAGCATCATACCAACCGTAATATCCTCTTTTTTTATTAATCTTACAAATTACCAAAACTATCAAATGATAATATTACCTTCGAAAGTAAATAAGTTTTTTTCAATATATTATTCTTTTAAACCTACATTAATTTGAAAATATTAATTACCGGAATTGCTGGGTTTGCTGGGTATACATTTGCAAATCATCTTACAAATTTTCATCCTGACTTTAAAATTATTGGAATTGATAATCTCTCTCGTAAAGGTAGTGAAGTAAATATTGATTATTTAAGAAAAAATAATATTGATTTTATCAGGGGGGATATACGCTCTAAATCAGATATTGACGCGCTTCCTCCTGTTAATTGGGTAATCGATTGTGCAGCCAACCCCTCTGTGCTTGCAGGTTTTAATGGCCATTCATCTAGTAGACAACTCGTAGAACATAACCTTTTGGGCACGATAAATTTACTAGAGTATTGCAAAGTGCACCAATCTGGCTTTATCTTACTTAGCACAAGTAGGGTATATTCAGCTGTAGATTTGGCAAATGTACCAGTTCGTGCTGCTAATGATTCCTTCGAATTAGAAAACAGTTTAATTAAGGGTCTGTCCTCGAATGGTATTTCAGAAGAGTTTCCCACGACAGCACCTGTTTCTTTATACGGTTCAACAAAATTAGCATCTGAGACATTGATTTTGGAGTATGGGGAGGTATTTAATTTCCCCGTCTGGATTAATCGTTGTGGTGTGCTCGCAGGTGCCGGACAATTTGGCAAAGCCGATCAAGGAATATTTTCTTATTGGATTAATTCCTTCCGCGAAAAGAAGCCTCTAGAATATATTGGTTTTGATGGTACTGGACATCAGGTCAGAGATGCCCTTCACCCGAAAGATGTTGCCCTTCTAGTCTCCCGACAAATGATTGAACCAGATTGTGAAGCGCCCAAGATTATTAATTTAGGTGGTGGAATCCAAAACTCTATGTCACTCAAACAACTAAGTTCTTGGTGCCAAGAACGCTTCGGAGAAATGGAAGTCAAACCATCCGATGTTGTGCGCCCGATGGATGCACCCTGGATCGTCATGGATTCATCAACTGCTCAAAATGCATGGAATTGGCATGTTGAAACTAAAATTGAAGATATTCTTAATGAAATTGCCCAACATGCGGAAGAAAATCCCAAATGGCTAGAATTTGTCTAATGAAAATAAAGATCATTGAATCAAATTTCTGTGAAATAAAACTTTTTTTTAATGAATAGTTATTCAAATAAAAAAAACTTCATTTATGAAGGTAAAGATTTAGAATCAATGACCTTTGCCCAAAATTACCACCAATGGATTTACGATATTATTAAAAATTCGGTTGGGTCTAGAATTGCAGAAATTGGTAGCGGAACAGGTAACTTCACCCAGATACTATTAAATCATTGCAATAAAATCCATGCCTTTGAGCCATGCATTAAAACTTACAATAACAGCATGCACCTTGGTCATAAGAAAGTAATCTCTATAAATGACAATTTTGAAAATAGAAAAAATGATTTTCAGAATTTTTTTGATTCGGTACTTTTTATCAATGTACTTGAACACATCGAAAATGATGAATTCGCCTTAAAGTCGGCACATAAAATTCTATCACCTGAAGGTAAATTAGTGATTTTCGTACCAGCCTTAAGATGGCTATTTAGTTCATTTGATACTTCAATTGGACATTTCCGAAGGTATCATAAGAAGAATCTGGTGAACTTAGTTTCTGAATCAGGCTTTAAAATCGAACGGTGCCATTACTTTGACTCACTAGGTATCCTGCCATGGTTTATTGTAATGAAAATGCTCGGAGGAAACTTAAACCCTAAAAGTGTAAAATGGTACGATTCAATGATTGTACCATGGTTGAAATTAGTTGAAAAATTTTTTATTCCGCCAATTGGTAAAAATCTTTTACTAGTAGCATTAAAAAGATAATTCTTAATTTGCAGAATTATGTTAAAGAATATTAAAAAATTTAACAAAGTTAGTATTCTGATCCCTGTCTATAACGAGCAGTCCACAATCAAGCTAATCATAAAAAAAGTTTTAGTTGCTGACATAATTAATTTAAATTTGGAGATAATAATTGTAGACGACTGCTCGACAGATGGTACCTGGGCAGAAATCCAAAAATTTAATCAAATACATGATTGTATATTACCTCTCAAACATTCATCGAACAAAGGTAAAGGAGCTGCAATCAGAACGGCTATAGAAAGTGCAACGGGAGAAATAATTCTGATTCAAGATGCAGACTTGGAATATGACCCCAAGGACTATCCCGCTTTACTTTCCCCAATTCTAGAAAATAAAGCCGATGTAGTATACGGTTCTCGATTTCGTACCAACTCTGCGACTCGCGTACTTTTCTTTTGGCATCGCGTAGCAAATGGATTGCTTACTCTCCTCTCCAATATGTTTACCAATCTAAATCTTACGGATATGGAAACTGGATATAAAGCATTTACCAAAGAGGTAATATCCCAAGTAAAGCTCTGTGAGAATCGATTTGGTATTGAACCTGAAATCACTGCGAAAATTGCTAAAATATCAAATATTCGAATTTTTGAGGTTGGAATTTCGTATTTTGGGAGAACTTATGAAGAGGGTAAAAAAATAGGAATGAAAGATGCCTTTCGTGCTTTTTACGCTATTATCAAATACGGATGCTTTTTGGGTAAACATTCAAATAAATAATCGAAATAAATAAATATTACTCAAACATACTCTTAGGTTTTCTATGTTCTCTTCCTTGTTGGTGGGTTGTATTTTACGCTTTAGAAAATGGATTACTAAGAAGCAAGGAACCTAAATGGTTTTCACTATATTCTAATGAAAAACTCTTGTTCTTGATTGGTTCAACTGTAGCCTGCATTTTGTGGATAAAGTATGCACAACCTCTTCTAATTCGAACTATAAACATCTCATCATTACGTCCTCAAAAGCTCAACCCTTTTGCTCTTTTTCTCCTGCTTGCAAGCACAAGTTCATTGCTTTACATTTACAATGGAATGGAAGTTGGAGAAGATGTTGCTGGGCAAGTACTATCTTCGCATCAATACATGCAAGGCATAGATGCATATCCGAATTATGGTTCTTCTCCAATTCATGAAGACCTAAGTCAGAACAGATCAAGTTGGAGCCCTCGCCCTCCGGGTGCTAGTTGGATTGCACTACCTGGTTTATACTTTGGTTTATCTGTTGGTGATTCTCTAAGATTATCTTTATTTATACTATCAACTTGTGGAGGTATTGGTTGGTTAAAGTTATCAAAACAATTTAAAATGAGCTCTGAATCTCTCATTTTATTTGCTATTCTTCTTGGTTCTGGAGTTGGACCTTCAACGATATTCTTCGGAACTATGAATTGTGCTCTTTTATGCTTAGTGCCTTGGACTATCTTATGGGCGATCTATCTTACTCAAGAACTCATTAGCATTGAATCCTTAAAACTATTTCTTTTACTAAAACTACTCGTTTTTTCGGTCTGCCTAGGTCTCTTTTGTGTAATTAAATTATCTGGAATGATTGCGTCGCTCTCTATCGCTATAATACCCATTACCTATATTTTTTTTTACAAGAACAAAATTGATAAAAAAACTCCAAAGATTGTATGTTGTCTTTTATCTGTCTTTATTGTTTTAGGTCCTTACAAACTATTGGAAGACTTTAATGAAAAAGAAAGAGGAGCATCTTCCCACAACATGTACAAATCTATAGATTATAACCAGCAATCTTTATTATGGGGTAATTATTTTGTCGAAAGCACCCGAGGTGCGATGCTTGGGTGGAGTACTTTGGGAGCCCCTGGCTACACTCTACCAATTAAAAAGTTTGCAAACGGAATGAGAGATTTAATCAAACAGTTCAATTCTTCTAGGGTTTGGATGGATCTTAAACATCTTAATCCACATTCACTAATTTGTGGTTTTATTGGGTTTCTTCTAACTCTTTTACTTTGTATTAATTTATGGAAAATTAAAACGGAAATGAGCTATGAATTCAAAGTTGTTTCCATAATTTTTTTAACGATTCCTTTTATTGGACTAGCCGCAGTATCTTTTTTACATGGTTTCAATTACACTCTATATAGTTCCCACACCGTTGAATACGCACTTATCCTGTCTCTTCCAGTATGTCATTCGTTATTTCTGTTGAATAATACTAAGCAAATAACGACTATTTTGCTCTCAGGTATTTGTTTTGCTCTACCATTAACGACCAACTTTGGATCATTAATTTACACTCCTTTCACCGAGAATGAGTTTCAAGCATCAACAACAGAAAAAGAAAGAGGATTCGCTGCTCGAGATTTCTCCGATGCAATTCAGGTTATAGAAGAAGATTCTAAAAATGAATCGGATATCCTTCTTTTTCTCCCATCTGGAGATCTAGGAGATTTGTGCCTTCGAACTCGACTTCGGACTCTAGGGTTGCATTTCGCTGGAGACAACCTTCCAAAAGCAAAGGCTTTTCGATCCTCCAAACCGCTAATAGTTTACTGTGCTTATTCTGAAACTCTTAGAGAAAACCTAGAATTTCAAAAAGCACTTAAAGAAAGCTTCCCCCAAAATACTTCCTCAGAAGAAATTTCTAATGAAAATAATCAACATGTTGTTGTTTTAAAAATTCACCTAGATCCGAATTATAGCTTAAATGGATAAACTTTCTGTAGTTATTCCAGGAAGAAATGAATCCGAAAACTTAAGTTCATGTATTTGTGGTATTGTTGATGTGTTAAAAAAAAATCAAATCAATCATGAGGTCCTTTTCATTGACGACGGGAGTTCAGACAATACCGAAGAAAAGCTAAAAGAAATCATATCTGAACAACCCTCCGTTCGCTATGTTAAAAATCAAGGTGAAAATGGTTTTGGGTACGCCATACGAGTAGGGCTTGAAAATTTTACCGGCGATGCTGTCTCAATCATGATGGCAGACCAATCTGATTCGCCAAATGACTTAGTTAAATATTGGAAATGCCTTAAGGATGGACACGATTGTGCTTTTGGGAGTCGATTTATCCAAGGTAGTGTAATCTATGATTATCCCAAAATGAAGTTAATTGCCAACAGATTTGTTAACACAACGATAAGATATGCTTTTAACATCAAATATAATGATGTCACAAATGCCTTCAAAATGTACAGGCGTGAAGTAATTGAAGGTTGTGCACCTCTTATTTCTCCGCACTTCAATTTAACCGTCGAAATTCCACTCAAAGCTATAGTTAGAGGGTATTCATGGAAAGTACTTCCCATTTCTTGGAAAAACCGTACGAAAGGAGTGGCAAAGTTAAAGTTAAGGGAAATGGGTTCACGCTACTTTTTTATTATAGCTTATTTATGGCTCGAAAAATTTTTTAGTCGTGGAGATTACATGAAAAAATGAGTAGCAAAAATAGTTTAACTCAAATTTACGAAAAACGTTTTTCAGGGTATGAGTCTTACAGAAATAAAGTGTGGAAATTATTAATTACTAATTTTTTCAGTAAATGGATTAATCCTGATGATCATATTTTAGATCTTGGATGTGGTTACGGAGAATTTATTAACCATGCAAATTCTAAAGTAAAGCATGCTATGGATTTAAACCCTAAGACGAAAAGCCTTTTAAATAATGATATTATTTTTCATGAGCAGGATTGCTCCCAAGCATGGAAAATTGAATCAGAATCTCTAGACCTAGTATTCACCAGTAATTTCTTTGAACACTTACCTGACAAACAGTTCCTAAATAAAACTGTTATTGAGATAAAAAAATCCCTTAAACCAAACGGATTTTTAATTGCTATGGGACCAAATATTTCAGTTCTGAGAGGAAAATACTGGGATTTTTGGGATCATCATGTTGCCTTATCTGATTCTTCCTTAACCGAGCTACTTGAAATACATGAGTTTAAAATCAATAGGTCCTATCCAAAATTTCTTCCTTACAATATGGTACGTGTTAAAGAACGCCCACTTTTTTTAGTGTCTCTTTATTTAAGATTTCCTTTTCTATGGACTATATTTGGGAAACAATTTCTAATAATTGCTAAAAAGTAAGAATTTTGATTAATAGGTCTTATTTTTTATTTATTCTTGTTTCAATCGTCTGTTCTACAGTCTTTACTTATTACTATTTTCTGTACACTCACGAATATCCTCCCGGAAGTGCTGAAAGGATAGCAAATTACCAAGCCGATAAGGTCTTTCAAACGAGATTATTGTTACCGGTCTTGGCTAATTTTCTTGAACCTACCATTCCTTTTATCACTATTTGTTTTGAATGGCTAGTTCCCTACCCGATTGATTTCCAAGTTGTCCTTCAACTAATTAACATAATATTTTTGTCTGGTCTGTTAATTTCATTCCCTCATCTATTTGCGTACCTCAACACCAAACCCAATTATTGGACATCGCTTTTTCTGCTGATTCCAATTACTTGGAACTATATAATTATAAACGGGTTAATAGATGGTGCAGGGCTTTTTTATTGCTACGATATACCTTCTCTTACCTTTTTTGTGTTAGGACTCATTTTTTTCTTAAAGAAAAAATGGATTTGGTTCTACCCAATATTTATACTTGGCTGCCTTAATCGGGAATCAGCATGCTTTATCAGTCTATCTGGTTTTATGTTATTATGTAATACTTCAGTAATAAACCCAAAAACATTCTTTCAATATAATAAAAATCTCTCAAAACATATTTTTATACAGTCAATTATTTGGATTTTTCTTAGAATATATTTAAGTTATATATCCCGTAACAATCCTGGTTTATTCTTTGAAGAACCCCATTCAATACTTGATTTTATATCGGGTCTATGGACAGGAAAAGCTCATTGGGCGATGAAGAATACTTATTGGTTTTGTACTTTATTTGCAGGGTTTTGGGTTATTCCTTTACTGCTTTATAAATATCTAAATTCTCCAGCCAAACGACTAGCTGCGGTAGGTTTTATCTACCTTATAATTTTATTTTTTAGATCTAACATGATGGAGACTCGAGTATACAATGAGTTAAATATCATAATTACACTTTGTGCTATTAGCTCGATTACATCATATGTTAAATTCAAATCAAGTCGACTCGCTCATTAAACAGACTTGATAATTAACTATTACAAACTTTAATAGTATAATGGTAAGTATGCGAAAAATTATAGCTTATTTTTATTTCAGCATAAGTTTATTAATTGATATATTTATAATAAGAAAAAAAATATTAATAGTAATCGATCAATATGGTAGATTGGGAAATCGATTATACCTTTTCGCTCAACTGATAGAATATTCAAAAAGAACTAAGCGTGAGATTTGGATGCCTGGTTTTTATGATTATGCTGATTTTTTTGAATCTTTTAAGGACAATAGGCTGACTAAATTTCCTATTCCAATTAAAAGATGTAAATTTTTTTTGACTAAAGAATACTTTTCTTTCTGTCAGAAATTACCTGCTATGATTAATTATTCTAGAATAAACAAATGGTTTTTATTCGTATCTTTTTATAGTGATAATGATGGTAACCCGTTTGAAAAACTGATGAAATGCTCAAAACCTTGTATATTATTTTCTGGATTTATTTTTAACAACTTTTCTTTATCAACAAAAAAATCAAAAAAGGAAATAGATGAAATATTTATTCCAAATAACAAATTCTTTCACGATATAAAAGAACCAATACAGAAACTTTTAAAAAATTCGAACATAATAGTGGGCGTTCTTATAAGACAAACAGATTATCGAGAATGGAACCAAGGAAGACATTTTTATTCTAGTAAACAATATGCGAAAATTCTTTTGAAATTTAACAAAAAATATCCACAAAAAAACATCAGTTACTTTATTGCGTCCGATGAATCTCAAGACGAAATTTTGTTTAAAGACTTAAATTGTATTATTAGAGTCGGTTATCCACTTGAAAATATGTATACTCTTTCTAAATGTGATTATTTAATTGGTCCTCCAAGCAGTTATATAGGTTGGTCTTCTTTTTATGGAAATATCCCCTTATTTTCAATTACATCTGAAAACGATTTGCCATGTTTTGATGAAATTTAATGTATTTCAAAATACTAATTAATATCTTAATAAATACATAAATGATTTTAAAAAAAATAGTTAAAATCCATAGTTTTATTGGAGCTACGATACTTAATTTTTTTCTTATTTTAATATTATCGAATATTTCCTTTTTTGTTATTTTCCTAATAAGAGATTATTTCAGGGAATTACCTGTTCAAGGAAAATATGAAGAGATAAATTTCGATAATTACTATCCAGAATTCAATAGGACTGAAAGAGATTTACTTTTTACAGAAACATGGAGCCGGGAATTAATTTATGAACCTTTTACTCAGTTCACAGAACAAGAATACAATGGAAAATATCTAAATATTGATAAAAAAGGATATAGAGAATCATCTAATAATTATGAATTACAAAAAGGAATACACAAAAAAAATATTTTTATGATCGGTGGCTCAACCACCTTTGGATACGGGGTCAAAGATTCTAATACAATTTCATCTTTCTTACAAAATGATCTAAGAAATAGAGTGCAAGAAGAAATTAATGTATATAACTTTGGACGGTCTTTTTACTATTCTTCACAGGAAAGAATACTAATCCAAAAACTAATTATGGAAAAATATATCCCTGGTATTGTAATTTTTATAGACGGACTTAATGAATTTATTCATAAAAATGATGAACCAATTTATTCCTCAACAATTCGAAACTCATTTTTTTCTCAGAAGAAAAAACCCGAATTTAATTTGCTTTCACTTTTTAATAATACCTCAATAAAAAGGGCATTGGATTATTTTAATAAAAGATCTTCACCTAGTACTGCTTCAAATTATGACAACAACAATTATTTTGATTTCAAGAGCGTATATCTTAGGTTCCTAGAAAACAAAAAATTAACTCAAGCAGTCTTAAATACATACCGGATAAATAGCCTTTTCGTCTGGCAACCGATATCTAGTTACAAGTACGATCAAAAATATCATCCATTTTCAAATAAAGGATACGGTATTCATAAATACTCTGCTGAGGGTTACAAAAATTTCAACAATTACCTTAAGGTTCATAAACAAGACTCAAATTTTTTATGGTTAGCAGATATGCAAGAGAAAGAAACTAGGTCATTGTATATAGATTTAGTACACTATTCTCCATACATGAATCAAATGATTGCTACTAAAATAGCTGATCACCTCCTAAACCTGAAAATGCTAAATTAATACAATCTTTTGTACATCTTAATTTGAAACAACTAATAAAAAAAATTATTTCATATATTACCTATCGTTTTGGCTACAGATTTGTTTCTAAAAAATTAGTTGAGCATTCTGACGATCCCTTCATCGTCATTGCTGGATTACTCAGTAATATAGGAGTACAAACTGTGGTTGATGGCGGTGCTTCAATTGGAGATATTACAATTAAGCTATCCAAACTTTTCAAAGACGCACAGATATATGCTTTCGAACCTTATCTTCCTTTTGTAAAAATTTTTAAGGATAAAACTAAGGACTTTTCGAACATACATCTTGAACCTTTTGCTCTAGATGAAACCGAAGAAACAAAAAGGCTAAATATAAACAATTCTGAAGGAACTAATTCGATTCTTAATGCTAACTTGTCCGAAAACCAACCATTCGGAAGTTTGATGGAAAAAAGTGACGAGGTCGAGATTTCATGCAAAACTCTTGAAAAATGGTCAAAAAATAATAATTTACCTACTATTGATCTTATCAAACTTGATCTTCAAGGTAATGAATTAGCTGCACTCAAAGGTGCTTTTTCTCTTTTTAAAGATAATAGTGTAAAATGCATATTATGTGAAGTTTCGTTTATTTCCCAGTATGAGAAACAGCCATTGGCATCAGAAGTTATAAACTTTTTAACTACGCACCGTTTCGATTTATTCAATTTTTACCAGATTCACTTCCACCACGGGCAAATAATTCAAGCAGATGCATTATTTATTCACAAATCGATCTCTCAGGATGTCTTACAAGCAAGCAAGCATTTACTTCATCCCTATTCTCAATACCTAAAATTAAGTTAAAAAGACATATTAAAGTTCCTGTTATCCTTGTTCCATTCATCAGACGGGATTATTCAGGAAATGCCTTTAGCGTTTAGAAAAGTTTGCTCTTCTACTTTTATACATGATGGGGAAAGTTCAAAGCGATGAAAATAAAACTACTCTTTCTCAAAGATGTAATGAAAGAGTGCATAAAACTTTGAAATCATCTTTCGCGGTTACTTGTGTCAAACAAACGCTCTGCTCTTTCACTCTTCAATCCATAAGACTGCGATAAAAAAGTAGATCTAGTTTTTCATCCCCCCTCGAGGTTTAGTTTTAATGTGTAATAAAGGTGAAATTTTAACTAGTTTGTAATTAATTTAGATCAGATCATCCAATCTTGCACTAAAAAATACATTTACTACCATAAGGTCACTTTAAGCTTAATTCTTCATACCAAACAAATCGATACAAATGCGAATTTAGGTAACTGATATATCAACCTATTTAATTAATAAATGATTATAAAATGAGTACAGATGTACCTGTTATGTTAATGGCCTTCATTCGCCCAGACCTCATCAAAAAATGTATGCGACAATTAGCAAAGTTTGAACCACCAATATTGTATATTATGGGCGACGGACCAAGGAATCTGAACGAAGAAAGATTATGTGATGAATCCAGATCCATTGCATCTAATCCGAGTTGGGATTGCGAAGTAATTAAAATCTACAATAATTCAAATAAGGGAATAGTAAAATCATTTTGTACCGGGATGAATACAATGTTTAAAGAACATGAATTCGGAATCTACCTTGAAGATGATATCTTATTATCGTCGAGTTTTTATAATTTTGCTAAGGATTTACTTATAAAATACCGCCATAATGATAATGTCGGTCATATCAATGCGACAAATATGTCACCTGGTTACCTACCACCAAACAATGAATCATATATTTTCAGCAATCACATAGCTGAATGGGGGTTTGCTACATGGAAAAGAATGTGGGATTTATATGATGTTAAGATGATGGAATGGGCAAATGTTGATCAAAAACGAATCCTAAATAAAACATTAACTAATTTGAGGGCAAAAAAGTCATTAAATAAAATGTTTAATATTCATTATAATAATGATAACCCGCTGGCATGGGGATACCAGTGGCATTTTAACTGCCTCTTTAACAATGCATTAGCAATTACCCCAACATCAAATATGAGTCTTAATATTGGTTTTGAGAGAGAGGATTCAACAAATACTTTCGGGATCAACCCCTTAGCACACGATTTAGAAGAAACCACTTTTCCATTAAAGCATCCAGAAACTATCAAACAAAACCTTATCTTCGACAAGTTGGTAGAAGATAAGCTATGCCCATCAAATTTTAATATTATTAAAGGTAAGTTGAAAAATAAAATAAATTCCTTTTGCTCGAGATTTAAGAATTAATATGGGGTTAGTTAATAAGGGAATCATCGGGTTAAGAGAAATAGCGATTAATTTTTCGCCTTATCTATTACCGAAATTAACATTCCATATATCAAAGTAATTGCAAGTTTACAGTTTAAAACAAAAATTACTAAAATTTTGTTATAAAAATATTGAAGTTGATGCCACAATGAAAATTGAAATTGATTAATAAACAAGCCTTAACCCTCATTGTTAATTTACTCAAAATTTAGGTAAACAAACAATTGCTCAAGAAACTAAAGATATAATATCGCTACTTAGTTTTTGGAGTTGTATTGAGGATAAATTTTTACAGTACAAAAATTACTCACTTGTAAAAACTCTCCTTTCGCGAACCCCTTTTCAAATCAAATCGAAAATATTAGCAAATGCTTACTAGAACATAATGATAAGCTCAAAAATGAAGTGTATTCATTTTACGATTTCCATTCTAATATGGAATTGATTGATTCTTGAAATAACTATTAAAATTTAATTTTTATAGAGGTAAAAATCAGAGAATCATCTTTTATCAAAATTTCTCATTATAATTTATAAAATAAAATTACCATGGTAACAAGATGTAGAATTTGCGGATCAAATAAACTCTTTAAATTTCTCGATTTGGGCTTTACCCCACCTGCTGACCAATTTTTGAGAGAGGATCAATTAAAACAACCGGAGACATACTACCCACTGACTGTATTGATGTGTGAGGAATGCAGTCTTGCGCAACTCAGTTATGTGGTGCCCGGAGAAGTGCTTTACCGTCGCGATTACCCTTATGAATCCTCAATGACACAATCTGGGCAACTGCACTGGGATGAGTTTGCGGAGTCAGTCTGTAAAAAATACCAAGTAAAAAAAGATGACTTAGTTGTGGATATAGGAAGTAATGTGGGGGTGCTCCTTGGCTCCTTCTCAAAACAAGGAGCTAGTACATTGGGAATTGATCCAGCAAGTAATATTGTACGTATCGCCGAAAAGAGGGGTATTGAAACCTGGGATGAATTCTTCTCTCCACGAATCGCTAAAAAAGTTGTTAAAGAAAAAAAAACCGCTTCGGTAATTACCGCCACCAATGTATTTGCTCATGTCGATGACCTCAAATCTTTCATGGAAGCAGTAAATATTTTGATGTCAAAGAATGGAATCTTCATATTCGAAGCTCCTTATTTTGGAAACTTGGTCAATTTTCTTGAGTACGATACTATCTATCATGAGCATTTATCATATCTACTGCTTGAACCGATCATCAAACTAGCAAATCAATTTGATATGGAAGTTTCCGATGTCATTGAAAGAGACATTCACGGGGGTTCCTTCCGCGTTTTCATTTCTAGAACCGGAGAACGACCAGTTAATCAAAGGGTAGCCAGTTTTCTTAAACGAGAAAAAGACAGCAAATGGAGTTGTCCAGAAACCCTAGCCAAGTTTTCCCAAAAAGTTAAGAGAAACAGAGAGGCATTGATCTCTATTTTAAACTCGCTCAAATCAAGTGGAAAAAAAGTAGCAGCGGTCAGTGCACCAGCGAAAGGGATGACTTTACTAAACTATTGTCGGATTGGAACGGAAACATTGGAATTCGTTACTGAAAAAAGCACACTTAAGATAGGAAGACACTGCCCTGGCGTACATATTCCTGTAGTGGGAGACGACTCGCTTGTTAGTAATAATATCGATTATGCCCTTTTACTCGCTTGGAACTTTTCCGAAGAGATTATGAACAACCTTAAGAAATTCAGAGAAAATGGAGGAAAATTCATTATACCAATCCCACACCCAAGGATAATTGACTAACCCATTAACGAAAATCTATGGAAATCAAGAAAATTAAATGTATACAGAAAGATGAAAGAGGATCAATTACAGATATTGTGGAGCAAATTGACTTCAATGGGGCAACCATAATCCTAAGCAAGTCAGGCTCGGTAAGAGGAAATCATTTTCACAAGAAAACCATCCAGCATATCTATGTACTTTCCGGCAAAATGAAATGCTTGGCTCAGAAACCTCAGCAAAAAGTAATAATGGCAACAGTCGAGCAGGGGGATTTGGTCTCTCATGATCTCCTTGAATCTCATTCTTTTGAAGCTTTGGAAGATACTCTTTTTTTAGTTCTTTCATCTGGTTTACGAACAGGTAAAGATTACGAAAAAGATACCTATCGGCTAGAATCCCCACTCAAATTTTGAATTTTTACGGGACAGCCTAATTGCTAGCAATAAAGTTAATACTATGTACAAGTTGAGATGAATGTTTTCGGCGAATTTGCAAAGTACTATGACTTGATTCACGAGAAGAAGAATTACCAGAAAGAATCGGCATATATCAACGGATTAATTCAAAATTACAACTCCGGTGCAAAGACAATTTTGGATATAGGTTGCGGAACTGGAAACTACGCATTCGCAATGCAAGAATTGGGTTATCAGGTGAACGGCGTCGATTCCAGTTCCGATATGATCCAGATTGCAAATGGTAAATTATCCAAAAGTAAATACACTTCTAGCTCTCCATCTTTTTCCTGTGGAAGAATGGAAGATTATGATTGTCAAAAAAAATTTGACGCCGTCATATGTTTGTTTTTCTCACTATGCTACCAAACTACAGACGATCTTATTTTCAAATCACTGAGCCGATTCAAAGATCAAATTAAGGATAACGGAATTTTAATTTTTGATTTTTGGCATAAAGACGGAGTATTGAGTCAAAAACCTGAATTGAAAATACAAAACTACTCGACTGAGGATCTTGAAATAACCAAGCTAGTTCAACCGAAATTGGATGTTTCATTTGATTGCGTTGGAATTGACTACACTTTTTATTTAGAAAACAAAAAGAATGAAATATCCAAGTTCAAAGAATTTCATAATCTTCGCTATCTCAAACCCAAACTCTTAGTTAAATTCCTAAAGGAACTCAGTTTTAAAGTACTAAAGATCGAGGGATGGATGACTGAGCAAAAGCTACAAGAAAACGAATGGTCTGGAATAATCGTCGCCATGCCTGATTGGAGTCAAAGTCCAAAAAAAACTTAAATGTCATGAATATTATTGAAAAGATTTTTAAGCATGTCCCTGTACAAGTTGGTTTCTCGACACTCCCCGAAAGCTCTTATTTATTAGGTTCTCAGCTTCTCAATAAACCAGAATCCAGCAACAGCTTTACCGCCATTTTTTGTAAAGCTTTTAGAGAACAAGGAACAACCTTCCCTACTACCTTTGAGCATCAGTTTTCTTTACTAAATAACCCAAAACATCAAACTGATCTTCCAAGTTAGGATTGAACTCGAAGAAGCCAGTTTCCATCTCAGCGATAATCCCTTGCTTCAACCACTGGGAATCACTACACACGGCTGTTAAAAGTATAAAGAATCAATCATTACCCGTAACAGAAACTCTCATTATTGACGACGGTTCTTTTGAACCTTGCCCAATTGAGGAACTGATTGAAGATTCTAAGATACGTATTATCAGATTGAATCAAAATCGTGGAAGAGGTTACTGTCGTGACCTTGCTTTTAGGGAAACCTCGGGAGAGTATGTTCTTAACCTTGATGCAACTAATTCACTTGAGGAGCGATTCATTGAAAAAGCTCTGCCACATTTTTCGACTTCACAGATAGCCGCAGTATATGGAGCACTTATTTCCAAAAAAAAAGACAGGGCAGTAGATCGATGGCGATCAAGACATTTATTCCAAGAATCAAGTCTTAAAGAAGCTTCAGCAGAAACATGCTCTATGTTAATAACTTACGGCACCATATTCGAGCGTAAGTCAATCGAAGAGGTAGGAGGATTTGATCCTAAGCTACGCTACAAAGAGGATCAAGAGATGGGCGAGCGCTTAACTGCAGCTGGTTTTCTCATAATGGGAGACCCCAAGATCGAAATTTATCCCACAGTAAGTAATTCAGTCGCCGAAGTGCTCGAGCGTTACTCTCGTTGGTATATGGATACTGATGAGAAACCATCATTTAAGGGATATTGGCATAATTTAAAGGCTTCCTTCCGGCCGATGATGGAATTAGACTTGATTGATCGTGATTGGGGCTCTGCCTTTATTTCAATGCTAGTGCCCCATTTTCAACTATACCACAGCATCAAGGCCAACAGATCAAAATGTGAAGTTTCAAAGGTGGAAGACACATAAATTTTTCTTAATAAAACAAAAAATTTTAATCAAATGAAACCCATCCCAGTAAATGTGCCAAAACTTGATGGTAACGAAGTGAAATACCTAAAAGAAGCCATTGAGAGCGGTTGGATCTCTTCCGAAGGACCTTTTGTTAATAAATTCGAACAACAATGTGCCGAAAGACATGGTAGAAAATATGCTATCGCAGTATCCAGCGGTACTGCCGCGTTAAAATGTTCTATAGATGCACTCGACCTTTCTGCTAAAGATGAAGTCATAATTCCTTCATTCACTATCATCTCTTGTGTTACCGCCGTTTTAGAAAGCGGTGCTACCCCTATCCTTGTGGATTGTGACCCAAAAACCTTTAACTCTTCCCCTGAACAAATCATTTCTGCAATAACACCAAGAACAAAAGCAATCATGCTCGTTCATATTTATGGTTTACCTGTAGATGCGGATCCAGTTCTTCAAATTGCGAAGGAACGCGATATTATTGTCATAGAAGACGCGGCGGAAACGATTGGTTTGAAATATAAAAACCGACCATGTGGAAGCATTGGTGATGTAAGTACTTTCAGTTTTTATCCCAATAAGCACATAACTACTGGAGAAGGTGGCATGGTTTTAACAGACGATGATCAAATTGCTGAAAGGTGCATTGGAGCACGTAACCTCTGCTTTAATAAATCGAGGAGGTTTCGACACGATAGAATTGGCTGGAATTTTCGGATGACCAATATTCAAGCCGCTATTGGATTGGCACAGTTAGAAAGCCTCGATCAGACTATTTCCCGAAAACATTGGATTGGTAAGCAATACAACAAACTGTTAGAAAATTGTCCTTGTGTGCAACTCCCCTTACCTGAGACTTACTACGCAAAGAACATCTATTGGGTTTACCCTTTAGTTTTAAAGAATTGTTCCTCAATGAACGCAACTGATGTAATGGCTAAACTTGATGCATTAAAGATTGGAACCCGTCCATTCTTTTATCCAATGCATAAGCAACCAGTATTCCACAAAATGGGCCTCTTTAATAATCAGTCACTTAAGAATTCGGAACAATTGGCTGAAAAAGGTTTTTATATCCCTGCCGGTATAGGAATTTCGGAAGAGGAAATTCAAAAAGTAGCAAAATCATTGATTGAAATCCTGAATTCATGAAAAATATAACAAATTTTATAAAACATAAATGAAAATTGGAGTTGTTTTTCACGGAAACTTACTTGCAGGTGGGTGCTTCCAGCAAAGTTTAAATGCTGTAAGGCTTCTATCCGAGGAAAATGGTCTATACGAATTCGTTTACTACACCCCAGATAAGGAAAATCTATTGTCTGCTGCTAAATATGGAATTAAAGCAAAAACTTTTGATTTTGGCCGAAAACAAAGACTCGTTAAGAAAATCAGGAGCCATATTACGCTAAATAGATTGTTAGGAAGATTCCAATTCTTCCAACCATTTGACATAATTTTCGAAAGAGACAAAATCGATCTTCTTTATTTCACGGGCCCTTCCCCGCTCTGCCTGTTTCTGGAAAGATTGAACTATGTGTATACTTTTTGGGACTTGTGCCATAGAGACCACCCCGAATTCCCCGAAGTAAGAGAAAGTTTTGAGTTCGAAGCCCGAGAAGACCTTGCCCGCAAAGCACTTCCTAAGGCCGTTGCCGTAATAGCCGAATCCCCACTCGGCAAGGAAAACTTAGAGAGAAGATACGGCCTCGACCAAAATCGAGTCCATTGGATATCAATTTCTCCTGCCCTAAGATCCTTTGAACAAGATGATCTGAATTTTGATCCAAGAAAGGCAGCAGGGATTCCATTGGGTGCTCCTTATGTCTTTTACCCAGCCCAATTTTGGGCACATAAAAATCATAGGATCATCGTAGATGCTATTGCTTCCATGAGGAAGTCAAATGCCTATGAAGTCTATGCAATTTTCTGCGGTTCAGACTGCGGCAACTTGCCTACCATATTGGAAATGGCAAAGCAAAAAGGTGTCGATGAATTTGTCAAGTATGTGGGTTTTGTTCCTGACGAGCAAATGTCGTTATTTTACAAACACAGCTTAGCTCTGGTGATGCCCTCTTACTTCGGGCCTACAAACATGCCCCCGCTCGAGGCTTTTGCATTGGATACCCCTGTCATTGTTTCCGATCTCCCCGGTATCCGTGATCAAGTGGGAGAGGCCGCCTTGCTAGTTTCGCCAGACAAACCTGAATCTCTCCGTGATGCAATTCTCCAGCTCATCAAGGAACCTGAGTTAAGAGATTCTCTTAGACAAAAAGGTAAATTACGACTCGAAAAGTTTTGTGACGAAGACCGCCTTTCCACACTTCGAAATATATTCAATGCTTACGACCAAAAACGCCTATCTTGGTCAATTACATGAAGAGTTATTTTCTATATAACATCATTTCCACTTGGGACCCTCTTTTGTCACTAGTCAATTTATCATTTATAAATTTAAGTTAAGTTCAATGATATCAACAGATACCCATATCTAAAATAAAGTTATGGGGATTAAAAAATAATAAAAAAAGGTGTGAGACACCCCACTTTACAAACGGATATATTTTAAATAAGAAATTACTTTATTCATTAATTGACGAGTAATATTCGATAAACTTGCTTAACTATAAAAACACCTTCAATAGGAATACTACATCCCTACTTTATAGGACGAGAATCTCATGCGCAAATGGGCGAATACCCACTACAACATTCTTGGGGAACTTTAGCACTTAATCAATCTGCATCGTTTAACTCTTCATTAATTCATCAACAGAAAGATTTTATACCAAAAAAATTTATTGATTTAATTGACAAGTTTCTTTTTCCACAATCAGCTGGTTTTAATTTTGAGTTTAAGCTTCTCAAAGATCTTGATAATTTTGATTTGATTTATTCAGTTTGTGGACCTCTTTCATCTACTAAATTTTTACGAAATACTAAAGTAGTCTCATGGGTTTTTCGGCCTCCAATCATTAAACCCATTAATCCTTTTAACCCTTATACATATTCCAACCTGAGAAGACACAGTGCTTTTCTATGCCTCACACCAAAGGCAGAAAAATTCTACTCTCAATTTGCACCATCAAGATTTATTCCATGGTGCGTTGATCAGAAACTTTTTAATGGTAAAACCTCAAAAACTAATTCCCCATTCTTCCTTGCATGCGGAAAAACAGGAAGAGATTATCCAACACTTATAAAAGCTGCCATTCATGTTAAAGCAGAAATAAGAATCATTGGTCCCATTAACCAAAAGCCTAGGAACTTACCTAAAAATGTAAATTGGGTAGATACTTCTACTGATCCACCAGACCAAGCTATTAACTACAGTACCCTTCGAAATTGGTATGCAAAGTGTATTGCAGTATGTATTCCATTGAGCGGAGACGCAGATGATACCTGTGGATACACCAATATGCTTGAAGCTATGGCCATGAGAAAGCCAGTTCTTATGACAAAATCAGGTTGTTTACACATTGATCCTGAGTCAGGATATTTCGGCAGGTTAATTCAACCAAAAAATCCTCAGGATTGGGCTTGTGCGATGAATCAACTGATTGTTGATGAGCAATCTGCACTCGAATTAGGAGAAAACGGTCGGAGAATTGCGGAAAAAGACTTTACAGTAGATCGCTTCAACCAAGACATAGTTTCGTTTATAAAAGAGACCCTAAACGCTACTTAAAACTTGAAACAGGGTAATAAAATCTTTTTCAGCGTGGTTATACCTGCGTATGAAAGACCTGATGATTTACGAAAATGTTTAGATTCATTGGGGCATGCAAAGCAAGGCAATGAAGTGAAGTATGAAATTTTAGTAACTGATGATTCAAAAAGTACGCGATGCAGAAAATTGGTTGAGGAAGAATTCTTAGATGTATCTTGGGGGAAAGGAAAAAAAATTGGCCCGGCAGGAAATAGAAATGCTGGTGCTGAAAGGGCAAGAGGTGAGTGGATCGTATTTCTCGATGACGATTGTATTGCTCAAGAGGAATACTTAATGCAATATATGAAGGCTATTAAATCAAATCCCAAAGTGGTAATCTTTGAAGGAAGGATTTTCACTGATCGTCCCCAGAAAACTTGGGCAGAGGGATCACCGGAAAATGAAACAGGTGGAATGCTTTGGACTAGTAACCTATGTGTTAAAAAAACGGCATTTAAGTTGATGAATGGTTTTGACGAACAATTTAAAGTGGCCTTTGAAGATGTTGATTTTGCTTATCGAATAAGATGCGTTTTTAAAAATAGTGTATTTGTTCCTTATGCGGCAGTTTGCCATCCTTGGCGATCATTGAGGAGTGGTGGCAAAAACTGGAAGCGAAAAGGATACGAACTAGAGTCACTAAAATTATTCGTCGCTAAACATGGAACAAACGAAATCGCTAACTCCAAAATATATATTCGTAATATGATTCGCATGTTAACGACTGACCAAATTAAATGTATAGTTGAATTCCGCGGTAGAGGATATGTTATACTTATGATTAATATTTACATAACATTGAAAAGTATTTGGTTTCTTTTAGAATTCGAACTAAAGAAAAAATTAAGGCAGAAATAACATTTTTATCGAACTTCAGTTGGGATACACCGAATGTTTTAGAGTTATTGTGCGAGACTGCGTCGTTCAAAAGTTTTAAAATTAACCACTTTTCAAAACCATCTAGTATTTTCAAAATATCAAAAAATAAATCAAAAGAATATAGCACCTCTAATATTAATTCATTAGAACTTAAAAACTTTTCTATTAAATTCTCTCGTATCCCAATAATTAAGGAAATTCAAAATAGATATTTACTCCATCAAATTAAAAAGGCGAGCAGTTTAGATCATTTAAAAGTGCTGATCTATAATAACTTAGATTCACTGTCTGATTTAAGTAAAAAACTTAAAGATAACTTTGATGTATTAATTTACCTTTGTGCGGACTATGCAAAATTAGATAAGAATTTTCTTCAAAATTGTGAATTGGCTGACTGTATTTTTGTTATTCCTAATTCCATGCATGATACTTTAAATAATAGATTTTCGGATAAAAAATTAATACTTTGGCCGCAACCAGTTTCCTCATCAACCACAAAAAATTTAACCAACAAACAAACAAATAAATTAAATGAAATTCTATCAAAGATTCCAAAACCTAGATTGGTTTATGCAGGTCAAGGAAAAGAACGATTAAATACAATTATTTACAACAAGGTAGCCTCCTCATTTCCAAAACTTTCTTTAATAAGTTTTGGTAGTAAAAAATTTCATAGAAAATCAAATGTGTTTGAACTAAAATCTATTTCAAAAGAAGAAATGCTTTATTTTATTTCACAGTGCCAAGTCGGTTTTATGCCATATGACATTTCAGACCCCCATAACCTTCATTGCGTTCCACTCAAACTCTTTGATTATTTCTCCGTTGGCATTCCAGTAGTAAGCTCAAAGTTGATTAATCTAAAGGAATACGATGATTTAATATACATGTGTAATTCTGAGAGGGAATTTCAAAGTGCTATTTTAAAAAGTCTTCAGGAAAATAATTCCACAGAGTCTCGCAACAAAAGAAAACAAGTCTACAGCTATCACTCTACGCTAGAAAGATCTAACCAATTCGAAACAATCGTGTATGACTTGCTCAGACCTACATCTCCCCAAATAGATAAATCCGTTTTAAAATAATTGAATTGAAATCCATATCAAGTCTAAGTAATAACGCTAAACTTCAAACGATTTTAGATACATGGAAATTCGAAGATAGAATTAAGAATTTCTTTAGTTTAGCTAAATCCTTATGAGGTTACATGATTTACTCATACACTTCCCCAATACATATGCATTTCTATGTTCTTGCAGAAAAAAACCAAATTTTGAAAAAATACTATATCTCCAAAAAGTTAAAAACAATGATGTGGTTTTTGATATTGGAGCAAATATTGGTGTTTTCACAAAACTGTTTTCTCAACTCTCAGGAAAAAATGGTGTGATTCATTCTTTTGAACCAGTACCTGAAACTTTTCAGTCATTAATTAAATTATTGGCTAAATCAAAAAATATTAGGGCAAATAACCTTGCTGTTGGGGACATCGATGGATTGATGGAAATTTCCTACGATCCAAGGAATTCTGAAAAAGCGAGCCTAATCGAAGTGCAGAATAATAGAAGTTTTGTAAGGACAGTAAAAGTCCTTGCTCTGGACACCTATGTTCAAGATGCAAAGTTAAAGCGCTTAGATTTCATTAAATGCGATGTCGAGGGTTTTGAACTAAAAGCCTTAAAAGGAATGCAGAATACATTATTAAAATACCACCCTAAAATTTCTATTGAAATCACCCTACCCTACTCTCAAAGGATTGAATTATTTAATTTATTAGTGGGTATAGGTTATGATAATTTTCGAAAAATCGAAAGAGGTTTTCCACAATACAACCCTGATAAAGACACTCGAAAAGAAGAAGACTATTTTTACCTTTATGCAACTTCTAAATTGGCTTCCTAAATTATTACTTAGGCACAAATTTATCGATCTTCTTTGCAAGTTAGGCCTTCAAGAAAGGATAATCAAAATAAATTACAACAACGGGTCAATGACCATAATCGATCTCTCAGATCCAGAACCAAGAAACATTTTTATTAAGGGGGAATTCGAACCTCATTTCTTCGAAATCGCGAATGCCCTCATCCCGCAAACTGGCACTTTCTTTGATCTAGGAGCGAATGTAGGCTTCTGTTCGTTCGGCCTTGCATCATCGAGACCGAAAATCCGGTTTCACCTATTCGAAGCTAACCCTCGAATGATCAGTCTGCTGAATCAATCAATAGATTTGCATAAGAGCCACTCTTTTTCACTGCAGCAATCATGTATTTCAGACAGGAAAGGATATACACGCTTCCATCTTAGTTCTAAACAGTCTGGACAATCTCATGTTGCGACCATATCCGAGCAAGGAATCGATGTGCCCAATCTGCTTCTCGACAAGTACTGCGAGGATCATAAAATCAAACATATAGACTTCGCTAAAATTGATTTGGAGGGGCAGGAAGTACCTGCTTTAAATGGTTGGAGGACAACTCTTAGCCAACAAAACATAAAGGCGCTCTACATAGAAATCATTCCAGAAAACCAAGCAAGATATGGCTACGAAACCAACTCCTCATTACTTTTGCTCGAATCCTTTGGGTATAAGCTTTTTCTCTGTAAGCCTGAGGACTTCCAAGATTTTGGGAATGAGGTAGAAGCTCTAACTTTCGTGGGTGGTACCATCTCCGTTTCTCGTTTCAGTGCTGAAGACTACCCTCAATCCTTTGCAACTGATGTATTGGCAATCGCAACCAAATGACTTTTCACCAACCAAAAAATATTTTCGTTTTAAGGAATAATGATTTAGGCGATGTTTTAGTAACCACTCCTCTGCTAGCTGGATTACGCAAAGCATTTCCCAAAGCAAAGATTTCCATCGGAGTAGGAGATTGGGCCCAAAGCCTTCTCGAAAATAATCCTGATCTGGACGAAGTCATTAATTGCAATGCACCTTGGCACAATAAACAAAACTGTAATTTCCCTGCCAATTCACCTAAAACATTTCTTCATGGGTTGCTTTATGTAATTTTATCCGAAGAAGCCCGTAAACTGTCCAAAGGAAAATTTTCACATGGTCTGGATATTCTAGGAAGTCGACAAGGATCGTGGCTTCTTCGTCGAGCTAAGATTACGAATCGTTTTGGAGTGCGCGGCTATGCAGGTGGGGACAATTGGTGTAAGCAATGCGTTGATTTCAAAGAGGATCGCAGTGTAATAAAGTCAGGCTTGGCTTTTCTTAAATTGATGGATGTACAAGTTGATGTGGAAGCTCGCCCAATCATTTCCCTTAAGGAAAGTGAGATTAAAAATGCTGAAAACCTATGGGGAGAAAAACAACCTAATTTAAAACGTATTGTCATCGCACCAGGAGGTGGATTCCCAATGAAATGCTGGGGAAATGATCACTTTACAGAACTTGTGTACCTTTTGCTAAAGGAGAAAAAGCTTCAAGTTTGTATTCTTGGATCTCAAGAAGATCGTAATCGAATCAAATATCAAAAGAGTTTAGATGACAAAAGAATTCAAAATTTATGTGGTACACTTAACTTAAGAAAGTCAGCAGCCTTCGTTTCAAGAGCTGACTTCGTTTTCACAAACTCATCTCTTTGCATGCATTTGGCCGGAGCTTTTAAAATTCCATCGATTTCCTTATTAGGTGAGTGGTATGATAGTGCAAAGTTACACCAAAAACAATGGGGTTACATTGAAAGTCAAGTTTTGGGAAAAGAAATAAGTATTGGTAAAAATCGTATTGTATCTGCAACTGAGGCGTATGCCTGTTTTGAAAATACTTTAAAGAATTAAGCTATCTAAACTTTGAAAATCTGTTTCATATCTGGCCCTTTCAAACCCGGCAAATGTGGGATCTCGGATTATATTTCTCTTCTCAGTATAAAACTAAAAAAAAATGGCCATCAATCCCAACATATTGCAATTGATGATAGTAACACTTTAGACATCGCAGATAAGCTTCCACCAGCAGATCTTTACAGTATTCAGTTCGCGCCCTTCTCTTTTTCGCCAACTGGATTATCAAAGAAAAGACTTTTAGTCTTAGCCAAATCATTAAATGGAAAACGTACTCACATTAATTTCCACGAAATTTGGATTGGTGCATTTCCATCTGCAAAATGGAAAGAAAAAATCATTGGCTGGATTCAGAAAAGAGAAATAGTTACATTTATTACCATGAGTAATCCCGAAACAATATCCTGTTCTAACTCGGCTGCCATTGATCGAATGAAACAATCTGGTATAAATTGCCAATACCTTTATCTTTTTGGAAATATCCCCTATTCAAAAACCGAACAGAACAAACCATCAACCGTTCTATCAGTTGCCTTTTTTGGAACTCTTTACGAGAAATTCCCATATGATCTTATGGCAGAAAAATTAGATGAAATTTCTAAATCTTTGAATATTCCTATCCATATCAAAATAATAGGCAGGCAAAGGGAGAGCAGTGGTTTGAAGGAAATCAACAAAATTTGTAAAAAGTTATCTTTTGTAATAACGAAACTAGGAGAGCAACCTAGCGAAGCAATATCTAAAGAGTTTCAAAATTGCGATTTGGGTGTATCCACAACTCCCTACGACAGTCTAGGAAAAAGTGGTGTCACCGCTGCAATGCTTGAACATGGTTTACCTATCCTTGCCTATGACGATGGCGACACTCCGAAGGATAAATTGTTAATTATTGAAAAGTACAAGGATCAAGTTTTTTTACTTAATGACTCGTCGGCAACCCAAAACTTGTTTTCATTTTTGAAAAAACCTCGAAAAACTTTTTTTGATGGTGTTGCCCACACTGCAAAAAAGATGCTAGAAATAATTGATTGAGTCCAAAAAAACAAAAAACCGCTTATCAAAACCCGTGGCCATTGTGGCATCAGTTAATATTGATGTGCTGGCGGCTAACTTGGCTAATCTGTTGCCGTTGGACGCCCAAGTTTTTAAACCCTTGGAGAATACTAATCTTAAAATTATTTGGCGCTAAGCTTTCCGGACTTCCATTCGTACATAGTTCTGCAAGAATTCAGATTCCATGGAATTTAAAAATGGAACATCGTGCATGCTTAGGTGAGCGGGCAAATGTATATTCCCTTGGTCGAATTGAAATTTTAGAGGGTGCCACCGTGGCACAAGAGGCATATCTTTGTACCGGATCGCACGACTTATCGGATCCTACTCTTCAACTAATCGTAAAAAAAATTACCATAGAGACTCATGCTTTCATTGCTGTACGGGCTATGATTATGCCAGGAGTCAACATCGGAAAGAATGGGGTTGTGGGTGCGATGTCAGTGGTTACCAAAGATGTTCCTCCTGATCAAATTGTTGCCGGAAATCCGGCCCGTAAAATTGGGAAAAGGTCTCTTACTTAATCATGGAAATATCAAATAAAAAGGTTTTAATAACAGGGGGTCTTGGTTTTATTGGATCTAATCTTGCCCGCCGGTTAATAGAATATGGAAACTCGGTAACCATAGTTGATAGTTTGATACCAGAATATGGAGGAAATCTTCGAAATCTTCACGATCTAAGGGATAAAGTAGTGGTTAATCTTTCTGATGTTCGCGATCCTTTCTCTATCAATGAATTAATCAAAAAACAGGACTATCTCTTCAACCTTGCCGGGCAAACTAGTCATTTGGATTCGATGAATGATCCCTTCACCGATTTGGAAATAAACGCTAAGGCTCAGTTATCGATCTTAGAAGCATCTCGTAAAAATAATCCTGATATTAGCATTGTCTTTGCGAGTACACGGCAAATTTATGGGAAACCACAATATTTGCCGGTTGATGAAAAGCATCCCTTGAACCCGGTTGATGTAAATGGAATCAACAAAATTGCTGGCGAGCAATATCATTTGCTCTACAATCAGGTGCATGGAATTAGATCCAGTGTACTTAGGTTGACCAATACCTACGGTCCAAGAATGCGGATAAAAGATGCAAGACAAACTTTTCTGGGTGTTTGGATCAAAAACCTTATTAAAGGAAAACCAATTCAAGTTTACGGGGATGGACAACAAAGAAGAGATTACAACTATGTGGACGACCTCATAGATGCCTTGATCATTGCCGCTACTAAAAACAATGCAATTGGCGGAATATATAATTTGGGTGCACCTGATCCAATGAGTTTGACAGAAACCGCAAAAATCATGTGTCATGAGATTGCAGGATCGTCATGGAACTTAGTTCCATTCCCGGAGGATAGGAAAGCAATCGATGTGGGAGATTTTATTTGTGACTACAGTTCATTCAGCTCGGCATTCGGATGGGAACCTAAAGTTAGATTTGCGGAAGGAATCAAAAAATCTCTTGAATATTTTCAAGCCGAAATCGAGCACTACATTTAAAGAATGATTCCTTTTAGTGACCCTTCCGCTTCTTACAAAGCTCATAAAATCGAAGTCGATGAAGCCATCCAACGGGTATTAGATTCGGGATGGTATGTTCTTGGCAAAGAGGTAAACGCTTTTGAGGAAGAGTTTGCTTCTTTTCATGGCGAAAATTTACATTCTGTGGGAGTAGCTAATGGAACCGATGCTATTGCCCTTTGCCTAAGAAGTTTAGAGCTTGGTCATGGCGATGAGGTTATTACCGCTTCTCACACCGCAGTGGCCACAATTGCAGGGATTGAGCAGGCTGGGTGCACACCAGTTTTTGCAGATATCGATCCAGTATTTCGGTGTATTAATCCTCAATCAATTGAAGATAGAATAGGTCCTAAAACCAGAGCAATCATGCCCGTTCATATTTATGGTCAACCGGCAGAGATGTGTAAGATAATGAAAATAGCCAAAGCCCACAACCTCGAAGTAATTGAAGACTGTTCGCAGGCACATGGCGCTGAGATTAATGGACAAAAAGTGGGAACTTTTGCAAATCTTTCAGCCTTTAGCTGCTATCCGACTAAAAACCTAGGAGGAACAGGTGATGGAGGGGTTATCCTTTGCCGATCATTTAAATTAGCTGAAAAAATCAAGTCTTTGCAACAATATGGATGGAACGAGTACAGGGAAAGCATTTCCACTGGCTATAATTCTCGACTCGATGAACTGCAGGCTGCTATTTTGCGAATTAAGCTAAAGCACCTCTGTAATGATAATGAAAAGCGCCGGTTGATCGCTCAAAGGTACAACCATGATTTTAAGAATCTACCCATTACCCTACCCACTCAAAAAACAAACGAACTCCACGCAATGCACTTGTATGTGATTCAATGTGAAAAAAGGAATGAATTATTGAAACACTTGAGATCCAAGGGAGTAGGAGCTAGTTTACACTATCCCTTAGCCGTGCATCAGCATGCTGCCTATACTAATAGAATCAGGGGCGGGGATGATTTACCGGTGACCGAACAATTTTATCAAAAAAACCTTACCCTTCCAATGTTTCCTGAATTAACTGATTATTGTATTGAAAAGGTAATTTCTAATGTCCAAAAATTCTTTTGAATGGGTTAGTAAAACCACATTTGTAACAAAATAAAAAAACAAAGGGTTAAAGGGCTTGATTCAATCAGGTTTTTATGTGCAATTTGGGTTGCGTGTAGTCATGGTGGCTACCCACCCTTAACTGTTTACTTTGATACCACAAATCAGCTGCAGTGGTTCATAAATGGTGTATATAGCTCAATTTTTTGCGGACCAGCTGCCGTGATAATTTTTTTTTTAATAAGCGGTTTTTGCATTCACTACCCCTACAAAGATTCTTGGTCTAAAGAAATTATTATTCCGTTTATAATTGCAAGATTAACTAGAATAGCGGTACCGATTATTATTGCTGCTGCGATGATTGAAATACTGGGCATTAATGCTTCCATTTTCTACCTTTTAGTGGGTTGGTCTATAGTATGCGAAATTGCATATTATATAATTTATCCATTTTTAAGATCATTGATCAATAAAAAGGAAGGATGGCAGAAATTACTTTTGCTTTCTTATTTCCCGACAATTCTAGTATTCTGGTTTTTCCCATTGAAACTTGTGAATTATCCAGGAGTTGGATTTTATTATGTCATTTTACTAGGATTTCCTTGTTGGATACTCGGGCTTTTATTGTGCTATTCAATAGATAAAAATAACCATAAAGACATCCTTTCTAAAAAAAATTTGGTGTTTCATAGAATACTTATTTTCTTTCTCGCATTCGCAAGTCATGTTCTTGCCTTACAGGAAATTCTAGGACACCCCTTTACTCTAAATTTTTTCGCAATTGCAGGCTTCTTTTGGCTAAAGAAAGAAATTACTTTTTACCATGATAGACCTACTAATAAATTTATGGATAATATTGGAAAGGCAAGTTACTCGATTTACTTGATGCATGGTATTCCCGTTTTTATTATATTCCTACTAACCTCCGAACTAGAGCTTTCTTATAAATTTTTTCTTTATTGGATAATTCTAGCCACATTAACTTCAGCTTTTTATTTTTTAGTCGAAAAACCTTCTCATAAATTATCAAGGAAATTATTCAGGCAACTTCTTTTTAAAAAAGCTTCCTCTTCTCACTGATATTATTAATAAGCTGGTCCAGACTCTTGTAGGCTCTAAGAATCTATCATTTTATACCACATGCTTACAATCACTGTTAAAAAACTCTAGAGATCATTTTAATCTACTTATTCATGACGATGGCACGCTAACTGATGAAGATAAAGTTTCAATTACATCAATTTCCAAGCTTGATATTACATTCAACGATTTAAAGCAATCTACACTATCGACCCTTGACTATCTCCAAGGTCGGCCAAACTGCCAGAAATTCAGAAAGGAATCTATCTGGGGAATCGAATTCTTTGATCCTCTTTTCGCGAACCAAGATGACCCGATCAGTTTTTACCTAGATGCAGACATTCTTTTTCAGCAGCCTTTCTCCGGTTTGTTTGACCGTACTCAAATACAAGGTGGGGCGGTCTTTCTCGAAGATACTCAATGGGATGCTTATTGTTTCAGACCTTGGAGTTTATTGGGACTTGGTAAGAAACCTGAAGTGGTAAAGGGAATCACCACAGGCCTTGTCTTTTGGGACAAACGAGCCATAGACTGGGATTATTTAGAATGGTTCCTGAAAGCATCTTATCTGCACAAAATCCCGGAGTGGATCATGCCAACGGCGCAGGCAGGATTAGCCAATCGGTGCAATGCTAAAACTGTTTGCCGAAATCAAATAACTAATCTCTATCCCAATGCCCAAATTTCTGAAGATACATTCGGAGTACATCTTCTAGGTTCATACCGCAAAGGTTGGATTGAAAAACTTGCACAGGTAGGAAATCATCCAAATCAAAATGATCATATCACCACAACACGCTTTGAGGTATGCAGAACCCAAAACATAATTGGCTATTCTTGGAAGCAAATGAAAAGGTGGAAGAATACACGGCTCAATCTTTGGTAAATGGCAGATTTATCAAGGGTAAAAATTGTAATGCTGGCACCATGCCTCGGGAAATTTGGAGGGATCGAGACTTTTTGCCTTACTCTGATTGAAGATCTCATTCGTCAGGGTGCAATTGTTAGATTACTAAGAAAAAAAGTGCCTTTATTTCAAGATGATCAATCGATTCTCAAAAATGAGTGCGAAATTCGGTCAAGTTGGACGGAAGAAGAAGATAAGCGATTTACCAGTCAGTGGGTGAATCCTAGAGATCTCGAGATTAAAAATGCCATTCAAGATTGTGACTTAGTGCATTTGCATAACCCAATGGTGGAGGGTGTTTGGTATGCAAAAAAATTTAGTAAGCCCTGCGTTATGACTATTTACAATTGGCGAAGGAAAGGCATTCATCCAAGGCTTTGGGTCTGGAATTGGGCAGTGAGTCAGGTAGATAGAAGGTGGTATATTTCAGAATTTGTTTGGGATAGCTGGGAAAAAAAACGGAGAAAGAATAGTGCCCGTTTACCTGTAGTTTCTAGAATGCCCAAGGAAGAAACTTCCCCGAAACAAAGAAAAGGGTTTCTTTTCATTGGAAGATGGGTGCCCAACAAAGGAATTCGTATTTTATTGGAAGCATTCAAACAAGTCTCAGCCAACCCAGACGATTGGCCTTTGGTCATGCTAGGGGACGGACCACTGAAAAAAGAGGTTTTGAAGACGATCAAAAATAAGAATATTCAAGGGGTTCAACTGCCCGGCTTTGTGAGCGAATCAGAAAGACATCGTTATACCCGGGAAGCAAAATGGATGGTTACACCGCCTCACACCCAAGAAGATTTGGGACTTACTCCCCTTGAGGCAAGATCTGTTGGGGTGCCCTGTATCGCTAGCACTGACGGGGGCGTTAAGGAAACGGCAGGTATGCATGCTTTGTTTTGTAAACCTGGGGATGTCAATGCACTCGCAGAATGCCTTAAAACGGCGATGCAAATGGAAGATTCTCAATATGAAGAACGGTCCAAGCTGGCAAAAGAAGATTTGGAAAAATATGTTCGGCCACTCTATGAATATGCGGATGAGTATCAAATATTACTCAATCAAGAATGAACCACACTCCACGAATTCAAATTATAGATTTCCTTAGGGGATTATCGTGCTTGGGAGTTCTGCTATACCATGTGAGAGTGGAGTTATGGGTTGGGTGGTGGCAAATCAGGTGGTATCCTCAAGAATATTCATCTTTTGTTAAAACCATTGCTTGGCTATCCATACCCACACCTTTCTTGGGCTATGCGATTTTGCTTTTTTTCTTGATTAGTGGGTTTTGCATTCATTATCCGAACACAGCAGGTGATACCAATCCCTGTTGGAAAACTTATTTCGTTCGACGATTTTGGCGAATCTACCCCGCTTACTTGGGAGCATTAGTCCTAACTGTTGGGATAAGTTTTTTATGCTTTAAACTTTGGGGTGACCAGACTTGGGATATAGAAAAAGTTTTCCGAGTGGCCACTCTTTCACAAAATTACCCACCAGGAAATGGGCAGTTTCTGAGTAATCCATCTCTTTGGACAATTCCCCTTGAACTAGAATTTTACATTCTCTACCCCATCGCTTTTTGCTTATTTGGTAAGATAAGGTCTTCCATGCTGTGGATCATATCTTTTATTATTAGTGCAATAAGTATTTACCTGAGTCAACAGGGTCACGATTGGCTTAGCTTTACTGCCTTTTTTCTCTGGCCAAGTTGGTTGCTTGGAGCGTGGGTTTCCCAACTGTATCGAGACCAAAAGTTAAACGGGCTTAATCTTTATTATCAAGTACCAGTTATTTCCATTAGCCTATCATTTGCTCTGCTTAGTAGAACTCAAGGCTGGGAGGCCTGGGCACAGTATATTGCATGGACTATATTTTATTTGTTCTTTTTTATTTTCTGCTTAAGCAATACCAGTTTATTGAACAGATTTATTGGTCAACGAATTTTTGGTGGGATTTCATGGATTGGTAAAATCTCATTTTCGCTCTATCTGATTCATTTTCCGCTCTTTAAATTATTGGGATATTTACACCGGGATTTTTGGGGAGAAAAACCTTCCAATTTCTTGATACCCTTGCTTTATTTAATCCCTGTTATTTTTATGGGCTGGATCTTTTATCGATGGTTAGAAAATCCAATTCATCAGTGGTCGAAAAAGAAGATGAACCGGCTTTGAGCAGTAATAAAAAGTTTGTGGTTTCCCATCCCACAGGAAACACTTTTGTCCGTGCACTATTGGAAGAGCTCCAAAAAAATCAGCAACTTGAAAAATTTTACACTACCATTGGCTCTGGCTCTGGTATAAGCTCTATAGTCAAAGCATTAACTCAAAAAAGAAAGTATTCTATACCCGACGATAAAATTTCCAGACAATGGATTCCTGAACTTGTGAGATTATTGGTCAAAGGGGATCAGAGAAAAAAACGAATACGAACTGATCACTCCTATCTCGCTTTGGATAAGAAGGTTTGCTCAAGACTACCCAATCAGAATATACAAGTTCTGCATGCTTATGAGGATGGAGCGTATAACTCTTTTATGCGGGCAAAGGAATTGGGAATTCAATGTTCTTATGAACTACCTATTGCCTATTGGTCTACCACAAGAAGATTACTTGCAGAAGAAGCCGAAAGGTATCCCCATTGGGAACCCACCCTCGAAACTACCCGCGAACCTGAAGAAAAATTATTTCGCAAACAGGAAGAACTGCGAATGGCAGACCGGATTACCTGCCCAAGTCAATTTGTTCTCGATTCAATCCCGAAAGAAATTAAACAACATACTCCCTGTCTGGTATCCCAATTTGGCAACCCTAGCAGTCCACTATCCGATGGGGAAATTGTTACAAAGACCAGTAATTCATTAAAGCTTTTGTTTGTAGGATCGATGAGTCAAAGGAAAGGACTGGCAGATCTTTTTGAAGCAATGAAACTTCTAAAGAAAGAACCTGTGACCTTGTCCATCCTTGGGCAACCCTCCCTTCCCATCGAATTTTACCGAAAGCAATTTTCGGACTTTCAATATTTCCCTCCTTGTTCAAACCAAAAAGTTCGTGAGATTATGTTGAAACATGATATATTAGTTCTTCCTTCAATTGTTGAAGGTCGAGCCCTAGTTCAACAAGAAGCCTTATCTTGCGGGTTATCCATCCTTGTGACTCGTAACGCAGGCGGAGAAGATCTTGTAGAAGAGGGATTAACTGGACACTTAGTACCGATTCGATCTCCAGAAAAATTAGCTAAATATATTGTAAAAAATCTTGAAGAAATAAATTCGTTAAAAGAAAAGAAAGTGGAATGTCTAAAAAAAGCACAACAATATTCATGGGAGAAATACGCATCCAAAATTATTTATAATAATAAATAATGAGTGCCACCGAATTCATAACCAAACAAAAGATTCCACTCAAAAAGCTTCATCAGGAGCAAACTCTAGAAGAAAATTATACTTTTATAAAAAAACTCATTTGGGTCTATTTCATTTTTTTACTTACCGAAGGGGCATTGCGGAAATGGTTTCTACCAGGTCTGGCTCAGGGATTATTAATTATTAGGGATCCTATTGTAATTTGGATCTATTATTTATGCTACTCAAAGGATCTTTTTCCGTTGAACAACAAATACCTGCTAAGGTGCTTTCAATGGGTAGCACTTTCCGTAGTACTTTCTCTTGTCGTTAATCAAGCTCATCCCTTAACGGTTGCATATGGAGCCCGAACCAACCTGCTACATTTTCCTCTTATCTTCATCATGGCCCGGGTGCTAAACTGGAATGATGTTATTAACTTCGGAAAAGCCTTTTTAATTTTGGCTCTTCCCATGACCTGGGTGGTCGCACAGCAGTTCCAAGCAGACCGTTTTGATACAATTAATGTTGCTTCTGGAGGAACGGGTCATCAGATGTTGACTTCTGGTGACAAGGTAAGAGCATCTGGCACTTTTTCCTTTGTGAGTGGAATAGTATTCTACTACTGCTTTACTGTCGCTTTCATAATCTACGGATTTATTATCCGAGATTCATTCCCAAAATGGATGTTGTATCTGGGAACTAGTGCCACGCTGCTTGCCATGGTAACTGCGGGTAGTCGTTCAGTGATCGCTGAGTGTTTACAAGTTGTTGCCTGCATCGGATTTTTAGCTTATTTCAAACCTTCAGAATTTGGAAGAATAGCCACCGCAGTATTTGGGTTTTCAGCTCTTACGGTCATAATTTATTCACAAGTAGATTTGTTTAAAGAAGGCTTAGACTTTTTAAGTCTACGCTTTGAGGAAGCTGCCAATGTTGAGGGTAATCCAGTTGAAGCTTACTTAACCAGATATGTTGAAATCATGTCTTCACCATACTATTACAATATGTGGACCGGCTTTTTTGGTAATGGCTTAGGAACTGCGACTCGTGCAGGATCTGCACTAGGTAGTGGCACAGGGGGAGCGGAGCTTTCTTGGTCAAGACCCGTGCTGGAAAATGGATTTTTAGTAGGTATTTTATTTATCCTTTGGAGAATTTGGATAAGCAAAGACTTGCTTTTGATAAGTATAAAAGCCGTAAAACGGGGAAATTATTTAAGTATCTTTTTATTTGGTGCCGTAGGACCTATTTTACTCTTTAGCCCATTTGGGCAACCTACCAACCTTGGCTTTGCTGCCTTTGGGGGGGGGTTGTGTCTTGCCGCCGCGGTTTCTCTCAAAAAACCTAATTGAATACGAAAAAGAAGGTTTTATTACTTTCCAATTTCCGGGAAGACAATCAACTGAGCATGTTACGGTTTGGAGCTTTATTAAATTCAATACATCAAGAAAAATCGCGATTTGAAATCGAAGAATGTTTCCCTCAGCCATTCTTCAGCAAAATCTCACCGAATATTAAGTGGAAGAAATGGGCAGCTTATCTAGATAAATACCTGATATTCCCAAAAAAATTAAAACATAATCTGGAAAGATTCTCCAGACCTGTAGCTTTGGTGCATATCATCGATCATTCAAACTCAGTCTACTTACCGCAGTTAAAAAGGTTTTCCCAAGTAAAAAAAATCGTAACCTGTCATGATTTAATTGCCATTCGAACCGCACATTGTGAATTTCCTCTCGCTCCTCGAACTTCTAAATCAGGCAAGCGATTGCAAAGTTGGATCCTAAACTCGCTTGAGCATGCAGACCATTATGCCTGTGATTCTATGCAAACCAAGAAGGACCTTAATCGATTAATCCCTAGTTCCGAATTGAATTCAAGCGTTCTTCACCTTGGAACGGAAACCAAGTTTTCAATAGCGAGAGATCAACGAACTTGGCCCAACAATCTTCCTTTTAATCCAAGTAAATCCAAATATCTTCTGCATGTAGGAAGTTCGGCCTGGTACAAAAACAGAAAAGCTGTCTTTAAATCTTTCAGACATTCATACGAAAGAACCTCTAACATTGGTCTTAAACTTATTCTTGTAGGTCCAGAACCCCAAAAAGAGGAATTAGACGCTAGCTTGTCCAACTGGTTTCAATCTCATCGAAATTCCCTAATCTGTTTGAATAATCTTTCGGAAAACTCTCTGATTGAACTTTACAAACATTCAAAGGCACTGGTTTTCCCATCCTACATTGAAGGGTTTGGATGGCCCCCCTTGGAAGCTGCACTCCATGGATGTCCGGTTATTTCAACTCGCACAGGTGTCATTTCTGATTTATTAGGTTCATATGTACATTATGTAGATGCCGAAATGCAGGCCTCCATCGATCAAGCAGTTATCCAAGTACTGCAATCCTCAGATGAAAAGAAAGTTTCCATCTCTTTGCCTAGCCATGATGATTGCAGAGAAAGCTATTTCGATTTGTACGACCAAGTGATCAATAATTAATTAGATCCCAAAATTAATTCATGATGTTGTTTAAAGCATCACTACACACCCTAAAAAACGAAGTTTTTTCAATTACTTGCTACAAAGTCGGTTAAATCGTCTAGAGTTCTATTACTTGGAATAGACTAAAGATGCCTCTAAGACTTCTTAATCAAGCATCCATTAGGTAAAAAAATTAAATTTAGAGGATGTATTATTCTTTTATTAATAACTTTGCTCATACAAAAACTAAAAGAAAATATCTATATCAAGAAGAATTTAATTATCCTTTATGACAAAAGTAAAATATTTCTTTAATTTACATTTCTGCAATGACACTTCGATAAGATTGAGGGCCAAAAGTAATCTAAAGAATTTATAATGAAGCACGAAATGTTTAAAAATCTCTTAAGTGAAAGGCTGTGTGTATAGGACCAATGTTTACCTCCATTTCAGAAGAAATTAAGCCATCATTCAATTCAGGAATATCATGTCCAATATTAAGCAGGATACATGGGGTATTTTTAATTTCTTGAACAAGGTAATTCTGAGAAGAAGGAAAAAATAATCCGATTCTGTGGAGAAGGTTAGAATCAGAATTTATGTAGTGAATCGGTTTCCCTGCATATAAATAATGTGCAAAAAGAATAATATCTTTAGTGTATAAGGGAAGTTGACTGTTAACTATTTCATCTGGAGGAGTACTTTGATAGGAATGTAACTGCGTATTCTCAAAAAAGTATTTTCTATGATTGTAGCTATCGAGAACTGTGTAAATACATACAAAAGCACATATTAAAAAAAAATACTTCCTATAATTAAATATTCTATTCCTTATCAGAGAAAAAATAAAAATTATGACTAATGGAACAATCAAAACAGTCCCAATATAATATCTTGGCAGAAACCATAGACTGCTAGGAAACATTCTTGCAATTAAAACTCCGATTATAAAAACTAGTGAAAGTGCACAGGAGATTTGAAGAAGACTGATGGTTGAATTTTGAATACTAAAAGGAGTTTTTTTCTCAATATAATAAACAAAGGTAGAAAAGAAAACGACGATATATAAAAAATCTAGAGAAAGAAATCCAACAAGATAACTTGTTAATCTCTCAAATGTTGGGAACGCAATTATTGCTAATAAATTTCCAAATTGTTGCTGCTCTAAAAAAAGCATAAGATGAAAAGAGACAAAAATGATACCTGAACACAGATAAATTTTAAATACCTCCCACTTTCTACCTGTATTTATAAAAACATGAGCCAGACCCAAAAAAAAAGCAGTAATACCATAAAGATAATGACAAAAAGGCAAAATTGTGCAGAG
>CACHJU010000003.1:0-75000 GCA_902580225.1 uncultured Verrucomicrobiota bacterium
AGCCTAGGCAGAGGAAACCTTGATGGAGCCCGCTCTTTCATGGAAACAATGAAACGCCCGATAAGGGCAGGTATTTGTGTAGAAGGTGCCAGCCAGGGAAGACTCAGTTATTCAGGACTAGGAACTCTTCGGGGAGAGATCAGATTGGAAATTCCTGGTAATTATGATTGGAATCGGTTTGGGTCCTCCGGTGC
Organism: uncultured Verrucomicrobiota bacterium; assembly: GCA_902580225.1. GTDB lineage: Bacteria > Verrucomicrobiota > Verrucomicrobiia > Opitutales > Seribacteraceae > Seribacter. Next base: position 195 of record CACHJU010000003.1, read on the forward strand.
AGTCAGTCAATTGACAAGAATGGTCAATCAACTGATCGAAATCCCCCTACCCAAAGAACCGAAGACCAAAATGATCCTAGGTGGATTAAGTTGCGGTACGACATACAACAAAACACCCAAGAGAGGAACTTTGCGATTCGAAATCACTAGTGAAGAAGATCAGGTGATTTATGAATTAAGACAAAAAGTAGACGACCTATGCGAACAATGCTCGCTCGAAAACGGCACTAAAGTCTATTTAGAAGTGGTGGCCATAAGACCCAATTGCGGCATACCATTTACTCATCCATTAGTCAGAACCACAAGATCAATCATGAGCGAGCTTGGAGTTACTCCCGAGGTAAATCCAAGCACTGGAGATTTAAATGTGCTTATCGAAGCGGGTCACCCAGGAGTAACCCTAGGTCTGACCACTGCCGAAAATATCGGTGAGGAAAATGAAAGTCTGCATTTGGAACCACTTCCCGCCGGTATCGCACAACTGGTTACACTTCTTAAAGCAATCGATCAAGGAATTTGCGATTCATGAGTGGTGATAATCAGAAATGGCTAGATCAAAATACATTTCATCACGGTGAATTTTGGGATATTTTAAATTTAGTAAAGGAGAAGGAGAAAAAAGGTCTAAAAGTATCACTTTGCATTCCTACCTTGAATGAAGAGAAAACAATTGGAAAAGAAGTCTTAATCCTTAGGTCTGAATTAATGGAAAGATATCCTTTAATTGATGAATTTGCAGTCATTGATTCTGGATCTAATGACAAAACACTTGAAGTTGCCCGCAACTATGGTGCAGAAACTTATTTAGCTTCAGATATTCTTCCCGAAGTCGGGAATAAACGAGGAAAAGGAGAGAATCTATGGAAAGCTATTCACCAGTTAAAAGGTGATATTATCTGCTATGTGGATGCCGATATTTCCAACATACATCCTCGCTTTGTTTATGGTTTGGTTGCTCCACTCATCAGGAAAGAGGAAGTACAATATGTAAAAGCCTTTTACGATCGTCCTCTTAATTATTCAAGTGGACTCCGGTCAAGCGGAGGTGGACGGGTAACTGAAATTCTTATACGTCCGCTCTTTTCACTTTTCTATCCAGAGCTTACCAATATTATACAGCCCTTGTCCGGTGAGTATGCTGCAAGAAGAGAAGTTTTGGAAATCATCCCCTTTCCTATTGGTTATGGAGTCGAAACTTCCCACTTACTCGATTTATATGAAAAATTTGGAATTGATGCATTCGCACAGACTGATCTCGATCGGAGAGTTCATCGAAACCAAACTACCAATGCATTAGGAAAAATGAGTTTTGGAATTCTACAAACATTTATTAATCGTTTGCAGAGTCAAGGTAAGATTGACCGGATTCCTGATATGGAGACTTTCTACAGAAGATTTGAAGTGGAAGATGGATCTTATAATCAACTCATTCAAAAAGTCGTGGAAGAAGAAAGACCACCCATGATTGAAATTGATGCATACCGTAATCGGACTGTTTAAATTTAAGTCTATCCTGAATGTGATTCGACTGGCATGAAAGTTGCCATTGTTCATTATCATTTAGAACCCGGGGGGGTTACTCGAGTAATTGAAAACACGCTTGATTCATTTGCCGAATTCATGCCATCAACTCAATTCGTTGTTCTAAGTGGTCGGTCTTACCCGGGACATAAAATTAAAAATATTCAAGTTGTTAATGGACTTGGATATTCTTCTCCATCAAATTCCATTTCTTCTCAAAGCCTGAAGGAAAGATTGGTGGAATCTGCTGAGTACGGTCTAGGTGGAAAGCCTGATTTATGGCACATTCATAATCATAGTCTGGGCAAAAATCCTGCATTAACTAATGCGGTCGCTTTACTCGCTGAGGAAGGTTATCCAATTCTTCTTCAACCACATGATTTTGCCGAGGATGGCAGACCTTCAAATTTTAATGCTCTTGCCGAGGTTTATTCCATAACATATCCGGCTTCACCTTTCATTCATTACGCCACTCTTAACCATCGAGATTTTCTGTTTGTAGATAAACTTTTCAAGGGAAAATCCACTCAAGTCCATCTGTTGGCCAATTCAATTTCAAGTCCACCCAGTAATGATCTGAAAAAAAAGTCCTCAGTCCATTTGCCCGAAAATCTTTTTGTTTATCCGGTTCGGGCAGTACGAAGAAAAAACCTTGGTGAATTGGCTCTAATTGCATCAGTCCATCCAGAAAAACACTTTGCAAACAGCCTAGGTCCAACCAATCCAAACTTTTTTGATATTTTTGAAAAATGGAAAAAATTCGTACAAAGATTTAAACTTCCCGTCTCTTTTGCTATTGGTGAAAAAACAAATGTGAAATTTCATGATATAATGAACCACGCTGAAGGTATTATTTCTACAAGTATTGCCGAAGGATTCGGTCTTGGATTTCTTGAACCATGGATGTTCGAGAAGTTTTTGAGCGGAAGAAATATTCCTGAAATAACGAAAGATTTTTCAAATTTGGGTATCAATCTAGATAATCTGTATAATCGGATAGATATTGATACCCAACACCTGACCAGCAGGAAATTTCTCAAATCAAAAATCAATTCAGTACTTGTCAAATACTTTTCTGACTATGGAAAAAAATTACCCGTTCATGCCACCGAAATTGCCTACAAGTCTATGGTTAATGAGAAAGGTGTAGATTTTGGCAGATTAGACGAAACCTGTCAGGAAGAAATTATTAGCTCTGTATTGAAATCAAAAACTTCAAAGGAACTCATTCAAAAACAAATAAACCTGCAAGAGATCGATTCTAAATTAATTCAAAAAAACAAACAAGCGGTTCTGAAAAATTTTTCTCAAAAAGCATACAATCATAAATTAAATTCTATTTATGATTTACTTCTCAACTCCAAGTATGAGCAAATTGAATATGCAAACGGAGATAAGCTGCTCGATTCGTTTCTATGTCCATCAAGACTTAATCTGCTTCGAACTTAACTCTTACCTATTCATTAGGTTTCAAGCCAATTCCCTGAGCAAAAAAATTCCACCAATTAGTTAAATTCCATTTGTTATTTGAACCTTCAAAAACCAAAGGTTCCTGCCTCAATGTTCTATATCCTGATCTGACTTTTCCAGCAGAAAGCATGTTTGCGACTTCTAAAAAATCTGCTCACATTCCATTCACACTTGGGAAAAAATTAATTTTCCAATTTCCTTCTTTAATCTTAGATCGTTGAGGAAGTGCCAAATACTTCGTTGCAAATCAAAATCTTCCACCTTAGCTCTCTGCGTAACTCTAAAATCTCTTAATTCCAAATGCTGGATCTCCATTTCATTGCCTAAAAACCTGTCCAAAAAGGAGTAAGAAAATCTTCCCTCCCCCAATACCAATTTCCAATTCGGACTCTCCAACGCTCCTCCCACCATCCGCCCTTCCCACCAATCTAACTCAATGTCCTCAAAAACTAATTGACCACCATCCATTTCTCTTTCAAGGGATTCTCTAAATCGTTGTGGTAACCACCAGTCAAAAACAAGGAGGTCAGCCAATGCAAATGTTAGCATAAAAGAAGCTACTGCCCACAGTGACTTTTTCATGTTAGTTGCAGTATGAATTTAATTTTAAAAACTTTAACGAATTCTATAGTCGGAAAAATTATAAAAAGGCCCAACTAAAATATGAAAGTTTAAACTTGAATTTCCGCAAACTTAATTACTTTTACTTGCTAAAATAAAATAGAGATAAAACTACAGATTTCCAGATAATCATTTTCAATCATATCACAGGATACTTCAAAAATTAAGAACTATCGACTTTTCCGTTTAGCCTCAAATAATCTCTTTTCCTTAACTTTATTTGCTTCTTTTCCAATCCTGTCACGTAGGTAGTACATACGTGCTCGCATTGTTATACTTTCACGATCTACCTCAACCTTATCGATCAAAGGCGAGTGAACAGGAAAAACCCGCTCGACACCAACGCCAGAAGCAATTCGACGTACAGTGAAGGTTTCATGAATCCCGGATCCTTTACATGCAATAATAATGCCTGCAAAGATTTGAATTCGCTCTTTCTCACCCTCTCGAACCCGAACATGGACTTTTACACCATCTCCAACTTTAAATTGGTCCCGGTCATTTTTTAAATATTTGTTGGTTACTTCTTCTAGCAGTTGGTTGTTCATAATATTTGTAGTCTCAAGTTAATTTTTTAATAAGTCAGGTCGTAACCGCTTAGTCTTTTCCAATCTCTTTGCTTCACGCCATTTTGAAATTTGTGAATGATTACCAGAAAGAAGTACATCAGGAACTTTCATACCCCGAAACACCGCAGGTCTAGTGTACTGAGGATAAGCGAGGAGTTGGTCTTCGAAACTTTCATCTCTTAAGGAATCTTCATCACCAAGAACGCCAGGCACATGCCGGCTAACCGCATCAATTAAAACCGATGCCCCTAAAGTTCCATTCGTCAAAACATAATCGCCCACACTTACCTCTTTGGTGATAATTTGATCTCGGACCCGCTGATCGACTCCTTCATAATGCCCGCTGATAACTAAAATATGTTCTTCGAGGGCAAGTTCTTTGCACAAAGGCGTATCCAATTTTTGACCATCTGGAGCCATGTATATAACAGTTGTCGATTCATTTGAAATTTCCTCTACCGCTGAAAATATCGGTTCGGCTTTCATTACCATACCTGCACCACCACCAAATGGTCGGTCGTCGGTTTCTCTATGCTTTCCCTCTGCCCAACGGCGGAGATCTAAGGAATTAATTTCTACAAGACAATTGTCAATCGCACGGGCAATTATACTTTCCCCAACGAATCCTTCTAATGTTTTAGGAAAAAGAGATAAAACATCGAAACGCAGAATTGGTTTCATTTTGCGAATCATTACCAAGATTTGAGCACATAAGAAAAAAAAGTGTAAAAAAACTCTAGCCTTCTTTAGGCTCTTCTACCTTATTTTCGATGTCGGGAGAAGTAGTTTCTTTTTTCGACTTTTTCTTGGGTGCTTCTTCTTCTTTATTATTTTCAGGAGCTTTTTCCTCCACTTTGACTTTAGGGTCAGATGCGGAGGGGGATTCTTCTACGAATTCTTTCTTAACTGCCTCTTCATTTTGACCCTCTGGAGCTTCTTCCACCACTTTAACCTCAGGCTCGGATAAAGGGATTTCTTCAGTACTTGATTTAGCTTCAACTTCAGGGATAGACTTACCCTTTTGCGCTCGGACATGACGCTTTGAAGCCTGTTTCTGAGATCTTTCCAGCCATTCTTCAGGGCTAAGCCTGCCTTGGCGAATCAAACTTTTAGCTGTATCGGTAGGCTGAGCACCAACACCGAGCCAATGATCAATTCGATCGATCTTTAAGTTCAACTCCTCTGATCGAGAATGAGACTGTGGGTTATAAGTCCCTAAAACTTCAATGAACTTTCCATCACGGCGGGTTGTTGCAGGTGTTACAACCATACGATAAAAAGGGGCATGGCGTGCACCGTGTCTTTGCAAGCGAATCTTGATCATAATCTACTTAATAGTGAAGGGACGAATTTAAGGAAAAGTCGATTATGAAAGATTATTTACTACTTTCTGTCAATCCAAAAGCCCTATTTACAAGACTATCTTGCCACTTATAAAACAATCCCTATCCAATAAAAATACCGTAAACCAATCTTGTCTTTTTTTAAACCATCGTTTATTCCAATTACGATTATCACTCCTATAGTCCAAGGATGGGCTAATATACAAAAAACTAAATTCTGACTTTTACGATCAACTGAAAAACTGTTCGCAACTAAAGGGCTAATATCGCTATTTCCGCAAAATTGAACTGAATTTCATGAGACACCTTATAATTTTGTCTATTTTAATTTTGTCTGGATGTATAAAAACCAATAATGAAATTAAAAGCGGTTTTAAAGATCATTTAACACCACCCAGTTGGACGACCGAAGATCAAAATTTTTCTAAATTTACTAAAACTGGCTATTGGCTTGAAACTTTCAACAATCACTCCTTGGAGCAAGTTGTAAGAATTGCGTGGAACAAAAACCCGAGCCTCCTTGCTATGGCTGAGCATTCACTGGTTCGTGGGGAAGAAGCCGTTATAGCAGGTGCTGAAATAGTGCCGAGCGTAAATTTAGGAGTAAATGGATCTCGAAGTAAGCGGAATCTGATTGGCTTTAATTTTCCAAATGGAAGCACATCTTTCACATCTCAGAGCTTCAACTCTGGGTTCAATTTATCGTGGGAAATCGATCTGTGGGGTAAAATTCGTAATCGAAAAGAATCGGCCAAGAAACGCTTTGCGGAAGCCCAAGCGGATTTTGAAGGAGCTCGCCTTTCTCTTGCGGGTCGAGTATCCAAAGCTTGGTATGGCATTGTGGAAAGCAACCAGCAACTAAAGCTTTCTGCTCAAATGACTGAGACTTTTAAGAAAAACCAGAACTTCATTGCCAACCGTTTTGCTAATGGTCTTGCCTCTTCACTCGAAAATAATTTGGCCACCACTGCATTGGCCAGCTCCCAAGCTTCCGAAACAAAACTCCAACGTCGTCGCGATAATTTAGTTCGCGAACTAGAAGCCATTATTGATGAATACCCGGATGGTTCTTTGGATCTTAATTTTTCGAACTCATTACCTTTTTTAGATTTAACACCCATGCCACCAACTCCAGCAAAAGTTTTGGAAAATCGACACGACTTAAAAGCTGCTCGTCATCAACTAGAAGCTACGGGTCATGATCTATCAGTTGCTAGAAGTAGTTTACTTCCAACATTTTCCCTTTCTGGAATTTCGGGAAGCCGTTCTGAAGAATTCGGAAAGTTGTTGGACAATCGTTTTAGAACTTGGGAAGTCACAGGCTCGGTAACACAGCCGATCTTTAATGCTGGACGCCTGCGTGCAAACATCCGGCGAACCAAAGCGATCAGACAAGCTGCTCGTGCCAACTACCATGCAATTGCTCTTCGGGCTCTGACTGAGGTGGAATCGCTTTTGGCAAATGAATATTTCCTATCCACCGAAGAATCCTATCTAAGTATTGCCACAGAAACGGCCCAAGCTGCCGCCCAATCAAGTTGGGATCGTTACCGTCGTGGAGTTCAGGAAATTTTTGAAACATTAGACAGCCAACGTCAGGCTTTCGAAGCAGAAAGCAAGCTGCTTGCCATGCGGAAGGAAAGAATTTTCAATCGTGTTCAGCTTTTTCTTGCTTTAGGCAACCCCGCCTTACCTGATAAACCATGAAAAAAATTCTTCTTCCCCTACTCATTCTTGGCACCTTATCCATGGCTTCATGGATGTTAGTGCAAATAAGTCCGACGCCTAAAGCTCAGGAAGTTAAAAGAAAAGTTCCGTTTGTTAAAATTGTTGAAGCTAGAAAGGTTCTTTTGAGAACTTCTGTACGAACCCATGGAACAGTTCGGCCAAGAACATCCACTACATTGATCGCTGAAGTGCCCGGCATCATCAAGGAAGTTGCCCCCTTCACACCCGCAAAAAAAGATTCCTGTACTTTCAGAGCTGGCGGATTTTTTCGAAAAGATGAACTTTTATTAAAAATTGAAGATCTTGATCTGAAAACTCTAAAAGCGGAAGCAATGGCGAATTTACGGCGGACTGAATTACAGTTATTGCAGGAACGAGAGCTGGCCAAGCAGGCAAAAATAGAATGGGGTGACAGGGACTGGCAATTGGCATCAGATTTAGTCAAAAGAATTCCCCAAATCCAAAAAGTGGAAGCGGAAGCAATGGCAGCTCAAGCAAAGCTTACCCAAGCAACCCAAGATCTTGGGCGCTCCAGTGTGCGGGCACCATTTGAAGGAAGAATTCTCGAAACAATGGCGGATGTCGGACAACAAGTTGGGGCAGGTGCACCAGCGGCACTCGCCCGAGTATATTCACTAGATGCCGCAGAAATAAATTTCGCACTCGGCCGTTCTGAATTAAGATTCCTTGGTTTTGATGATGGCATTCAGGAGACATCAAAAACTAAAGTAGAGGCTGAAATTCTCAATGATGAAAATAGAGTGATTCATGAAGGTTTCTTGGATCGATCCGAAGGTATTATTGATCCTCGAACCCGCCTTACCAACCTTGTGGTTCAGGTTGAGAACTGTTTTGCAAATCCCTTTTCAAATTCAAATCCCTCTGAGCCTCTTTCTGTTGGACAATTTGTAAAATTAATACTTCGTGGGCAAGAAATCAGTGCATTTGTAATTCCTGAATCCGCATTTCGAACCGAGGACCAAGTTTTCGTGGTTGACGAAGAAAACCGTCTTCGACCCCGAGAAGTTTCAGTGATTTATCGTACCCGTAAAGAGGTCTGGGTAAATAATGGGCTTTTAGACGGGGACCGAATCTGCATCACCCCAATTGAAGTTGTCGCAGACGGTATGCAAATACTCATTGATGAGGGATACTCTGAAAACAATCGCACCCTTCAATGATTAATTGGTTTGCCAGAAATGGCGTGGCCGCCAATCTCCTTCTGGGAATTATTGTAATTTCAGGAATTTTTTCAATAAGAGGAATTAAAACCGAACTTTTTCCTGATTTCGACTTAGATCTGGTTTCCATTTCAGTTGACTACCCAGGAGCCGCACCATTGGAAGTGGAAGACGGAATTTGTAAACAGATTGAGGAAAAAATTTGGGACTTAAGTGGAATCAAGGAACTTGTCTCCAATTCCTATGAAAATCGAGGTGTGGTCGGCGTACAAGTGGAAAGAGGGACTGATCCTCAGGAATTAGCTGATAAAATTAAAGTTCGAGTGGATTCAATTGTCAATTTCCCAGAGGAGGCGGAAAAGCCAATGGTTGAAGTAGCCACTCAAAGGAGAAGAGTGGTCGCCCTTGCTATTCATGGCAAATGTGATGAAAAATCGCTCAGAAAACTAGCTGACAAAACATTGGAGGATCTCACAAATATTCCCGGAATAACCCAGGTAGAGATTACCGGAATCCGAAAGCCAGAAATCTCAATCGAAGTTTCCGAAACTTCATTAAGGGAATTCGGCCTAAGCTTTGATAATGTTGCTCAATCGATGAAGAAAAACTCCATTGATATCCCAGGTGGGATAGCCCGTACATCCTCTGGTGAAACTCTCTTACGCTCTATAGGAAAAGCCCAAGATGGTAAACAACTTGAAAAAATCAAATTATTATCGAACCCAAATGGTTCCTACTTAGAGCTCGGAGATTTAGCAAATGTTCGAGATGAGTTTGAGGACAAAGTCCTTTACACCAGATTTTCGGATGAACCCGCTGTTACTTTACGGGTTTTTAGGGTCGGCATGCAAAGCCCACTCGATATCTCTAAAAAAGTCTCAGCATATGTTGAGGCAATTACGCCAAATTTGCCTGAGGGAATTTCCATGACCATGTGGCAGGACTCTTCTTATTACTTACAGGGAAGATTGGAAATGATGATTCGTAATGCGTTGCAAGGTCTCCTTTTGGTTTTTCTCGTACTTTCCCTTTTTCTCCGTCCCTCTCTTGCAATATGGGTGGCTCTCGGATTGCCGATTTCATTTATGGGTGCATTTGCCACAATGGGTGTATTGGGAGCATCCATCAATCTGGTTTCCCTTTTTGCCTTCATTGTGGTTCTTGGAATTTTGGTTGATGATGCAATTGTGGTCGGAGAATCTGTCTACACACTAGGTTCTAAAGGAGAAAAACCACTAGAAGCATCTATTAAGGGTACTCAATTAGTTGCTATGCCCGTGACATTTGCGATTATTACTAGCATGGTGGCCTTCGTGCCCATGCTCTTTCTGCCCGGTTGGTTGGGTAAATTAATGCAAGACATTCCATTAGTTGTAATTCCAGCTCTTTTCTTTTCGTTAATCGAGTCTAAATTTATTCTACCTTATCATTTAAGTCTTTGCCGCTTCGACATTTTGCCCAAGAATTTCATTTCCAAATTCCAAAATCGAGTTTCGGTTGGATTAGAAAATTTGATCAAATCTAGCTACCAACCTTTTCTTATTAAGTGCCTTCATTGGAGGTACCTGACACTTGCTAGCTTCTTAGGTTTATTGATCCTAACATTTGGATTAATTATTGGTGGACATGTACCGAGTATCCGAGGAGTCCCACCTGTTCCTTCAGACTATATCTCTGTTAAAGTCTTAATGATGGACGGAGTTCCTGCCGAAACTACCCAAAATGCATTAACTGAAGTTGAGAAGGCGCGCATAGAAGTAATCGATTATCTAAAAGAAAAAGGGGAGCCCAATCCATTTCGATATGTGATGAAAACTATGGGAGCCCAACCTTTCTCGGGCGGACCAAGAGAAAATGCAAATATTTCCACCGGTTCCAATCGGGGTGAAATCAGTGTTGAGTTAATCAAGTCCGAAGACAGGACCCGTTCTGCTCCACAGATTTCAGCTCTTTGGAGAAATCGAATAGGTCCTCTACCGGGTATCAAAGAGTTGTACTTTGGGGATGTTGCCGCTGGGGGAAGTAAGACCGCTATCGATGTCAGGATTGCTGGGCAAAACCTCTCGGAGATGAGACAAGCGGCTCATTTATTGAAAATGAAATTTGAGACTTACGAAGGGTTGTTCGATATCAAAGACACTTATTCTGGAGGAAAGAGAGAAATGAAAATAGAACTTAATGCAAATGGTCGAGCAATCGGACTCACACAATCTGACCTTGGGAGACAAATAAGACAAGCATACTACGGGGAGGAAATCCAACGCATACAAAGAGAACGTGATGAAGTTAAAGTTATGCTTCGCTACCCATTGGATGATCGTAAAAGCCTCAATGCCCTTTCAAATTTACGGGTTCGGACAATAACCGGGGTTGAAGCACCTCTCAACGAAGTGGCAGACATATCGCTTGGCCAGGGATATCCAACCATCAAAAGAGCAGACCGATCACGCATCATTAATGTTCAGACTTCGGCGGACAAGGAAATTGCAAAAATTCCTCTCATTGAAAGAGATCTCGAATTGAGTTTTATTCCATCTCTCAAAAAGCAGTTTCCTGATCTAAGATTTACTTTCGTTGGAGAAAAAAAAGAACAGGATGAAAGTGACTCAGGCTTGGCACAGGCAGGAGGAATCTGTCTTTTTGTGATTTACGCCTTGCTCGCAATACCCTTTCGTTCATACCTTCAACCTTTTTTGATCATGTCAGTAATTCCCTTCGGTCTTATTGGAGCTGTTTTAGGACATTATCTTTTTGGGATTCCCTTAAGTCAACTTTCTCATTTCGGATTAATTGCCCTAACTGGCGTGGTCATAAACGATAGCCTCGTTTTAGTCCATTATATCAATAAGCGAACAAAAGAAATTAATATCTTTGAAGCCACCCGACAGGCGGGGATGGCTCGTTTCCGAGCAATCATGCTTACTTCACTCACCACTTTCGTAGGACTTCTTCCAATTTTATTTGAACGCAGTTTACAGGCTCAGTTCCTGAAACCTATGGCCATTGCAATTGGTTTTGGGGTTCTTTTTGCCACCTTTATTACCTTAATTATGGTTCCTTGCTTATACCTGATTTTAGAAGATATCGTAAAGGTGATTAAGACTAGCTTGAGTTGGACAAGAATGAAACAACCCTTGGGCAAATCAAATAAAACAACTTAAAATAACGAATTTAAAGTGTTTTAAATCCTGAAGCCAATAGAGTTTCAAAATAGGGCTCAGTATCTTCTTTTGCCACAATCTCCACTTTAACTTTCTCGAAACCTGATTCCTTAATTGCTTTAAAAAGTTCATTTTCAGCAAAACCCAACCAGCGATCACTGTATAATTGCCGTGCCTTCTCAAATTGGTGTTGCTTTAAGTCTATAATAATTAATTGTCCACCTGGTTTTAAAATCCGATTTGCTTCTGCTAAAGCATTTTCAGGATTCTCTGCATGATGAAGTGACTGGCTCAATAATGCCAAATCTACTGATCTGTTGCCCAAGGGAACTTTTTCCAAGTCCCCCAATTTATAAATCAAATTGGAAAGACCGTTTTTTAGGGCTAGTTCAGTGCCAATACGCACCATACTTTTTGAGCGGTCTATGCAATAAACCCTTTTTGCCCGTTCTGCTAATAACTGAGAGATGATTCCCTCTCCAGCTCCCAGGTCTGCTATGGTTATATGGGGAACGAGACGGAAAAGAAAATGTCCAATTGCATCCCATGAACGGCCAGGAACATAGTTTTTTCCCAATCGTTCCGCAACCTCATCAAAATATTGTTCACTTGCACGACGCCTTCTTTCTACAATCCTCAGAAGGGATGATTGATCAGCTGACCAAAATTCTTCATCCGACTCAACTCCTAAAGCAATCCTTACAACTTCAAAATGTTTAGCGGAACCAAGAGATAATGTATAAAAAGTTTTTTTTCCCTCCTTCCTGTCAGATACCATGTTATACCTCCTGAGCAAGGCGAGATGACTCGAAATTCGAGATTGTCCCATTTCGAGGATTTCTTGAAGTTCCGCAACCGATAATTCCTTCTGATCTAACAACCTAAGAATTCTTAACCGAGTACTGTCAGATAAAACCTGGAGAACTTCAGTTACTTTTATTTCCATACCTGACTAAGTTTTTGCTAAAAATCGGGTGATTAGCAAATCCCTTTTTGAATGGTAGCCTTAATTAGACAAAAACCACATTCAAGCATTTGAATTACTTCTTATCGACCCAACGGGATAGTCCTTTAACTTTCCATGCCTGAACATTTCCAGCGACATCAGTTTCTACTATATCATCAATCTGCTTACCAAGTAACATTTGGCCTAGAGGTGTAAGATAAGAAAGGATATTATTATCAGGATCACTGTCCCAGGCTCCCAAAACCGTGTATGTTTGAACATCAGATTTGGATTGATCCACCAATTCAACAATTGAACCAATACCGATTGAATTCGCAGGGGCGTCCGAGAAATCGGTAGGTTTAGCTCGCATAATTTCAGACTGCAATTCGGACTGTCTGGCCAAAAGAATTTTTTGCTCATCTTTTGCCATATGGTATTCAGCATTTTCCCTTAGATCTCCGTGTTCACGAGCTGCTTCAATGGCCAAAGAATTTTCTGGAATTTTCACCTTCGTTAATTCGTCGAGATCCTCAATTCTTCGATCATAACTGGACTGCGAAACAATTAAGGAATCATCAGTCACGGTGGCATTACTGGAAGAACCACTGCTTGAACCCCCATCCAATAAATCCTGTATTTCAGGGTATCTTTTGATAAAACGGGCAAGCAATGAACGCTTGCTTAAATCTTCAAAGCCTGGGTTAAGAAGGAGAGCTTGTGCAAGATCCTGAGCATTTTCAGCAGTTCCCTTACTCAAAATGTCAGGAAGTAATTCTTTGTCATCTGACAAAATTTCTGCAAGAGGAATCCGGCGAGTAGTTGCGTTTTGTAAAGATTCATAATCGATAGCTGAAAATACTGCTGTTAGAAGCTTGGGATTAATTAAACCCTTAAGCAGATCTTTGAACTTAACCAACTCACGAAATTTAAGCATCCATAATAAAACAGGGGCTTTTAATGTCTGTTCATTTAAACTAGTTGAAAGAGATTTCGTAAGAAGCTTTGATTCCTCCCTATCAATAAGAAAATGAGCACATTCTCCAGAAAATCTAACTGAGGTATTATGAAGCAGGTTGACGATAATCGACTTCCAATTTTCGGAATATACCCGAGTAACAAGGTCAAGAAAACGACTGTGAAATTTGGTTGGAAGAAGGTCCGCTAAACGAGGAAGATCTTCTCCGCATTCCTGTAAAATAGAAGCAGAGGTGGGTTCGAGTTTTTCAACATCCTCCTCAACATCTCTTGCCAAATTATTTCGCACCCATATACCGCACAAACGATCAGCTTCGCTCAGATTTCGAGCCTCCATTATTGCATTCGTGAGATCTTCTAAAACTTGGGGTAAATCAGCCTGAAGGTCTTCTTTTTCGGAAGCCAAGTCATAAAGTCTTTCAGCAAGGGCAATCTTTTCCTTGGATCTTTTTTCATCAAAGAAATCTTGCAGAATCTCCTGTTCAGGCTTAACGGGTTCATCTCTTAATACATAGGGTTCTGTTTTTTTATTGGGTACGGCGACGCGGGGATCTTTAATGAGAAGTTTTTTTGTGGCGGTCCACCACTTTTTCCCTTTCGCAGCACCAAAAAGAAAGCCAAGGATTCTTTCAATATCCCGATTGGCTGCACATCCGTCTTCAAACTTAATTAAAATTTCAATTATTAAATCTACGGGAGATTTTTTGGCCATCGTATTTATTTCCTCTGGATTCGATCGATGACGGGAAATGATATGATCATCCTCAAGGACTTCAATTTTACCAAGACAGAAAACAGGATCCATTGCGTGACTTTTCCGCTCACCCTCTTCAAAATCAATTAGAAGCATACCCCGTTCTGAGTCAAAACCAGTGATTTTACCAAGGCCCCAACTCCGATGTATACATGAAACCCCTTCAGACATAGCCTCTAGTGCTTGGCGTGAAGATTCAAGGGAAGGATCATTTTCGATCAATTGATCGATGTTTTCAACATTCATTCAGGTACGGCTGGTAAAATATAACTAAGGAATTGTAAAATAATAGAGAACCTTATAACTTAGATTATTCATAAAAAATAGCGAGAGAAAAGGAGATTAGGATCAAATGATTTTTATTGTGAAGAAGTTTTTGGCTGTGGAACTCGAAATAAAAAATAAGCTGGAAAAAGTAAAAATAATGCACCCGCGAAATAAGCGAATGATGAACCGCATTTAAAATAGACCAGTCCAGCGATCAAGGGACCTATTGCTCGAGCCATTGAGCCGGATGACCGAAATACTCCGAGATGAAAACCCTGATCTTGCTCACTTGAAAATAAAGATGTTAAAGATGTTAAAGTTGGACTGATAAAAGCAACTCCCGTTGACATTAAAAATAAAGCAAAATAAAACCAAGCTTCATCTTTACTGGCTGCAAGTAAAGTGAATGCAAAAAGACCAACAAACACACCAAGCAGGGCCATTCGTTTCTCGCCAATTGTTCCCACAAATCTTCTGACAATAAACCCCTGAGCGAAAATTAGGGTGATTCCAATAAGTAAAAACATTTTAACTATATCAATGGGAGCATAGGAAAACCTTTCAACTGCCAAGAATGTCAAAGTGAATTCCATTCCAGAAAAAGAAATCATATAAAAAAGATAAGCCATACAGGTATTGCTTACTGCACTATCCTTAATCCTACCAAGTTGAAAAATTACTGGCCTCGCCTTTTGGTCCCCTCCTCTTTTGTCTTTGGGTAAAGTCTCTTTAAAGCAAATTGTTAACCAAGTCCAATTTACAACCGCCAAACAAAAACTGATTAATGCCGCGAGAGAAAAAGGATTGAATCCCAAGACAGAATAACTCCCACTACTCCATGACCATTGAGAAGCAAATCCTCCCAACGCTGGACCTATAATAAAACCAAGGCCAAAAGCTACACCTACAAATGCCATACCTTTGGAACGAGATTCACGGGAAGTGACATCGGCAATTGATGCAGTTGCCACAGAAAGATTCCCACTCGTAATGCCACCGAGAATACGAGAAATTACTAAAATCCAAAAATCACCGGCGAAAATCCAGAGGAAATAACCTAAACAAGTTCCTCCAAGAGTAAACATAAGAACTGGACGTCTCCCTATTTTATCGGACAGTCGTCCCCAAATTGGAGCAAAAAAGAATTGTAAAATGGCATAAAGCGAACCAAGTGCTCCCCCAAAAATGACGGTTTCAAAGCGAAAACTAGGGTTTTGGCTATTTCCTTCAAATGCGAATCCTTTAATCAATATTATAAAATCAGTTAAAAACCCTCCTCCAAGCAAACTTTCTCTGATTAAATAGTGATCAAGCATTGCTGGAAAAAGCGGGAAAATGACTGAAAATCCGACCATATCAAGAAAAATGGTGAGGAAGACTACACCAAAAGTTGCCCTTCTTCTTTTAGCCAATGTCTTGTCAGTTTCGCTCATTCCTTCCCTCCACTTTTAATATTCTTTTTTACAGAAAGATTTCTCAAGGCAATAGATACATTATCTGGTACAAGGTTAGTTTCACGGTTACCAAAAAGATGTACCTGTTTAATCAAACTCGAGCTCGTGTAAAAATATTTTTCATTAGGCATTAAAAAAATGGTTTCCAATCCAGAGTCTAAATGCCGGTTCATCTGAGCCATTTGAAACTCATATTCAAAATCTGAAACTGCCCGTAATCCCCTTACCACTACACTAGCTCCTTTTGTTTTTGCATAATCGACCAGCAATCCACTGAAAGCTTCCACTGATACATTGGGGAATTTCGAGATATTTTCAACAAGTAGCAGCAGTCTCGAATCACAATCAAATGCAGTTTTTTTATCAGAATTATCTGCAGAAACAGCTACGAGAACTTGATCAAAAATTTTAGAGGCTCGTTCTAAAACATCAAGATGTCCGTAAGTAACGGGATCAAATGTTCCTGGATAAATAGCTATGGTCATAAAGATAAACCCCTTATAATATCCAAGAATTTGAACAAGTCCACAACCAAGGAAGCCTTGTGATTGCAAAAGCGATTTAAGCATGTATCTTTTTGAAATCCCTGAATGAATTTACCTAACTTAGTTACTCTCTCGCGAATTCCATTGATGTTGGTGGTTATTGCATTTTTATATCCATCCCCTGAAACATCTTTGCCATGGTTAAGAACCGTAGCACTTCTTATTTTTCTTTTTGCTGCACTAACTGACTGGTTAGATGGTTGGTTAGCTAGAAAATTTGGACAAGTTTCAGAGTTTGGAAAATTTATGGATGCCCTATCTGATAAAGTCTTAACATTAGGTATGTTCATAAGTTTATTGGCTTTAGACGAAATTGCTCGTTGGGCACTTTTTCCAATTTTGCTCATTTTATCGCGTGAATTTTTAATCACTGGTCTGAGGCTGGTTGCAGCTGGTCGAGGAAAAACCTTAGCAGCCGAAAAAGTCGGTAAATTAAAAACCGTAGTTCAACTTACTTGCATTTCCCTTTTTCTAGCAAAAATGGCGGTCAAACAAGACTTTACGGAAGTTTTTTCTCCTGAATTACAAAATAATCTTGTTAACTTGTTACTTTTAGGAGGAAGAATTACTTTAATTGCTGCAACGATCATAACTATTCTTTCAGGCATTTTATACCTTTCCAAATATTGGAAGTTTTTTATCGAAGAAAATGAATAATGGATTTATTGATTAAATCGTTATCCACACTTGGCCCAATTGGAAGAAATTTTCCAGCTCCGGGTACATTTGGCTCAATTGCAGGTTTGCTTGCATTTATGTCTCTTATTTGGTTCACCTCCCTCTCTTCAATTAATATCATCGCTGGATTTTTAATTCTGTTTATTTTAGGAATCCCAATATGTACCCGAGCTGAAATCCTTCTTGAAAAAGCAGACCCCCCAGAAGTGATTTGGGATGAATTCACTTCAATTCCGATAGTTTTCATCTTTTGTCTTGATGAAATTAATCCTGGCTCCTTCAATAAATCGATTCTTTTTCTAAGTCTAGGTTTTGTTCTCTTTAGAACTTTTGATATTTTAAAACCTTTTGGCATTCGAAAATTACAATCCTTACCTAGGGGCATAGGGGTTATGATTGATGATTTAGCTGCGGCTCTCATCTCTGCATGCCTGCTTTACTTCGTAAAAACTTTTTCTTTGTCTTTTTGACAATTTACTCTTCTAATTTACCCATTGATGCGTGATTCGGGAGAAAAAAACACAGGTAACAATATTTCGTTTACTCTTGAGGTTTCCAATAAAATGGGGATCCACGCCCGACCAGCCGCAATGATAGTTAGAATTGCTTCCCGTTTTGAAGGAGATATCTGGGTTGAAAAAGAAGGAGAAAATGTAAATGCAAAAAGCATAATGGGGATAATGATGCTCGCTGCTTCTAAAGGAACAATCTTAACTTTTCATGTAAAATCTACCAATGGGGATGAATTTCAGAGAGAAATGACCGAACTTTTCAACTCAAAATTTCAGGACGAATAAATTTCGGTTTTAGTTCATCAATTCAGAAACCCGATCATCATAAAAATTCTTCAAATAAACTTTAATCTCAGAGGGCTTTCTCATTTTTAGTATTCGATCCTTAAGAGTTCTTGCATCTTCAGAAGTAAATCGACGCCCAAAAAACTTCAACTCTGGCAACAAAGTTCCGGTCGCACTAAATGTGTCCAATCCTAACCCAATCAATAGAGGTAAAAAATGGGGATCCCCAGCGATTTCTCCACATAGTGTGACGCCCACTTCTTTTTGTTTGGAAACTTCAAAAATGTGCATGAGTGCACGAATAACTGCTGGATGATGTGGCTCGTAAAGATATGATATTTGATTATTAATTCGATCCACAGCTAATAAATATTGAACAAGATCATTTGTTCCAACGCTGAAAAAGTCCACCTCATCAGCAAGCATGTCGCATATTGTAACCGCAGATGGAGTTTCTATCATGCAACCGACTTCAATGTCTTTATCAAATGTAATGTTTTTCTCGGTCAATTGCCTTTTTGCGGTAAATAAAAACTCCTTAGCCCTCACAATTTCTCCCACTCCACTTATCATTGGAAACATTATTTTTACTTTACCGAAAGAACTTACTCTTAAAATGGCTCGTAATTGATCCAAAAAGATAGAGGGATTTCTAAGGCAATAACGGATAGCCCGAAAACCCATAAATGGATTTTCTTCTTTTTCACGTCCAATTGAATCAAGAATTTTGTCCCCTCCAAGGTCAAGGGTTCGAATAGTTGTAGGTTTACCGGAAGCAGCAGAAACAATTTCACGATAGTCTTCGAATTGCTGATCTTCGCTGGGGATCTGATTTTTTTTAAGAAAAATTGATTCTGTCCGAAAAAGACCAACACCTTTACAACCGTTTTCAATGCCACTTCTTACCTCATCAGGTGAATCAGCATTTGCCAAAAAGTTAAGTGTAACTCCATCTTTAGTTTGTGCAGGTAATAAGGCTTCATTTTTAAGTAAATCATTGATTTTCTTTCTACGCAGACCAACTTTACCGTAGCGAAAAAGTGTCGTATTAGTAGGGTTAATGATGGCCAAGCCTTCAAAGCCATCAATAAGGATAGAATCTCCTTCGGTTAACTTTTCAGTAAGTCCCCGTAATCCAACCACTGCAGGAACTCCACTGGCACGAGCCATAATCACAGCGTGGCTTGTTCGACCACCAGTATCTGTAGCAATTCCAAGAATCTTGGAACGATCCAAGGATGCTGTATCCGATGGACTTAAGTCTTCTGAAACGAGAATTCTCGGTTCACCTAGAAAAGCAGTACCGGAAGCTGTCTCACCGACAAGATTACCCAGTAATCTTTTTGAAATATCCTTTAAGTCAGATGCTCTTTCTCGCAAGTACTCATCTTCTAACTGATTAAAATAATCGTGATAGCGGTTAGTTACTCGATACACGCATTGTTCAATATTATCTCCTGTTTGCTTAATATCTTTCTCAATATCACTAATGAGAGCTTTATCTTCGAGTACTAACAAGTGAGCATCAAAAATTCCTGCTTCTTTCTCTCCCAAATTTTTAGAAACCGCTTTTCTTATCTCGGCAATTTGCTCTCTTGTAGTTAAAAGTGCATCCTTAAATCGTTCAATTTCAGATACTTGCTCAGATTCACCTACTTGATAATGTGGCACCTCAACATCCCCATGTAAAAATCGAAAAGCTGCCCCATGAGAAACACCTGGAGATCCAGGAATTCCATAAAGTATATTTTCGCTTTTTTCTTCAGGCATAAAACTTGGGTTGATAATTGAAGATTCATATTATGACCTAAATTCCAAGGGATGGAAACAAAAACCTTAATTAGTTAAAGCTAATTCGAGAAACCCAAAAATGGCTATTTTCTCCCAATAACTTCTTAACAAGATCCTTCACCTGTTTTGCGCTAAGATTTTCGGGAGCAAAACTGAAACAAGAAGAACCGCTGCCCGAAACATGAAATTTAAGACCAAAACGTTTCTCAAGTTCTTTAAAAAGTGGATCTAAGAAAAGGTACTTTCTTAAAATTATATTTTCGAAATCATTGTATAGGAACTTACAGACAGGAATAGCTCCGTTTTTCCATTTTTTAAAAGATTCCTCTGCCCATTCTGAATTAGAATATAAAGATTCTTTGGACAATAATTGATAAAGTAATGGAGTCCGAAAACCAAATGGCGGTTGAAACAAAAATATTCTCCTACCATTCAATTCCTTTTTTTTATTACCTGAAATCTGAATTACTTTTTCCCCTTTCCCTTTTACTTGAGCTAAGCCGTTACCTAAAAAAAATGGGCAATCAGAACCTAACTTTTCCGCAATCTCCAAAAGTTCAGAGTGCCTCAAAGGTTGACCATGTAATAGATTAAGAGCCCGAAGGGTGGCAACCGCGTCTGAACTTCCCCCGCCTAAGCCAGCCATTTTGGGGATTCGTTTTATTATATTTACTTTTACACCGGTTCGATCTCCCGTAAACTTACGCCATCGTAAGATCGCACGACATGCCAAGTTATTGGGTCCAGACAAAGTTGGATCATCTTTACAGACACATAAAACTTCCTCTTTTTTTCTAGTTTTCGATAATGTCACTTGATCTGAAAACTGAATTGTTGACATCACTGAATTAATTTCATGAAAACCATCCGCTCTCTTTCCGGTAATAGCGAGAAAGAGATTTACTTTTGCGGGTGCTCGAAGAGAAACTTGATTTATCGCTTTTTTTGGATTCATTATATTTAGTAATTAGCTAACAAAAAATTAGCTCTGACAAGACGAGAAAGAATAGGATTGGCTAAGTGAAAAGAGCAAGCATGATGTATGATAATGGCAGATTTTAAAACACAAGTAATTCTTGCCTTAGATGTCGAAAGTCGGGCTAAGGCGGAGCATATTCTGGAAACTACTGGATCAAAGCTCAAGTGGGTCAAAATAGGACTGCAAACCTATTTGAGAGAGGGTGCAAGTTTTCTTCACGATCTAGCCTTAACTGGTAAGGAAATATTCCTCGATCTAAAATTGCATGACATACCCAATACTATGGTAAAAGCTATTGAAAGCTTATCTCACCTACCTATTCAAATGTTAACTATTCACTCGACAGCAGGTCCTGAAGCACTTCAAAAATGTGCTACAGCCGCAAAAGAATTTCTACCTAACACAAAACTCCTTGCGGTTACCGTCTTAACTTCTATGAATCAGAGTGATCTTAGTTCCATAGGGATAAGAAATAAAATCCCTGATCAAGTTGATAAGCTTGCCCAAATGGCTATTGAAGCACAAATTGATGGAATTGTTTGTTCGCCTCTTGAACTCGTCAGACTTCGTCCTTTACTTCCCTCAAATACCACATTTGTAACCCCTGGCATTCGACCATCAGGTTCTGCATCGGGAGATCAAAAGAGAATAATGACCCCATCTGAAGCCTCGCAAGCAGGAGCCAATTTCTTGGTAATTGGCAGACCCATCTTGACCGCAAAAAATCCGGAGTATGTGCTCTCGGAAATATTAGCCGAATTAAGCTGATGATTCACACAGCTATACTACTTGCCGGAGGGAAAGGCTCAAGAATGAACCAACCAAATCTGGATAAGCTACTCAACCCGATTAGTGGGACCAATGCGTTTCGATTGAGTTACCTGGCATTTTTAAATGCTGAGGAAATCGAGAATGCAATTATTGTTTACAGAAATAATATGCAAAAAAATTTACTTTATGAGGAAATTCAATTGGCTCATAAACAAAGTAATCGTAACTTCGAACCCATTTGGATTCAAGGAGGTCAACAGAGGAAGGATTCGGTCTTAAATGCTCTCAAAATCTGCCCGAATGACTGTAAGTTTGTTTATGTCCACGACTGTGCACGCCCCATGATTCAACCTGCAACGATTAATCAGCTCCAAAGTATTGTAACCAAGACCGGGGCTGCTGTAATTGCACGACCTGTTAATGACACAATTAAGAAAATTAGAAATTTCAACCCGAACGATAACATTTCTCCCTGTCTAACTGAATCCATTGACCGGTCTTCACTTTGGATTATGGAAACACCTCAGGTATCAAGAAAGGATTGGTTATTGGAAGGTATGGAATTAGCTATCAAGAAAAAACTGAAGACTACGGATGAAGTTTCCGTTCTTGAACTTCTTGAAAAAAAAGTTTCTGTTCTGACACCTTCTTATCCAAATCCAAAAATAACTTCTGTTTCTGACCTGACTTACTTTAAATTCTTAATAACCCAAAGATGACTTTAGAATTACCTATACGTATTGGACATGGTTACGATCTCCATCTACTAAAAAAAGGAAGGAATCTTATTCTTGGAGGCGTGGAAATCCCATTTAAACTTGGTTTGATGGGTCACTCCGATGCTGATTGTCTATCGCATGCTCTCGCTGATGCAATTTTGGGAGCTATGTCACTTCCAGACATTGGCTACTATTTTCCAGACACCGAGAAGGAAAATAAAGATATCGATTCAAAAATAATCCTGAAAAAGGCTATTCAGGAAGCGGGAATTCGCGGGTATCAAATCGGAAATATTGATCTTACGATAGTTGCAGAGGAACCTAAACTTTCTCCATATGTTGAAAAAATCAAAATTTCTCTTTCACAAACTACTAGTATACAGAAAAATAGAATTGGACTAAAAGCAACTACCAACGAAAAGATAGGTGCAATTGGCAGAAAGGAAGGGATTGCTGCATTTGCAGTCTGTACCCTAGTCCTACAAAAGATTAAATTACAATTTGATCCGCTTTAAAGAATCGGTTGATTTCCGCTAAAGCAGATTCAGGACTATCGGAAGCATGAACCACATTCTTCATTCGATCAGTTCCCATATCACCTCGAATAGTGCCCTTAGGAGCGACGGTAGAATCAGTGGGTCCAATTAAATCACGAACACCTTTTATTACATTGTCTCCTTGCAAAACCAGTGCAATTACAGGACATGAGCTCATGAATTCTGCAATCTCAGGAAAAAATGGGAGGTCTGATACATGTGCATAATGCTCATTTAACAAAGAATCATCCAATTGGACGATCTTTGAACCGATTATAGAATAGCCAGCAGTCTCGAACCTTGTGATTACTTGGCCAACAATGGCCTTTCGGATACAGTCTGGTTTTAGTAAAATAAGGGATCTTTGCATAAAATTACCCAATTAATTAGAGGAAACAAAGCTAATTTCTTTGAATGAAATATATAAAATTAATTTTTATTTTCTTCCTTGGAAGAGGGAGAAACTGAAATCTTATTATCCGCTTCCTCCTGTGTGAAATAAAACTTAGGATCTTCGTCATCGGTAATGAGAACCCTAATTAGTTTATTCTTTCTCAAACTGCCCGACAGCACTTCTTCAGCCAAGCTATCCTCAAGATACTTTTCTACGGCTCTCCTTAGAGGACGAGCTCCAAGTTTGTTATCGTAACCTTTTTCAATCAGGAAATCTTTAACTTCGTCTGAAATATCGAGTTTAAGCTTCTTTTCTTTTAATCGGTCTGTGACTTTAGCAAGCTCAAGATCAACAATTGCACGCATACTCTCCTTGACCAATGGACGAAAAATAACAATTTCAGTTAAGCGATTAAGAAATTCGGGTTTAAAAGATTTTTTTGCCTCATCCATGATTTTGTCTTTAATTTTATCAAAATCATCACCCGCATTGCCTGCAGAGAAGCCAAGGGAACTGTTTCTTTGCAAAATGTGTGCACCCACATTCGAGGTCATAATTAAAATTGTGTTTCGAAAATCAACTTTTCTGCCAAGACTGTCCGTTAATCTTCCATCTTCTAAGATTTGTAAAAGAATTTGAGCAACATCGGGATGTGCTTTTTCAATTTCGTCAAACAATATAACTGCATAAGGTTTCCTGCGAATTGCTTCGGTTAGTTGCCCCCCCTCTTCATGTCCAACATAACCAGGTGGAGAACCAATCATTCGAGAAACTGCATGTTTTTCCATGTACTCTGACATATCAATCTGGATGAGTGACTCTTGGTCGCCAAAAATTCGTTCAGCCAAAACTTTCGCAAGATGTGTTTTACCAACTCCCGTTGGTCCCAAAAACATGAACGAACCGATTGGGCGCTTGGGATCCTTTAAATCAGCTCGTGATCGCCTTAAAGCTTTGGATACAACCTCGGTAGCAAAATCTTGTCCAATGATTAACTTTCTCAACTCAGATTCAAGTTTAAGCAGTTTTTTAGATTCTTTAGCTTCCATACGATTTAAAGGAATACCTGTCCAATCTGCAATAACTTGAAGCATATCATCGTCATCAACAGAAGCCCTTTTTTCTTCTCGGCTTTTCTTCCAGCTTTCTAAGACTCTTTCTCTTTTTGCCCTCAACTTTTTTTCCTTATCACGTGCATCCGCAGCGTCCTCAAAATTTTGGTCGGAGATGGCTGATTCTTTCAGAGCACAAACCTCCTTAATCTCATCGGATAACTTCTCAATTTCAGGAGGTCTTTTGAGAGATTCCATTCTTGATCTAGCACCCGCCTCATCTACAGCATCTATTGCTTTATCAGGCAAAAAACGACCAGTTACATAACGATCGGTTAACTTCGCAGCAGCTTCGAGGGATTTGTCAGTAAAATTTACATTGTGGTGTTCTTCATATTTAGGTCGGATACCTTTTAAGATAAGAATAGTGTCTTCAACCGAAGGTGCTTCAACCTTTACCGATTGAAATCGACGATCCAAGGCACTATCTTTTTCTATGTATTTTCTATATTCGGCTAAAGTGGTAGCTCCAATGCACTGTAATTCACCTCGGCTCAAGGCAGGTTTGAAAATATTCGAAGCGTCCATCGCACCTTCTGCTGCACCGGCACCTACTATAGTATGCAATTCATCTATAAAAATAATTATATTTTTTGCTTTTCTCAACTCGTCCATTACCGCCTTAATTCTTTCCTCAAATTGACCACGGTATTTGGTACCAGCTACCATTAAAGCAAGATCCAAGGTAACCACTCTTTTATCAAGTAAATTTTCAGGAACCATGCCAGAAGCTATTTGTTGGGCTAAGCCTTCAACAATCGCTGTTTTTCCGACCCCAGCTTCACCAATTAAAACAGGATTGTTTTTGGTTCTTCTACATAAAACTTGAGTCACACGACGAATTTCATTTTCGCGACCAACAACGGGATCCATTTCACCTTTTTTGGCAATTTCAGTAAGATCTCGCCCAAAGGCTTTTAAGGCAGGCGTTTTTTGATCCTTACCTTTTTCATCGGTAGTGCCACTACCCACGACTGAAGGCTCCGACTCCTCACTCGAAGAAAAATTCGGGTCAAGTTCAGAAAGAATTTCGTTTCTGCATCGATCAACATCAACATCAAGTGATTTAAGAACGCGAGCTGCGACACCCTCACCTTCCCGAAGAAGTCCGAGCAAGATGTGCTCTGTTCCTACATAACTGTGATTGAGATGCTTTGCTTCCTTGCCTGCTAAAGCCAAGACCTTTTTGACCCGAGGAGTGTAAGGTACATTACCCGAAGGTTTTGCTTCGGGTCCAAGACCAACCTGCTCATCAACAGCCTGTCGTACAGTGTCTAAATCTAATCCCATCTTTTGTAAGACATTGACGGCAACGCCTTGGCCTAAATTTATAAGACCAAGTAATAAATGCTCAGTTCCTACATAATTGTGGTGAAAACGATCTGCCTCTTTTCTGGCAAGAGCTAAGACTTGCTGGGCACGAGGCGTGAAATTACTCATCGGTTCAGACATAATTATGAATATAACCCTCTGGGGAACAAAGTCAACTAGTGGCTAGAAAGATCGAGCAAGGGGGCTCGCAAGAAATGATTTCTTAAAAGTTCCGCTCTCAATTCATCCCGAAAAGATGGGTCGATCACTTTACCCGCAGAGAGTTGAACATGTCCGGGTTGAACTTCAATAAACATTCGATCGGCAAGTCCACGAAATTTTTCCGGCATCATACCAAAATCAGTGGCAAGGCGAACCAAGGATAGTAAGTCCATAGCTTCAGCGCTTTGTATTAAGTGACAAGTCTTAAGACTACCGATTGCCCTACTCATCTTATCAATCAAACGAGATTTGTCATCTTGTAAAAGTTTGGCGCGTGCAAAATTTTCTTGTTTAACCAAACTTTCCAAAGTCAAATTCAAACGGTCGATTATCGCAGATTCAGACTCACCTAATGTTTGTTGATTAGATATTTGAAAAATACTGCCATTTGCATCCGATCCCTCGCCAAAAAGCCCTCGGACTGCAATCCCCAACTGGTTAACCGCATTTATAACCCTGTCCATATTTTTGGACATTACCAAACCAGGTAGATGCATCATAACTGAAGCTCTCATTCCAGTACCTAGATTAGTTGGGCATGCGGTAAGAAAACCAAGATCACCGTCGTAAGCATAGCTGATAGCAGATTCAATTCCGGTGTCTAGTTCGTCAGCGTCTTTCCAGACAGAACTGAAATCTAAACCGGGACGAAGAACCTGAATTCGCAAATGATCTTCCTCATTAATCATAATACAACAGGATCGATCCTGAGTTAAAACAATGCCCGATCCCTCTTTGACCTGAGATAGTTCTGGGCTTATCAAATGTTGTTCAACTAAAATTTGACGATCCAATTCACTGAGGTCATCCACTTCCACAGAAATTGAATTATTTAAACCTTTAATTCCACTAATGGCATCAATGCACTTGGATAATACAGCTCGTTTTTGGGACACTTCGGCACGACCGGGAAATGGAAATTTTCTTAGATTACGGGCAAGTCTTATCCGCGTACTCAAAGTGACAGGAATAGCTTTAGGCTGTTTTTTCCCTCCGGATTCCTTGTTAAGTATGTTATGAAACATAGTTTGGAATTTTATTCAGAGAGATGCTTTTGACTTTCTAAGTCGTGTAAATTGTCCCGTAATTGTGCAGCTTCTTCATAGTCTTCTTTTTCAACCGCATCTTTTAGTTTCTTTTTTAAAGAATGGATAGACTGCTCAAACTGAATTCTAGACTCTGAACTAGATGGAACTTTTCCAAGATGTTTAGTTCCTGCGTGCATTCCATCGAGAAGGGGATCTAAAATTGGACGAAATACATGATAACATGCTTCACAACCCAAACGACCGCCTTTCTTAAATTCCTGATGAGTTATGCCACAACTTTCGCAAACCATCGTGGTGCCGCTAGAGTCTACATCTAGTTCAACTTTATCCATTAAGTTGCTGATAGAAAGATTCTCTGGATTAGTGACACCTTTAGCCTGTGCACAAGCCTCACACAAATCCATTTTGTGCATTTGACCATTAAGGATTTGAGTTAAGTGAACAGTAGCCTGATTATCGCAATGATGACACTTCATATAAATAGAATAATAAACTTAATAATATAAGTGTAATACTTTAAATTAAAAACTCAACGCATATGATGTGCCAAGTTGTAAAAGATTTGAAAGTAGAATGATTTATTCATTCAAATTCACTCCATCAGTCAGAACTAGCTTTCTGAAGAGATCAATTAAGCGACGAGTAATAGTACCAGGTTCACCATCTCCAATTTTTCTGTGATCCACCTCTACGCATGGAATAACCTCGGCTGCTGTTCCTGTTAAAAAACACTCATCTGCGGTCCAGAGGTCGTAACGGGTTAAAGCTTGCTCTAGGCAGGTCAAATTTAATTCAGCGGCCAAGTCAATTACGCACCCCCTAGTAATTCCTCGAAGAGAACCTGCATCTAAAGGCGGAGTGTATAAAATTCCCTTGGCGATCATAAATACATTATCGCCAGTGCACTCAGCAATCTCCCCCTTGTCATTCAGCATCAAGGCTTCTTGAAATCCAACTCTTTTTGCCTCAATCTTTGCGAGGATATTATTTAAATAATTTAAACTTTTTATTGCAGGCGGTAGTGCGGCTGCATTTATTCGTCTAGTTGGAACTGTAATAATCTTTAACCCTTTTTGATACAATTCTTCAGGGTAGAGCTGGATATCATCAGCAATAATGAAAATATTTCCTGGACCACATCCGTCCGGAGTCAACCCGAGGTGACCTGGACCGCGAGTTACAACTAAACGAATATATCCATTGTTTAATTCATTAGCTTGACAAGTATCGCAAACCGCTTTTTTCAATTGCTCCCGATTCAAGGGTATTTCCAAAAGGATTGCCTTGGCCGAAAACTCCAGACGTTCGAGATGTTCTTCCAATTTAAAAACACATCCGCTGTACAAACGAATGCCTTCAAAAACTCCGTCTCCATAAAGCAACCCATGGTCAAAGACAGAAATCTTTGCATCTTCTTTTTGAACTAAATCACCGTTTAAATAAATTTTCATTTAATGGATTACAAAATGAAGTATTTTTTTGCCTTTGGCGAGAGCCAAGAAAAAAGGTTATTCACCTATTCCCAATTAAATTTTCCACAACACTCGGATCTGCCAATGTTGAGACATCGCCAATTTGATCGGTTTCATTAGTGGCAATTTTCCTTAAAATTCTCCGCATAATTTTCCCTGATCTGGTTTTGGGTAAAGCGGGAGCCCAGTGAATCTGGTCTGGAGTGGCTATGGGTCCAATGACATTGCGCACTTGCTTTTTTAATTCACCTCTTAATTCTTCCGTGTAATCAACTCCGGAATTTAAAGTAACAAAGGCATATATGCCCTCACCCTTTACCTCGTGGGGAAATCCAACCACAGCGGACTCTGCCACCGACTCATGGGATACTAAAGCACTTTCAACTTCTGCAGTGCCCATCCGATGACCGGATACATTAATCACATCATCGACCCTTCCTGTTATCCAATAATAACCATCATCATCCCTTCGGCAACCATCACCTGTGAAATAGAAACCTTTATATTGTTGGAAATAAGTGCTTTCAAAACGCTCATGGTCGCCAAAGATTGTCCTCATTTGTCCCGGCCAAGGCTCCTCCATTGCCAAAACTCCACTCTCTCCGTTTCCAATAATTTCCATTCCTGACTGAGGATCCAATAAAATTGGTTTAACTCCAAAAAATGGGAAAGTTGCAGATCCCGGTTTTAAGGGAGTGGCTCCAGGTAGAGGAGAAATAAGAATACCACCTGTTTCAGTCTGCCACCAAGTGTCCATAATCGGACATCTTTCTTTCCCGGCGTTTCGATGATACCATCGCCATGCGTCAGGATTAATTGGTTCCCCCACACTACCAAGTATTCGTAAACTATCCATTTTATAATTACCGGGCCATTCCTCTCCAGCCGCAGCAATTGCTCGAATCGCAGTCGGAGCAGTATAAAATTGGTTTACTTTCCACTTTTCAATTACCTGCCAATATCGATCAGGATTTGGATAGGTAGGAATGCTTTCAAACATCATCGTGGTTGCACCATTGGCCAGCGGGCCATACACAATGTAAGAATGTCCCGTTATCCATCCGATATCTGCAGCACAAAAATAAACATCACTCTCATGATAATCGAAAATATATTTATGTGTAGTAGCAGTGTAGACCATGTAGCCTGCAGTTGTATGTAAAACCCCTTTAGGCTTACCGGTTGAACCCGATGTATATAAAATAAAAAGAGGGTCTTCTGCATCCATCTCCTCCCATTCACACCTTTCACTTGCCTCTTCCATAACCTCATCCCACCAGAAATCCCTTCCTTCATTCATTGAACATTCAACCACGGATCTCTCTTCTACCCGACGAACAACAATACAAGTTTCCACATCTCCGTTCATTTGACTCGAAGCACTTTTCATTGCCTGATCTGCATTCGGCTTCATAGGAATTGCCTTGGCACCTCGGAAAGTTCCATTAGCAGTAATCAAAGTTTTACAATTCGAATCCACAATTCGATCTGCCAAAGCCTCCGCAGAAAAACCTCCGAATACCACCGAATGCACAGCACCAATTCGAGCACAGGCAAGCATGGCAATAGTCGCTTCTGGCACCATCGGCATGTAGATTGAAACACAATCTCCCTTTTTAACCCCACGACTCTTTAAAACATTTGCAAACTTACAAACTTGCTGGTGAAGCTTTTTATAACTGATCGTTTTATCTTCACCGGGTTCATTACCTTCCCAAATAATTGCAGTCTTATTCGGACGGACCTCCAGATGGCGGTCCACGCAATTATAACAAACATTTGTTTTAGCACCGGTGAACCATTTAATTTCGATAGGCCCCTTTTCCATATCGTAATTAAAAGATCGGACTTGTTCCCACTTTTTGAACCAGTGAAAATTATGGGCTATTTCAGACCAGAATTCATCCGGTTCCTCAATACTTCTTGTGTAGTGTTTAAAATATTCTTCCATGCTTCCTACATGGGCTTTTTTGGAAACATTTTCAGGAGGATGAACTAAGTCAAGGTGCTTATTTTCATTCATATAATCTAGAGTTGAAGGTTTTAGTAAGTTTTAGGCGATTGATCTTAGCTTGTCGATGCGTTTTAAAGAACACTTTATGTTGACCAAAGAATTAGAGTTCAAATTACCCAATGAATTAGTTGCTCAAACGCCATCCCGTCGACGTGACCAATCACGTCTTCTCGTCTTCAGTCGATCATCCCAATCGATTACCCATCATCATTTTCACGAACTGCCCAATCTGCTTCCCCCAAACCTATCTATTTTGAGAAACGATGTCTCTGTCTTTAAAGCAAGAATATTAGGCAAAAGGCCAAGTGGTGCCCCTGTTGAATGCCTTATGTTAAAACCAGTCTATCCTTTTGAAAATACCTGGAGATGTCTGTTAAAACCAGGTGCTAAAACTGCCAAAGCCCGAAAATTTGGATTAAAGGACGAATATTCTGCTGAAATTATAAGATGTCTTCCTTCCGGTGAATATGTGGTTCATTTTGAACTTCCTAATGACAGTGACCCAGTTTCACTAGCTCAAAGAATTGGTTCTCTCCCACTTCCCCCGTATATTCGGCGACCTGCTACAAAAGTAGATGAAAAGCGCTACCAAACCGTTTATGCTAATCAAGCAAAGCTTTCAGCCGTCGCATCCCCGACCGCCGGCTTACATTTCACACCAGAAATTCTCAATCGCCTTCTGGGCCAAGGTCACAGCATATATGATCTCACCCTTTCAGTTGGCTTGGGAACTTTCCGTCCGGTTGAGACAGAACATATTGAAGACCATCCGATGCATGCAGAAAAATATTTTATATCCCCAGAAACGAAGTTGATACTACGCAATTCACAAAAGACCAAATTCGCGATCGGGACAACCTGCGTCCGAGCGATTGAAGACTACATGAATAATCAAGACTCTGAAAATAGCCAATCCAGTGAAGTTGAGGCTAAACTCTTTATCCGCCCACCCCATAAATTTCTTGGCGTGGATCACCTCCTGACAAATTTTCATCTACCTGGTTCTACCCTGATGTGCCTAGTTGGTGCCTTCCTTATACCAGGAGAGAACCATGGAGTTTCGCTACTCAAGGAAATATACCACGTAGCTGTGTCAAAAAAATACCGCTTTTTTTCATATGGAGATGCAATGCTTATTATATAGTAATTAGATTTTAGTAAATTTATTTTTTAATTGAGAAAATTCGACTCACATTATTGCTATCTAAAGCAATCTTTTTAAGAAATAAAAAAGAGTTTAAGCCGATGGCGAACCGATAACTAAATATATAAATACAATTTTAACTTTTTAATTTTCTCTCGGAGTTCTGTATGAACAATAGAAAAACAATGGAGAATAAGAAAGTTACTCTGTTCTTTCCAAAGACTTCGTGGTTTGATTGTAATAGACTTTCTCTGGAATTGCTTGCACGATGAAATAGATCCAAGTGCCATCCTGATTTCGAAACATATGTGGGTAAATTCCTGGTCCTGTCCATAACCATTTCTGCCTAGGACTCCAAAGCCATATCGAAGAGGGATCATTACCATCAGCATAAAGCCAACCATGGAATTGATGGTGTATCCAATTATTAGCACCCTGAAAGTAGTTGCCAAACCAACTCGATTTTTTCCAACCAGGTTGGGTCATTTCTAAAGAATCAGAAAGTACATCAACTGAAATTGAAGGACTTACAGTAGGGTCAGAAAAAGTCGTACCTGCCTCTAAACGAATAAAAACAATCGCAGAAAGCCCCTCCGCACTTGCACTAATAGATACCCTAGTAGTTTTAGAAATATTTTTAGCTGTAACAAAACCATCTTTAAGAACTAATTCTTCACTCGTACTTGTCCAAAGAACTTTTTTTGGGGATAATGTGCTAATAGTTCCGTCATCTAGGCTCAAAGATGCTTCTAGCTTTGAAAACTCTCCTGATAATAACGAAATAGATTCTGAATTTGCATTTAATTTCGTTGGCACCGCGAAATCAGCATAAGGACCTACCTGATTAGTTAATGATAAAGAAGAATCAGTGGTAACACCATAAAAAGGGGCACCTATAACTCCTTCATTAACAACTTGAGCATGGAGAAGGTGAGCCAATGCCAATGAAAAAATTACAAAGATGGGTCTAATTATTAAAAAAAACATGTTATAGACTAATTGTATAATACAATTGTTTTTAAAAACTATCGGGTCAAGAAAATTATTATGAATTTCATAAGATTAATCGACAAATTTTCATCTTTGTTTTATTATAAAAACATAGTGGTTCTTTATATTATAAAAGTTTTTCCTTTTTTTTGCTTGATGGTTTGTTCTTATAATCCTTGTCAGGCATCTAGGCAATTTGACTTTCAACCCCTTGGCAGTCTAAACAAGATTATAGTTAGCCTTTCCAAGGGCGAAAAATTTGGTTTTGGTCTAGTTAGAGGTGCTTTTGGCGAAGTATTGGGTAAAGTAAATCTTGACACCAAAAATCCGTCTAGTATGTCAGGAAATGTTATCTTGGATGTCCGCTCCCTTAGATTTGGCTACCACAAAGTGGATGGAGATGCCCAGCAACCCAATTGGCTAAACTCAGGAAAATACCCAAAAATTTTCTTTGAATTAAAAGGGCTTCGCGAAGATTACTGGAAGAAAAACATTTTATATGCAAAAGCTTTTGGTACTTTATCCATTAAAAACAAAACCGCTTCCATTTCTTTTCCCGTTTCCGTTAAATATCTTCACTCAAAACGAAAAAAATTTGATGGAAAATCCGGAGATGTACTTTTTCTAGAAGGAAACCTAACTTTAAGCAGAGGAAATTTTGGGATTCAACCTGAAGGTATGCTAGATTTTATCCAGGATCAAATAATCGTGAAAGTTTCGTTGGTCGGCTGTTCTAAAGGTAAGCGTCCTCTCCTTCCTTCGCGTCTTTTCATCTAAAAAAATTAATTAGGTTGCCAAGTTAACGCATGACATAAGGCAAGACCAAGAGCGTCGGACTGATCGAAAGGTAATGGTTTGGGGAGGTGAAGCATTTGAAATAAAGTTTGAGACATCTGCTCTTTACTTGCTCTACCAAAACCAACAACTGCTTGTTTAACCCGCAAAGGAGCATATTCAAAAACTGGAACATCCCCGATTGCCGAAGCAGATAAGGCAGCCCCTCGGGCGGCTCCCATAATTTGAGCAGTTTTAAAATTCTGTACATAAATCGTGGCTTCACAGGACACATGGCGGGGCTTCCATAGATCAATTAAATGAGCAACTGCCTGATGAATCAAACCAAGACAGCTTATAGAATCAATTTTTGGTTTAAAAGAAAGAGTTTCAGAATGTAAGAGTTTAAAGGAATTACCTTCACATTTCAACACCGCCAAGCCTGTTCCCCTCAAACTTGGGTCAATACCAAGAATATTCCCGTTGTATGCCTTTTTTTGTATCAATACCTTTGGGTCAACCTTGGTTGATTTATTTAATTTACCCTGCAAGTGATCTGCCCATAATTTTCTCGAACTTTTACCCATCTAGTATTATTCTAGAAGAGCATTCGTATTCCAGCAAGCACGATGAAAAACCATATTAAACGCTCAAACAAATTTTGGTTAATGTATTTTACAATCATCGGTGCAATTGCCGCACCGAATATGGCGGGAATAAACATCCAACAGCTAACTGAAATTGAATCCAAATTAATAATTTCTAGGTCGATCATGAATGGAATTTTGATCAAATTTACTATTAGGAAAAGCCAGGCAGATGTTCCAATAAAAACATATTTTGGAAGTGCCATGGCTATAAGGTACAGCTGAGCGACTGGTCCAGCAGCATTGGCAAGCATGGTAGCCACCCCACCCAGCAAACCAAAAGAAAGTCCAAAGACAACTGATCCTTTTGGAACAAGGTTTTTTTCTATTCTCTTTCTTCCACTTTTTTTCTTATAAAATTTACTTAAAAAATGCAAAGCGGTCATACTTAATAGAATCCCACCAATTACATATTTTAATTGACGAATTCGATGATCTCCTTCCTGAAAATAATCAAAAAGCCACCACCCAAGCAAAGTTCCAACAATAAAGCATGGAAGTAATCGAATAATAAACTTCCAATCAGTATGCTTTCGGTACACCAAAGTCGCAGTAAGATCAGCTGAAATTAGAATTGGTAAAAGCAATCCAACAGAAAGAGGCACTCCAACTGGACCTAATGCATCCTCTAATACCAAGGCGTAAATAGCCACGGTCAAATTACCTGCCCCTGGCAAACCCCCCTTGCTCATGCCCATGATCAGTGCTCCAATGGCTAAAAAAATCCAATGTGTTGAGGTTAAAAGTTCCATCTGAATGCAAATGCTAAAATATTGATCAAAATAATAATGGGAACTAACTTTTTAAAAAGACACCAGATTTCACCTCAAATGATTCCCATTGATTTCCCTCGCTGCTGGTTGGAAAAGTCGTTCCGGTTGCAAATACTTGTGTATCTTTGGGAAGAAGTTTTTTAAAATTAGCCTTTCGTGATTCATCCAATTCTCCAAGTACATCATCAATCAAAAGAAGCGGGGTTCGTTTCCGAGTTTTTTTCAAGAATTCAAATTCTGAAAACCTTAGTCCCAAAACAAGTCCCCTTTGCTGTCCTTCCGATGAAAAAGTCTTAGCATCACGCTGATCAAGGAGAAATTGAAAGTCATCCCTATGTGGACCACGGCGGGTTGCACCGAGTTGACGATCTCTGTACCTTTCCTCATTTAAACGCCTTAAAAAATCCTCCTCACTAAGAAAATCAAGATCTGACCTTAATCTCAATCCTGCTTCTTCCAAACCACCAGAGAGGAACTGGTAGTAAGTTGACAGAAACTTGGATAAAATGGGTATCGTCTCTACCCTGTATTGATAAACATGAAAAGCATTTGGAATTAAACTTTGCTCAAATGCATCGAGCTCCGAATCAGCTCCACCTTTTTTAAGTAAAGCATTTCTATCACGCAAAGAGCGATGGAAATTTTTCAACGCTTCGAAGTATTCAGGTGAGGAAGAAGAAAGTAATAAATCAAGCCATTTACGGCGTTCTGTAGGTCCATCCCGCACCAAGCGAAAATCTCTCGAGGAAAAAACTACGGATGGAAACTTTCCAAGGTAGTCTGCAAATCGTCTTATTTTTTCTCCATCGACTTCAAGTTGCTTATCACCCTTATCATGAAATTGTAAAAGTGATTCATGAAATTCTCCCTTGTCATCCTTAAACTGAAAAAATAATCTACTTTTTTTAGCACCCACTCGGACTAATCCATCCATTCCCGACTTACGAAAAGAACGCAAAGAGGATGAAAGACCAATTGCTTCTAGTAAATTTGTCTTACCCTGCCCGTTTGCTCCAATAAAAAAAATATGTTGACCGTCAAATGATAAGTTTACTGCTTCGATATTACGAAAGTTTTCCAAATTTAAGGCAAGCAGACGCACTATTATATTTTAAATTGAAATTACTGATGATTCGGACGATTCCAAATTTAGTTCTTGATAAGCTTGAGCAAAAGCGGATGCAAGATTGCACCAGTCCTCTTCTGTTTGTTCAAAATATGAGCTCACCCGAATGAGCCTACGGGATTCATTTTCAGATAATCCCATGGATGAAGAAATTGACGAATATCCATTTTTATCGGTTGAACACGCAGAACCAGTGGATACCGAAAATCCAATCTTGTCTAACTTACCAACCCAACTCAAATTATTGTAATCTGGAAGAACAAAAAGAGAGGTGTTCCATAATCGAGGCGCTTTTTTACCCAATATATTTACTTGAGGTATTGCATTCATAAGATCCCGTTCAAATTGATCTCTCCACAAATGTAGATCGCGATATATATTCAAATTTGATTTCAACTCTTCCCAAGCAGTTAGAAGAGAAATTATACCAGGTACATTTTCCGTTCCGCCTCTAAGACTACCCTCTTGCCCTCCTCCTCTTTGCATTTGAATTGGTTGCTTGCTTGCAAGCCAACCCACACCTTTAGGTCCGGAAAATTTATGAGCACTTGCCGAAAAAGAAGAACAAAGGGAAAAATCATCAATTGTTTTTTTGCCAATCCACTGAGTAGCATCACAATGAAAATGTATCCCCCTTGAGGAGCACATTCGAGCTATATCCTGCCACGGTTGCAACACCCCAGACTCATTATTCGCAGCCATAAGGGAAACAAGACAGATATCATTAGAATTTAAAATATCCAGCACTCTATCGGAATCTACAAATCCCTCCTCATTGGCTGGCAGGAAATGAATTCGACCATCAAACCAATATTTTGCTGATTCAATAACACTAGAGTGCTCAAAAGGAGAGATCAAACAGCCAGATTTTGATTTTATAGATTTTCCCAAATGAGCGAAAACAGCGTTATTGGACTCGGTCGCACCAGAAGTAAAAATTAATTCATTTTTCCTCAATCCCAAGGAGGTCGCAATTTCAAATCGAACTTTCTCTAAAAGAGCCCGTGTATGTGCACTTTCCCGATAAGGAGAAGAAGGATTTTGCCAATTTTGCTTCAAGGCAACTTTGTACGCATCCAAAACATTTTTTCCCAATGGAGTGGTTGCGTTGTTATCAAAAAAGACCATTTTAAATGGCCCTATTTCAAGGGACAGGTGGAATGATTAAGGTCTGTCCAAGCTTTAAACTATTTTTACTGGGCAAAGAGGATCGATTAGCATTGTAAATCAAGTCAATCTTAGATGAATCTCCATAAAACTTGCGACTTATAGCGTACAGACTGTCTCCTTTTTGAACAACATAGCTACGCGAGCTGACAACTGCTTTAGGTTTAGGCGGAAGGAAAGTTTTTGACTTAATTAATAAAGAATTTTGTTTTTCACTTATGGTCTTCCCCGAAACAATGGGCAGCCCTAGACTAGCACGTAGATCAGCAACCTCTCTTTTTAATTGTTCATTCTCCTCCATCAAAGCAAGTGAATCGAGGTAATCGGAATATGGTTCACCTGGTAAAGAACGAATAATTTCTCGCTCAGCTGTAGTAATCAATTGCTCCACCTTTGAGGCTTCGCTAGAATTACTTTTTAAAAGAAGAAACCTTCTAAAATGATATATTGCTGCCACCGGATCCTGCCTCGATTTTAAGGTCAAAAATAGTCGACCAGCCTCTAAGTGGGAATTTGGAGAATTCATCGCCCGACGGGTAACTGAAAGGAATTCGTCTAGGGCCTCTTCTCCCTTGCCTACTTTTAAATAAGATCGACCTCTTTGAAATGCAGGATCTTCTTCTTCTACAGCAACTGGACCAGTTCTACTGCATGCACCGAATACACAAGTAAATAAAACAACGATTACTAATTTAATATATTCTTTTTTCATTTATTCTCCAATATAACTAAATACTAAATTTCTGTTATGAAAAGAATTTCTATGCTCCCATAAAAAAAGACCCTGCCAAGTACCCAGTTGTAAGCGACAATTGGAAAAAGGAATATTTTCACTTGTACGAGTAAGAGCCATTTTTATATGCGAAGGCATATCATCAGCTCCCTCCATAGTGTGAATAAAATAAGGCATATCTTCAGGAACTAGATCATTCAAAAACCGCTCCAAATCGACTCGTGCTGTTGGGTCGGCATTCTCCATTAGAACAAGGCTGCAACTAGTATGACGAAGAAAAACTGATGCAATCCCATGATCTAGCCTTGATTCATAAAGCCCCTCCGCTACTGCATCAGTTATTTCATAGGTTCCTTTTCCTTTTGTCTCGTAACTCCAATCTTTCTTATAAATTTCCATATGTAAATTAGACATGTTTATTATTAGAAAGGAAAAGATTTTTGGCAAGGGTCGAGAAAGAATAAGTCGTTAAAACGTTGATCTTTGGGATTCTTAAAAAAAAGACCTTTTTCTTCCCAACCAAAGAAAAGATTGTTAAAAAAGAAAATCATATCACTAACACTTAAGTTCTGTTTTGGTATTCAACCAGCTTCGTAATGAATTTACTAAATTCGTAACCATTATTTTTTCCGGCTTCAAATCGGATAATTTCGTATTTAGCCTGTAAATTGCCTCAAATTGTTCCCTGTTTTCTAGTTTAGCCAACCAATCCTGTTTAATAGGATGACCCTCCAATCTGCCAAATTGATATAATGTTTTAAATAAAATAGTAGGAGGATCAAATCCTTTATCTAGAGCACTGAGTGAGCGAGCGAGAAGTTGACCGAAAGGTATCGTATCCTGAAGATGAGGACCGTTGTCTAGGTATAAACGAGCAACACCTGAAGCTGCATGAAAACGCGAGTAATCTTTTGCAATTCCACTTCTTCTATGAACAATTTGAAAATCTTTCACAAAAGGAAACCCTCTTCCACCATTTACTATGCTGACAAGAAATTCGACATCATCAAAAAGATCAGGAGTGGAAGAGGAATCTGACTTTTTACTCATTCGAAACAAAATTATCTTAAGTCCTTTTAGTCTGGAAAACAAAAAAATACGCAGATACGCCTCACCTGTTACCTCTCGATTTATGATGGTACCTTCAAAACTTTCTGCTAGAGAAGGCATTAATAATAAATTTTATAAGGACCAAACTTTAAGGTTTTTTTGTATCACTGACCTTTGGTTTGGAAGTTTTTTTTCCGACCGGTGATGATTTCTTATAAACAGCTTTTCGTTTGTTACCAACTGCGGCCTTTTTCCTACCATCATCTTTTAATTTTTTAACTTTGGAAGTGGGAATTACAGCCCCTCCTGAAATAAGCATTTTCATACCCTCGCCTACTGACATTTTTAGATGATAAATATCTTCTGGTGGAAGCATTAAGAGAAATCCACTTGTTGGATTCGGAGTGGTAGGGACGAAAACATTGGTTAAAGGCTTGCCTATTACCTCCACTGTTTCTCCTGAAGCATCATTTGTGAGGAATCCAATCACATAACAACCGTCCTTGGGGTACTCAACTAAGACAACCTGTTTAAAAACCGCCCGGTTTTCTTTCCCAAATGTCTCGACTATCTGTTTAACTGAATGATAAACCGTGTTGATGAACGGTACTTTCCCAAGAATTTTTTCGGTGGATGATATAAAAAATTTACCCAGTACATAGTTGGATAAAAAGCCTAGAAATGTTAAGGATAAAACTCCTACAATTAACCCCAGTAAACCAAGTAAAGACTCAAAACCAAAGAAGAAACTTTCTTCACCCAGTCCTAGTTGCGAAACAAGATTGGTAGCGGGTTCCTTAAATAAGTCCAAGAGGAAATCCAAGACAAAAATAGTAGTACCAAGTGGAAGAAAAATAAGTAATCCAGTAAGAAAAGAGTTACGAAATTTTCGAGATAAAGATGTAATTTTATTAGACACTCCTTTTCGCTAACCTTCTATAGAAGCTGGAGCGAGATGAAAATTAGGCCAAAGATCATCTTTATCGATTAAAGACATCACATTTGCCTCTTCTAGTCGCATGATTTTGATTTCAGCCTCGTTTTGATCGTCAAACCCAACCAAATGTAACCATCCATGAATGAGATAAAGGCTTAATTCTTTTTCGATTTCTAAGTTTTGGCTTTCTGCCACCCGAATTGCCTGATCAACTGAAACACATATTTCACCAACCATTTCATTATCCAAGTCCGATGGAAATGTAATCACATCAGTCGGACGATAATCCTGCAAAAAGTCGCCGTGTATTTTGGTATGCTCAGTTTCGTTTAAAAAAACAATCGAAAGTACTCCTTCGGACTTATGGTCATGAAGAGAAAATATATTTTGAAAAAATCGGCTTAGCTTTTCTTCATCAAAAAGAAGAGATGGGTATAAATTTGTGCACTCTATATTAATCAAGACTTTTGAATATTTTTTGGTTTTTCTGAAAATGGAGAAGCACTTCCACGCCTCTCGCCGATTTGCTTATCTTCATCAGGGTATTCGATTCGAGAATGTAGCATATTTAGAGCGGTTTTTATGAAACTTTTCTTGATCTTAGCGACTTCTTCTAAAGTTAACGGACATTCATCCAACTGTCTGTCCTCTAACCGATCCTGAAATATATTTTCAAGCAATTCTTCTACGCTGTGTTGAGTAACCTTTGGCAAGCTTCTCGCCGCTGCTTCAACCGAATCCGCAAAAAAAATAATCGCACTTTCCTTAAACCTTGGCTTTGGTCCGTCATATCGATAATTAGATTCATCTGGTTCTTCTTGATCAAGTTCGCCGTAAGGCAATTTTTCCTGCTTGATTTTCTTTTTTGCCTGGTGGTAAAAATATTTAACCAAAGTTGTTCCATGATGTTGCCTGATTACATCCCTAATAATTTTGGGAAGCCCATTTTCTCTAGCCATCTCGATTCCTTCTTTAACATGACTTTTAATTATTAAAGCACTCATCGCAGGGTTTTGCCGATTGTGCGGATTTCCAAATTCACCTTGATTTTCATTAAAATAATGAGGTTGAGCCATTTTACCGATATCGTGAAAAAGAGAACAGGCTCTACATAAAATTGGATTTGCACCCACTGCAACCGCTGCATTTTCCGATAAATTCGCAACCATTAGACTATGATGATACGTGCCCGGTGCTTCAACCTGCATTTTTCTTAAAAGCGGATGATTAAAATCGGTCAATTCAAATAGGGTTGCATCCGTTGCAACTTTAAATCCATGCTCAATCAATGGCATAGCAGTAAGCACAAGCCCGCCGGTAAAAACTCCCATTAAGAGGGAAGCCAATGCATGATTGACCGAAGCAACTCCAGTACCTCCAGAAGCAAAGCCGATCCCTAAAGCTAATATAGACCCAGTCAATCCGGCCATTGCACCAGCCTTCAGTGCACTTCCACGGTGTCTAATTTCTCTGCAGAAAAAGGCTCCGACTAAAGCCGAGCACAGTGATATTGACAACGCCTCAATACCCGCATTTTGCATGGTAGCATGAAAAACACTCGTCATCAGTGCTGAAAGTGCCGCCATCCGTGGACCAACTGATATCATAACAATCATTGGAGCAAAAGCCATCGGAATTAGATAAGGAATTAATCCTACAAGAACTGAATTTCCTCCGAAAAGGTCGGTGGAACCAAGTTCAAGAATTAATCGAGAAAGGCTTAAATTAGAAATAATTGCGACTGCAACAATGGTTGAACGAATAGTATCATTCCAAAAGTTCGGAAGGACTAAACTGATGTAAAAAATTCCAATAAGAAAAATCCCTACGGTAATAAAAATTCTTTTAGGCAAAAGATTTCGGTCGTCAGCAGTTAGAGATAAATATTCACGAAATTTTTCAAGATCACTCTCTGTTAACTCACTTCCCTTCTTTAGTATTAATTCACCCTCTTTTACAACTATGATCGGTTGGTTCATTTCTGCAATAGCATGGTTTTGTGCCTTGGTTGTTTTTTCGCGATCTATTTCTCTCAGAAATAGTCCTTTTTTAACAAAGCCCGAAATATTTGCCGCTAGATCATTTCTAAATTGCTGGGCAGAAAAAGAGGCATTTTCATCCCCACTTTCAATCAAATCTTCAAGAAGCAAACCAGTTTCTGGAAAAGGACCGTCATTGCTTAAATGTTCTTTGATTTCAGTCAAATAGAAGCTCAACTCGAGATATTTCTCCCCTAGTTCATCAGGGTCCAAGTTAAACCTCAATCCATTCTCGATACCTTCGATAACTATAAAATTATTTGCCAATTTTAACATAGCATTATTGATTCGATTTGTCGCATTCGATTCAGAAAAAAACTTCTGATCGACGGAAGGGAACTTAACAACTCCAGTTAAATGCAACTTTTCTAATTGATCTTTAATTATTTCAAAAAAAGTCAGGGAGCCGGCAAAGTTACGCCATAAAAAAAGTGAATTCAACTCTGCATTCGTTACCTCGAGATTAAAGTTTGATGCCAATTCTTCCAAAAGAGATGACTTTGCGTTCATTTGTGCATCATCATCCATAGAACTTATTAAGATTAAGCCTTCCTCAAGACGAATTATAGCCTTTTTAAAACTTTCTTCTCCCGCACGATTTCTGGAAAACTCCCTTGGAGTACTACTTCTGATCCATTCTTCCGCTTCCTTCCTCCGAATTTCACTTTGAAAAGAAAACGGACGATCAGAATATATGTTCTCAGGAGCAACCTCACCCAATGATCTCAAACCAGGAGGATCTTGTCCAACAAAGCAAATAGAAACAATGGAAGTGGCAAATAATATAGTAAAGAATCCTTGCTTTCCGAATTTTTCCCAAAAAGCCCTGAATCCAGAAAAATTTTTACCGTCCTCATTTCCTTCCTCAAGACTTTTTCTTCTTCGGGCAAGGTGCCTTCCAGTTTTTTTACGTAAAGATTTATTTTCTTCCATTACCTAAATAGATTGAGTCATGAACCTAGAGTTTCATAAGCAGATATTATCTTACTAACCAAAGGGTGTCGAACTACATCCATTTGGTCAAACTTATGAAAGTGAATTCCATCCAGATTGGAAAGGGTTTTGTGAGCTTCAACCAATCCCGACTCTTGGCGAGGAGGAAGGTCAATTTGAGTAACATCTCCGGTTACCACCATTTTACTCCCCTCGCCTAAGCGGGTTAAAAACATCATCATTTGAGAACGAGTTGTATTTTGAGCTTCGTCAAGTAAGGCAAAACACTTGCTCAAAGTCCGTCCTCGCATATATGCTAGTGGTGCAATCTCAACTACTCCGGTTTCTATTAGTTTACGAGCCTCTATTGGACCGAGCACTTCATCCATTGCATCATACAATGGTCTTAAATATGGGAGTAGTTTTTCCTCTAAATCACCTGGTAAAAAACCAAGGGCTTCGCCTGCTTCCACTGCGGGGCGGGCAAGAACAATTCTCTGAACTTCTCCTTTAATTAATGCATCCAAAGCAACAATCATAGCCAAAAAAGTCTTCCCTGTTCCCGCCGGACCTATTCCGAAAACTAAATCGTTTTTAAGAATAAGATCCAAAAAACGCCTCTGACTCATATTCCTAGGAACAATAGATTTTTTTCGAATCCTTAAAACCATTGGATTTGTAACTAATTCGAGCAATTCTTTAGATTTTCCCGAAGCAATTTTTTTCAAAAAACGTAAAAAATCAGCTTCTTTGAGCTTGAATCCATTTTGCCGACCTTGATTTAACAATGAAAAAAGCTCTTCACATTTAGTAATATTTTCATTTGCACCAGATATTTTAAGGGAAGAACCACGGGCTACCAAGTTGACTTCGAGTATCTGCTCTACCGATTCTAAATTTTTTGGATTTTCTTGATAAAGTTTATGAAAATCCCTTTCAGAATCGAATTCAATGGTGCTCTCAGCCATTCAAACTAGTTTTGTAAGGGTAAAGCAAACCGTTGAGATCACTATCAAAAACAAAAAGGATTGATCTGCCAAATTTAATTACGGTCACGTAAAATGACAATAAAATCATATTGCAATTTTCGTTTATGATTGAGGTATTGAAAATTCATAACAGGTCTTTATTACAACGCTTTAATCGTGTTTCGCAAGTCTTGAATAATTCGATATATTTCGAATCCTGTTGCCAACTAGATAACTTTTCTTTTTTGAGTCTCTTTTCAATTAACTTTAAATTCTACAGTGAATGTCCTTTTTGTAAGCCCTGAAGTGGGACCCATAGTTCGAGCAGGAGGTTTAGGTGATGTTGTAGGAACCCTTCCAATTGCACTTAAAAAATTAGGCATCGATGTTCGAATTCTGTGCCCACTTCACAAAGTTTGCAAAAATTTAAAAACTCATTCATTGCCTTTTCAAATAAATTTAAATTTAGGATCCAAAAACTTTTCAGTGAAATTTCAGGAAACAAGGTTAAACAATACTG
Organism: uncultured Verrucomicrobiota bacterium; assembly: GCA_902580225.1. Classification (GTDB taxonomy): domain Bacteria; phylum Verrucomicrobiota; class Verrucomicrobiia; order Opitutales; family Seribacteraceae; genus Seribacter. Next base: position 44,379 of record CACHJU010000003.1, read on the forward strand.
ATATTCCGGTCTACTTTCTTCAAAATGAAATTCTTTTCGACCGACCGGGGATTTATGCAGACGAAAATGGAGACTATAAAGATAATCCAATCCGCTCTTTTGCCTTGAGTAAAGCAGCTTTATTTCTAGAAAAAGCAACCGAATGGAAACCCGATATTTTTCACTCACACGATTGGATGACTGCACCTTTACCTGCCTATTTAAACGCTCTAGATTCATCAAAAAAGAAAGGAAGGAAATCTCGATCCGTACTTACAATTCATAATTTAGAACACCAAGGGTCATTTCCTGAAGAAATTTTTACCTCATCTGGTTTACCAATTAAATTTTCGGGAATCGAAGGGTTTAATCACTATAATTCAATGAATCTCTTAAAAGGAGCCATTCAGCACGCTGATAAAATAACAACAGTTAGCCCTACATATGCAAAAGAAATTCGAACTGAACAATATGGGCAAGGATTAGAAAAGTGCCTCGAATATCGTGGTGCAGACTTAATCGGTATACTGAACGGAATTGATGAGGATAGCTGGAATCCAGAGATGGACTCGTCATTAAAAGAAAGCATTATTCCTTCACTTCCCGATAAAGGTAAAAGTGCAAATAAATCAGCCCTTTTACAAGAAATGAATTTATCCTATAACAAAAATATTCCACTATTTGGTGCAGTATCTAGGTTGTATCACCAAAAGGGGTTGGATTTACTCGCCGATGCATTACCCGGAATAGTTTCAAATTCACCGACTCAGTTTATAATACTTGGGAGTGGTGATGAAAAAGAAGAAAAAAGATTTGAAAAACTTTCTAAGCTATACCCCAAAAATATTAGTTGCTTTATCGGCTTTAATGACGGCTTAGCTCGAAGGATATTTGCGGGCACAGACTTTTTTTTAATGCCAAGCCGCTTCGAACCATGCGGATTAGCTCAGCAATATGCAATGAAATATGGTTCCATCCCAATAGCTCGTAGGACGGGTGGTTTAGCAGATACTGTTGTTGATTTTGATGAGGGTCAAAATCAAGCGAATGGTTTCCTTTTTGAAAAGTCTTCTTCTGCAGAACTAAATGATGTTATTCACAAGGCAATAGACCTTTTCAAAAGAAGAGATCCCTTTAAAAAAATTCGCCAAAATGGGCTTAATTCACAGTGTTCATGGGAATTTGCTGCTAAGCAATACATCGAAGTTTATGAGTGGGCATTAAAAGATAAATAGCCCCCCGATACCTTTGTGCATAACTTTCTCACAAATTTAACGATTTCAACTTGCGAAACAAGAAGGGGAAAAATTAAAATGAAATATTCAATAAATTTTATCTATTTCCTTTATGATCAAAAATGGACCCGCACGAACCTTCACACGAAATGCGGTGGAAGCTTGGCTTTTTAGACTCTCTGATTGCGATTGGGAAAAATTTATCAATAAAGAACATCTTAAAATTGGACGATCATTCTACAGGGATGGTGTTCTGTCTTCCCTTGATATTCAAACTAAGCAAATCATTGTCACTCAGAAAATTGATCGGGTGGAAACCTATTCTGTTATTGAATGGAATGAACAAAGACCCGAAATTCGTACTTCTTCATTAGATGATTGTATTGGTATTGCTCTTGGAACTGCTGGGCTATACGAAATCGAAGAATTAGTTGCCGATATCCATCAAGAGGATCCTCTTCTCGAACAATTTTATTTCTCTGAAGCTGATCGAAAAAGCATGCAGATTGAAGATAGTCAAGCTCAACCTTTTGAATCCAAGCAAGAAAAAAAAGAATCTCGAATTGTTCCTGTTTCAGTATTAATTGAAGTGTCTATTTCCAATGGAATGACAGCTACCCCATTTTGGCAAATTTCGAAAAATAATCTTCAAAAGGTCTATGGGACTGCAGAAAATACCAAGCCCGAAAATACAGACCGCCCTACACTTATGAATTTCGTTGCAGAGACTAGTAAACACGGGTTCAACTTTGAAAATTCTAAAGGCCACTTTCGATTGAAGGATTGGAAAAAAATTGCAACTTTCTCCGAAGAAACCCTCCTCAAATGGGAAGGTGTTTTCAAGCTTCAGTTTGAAGGTGATGCACATCTACTTCGACACGGTCAGAGAAAACTTAATTGGGAAATTGAAGCAAGAAGCCGTAGCAAAGGAGAAATGACTTTGCGTGAAAATTTCAAACTGGGTTCTCATCGTCTCGGTAACGAACACTCTAAAAAAATTGCCAAATCTCGCAATGGTTCTACTTTTGTACCCGGGCATGGGTTGGTTAAGCTCGATCAGGATCAATTAGATGATTATGAATGGTGGCAAAGAAATCGAGGCAATTCAAGACGAACGCATTGGCCTCGTTACATGCTTTTTTCCTTATTCGCACGAAAATATTTGAATGCTCGCCCTGATGGAAAGCTTGCTGATTGGCAAAAAGCCATTTCAAATCCTGAAAAGAATAGGATATCCAAAAAGTTTTCTTTTCTACGTCCTTATCAAAAAGATGGAATTTCGCACCTCAACTCTCTTCATAATCTAGGGTGTCATGGTTTGCTTGCTGATGAGATGGGACTAGGTAAAACAATTCAGGCATTAACCATCATTGCAGGTAACCCGAACCAAGAATTTTCTGATCTTGTTACCTGTCCGGCTTCGGTTGTACCGGTATGGGAAAGGGAAGCAAGGCAAAGATTTCCACAAATTAAAACCCAAATTTTAAATAAAGAAAATAACTTTAGTAATAATGAAAAACCTTGTTTATGGATCGCAAGCTACACTCAACTTAGAAGGCATAGGCACCTTCTTGATGATATTACATTTCGTTATGCAATTTTAGATGAAGCACAGTTAATTAAAAATCCAAAAGCAAAAGTTACTCAAGCTTGCCTTTCTATTGATGCGAAGCACAGGCTTGCTCTATCTGGCACTCCAATCGAAAACACTGCTCTTGATTTATGGACAATATTTCGATTTCTTATGCCCGGTTTACTTGGTGGTCGAAAAGAATTAGAGAATGATTTATTACATGATCCTGAATCCACTGCTAAATTACTTCGAAAACAAGTCTCTCCTTTTGTTCTTAGAAGAACAAAAAGCGAGGTAGCAACTGAACTTCCTCCAAAAATTGAAAACGAGCTCCCATGCGTTCTTAATGAAGAACAAAGATCTGAGTATCGTAAACTCGTCGAAGGAGCAATTGAAGAATATGGTAATAATTTACAAGAAGCTATTAAACAGGTGCCAACTCATGTTTTTTCCTTACTAACTCGACTCAGGCAAGTATGTTGTGATCTTTCGCTACTCCCTTGGTGTCAAGACTTACCACCAAGTGGAACTAAGGGAGATATACTTTTAGAAAAATTAAGCGATCTTACCAGCTCAGGTTCTAAAATTATTGTATTTAGTCAATTTACCTCTTTTTTGTACATTTTGAAAAAAAGAATTACCAAACAAATTCCAGATTTAAAAATTTTAGAACTTACGGGCTCAACCCGAAATCGTACTTTGCCAGTTGAAAATTTTGAAACTTTTTCTGGTCCAGCAGTTATCCTAGCTTCTTTAAAAGCAGCTGGGTTAGGAGTAACCTTAAAATCTGCAGATTATGTTTTTCTAATGGATCCATGGTGGAATCCTGCAGTCGAAGAACAAGCAATCGACCGTGCACATCGTCTAGGTAGAACCAAGCCAACTTTTATTTACAGATTGGTCACTAAGGGAACCGTCGAGGAAAGAGTTAGAATGTTACAACTTTCAAAAAAAGAAACATTTCAAAAAATCATTGGAGATATGGATCGACCGAGTGCGTTGGCTGAACACTTCTCAACTTTAAAGGATTTAATTTTACTTAAAGACAACCAAGACCCAAAAATGTAAAATTTCTCAATTTACACTTCTTCTGAATCTAAGACCGATGAAGTGGATTGTCTTCTCCATTTTTTAAACAAACGAAAGCAAGGTAGCATAAACAAACCGGTAACCATAATATAGGTAGAAGGTTCGGGAACAGCAGAATATGTAAGGTAAAGATTTCCTCCGCTTTTATAAACCCCCCAATCTCCATACCAATGCCCAACACTGTGACTAAAGTCATCGGTCCTGATAGTGAAACTGGAACTGACATCTCCATCAGACAAACCATTAATCGTGGTTCCAGATGCGAAAAGAAAACCATCTGTATCAGAATAGTTATTCCATGTATTTCCAGTGTTGCTTACATTTCCCATAGTTCCGTCAAAGCTCGAACCCTTCAGAGCAATTATGTTAATACCGAAATTCTGACCAGTCTGGAAATTTAGTGTACCAAAAGAAAGCTTATCCCAATGAGTTCCAGCAGTTCCTCCCGGGTTAAAATCTTTAATTTGCCAATCAAAAACTCCGCCGTTGTTCCAATTGAGAGTTGTTACAGTTAAATTACCAATTGCATCTGTACTTGTGTCGAAATCGACTCCTTTCATGGATGGAGTAAGAGAGGAAGATATTCCTTGGCCCGGCGAGATATAGCTGACTTCATTATTTCCGCTTCCGATAGTAACGGCTGTTACTGTTCCTGCTCCTCCTATCATACTTTTACCCGTTCCGGAGGCTACTCCCTTAATATCCGATTGTGCGAGTGTGATTCCAGAACTTATCTCTAACTTTCCCTTGTTGATTCTAACAGTATTTCCATTATCTCCAAGTGCATCGGCATGTCCGGCAACTAATGTTCCATCATTTATATCGATGCCACCACTAAATGTATTATCTCCAGTTAGCTCCAATCGACCTACCCCCGATTTAGTTAATTTTTTGGAACCACTTATGACACCTGTTCCGAAGATTTGTTTCTTGCTGTAATCTGCTTTAGCTGTTCCTGTAGCAACCTTAATAATATTGGAGGATCCTGAACCTGCCAATGCAACATTACCTGAGAAAGTGGCACTCGATTGTGATTGAGCAAAGCCTAATTCAATTGTACCAGCTCCGGTATCATCTAGAGTTAGAGTAGTTCCGGATGCCCCCTTCAAATATTCAATAACCTGAGTTTCCCCTCCTCCTGGATTTAGAGTCAGACCACCCGCAGTTAGATTTATATAACCTTTATCACCACTTCCGGAAGCTAAATTTATATTTCCGGTTAATTCTTGATCACCTGCACCAGTCTTAATTATTGATAAATCTGTGCTAGCTGAAGAAGATTCATAAATGTTACCAGTAAAATCAAAAGCATCGGTTCCTGTATTACCAGCAGCAGAATGGATTGTCAGAGTACTACCATCATCACCTCCTAATAAATCACCTGATCCGGTCAAACCACTTAAAATGGTAGAACCAATACTGGATGCATCTAGATCCATTCCTCCTGAACCGCTGTAATGAGTGACCGTCGCCACATAATCATCATTTTCAACTCTAGTGTTACCGGTACCAACCTTAGCTACATTCGCGGTGTATGCATCAGTATTATCGAACTCAAAAATAAGGGCCGAATTAAGAGACATACCTCCAGAACCATCATTTTCGTGAATTGCCATATTCAAAGTCTGGTCGTCAGTAGATTGCCAAACCCAGTCCGGATCCATAATTGTGTTATACCTTGTGGTTCCGTTTACTTTAGTAGCACCATTAGTACCTGAAGGTGTGGGAGGGTTACCTGCGGTGTTAATGTCATAAAAACGAATACCAAGCTTTGCATTGGTTGCTGCGGTTAACAAAGCCCAATTTGTAGAAAGATCTGTATCTTCGCCGCCAGTCTGTTGATCCTCAAATTTAAAACCTGATTCGATGGGAGTGTGCCAGTTAACAAAGGCTGTATCGTCATCATTAATTCCATCCCCATTATTGATCGCAACACTAAACCCAAATTCTCCTGCAGGAATGGACTGTTCTGGTCCTGCTGAACCCAGTCCTGCTAGCCACTTGGCATCTTGCCCAATAGTAGTTCTACTAGTTAATGGAGTCCAGTATCCCTTAAAAACAGTAGTGGACGCTGAATCTGCATTTCCTCCACTTCCACCTACTGCACCATCATCTCCCAGATCTTTGAAAAAACCTAGTTCAATTAAATCACCATTGTAACTTTGGTCGTCAGCTTGGTCTTCGTAAAGGGAAGTTGGCGATGCACCAGCAGCATTTAAACCTTTCAGCAATTTAGTGTTGGAATTGGGATCACTCGCATTTAAATTACTAAAATCTAGCCAAGTAGAAAAATTGATGGTTTGCTTAGCCGAGTACAAGGAAATGTGAGAAACCAAGACAAAAGCTAAGATCCAAAATAATGTGGGCAATTTGTGGAAAGAAAAAACGGGCATTTTACTTTCTAAATATCAGATCAAGCACCCTTTAGGTCAAATAAAAAATTAGTAAATCAAATTATTGCGTCATTAGAATATATTATACTAAGTCATTAATGAATTTCATGTATATTTATCCTTAATTTTATTATAGGAATTTACTTGCAAAAAGGGGTATTCTGAAGGTAAGTTTTTAGGATGAGATTAAGCCCTATCTCAATTAAAATTTTAGTTGTTATTCTAAAACAATTTTGGATTCTTTCGTGCTAATTAAATTTGCTAGAATTCCCCTTACTCTTTTCATCTTAAAGACATGTCCTCGTTTACTCTTTTTTATTGGGATTTTCTTGTATTTCCCCAGCAACTTGTGGGCAAATGAGCAACAAATTGTAATTCACTGGACAACAGAAACCGATTTAAACAGTTCTATTCTTCTTAAAGACAGAAATGGTGCTCATTTGGATTCAGGTTCTAGCAACAACGGAGATGGTACAATTGCAACTTTGGGATATTTCGATTTAGCTTCGACAAGCAATCCTTTTGCTGGTACCTGGAAACCCCTGACTTTTGGAACCCGTCTCGGTGATTCGAGCAGTGGTTATGGATTTGCAGATGGAACTTTTAGTTTCACTACAGTTTTTACTAGAAACTCGAATCTAGTTAACGTGTATCCTAATGAACCTGCTAATTACAATGTGAATTCGGTGATCACTATCTTAGAAAACGCACCTCCCCCCAATCACCCTATCTGCATTAGATTTTATGACCGGACGATAACGGGTCCCTCAGCTAGGTACAATACCGTCAATGGTCCTCAGTGGAAATGGCCTGCATTTTCCTCCGGAGTACCAACAAATCTGTATTTAAAAATTAGTAATGAAATCCCGCCCAGTGGTTCGACATGGAATTATGGAAGTACATTTGAAGACCCAAATGCAAGTTTCCAATGTTCCCTCCAAGTAAAAGCAAATTTGATTGCATCGGTATCAGCAGGTGGTTCATTAAGTCCAGATCCAACTGGACCATATACTTACGGAGAAGAAGTTGTCCTGAATGCGGTACCTATTAACAGCCATAGAGAATTTGTTCGATGGACTGGCAGTGGTGTGGTTGATCCTTCATCTGCCAATACAAAAGTCATTATGTCCGAGGATCGAAATGTTACTGCCCAATTTCAGGTTAGAAACTACAATGTAACCATTACGAATCTCGGAAAAGGAACGGTTTCAGGTTCAGGGGTTTATCCCCACGGAAGTGCTGCAAATATTTCGGCGACTGCAGATACTGGGTATCAGTTTAGCCACTGGCTAAATTACGATTCCTTTAGCAACCTATTAACCACCGGATTGGACAACAATCTTTCCTCATCTACCACCCTTACCGTTCAAGGAGGCCATGCTTTGGTGGCAGTCTTTGACCCTCTGCCCTACAACATTGTAACCAATTCAACCACTGGTGGAAATGCTACCGTGGTTCAAGCTCCCGGACCCTATTATTTCGACAGCAACTACACATTGTCTGCTGCTCCCGAGTATGGCTATAGTTTTGATTCGTGGACAAGCTCGTCGAATTCATTAAACTTACTTTCTTCAACAACCTCATCTCCCTCAACCTTTACTTTAAATGGTGATGTTTCCTATACAGGAAATTTCTCTGAAAATCAATATTTACTAACAGTTTTGGTAGGTACTGGTGGTGCGTCTGTTTCCCCCTCAATTCCCGCTTTGCATAATCACTCTTCTCAGGTCTCAATTACTGCTGTTCCTTTAGAGGGTTATGAATTTGACAAATGGGAAGATGTTAATGGATCGCTTTTGAATTTTACAGATATTAACAGCACTGTAGACATGTCAATAAATGCAGCAAATGTGACCGTTAAAGCTTTGTTCAAAGCAAAACAATATACAGTTTCATTAATTGCAAATAACGGGGGACAGGTTACTATCACGCCAGCTTCCGGTCCTTGGGAACACTTTAAAGTCTACCCTATCCTCGCAACCCCTAACCCTGGATACCAGTTTACTAACTGGACAGGTGATGCAAGTTCTTTAAATGCTTTAACCTCACCATCAGATGCCAATAACAGTTTAGCTATTGTAAGTAATGTCTCTTTGAGTGCTAATTTTAGCTTAGTTGACTATAATGTTTCCGCAACCGTTGCTTCAGGAAACGGAAATGTAAATGGTAGTGGTTCATTCAACATTACCGATAATCCCCAAATTAACGCTGTAGCAAATACAGGATGGCATTTTGATCAATGGAGCGGAGATGTATTCGCACTAAACTCCAACTCTTCTTTAAGTTCGACGGTAAATCTATCTCAATATCCCCAAAATATTTCAGTTCAGGCAAGTTTTGTTAGGAATGGTTACACCATTAACATAAACACAATTGGCGAAGGTTTAGTTAATGGTCAGTCTTCCCTAAACTACAGTCCAGTTTTTGAAGACTTGTTGGAATTTAATGCAACCTCTTTAACTGGATGGGAATTTAATCGTTGGTATGGATATCCCTTTCCAAATCCTCAATCTCAAAATGTTTCTCTCTCTGCAAACAGTAATTTGGATTTAAACGCATCTTTTCAAAGAAAACAATATACCCTGTCAATTTCGACATCTCCATTTGGCGAATCAAATGGAAGTGGAATATATCCTTATGAAACAAATGCGACCATTTCTACAATTCCTAATCCTGGATATGTATTTTCCGGATGGACTGGAGACACCCAGTATATAGCTGATATTAATTCCAGTTCGACCTTTGTATCCATTCCAAGTAATTCGGTCTCAATTGCCCCATCATTTACTCCAAAGACTTTCCAAATTACTTTAAACTCCGACAACAACGGCACAGTCTCTGGAGGTGGTTCTTATTCCTACGGAACCACTGCAAATCTTCAGGCAATTGGAAACCAAGCCAATGCTAATGCACTTGCTGGATATACTTTGGCAAGTTGGACGATTACCAACCAAACCGGGCAAGTTTCACAAAGTTCCGCTAATCCTCTTTCCCTTTTTGTAGACGGGAACTATTCAATCTTAGCTAATTTTAAACCTATTAGAGTAGAACTACATGATCTCAACATTTCAATATTACCTCAATCGGGTGGTCAAATTTTTAATAATCCAGATCTAATGGATTGGAATCAAACCTCGGCAATTTTATCTTCAGTTATCACGGCGACTCCGAACCCAGGTTACACCTTCCTTGGTTGGCATAATCCTGACAATAAAACAATTTCTCCAAATTTTAAAAGTCCAAGTATAACATTTACAACTGATTCAAATGCCTCGCTTGTGGCAAAATTCTCGAAAAATTCCGTAGATACAATTACCAGTGTGTCAGGAAATGGTTCCACTCAAACCGACTCGAACGAAACGTCTCTTGTTTTTAATGCTACTCCAAGTGCAAACAACTATTTTTCGGGGTGGTCTGTTGATCATAATTTTACTTACAATGTGACTGTTGGAAACTCATCGGTTAAAGGAAACTCACAGGTTTTCTTTCTTAACGGTAAAGAAAGCCCAACTTTAAAGTTATTAAAAGGATATACCTACCACTTTAATTGTAGTACATCAACCCATGAATTTTACTTATCAACTGAAAATAACTCCACGAATTTTAATCAAGAATACACCCATGCCAACCTTACAGGATCCAGAACTTCGAGCGGTACTCTTATTTTTACGGTTCCTAGTGATTACAATACAAATATAAATCTATACTACTGTTCTGACGAAGGACCTTTCATGGGAAGTAAGATTGAAATCATTGACGCGATTAGTGATGCACAAATTTTACCATTCCCAACCCAAAACATTGTTTCTCCAAGCGTATCACATGATATTTCTTTACAAGCAAACTTTAATCTCAACCAATATCTTGCAACCTTAACCGCTGGAAACGGTGGAACAATAAGTAATGGAAGTAGTGGAACATACTCTCATGGTTCCACAATAAATTTAACCGCAACCCCAAACCAGCATTATATCTTCAGTCATTGGGAGGGTACTTCATTTTCTTCAGTTAACTCTCAATCAACTATCGCTACAATCACTAGTAAATCACAAATCAATGCTATTTTCACACCTATACTATACGATTTAACCATCTCTAAAAATATACCCGAAGCTGGTAATGTTTTTAGTTCATCCAATACTTATAAATTTCAAAATGGAACCTCAGTTTCCATCCAAGCGAACCCTAATCCCGGTTATATTTTCAACTCATGGAGTAATGGAAGCACATCTCCCTCAACTTCCATTGTAATGAATAGTCATACTGGTGTTTCAGCCTCATTTGAAAGAAAACCAGCAACAATTCAACATCACATTACCACTTTAGACATCTATGGAAATCAGGAACTAAATAAAGTGGGTGGTTTCATGTCTCCTAATACTTTTTCTGGTCTTAAAGTAGGCGAGACTATACAAATCACCGCAACTGATTATACGGGTTATCAATTTCAAAATTGGATTGAAGATAATAACAAAACCGATAACTCCAGAACAAAAACTCTAGTTTTAGATGAAAATCAATCAATTGCTGCCGTATTCAAGAAGTTAAGTTATGAAGTAAACTTAATTTCCACTCCACTTGTTGGAGGGAAAATTTTGTCAAATCCAGGATCTACTTCTCAAGTGCAAAAACTTACCTTCCCTCACGGTGAAGTCGTCAAGATTACAGGCATTGCAAATAATAATTATCAATTTGAAAAATGGTCAGGTAATGGATTGGAAGGATTAAACACAACTTCTGATAATTTAGAATTTACGGTAAGTAAAAATATTGATGTCAGTGCAAAATTTATTCCCTTACAACCACTTGAACTAAAAATCACTATCGAACCTACAGATGCGGGATTTGTAATTGGTGATGGTTCATTTATTTACAACCCCGCACACCCAATTTATGCAACCCCCAATACAGGTTATCTATTCGAAAAGTGGGAGGGTGTGGGAATAGAGAATGCCAGCCTTCCAAACTCATCTATATTGCTTAACGAAAATAAAACTATAAAAGCTAAATTTATAACCGATCCCAATTACATTGGAACCGGAAACCCGACCATTCCAGGTCTTCATTCACTTAATATAGTATCTGTTCCATCGAATTCAGGAACTACGATTGGTTCAGGGACTTTTGGGACTGGTTGGACTGATATTAATGCAATTAGTAAAACTGGTTTTAAATTTTCCTATTGGGTTGGCAATGGAGTTGAAAATAATTCATCAAGTACGACCAGATTTTTTCTGACTTCCAATACCATGCTTCAGGCAGTCTTTCAGCCGATTCAGGGAAATGATTTAATTGCAAATGCAACTTTTTTGGGTAACTCATGGTGGTATAGCGATTGGATTGGACCATTTTGGCATCGTGATGGTGATTTATGGATATATCATGCCCCTCTTGGTTGGATTTATCTAATACCCGAAGACAGTTCAGGTAGTTTATGGTTTTGGGTTGATTATCTGTCAGGATGGCAATGGACTTCACCTACTTTGTATCCATATATAAGAGGACATTCACTGGGAAAATGGTATTGGTTTAACAAGGAAAAATCCTCTCAAGCAAGTCGTTTGTTCTTCGAGTACAGTGACCAAAGTGGAAATGGGAACTGGGTACAATTCTAATTAACTAAAGAAGTATTGGTATTGATTGAACATTAGATTTTTCTCGAAGTGTTTAGCTATTCTTAAAAATCTTGCACTTTAGATTATTCTAGAGGTGAGTTTATTTACTATGTACTTTTGCTAAAGGGATTAAAGGTACGACCCAATCAATATTTATAACCATATGTTCAAATAAGGGGTCTGGAATTCGTAACAACCAAGTTTAATATAATATTTATAGCTGTCTTACTAATTCCAAAAATTTTCGTCAGAAAACTGACAATGCAAACTAATGATTCAATCAGGCTCTTTTAAAATATAAAACTCTCAGTCAAATTTAATTGAAAGGATTTTTAGGCTTAAAATAAGTTAATATACCAGGAGCAGAGTTTTTACGAATTATAACAATGCCTTCTGTTGCTTCTAAGATTTCACCATCTTTGATGACATTGTTGGGGTTTGCTGCACCCACTTTTCTCCATCCTCCTCCTGAGATGATAACTTGGGGTGCATACTGATATCCAGCACCCCTTGTGTTCCCAGCACCTGAGAAATTAAAGCCTACGACAGAACCACTCGAAACAGTTGCCGTTGCTACTGCCATTGTTGTATTGCCTCCCCCCAAAAAATAAGCTTTTGCATTTCCATTGTAACCTGCCCCACCCTGTCCAGTTGACCATTTTCTAGTGGTTCCACCAGTATTAATAAAATTTACATCCCTTCTTTTTCTCACTACAACAGTTGAACTTGAAGGTCTGGCGATGATTTTGTGATCTCCAATAAGTCCAGAAAATACTTTTATTCCACTGCCAGCAGAAACTTCAGTACCGTTTACATCAAGCTCCTTATCTCCGTTATCATTGATCTTATTTCCAAAGACATCCTTGAAAGTTATGGTAAAACCAACTAGGGGTGCCGTTCCAGAAATCGTTACCAAAGTATGATTACTATCATTATGATCTACGCTTAGGTTGCCGGTTGCAGTACAACTTTGCAGATTGGAAACGATACCACTTGCAAGAGAAACATCTGCATCCGCCAAGCCATTGCCACCAGCCGTACCGGCTCTTGCAGTGGCAGTTGCAGTTATGGATACACCATCATTAACTCCGGATTTGTAATAAAACTGTGACCAAACAGCTCCATCGAGAAAAAAGATTTGGTCTGCACCCGTATCCGTATCACCTGAACCTGGTTTAAACTCAATATTACTCGTTCCAAATACTTTGGAGGGAATAAGCTCACCAAGGATCATGTCAGTTCCATAAGGATTATTCATGACGAATGCACCATCCTTAGCTGGAAGTTGCATTTTTTGATCCGAGGTACTGGCAGCACCTTCGAAATCAAGGGTTAATGAACCGTTCGTCCTCTTGGAAACGATAAACCCTTCATCAGGATACAAAACAACATCGTTCTGTAAACCCCATCCTAAGTATGATGTAGAATACCAACCCGCAGGCCTACCCGAACCAGATGGCATAAAACAAAAAGAATAGTAGGCTCCATAGTAAAGATAAATAAAGTCTGCACCCGCCCCTCCACTTGCGTTAGCATTTGCAGGTGACAAGTCAAGTTCTGAAGCAGTTTGTCCAAAAACCGAGCCAAGGGTGGGAGCAGCAAATACTTCTACAGAATAATCTGTTTGCAATACATCAGAAAGAGTTTCTCCATATGCTAACCTAGAAGTATCTAAAGTTAAACGCGTTGCATTATTATCCGTTATCAAGAAGACTCTTCCCTCATCGTCGTCATCAGATTCAGTTAATTTTACAAAATGAGGTCCACCGACTACAGTAACACCTGGATCTGCATCGTACCCTGAGCCTGCGTTTGTGATACTAATACCTGATATTTCGCCCGAACCATTAATGCTAGCTGTAGCAGTTGCTTGATCATCACCGGAAGTAGGATAATCAATTATAATTTCAGGAGCCGATGAAAAGCCTGAACCGGCATAGGTTATGTTAATAGTACCAACACCTGCACCCGAACGGGAGGCGGTGAGTATTGGGGTTTTAACAGAACTGTTAAATACTCCAGTAACAAAGGGATTAATTGCAGTTTCGCTAGAATCCGATGAAGGCTCAAAATTTATCTTAGTGGAGTCTACATGCCTTGTGACTTGTCCGGAGAAAACTGCATCGCCAGTGACACCAGCACTTACAACAGTGAAAACAGGTGCTTTGGCAGGGTTTGAAGCTGAATTTGTGATAATCTTCTCAATACTGCCAGATAGACCAGCGACATTTGATGCAGAAAAAACAATGCATGGCAGAAAAATTGATAGAGCATATACGATGTTTGCGAAGCGGGCGATATTCATGATGTTCTGTATTGATTTAAGAGGGCTTAACAATAGTTAGCATAAACTAAGAATATCTTACAAGTATCGGAAATGTTTTTTCAAAATAAAATTTCGAAATTGTAGCTTTTTTTCTTAAAATTGTCATTTTAAAAATTGAATAGGTTACTAAAATCTACAAAAACTAGATCATGTGGAAGATTCAAATTCATAAAGTAGATAAGATCCGATAATAATACAAATTAAGTTTGGGATCCAAATTACAAGGGGTTTTGAATGTAAAAAGGAAATTTCTTCTAAACTTATCAGGGCAGTGTAATAAAGAAGAGATACGACAACCCCTAAGGATAAATTTGCAATACTTTCTTTCCGTCCGCTTTTAATTGATATCGGCAAAAGCAATAAAGATAGAAAAAAGGAAGAGGTACCTAATGCAAATCCCTTATGAACCAAAACTTTGGCTTGGTTACTCTCGATATCTTCAGAGTTCGCAATTTTTAAAAGTTGATCTAATCCAACACGACTAGGATTAACATCATCATTCTTATTGCAAATTTCAAAAACTAATGGTTCGTCCCATTCTTCAAATGAAACGAATAGGTTATGATTCTTTTCCGAGGATTGCAAATCAATATCTTTTAGATTTAAAATGATCTTAGTATTATCACTGCTTTTTGAGACGTTTGCACTTCTGCTATTTATTATTCTAACCATTTTATCATTCTCATCAAAAAGTAGCATTCTTAGATTGTACCAGATATTATGATCAGTCGAACCTACCGACAAAGATACCTTACTAACTGTTTGGTTTGATAAGGCATCAAGATTTCTATTTGATAAAATTTTATTGTCTTTTACGAGTTTAAATTCAACCTCTTTTTCACTTTCTAAGAGAAAATTTATATTGTTCCATAAAATTGTTGATTTTTGATGATCAAATTCTGCTCTACACCTTGGTCCCCAATCCAGAATTGTAAAAACTGAGAATACCGAAACCATTAAGGACAAAAAAAAGGCAGGTAATCCCCAAGAAAAGATTCCTTGGCCTAAAGACCGTAAAGCTAAAATTTGATTTTCGGATGACCATTTTCCATAACATAGTAAAAGGCCAAGAATAAAACCGAAGGGAAGAGAGTAAGATAATGCATAAGGTACCAACAGGGTAGAAAAATTGATAAAAGCAAAAGGAGAAATGGTCATCGCTTTTAAAAGATATTCATCATGCTTAACTAAATTCCCGTATAGTAAAATACCTAGTAAAATTGTCGTGCTAATAAAAGTTGCCAAAACAAGTTGAAAAAAACAATGGCGGTTTATCGTCCCCATATTATCGAAATACAAATTATGAAAAATTTATTTTTTGAAGATCCTCGGGCACATCAACTCCCAAGGAAAGCTTGTTGGTTATTCTAACGGCAACACGGTATCCAAGTTCCAAAGCTCGTAATTGTTCAAGTTTTTCAATTTTTTCCAAATTACCCTCTTGGTTAAAAGTAAAATCTTCCAGAAATTCCTTTCTATATCCATACAATCCCAAATGCTTTAGACCAATATTAAAATTCTTTTCCTTCTTAGGAATTTTTTTTTCGCGAGGATAAGGAATCGCGGCCCGAGAAAAGTATAATGCGTTGCCCTTCCCATCTAGAACTACTTTTACCTGATTAGGATCCAAGAAATCATCTTCACTTTTAAAAGGCGATGCAAGCGTTGATATAAGAACATCCTTACAAGATAATGCATCCACAAGCATGAGAATATGCTCTCTATCAACCAGGGGTTCATCTGCTTGTACATTAATCACAAGATTTTTTTTCAATACTTGATTAGCTTCGGCAATTCGGTCTGTACCAGATGGTAAGTTGGGATTTGTCAAAATAACTTGGTGACCTGAAGCTTCCAAGACATTCTTAAGTTCATTTCCATCGACAGCAAAATAAAGCTCAAACTCGGGAACTTGTTCGCAAATTCGTTCAGCAGTTCTAATAATTAGTGGCTTACCATTCGCGTCTGCCAATAATTTTTTCGGAAATCGTACAGATTTGAGCCGAGCCGGAACAATAATAACTGGGAATAGTTTAGAATCCATAAATAGAAATGATTTGGAATCACTTCTTGGGTTGGCGCAAGCAAAACCAGGCATTAGTATACTATAAATTTTATTATGATAAATTCTGCAAATCAACCTAATTTTAATTTAAAGAAGATCGATCGTTTTTCTCTCCCAGATATAAAGGGGAGATTTGGACCTTATGGTGGTTCCTTTGTTCCGGAAACTCTTTCAAATCCATTGAATGAATTGAATGAAGCATACTTAGCCGCAAAAAAAGATCCAAATTTTAAAGAAAAACTTTCTTTCCTACTTCAGAGCTTTGCTGGAAGACCAACTGAGCTTTATTATGCTGAAAGATTATCTCAGGAAATAGGGGGAGCAAAAATTTATCTCAAAAGAGAAGACTTGTTGCACACTGGAGCACACAAAATTAATAATGCACTTGGACAAGCACTTTTGGCAATAAGAATGGGAAAAAGGAGAATAATTGCGGAGACAGGAGCTGGTCAGCACGGCATAGCGACCGCTTCGGTTTGTGCCCATTTTGGACTAGAGTGCGTAATTTATATGGGAGCCGAAGATATGAGAAGGCAGGCACTCAATGTCTTTCGTATGAGACTGAGTGGAGCAGAGGTAAGAGGAGTTGAAACTGGAAGCAAAACTCTGAAAGAAGCTATTAATGAGGCAATGAGAGATTGGGTTACTAATATAAACGATACCCATTATATATTAGGCTCGGCACTTGGAGCCCATCCTTACCCGGGTATGGTGAGGGATTTCCATCGCGTAATCGGTGAAGAAACCAAAAATCAATTTTTAAAGCTTCAAGAAAAACTTCCCGACGAAATGATTGCATGTGTTGGCGGGGGAAGTAATGCAATAGGTTTTTTCTTTGACTTTCTGGAAGAGGAAGATGTTAGGTTAATTGGAGTTGAAGCCGGTGGTCGCTCTCTTGAAGAAGGAGAACACGCAGCTAGGTTTGAAGGTGGAAAACTTGGGGTTCTGCAAGGATGTAAAACATGGATCCTCCAGAATAAGGACGGTCAGATAAATCAGACTCATTCAGTTTCTGCGGGTCTTGACTATGCTGCCATCGGACCGGAACACGCTTTTTACAGAGACCGTAACCGAATAGAGTATGCACATGCTAATGACGATGACGCTTTAAATGCCTTTCAGCTTTTATCTTCCAAAGAAGGCATACTTCCCGCCCTTGAAACTTCTCATGGACTAGCATATGCTTTTAGAAGAGCTAGCGAACTGACTAGTGACAAAGTGGTCTGCGTTAATTTAAGTGGTCGTGGAGACAAAGACGCCATGGAAGTGGCTCGTTTACTAAATAAAGATAGAACTTTCCCTAGACCCCTATGAATAGCATGACAGGCTATGGAAGGGCTTCACTTATTCATGATGAAATTTACATTGAAATAGAAGTTTCGTCAGTAAATAAGAGACATTTGGAAATAGTTTTTTCTGCACCTAAAGAATGGCAACGATTTGAATACGATGTTGCGAAAGAATTAAAGGCTTTTTTTGAAAGAGGTCGAATCCGTATTGCAATCAATATGTCTAAAAGATCTGAAAGTGAAGAAGCTGACCTTTTTAAAGAATCCTTAATTAATAGCGATCTACAAGAATTAGAAGATTTTCTTTCGAAAAAAAATCAAAAGTTGCAAATAAATGCTGATATAATTTTACAACTTACTAATTTAAGAAAAAACCAGACTGAAACTCCTTCCCTTAATAAAGTTTATGAACCATTGAAAGAAACTCTCATTAATGCCTGTAATTGCATGCTAAAAATGAGAAAGGTAGAAGGTGAAGCAATTAAGAAAGATTTTTTTTCTAGAATTAAATCTATTAATAATTTTATCCTCGAAATCGAACAGCACTCCGCTGGAATGGCAGAAGAATACAAATGTAAACTATTAGACAGATTAGAAAAATTCAATTTATCCTTCGAACAAGATGATGAGAGAATCTTAAGAGAAGTCGCACTCTTTGCAGAGAAGTCTGATACGTCAGAGGAAATCACTCGATTAAAAAGCCACTTGTCCCAGATGAAAAGCAATCTTCAAACGAATGGATGTATTGGCAGGAAGCTCGAGTTTTTACTTCAAGAAATCTCAAGGGAACTAAACACATTTTGCTCAAAGTCTACTCGGACAAAATGTACAAACATTGCTCTTAATGCACGAACTGAAGTTGAGAAAATGAGAGAACAGGCTTTGAATATAGAATAGCTGTGCTTTAGGGCTCCAAGGTCTTTTCTCCTTCAGCATTAAGTTTTTCTCTTCTGTTTTCTTGAACCCCCAAGAATAAGTACACAATTGCCCCAATAAAAATTCCTGAATCTGCTATGTTGAAAATTGGATAATCATAACTTATCCAAGGTAAAAAGAAATCAATAAAATCGACTACTTCAGCTGGATCCCTAAATATTCGATCTGTCAAATTTCCCGCTATTCCACCACAAATTAATCCAAAAACAACTTGAAAGGTTTTTTTAGTAAGTTCTAAAGTTTTCCGAAAAACGAAAATTGCAAGCAAAGCAACTGCTGCAAGAACAGTGAGAACCTGTGGATAGTCTGAAAACATACTCCATGCTGCTCCTGGGTTTGTAATATAGGTGAATTCTAAAAAAGCTTCATGCCCATCTATCCAGTCGAAAACAACAATAGGAGAACTTACAAGATCCGCAGCATTTTTAACAACCCAAGATTTGGTCAACAAATCAAGACCAAAAATAATAAAGAAAAATAACCAAAAGCGAATATAAATCACTCAAAAAATTGTTGATCTTTAATTAATTTAATCCTCTTGCCCCATAGTAGAGTCAGAAATGGTTGCAAAAATTCCGCCAACATTATCATGATTCTTACGTTTTCTTTTCTCGTAAAGGATTTGTCCCTCAAGTGAAAATCTTGTGAACGGAACTACTTTCAAACGAGTTTTCTTGATAGGCTTTTTTGTTTCCTGACAAACTCCAAAGCTTCCGTCAAAAATTCGGTCAATAGCATCTTCAATTTCCTCCAATGCTTCTTGCTCAGAAGCAACCATCGATAAAGCAACATCTCGATTGAAAGTTTCCGTCCCTGAATCAGAAGAATTGATTGATAATTCACCCGATAACTCACGAGCTGAAGCACCTAGGGTTTCATTAGATCTTTGACCAAGTGCTCCTTTTAGAGAATTCCTTAAAGACATTAAATGATTATAATATGATTTCCATTCAGGAGGAACTTTTGATTCATCGCGAATCGGCCGGGTTGTAGAGAAAGACTCACCGAATCCCAAAATGTCATCGATGGATGCGGTTTGCACCTTTTTAACTTTGGTTGATTTTGTTTTTTTCTTTAGCTTAACTTTTGAAGGAATTAACGGAGAGTCTTTTTTCTGTACCTTTTTTTTGGCAACGGAGTCTTCAACCTTCCTTTTTTTGATAATAGCCCGCACATCATCTAGATTAAATATTGGACTCTCTTTCTTGTCTTCAGAGTGTAAGGCTTTGGATTTTGTCTTTTTAACAATTTCACGGACTTTAATTTCAAGCTCGGAATCTGTATTTTGTTTTGGTTTTCGCCCTCTTCGAATCGGCATATTTTTTTCAGCAGGAGGATCTAATTCTTCCTGATTCTTAACTGAAACAGCGGATTTTGTTTTCTTCTTTACGGGCTCCAGTTTAGCAACTTTGTTAGGACGACCACTAGTTTGCGCTTTGCTTTTAGGTTTTACCCCTTTGGAAGCCTTAGCAGGTTGCATTTTCTTGGTTTTTACGGTTTTATTAGGTGTAGTTTTCTTGGTCATAAGGAAAGTTGGATTTAAGGTTAATTTCTTATGCTAACTTGGCAAGCACTTCAGCACAACGAGGAGAAACTTCGCCCCAAGGGGAAACTTCAACAAGTTCAGGAACCCATCTCCAGCTTCGAGGGCACCTTTTTCCAGTTGCATGACGAGAGGTAACTTGAATTTCTTTGCCTTTAGATATGTTGATTAAGGACACATTTGAAACAATAAAAATTTCCGCTAAGTCTTCTCTCCGCTTTTTGAAAATGGAAAAAAGAAAACTATCAACAGGAATTTTAATTTCAATTTCTGCCTCTAATGATTGCCCAATTTCTTTTCTAGATCGCAGAGATTCCAAAGATTCATTAATTATTGACTCTTTAAAATTTAAAATTTCCTGAGCATCACTTAGTTCATCTCCCTGACTCCATCTATCTTGAAATTTTGGCCATTCCTGCAATGATAGAATGTCTTCTGAAAGTTCCATGCTACTTTTATGGAATGACCAAGCCTCATCAGCGGTAAAAGGAGCTATTGGACCTAAAATTCGAATCAATGCTTCAAAAATTAAATGCAAAGCTGTTTGAGTAGATCTTCTTTTAGGATCGGAAGCATGAAGTGTATAAAGGCGATCCTTAATAATATCATGATATGTAGAGGATAGTACATTTGAACAAAATTTGTTTATTGCCTGTACACATCCGTGAAATTCATATTTTTCGAAGGCTTCAGTAACTTCCTTGATCAAACTGTTGGTCTGTCCAAGTGCCCAGCGATCTATAATTGTCAACTCTTCAATATTTAAAGAATCATTGGGGAAAGAAAAATCATATAAATTACCTAACTGAAACTTAATTGAATTACGCAATGTTCTGTAGGATCGAACAACTTGTTCGAGAATTTCATCTGACAATGGAATATCGCGTCTAAAATCTTCTGAGCAAACCCAAATCCGAAGAACATCCGCACCATATTTTTTAATATATGAATCTGCGGTCAGAGGTTTGCCATCACTCTTGGATATTTTTCGGCCGTTTCCGTCTACAACGAATCCATGTGTGACTACCATTTTGTAAGGTGCATTCCCAGAGGTGACCATGCTTGTCCATAATGAACTTTGGAACCAGCCACGGTGCTGATCACTGCCTTCAAGGTACAGATCGGCAGGCCACTTTAAATCTCGATTTTTTTCTAAGACTGCTCGATGACTACACCCAGAATCTATCCAAACATCGAGTGTGTCACTTCCTTTGATTAAAGACTTGCCTTGCCATTCACTTGGAATTGGCAAACCTTCGAGTAATTCCTTTTCGGACAAAGAAAACCATAGATTAGTACCAGAATGTTCTACTTTATCTGCCAAGCCTAAAATAATTTTCTCATCCAAGAGTGCTTCTCCTTCATCATCGTAAAAAACAGGGATTGGTACGCCCCAGGATCGCTGTCGGGAAATACACCAATCTGGCCGGGATTGTAAGAAACCATGTATTCTATTCTTTCCCCACTTCGGCGTAAAAGCAACGGACTGAACCTCTTCCATACAATTTTGTCGTAAGTCGTCTTTGTCCAAAGATACAAACCATTGATCCATTGCTCGGAAAACTACTGGAGTTTTACTTCGCCAACAATGGGGATATTGATGATGATAATCAAATAATCCTAAAAGTCCGTTTGATTCACGTAGGATATCGAGAATTTCTATATTTGCAGGGCATCCACTGGATTTTTCAAGCACAGATAAGCCAACAAGTCGTGAAGGGATTTGACCGTCATTAACATAACATCCACTGTCATCCAATGGACAGTAAATCTCCAAGTTATTTTCCAGACCAGTATGATAATCGTCTAAACCGTGACCTGGGGCGATATGAACACATCCAGTACCTGATTCAGTGGTAACATAATCAGCTGATACAATCGGACTTTTACGATTAATGAAAGGATGCTGGGCCTCCCATGAGATCATTTCATGTCCCAATACTTTTTCTCCAAATTCAGAATCTTCAAATCCACAACGAGAAATAAAATCTTCCGAGAGTGCTTCTGCCACCCAATAAGATTCTGCTGAATAAATGATTTCGATATAAGTTTCACGGGGATTTACTGCGATAGCCAAATTAGCAGGCAATGTCCAAGGAGTAGTTGTCCAAATGACAATATTAGATTTCTCTTTATGGCTGAACTTTTCACCAAGTAAAAGAAAAGGAACAAAAATTGATGGGCTAATGTGATCTTGGTATTCAATCTCGGCTTCTGCCAAGGCAGTTCTACAAGGAATTGACCAATAAACTGGCTTTTTACTCCGGTAAACCAGTTCTTTTTTTACAAATTCAGCAAATATGCGAAGGATTTCAGCCTCATATTTACTATTCATGGTCCGATACTCATTTTCCCAATCTGCAAGAATTCCCAATCTCTTAAACTGGTTTTTCTGCTTTTCTATAAACCCTTCTGAAAACTCTTGGCAAGCTTGTCGGAGCGAAAGAACATCAAATTCTTGTTTCTTATTCCTAAAATCTTTGCTTACTTTATGTTCAATTGGAAGTCCGTGACAGTCCCAACCCGGAACATATGGAGTACGAAAACCCTGTGCATTCTTGTATCGAATGATAACATCCTTAAGTGTTTTGTTCAAAGCAGTACCAACATGCACATCGCCATTCGTGAAAGGTGGACCATCATGCAAGATGAAAGAATCCTTATCGACATTTCTTTCCTGCATCTTTTGATAGACTTTTCCTTTTTCCCAGTGAGTCAATCGGATGGGTTCTCTCTCCACTGCGTTTGCTCGCATTGGAAAGGCAGTCTTTGGTAAATTCAAGGTATCCTTGAGTTTTTCAGCCTGGTTCATGTTGAGATTTCGAGAATAAAAGAGAAGGCACGCAAGATGTATAAATATAATAATATGTCAAGTGCGGAAAGCAGACTGGCGATTCTACTTGCCTTATAAAAAGTTCTACCCAACCTGATTTATTCTAATTTATGTACCAAGTTCTGACTACCCTTTGCTCTTCCATGCAAGCGGAATCGCCCATTATTTATATTGGAGTTCTTATCGCTTCTATGTTGATTGGGTTCTATCTCCTAACAAAGGGAGGCGATTTGCTCAGCGATCATGCATCAAACCTTGCTCAATCAATTGGAATTCCGAGCGTTGTAGTGGGTCTTACAATTGTGTCAATCGCAACTTCCGCACCGGAGCTTTTTACATCAATTGCCGCAGTTGCAAGTGAAGCACAAGGATTAATCCTCGGAAACATAATTGGCTCTAACATAGCAAATATAAGTCTAATTTTAGGGATTTCTCTTTTAATTTCTCCTATCAATACTAATAGAGCAATTCCTCAATCGCAAAGCATTGTTCTTCTTGGATTGAGTCTATTTTTTATTGCTTATCTTTTTCTTAATCCATCGCAATCTCTTAGTACTTTTCCAGGAATCATTCTTCTTCTGTTTATTGGGTGTTATTTATTTTTTCTTACCCGAACCGCTCTTCAAAGTCGAAAAATTAACAAAATAGAATCGAAGAAAAAATATAAAGATTTACCTTCAGTCTATTTATCCTGCATTATGATTCTTGTTGCCACCGCAGCACTTTGGGTTGGCTCAGACACACTTGTTTTTGGAGCAAAAAATTTAGCCTCATTAGCAGGAATACCAGAAGAATTAATAGGATTTACATTAGTCGCAATAGGAACGAGTTTACCAGAATTAGCTGCATCAATTGCACTAACAAAAAAAAATGAATTTGGAATGCTTTTGGGCAACATCGTTGGTTCAAATATTTTCAACATTGGCTTGGTAGGTGGAGTGGCTGGAATCCTTGGTCCAATTTCAGCAACGACAACTTTTCCATGGATTGATTATATTTCACTTCTACTCCTTACAACATTACTGACTTTTTGGTTAAGAGGAACAACGCTAAAAAAAATTCATGGAGTAATTCTTTTAATAGCCTATGTTGGGGCAAGCCTTACGACTTGGGTATTTAATTCGTAGAAGAGTCTCCCAACTTACAAGATGTAGAGTTCTATAACTGGACTAAACCTCTTCGCCGACTTGAAAGCGAACAAACTTTTCTACGATTAATTTGACTCCAATTTCTTTGCCTGTAGATTCGAGCAAGTCTCTAATTGAATGGTCCGGATCTTTAACAAAAGACTGCTCCAAGAAGCATGAATTGGAAAAATACTTATCTAATTTGCCTTGCACGATTTTTTCTATCGCTTGAGGTGGTTTTCCCTCTGCTTGGGCCATAGCAATTTCTTTTTCTTTGGCGACTAGTTCATCAGGTACATCATCCCTTGAAACACAAATTGGAGATGTTGCAGCAATATGCATGCACAAATCTTTGGCTAATAGGTGAACATTTTCGGACTGAGCGGCTTCAACAGTGGTAGCACCCAATGAAATAAGAACCGCAACTTTACCACCAGTATGAACATATGATTGTACCAAGCCAGTTGAGTTAGGAGATAATGTGGTTGAGCGCGAAATCCTTATATTCTCTCCAATCTTAGCAACTTGCTCGGCACGTTGGGATTCTAAATCGACATCTGGATTTTCTAATAATTGCCTAGCTACCTCAGATGAAAAATTTACAAAATCTTCGTTTTTGGCAACAAAATCAGTCTCACAATTTACTTCGACAAGAATACCTTTAGTTTGATCCTCAGTAATGCTCTGAGCTATAATTCCTTCACCAGCATCGCGTCCCGCTTTTTTGGCTGCACTGGCAATCCCTTTCTTACGTAGAATGGAAATAGCTTCTTCAAGATCTCCGTTACTTTCAACTAATGCTCTCTTGCAGTCAATTAAACCAGCACCAGTTTTTTCTCGAAGATTCAATACATCATCTTTTGATATTACGGCCATGTGAAATAAATTTTGGGTTTTTAGTTATGATAAAGTGAATTAATCTAGGAATTTTTACTACCGTTTTCAGGGGGTGAAACTTCGCCTGGTTTATTCGGTTCGTCAGTTTTCGAAGTCTCCCCTTCAGATATTTCTGTAGCAAATTTTTGATCATCAGATTCTACTGTCAACTCAGTTTCCTCAATTCGAGGGCGACGATCGTCAAAATCTGTCTCTTCATAGCCTTCAGGCAAAGTCACTTCAGGTTCATCCTCTTGGTCAATGAAATCAGGTTCATGTGTGACTGGAGTAATATCTTTTCGGCGAGTTGGAGCTTCAACTCTACGGGAACTTCCAGCTTGTATTGCCTCTAAGATAACATCCACTATTATGCGAATTGACTTAGTAGAATCGTCGTTGCCAGGGATTGGATAATTGATCAAAGATGGGTCAGAATTACTATCCACAAGTGCAATTACAGGAATCTTCAAACGATTAGCTTCTGCAATTGCAATTGCTTCATTATGGGAATCAATCACAAATAGTGCTCCTGGGATTCCCTGTAAATTGAGCATACCCTCAAAATTTCTTTTCATTCGACTCATCTGCCTTTTGATGGCAGCACCCTCTTTACCTGGGAGTTTGTCCAAACTGCCATCGTCCTCCATTTTAAGGAAATTTTTATATTTTGCTAGACTAGTGGCGACTGTTTCGTGATTAGTTAAGCACCCCCCCATCCAACGGTTTACACAGAAAGGCATATTTGTTGCACCTGCCAATTCTCGAATCGGTTCTTGTGCCTGCCTTTTTGTACCGACTAGTAGAATCTGCTTTCCTTGAGAAACGATATCTTCTATCGCTTCTGCTGCTTTCTCGAGCAAGTCATATGTTTTTTCAAGGTCGATAATTGAAATTCCATGTCGATTATCGTAAACATAGGGTTTGGATTTGGGATTCCACCTTCTTACTTGATGACCGAAATGAACTCCGGCATCTAGGAGATCTTTAACTGTAATGTTCATAATGATTTTTAAAGCCCCGACGAACGGATCAGGGAGAAATAATTTTCTTTTGGGTTTATTGAATTAGGTGTAATGGGAGCAGGGGCAGGATTTGAACCTGCGACCTTCAGGTTATGAGCCTGACGAGCTACCAGACTGCTCCACCCTGCTAGAATAATAAATTCTATCCTAAGAATAATTTATTCTGAAGCAATCTAAAAATAAATCTATAGTAAATTTTTAATTGAGAATTTTTTTAATTCGAGACAGAAATGAGGATGGTCAAAACTGAAGATGTTGTAAACTTTTGTAACTTAAGGACAAACTTGGCTAACATAAAAGATTACCCTGGTTCATACAATGGATTACAAATTAGCAACTCAGGGGAGATCACGAAAATTGGTGCGTCAGTAGATGCTGGTCTAGTTCAGTTTATAAAAGCAATCGAATTAAATATTCAATTTCTTGTCACACACCATGGTTTATTCTGGAATCCACCAATTCCAATTACAGGAGTTACTTATGAAAAAATTAAGCTTTGCCTAGATAACGATTTAGCGATTTATGGTTCTCATTTACCCCTCGATTGTCATCCTGAAATTGGAAATAACTCAATCCTGGCAGAAAAACTTGGCTTAAAATTTGAACAAAGCTTTCTATCTTTTCAAGGAACAAACATTGGCTTAATTACAAAAAATGATCAAAAGAGAATCCAGATTTACAGAAGCTTAAAGAGTCTTTTTCCACAAGGTATTTCAGCTATGGAATTCGGATCTGAACAACCTGAAAAAGTAGCCATACTTACCGGTTCTGGACAGAGTGCAGTCAATCAAATTCTAGCACTTGGAACTGATACTTTAATTACTGGAGAACTTAAACAACATCATTTCAACATAGCTCAAGAACACAAACTCAACCTCTACGCTTGTGGACACTACGCGACTGAAACTTTCGGGGTTGACGCACTTGGTCGAGAAGCAGCGGATAAATTCAACTTGCCCTACGAATTTGTGACAAGCGACTGTCCCCTGTAACTCAGTCATTGCGAAATCAATTTAAAATACTTAATATATACCAATGAAAAAGATAGGATTACTAAATGGACCTAACCTTGACCGATTGGGCAAAAGAGAAACTAAATTTTATGGCCTTAAAACTCTTTCTGAAATAGAAGATAAAGTTAAAGAAATGTCCACTATATGCAAATGTATTGTAGATTGCTTTCAGTCCAACCATGAAGGTTCACTTATAAATAAAATCCACGAATGGTCAGATGATGACTTTTCTGGACTTATTATTAATCCAGGCGGGCTTACCCACACCAGCGTATCACTAAGAGATGCAGTCGTTGCATCCGGTCTTAAAACCGTTGAAGTTCATCTTTCCAACATCCACGCACGAGAGGATTTCCGACATAAATCCCTGATTTCAGGAATTGCCTTGGCAGTGGTTGCTGGAATGAACCACCATGGTTACCTCTACGCCCTTAGATTTCTTAGCGAAAAAACTTAAATTTGTTTCTCACAAATCCTCTTACACTAGTTCTCCACACATTTCTTCAGGTTTAACCCATTTATCAAATTCTTCTCCGCTTAGAAAGCCAAGTGATATTGACTCTTCCCTCAATGTTGTACCTTTCTCATGAGCAGTCTTGGCAATCTTGGCAGCTTTTTCATATCCAATTTTTGGGTTTAGTGCTGTCACCAACATGAGAGAATTTTCGAGATTCTTTTTCAAATTCTGATAATTCGGTTCTATTCCGGAAACACAATTGTGATCAAAAGAAGCACAACCTTCACCAAGAAGTCTGGCTGACTGAAGAAAATTTGCTGCAATTAGAGGTTTGAATACATTTAACTCATAATGTCCTTGTAACCCACCAACCGATATAGCCACATCATTACCCAAAACTTGAGCACAAATCATGGTCAATGCTTCGCATTGAGTAGGGTTTACTTTACCGGGCATGATTGAAGAACCGGGTTCATTCGATGGAATAATTATCTCACCAATTCCACTTCTTGGCCCTGACGCAAGTAACCGTATGTCATTTGCAATTTTGTTAAGAGATACTGCTAATTGTTTCAGGGCCCCATGAGATTCAACCATTGCGTCGTGTGCAGCCAAAGCTTCAAATTTATTTTTTGCACTGACAAAAGGATATCCGGTAAGCTCTGCAATTTTATCTGCTACCATTTCAGAATAACCTGGCGGAGTATTAATTCCCGTTCCGACCGCAGTGCCACCGAGTGCCAATTCAGCGAGGTGTGGTAAGGTGTTTTTGATTGCACTAAGTGAGTACTCAAGTTGGGAAAAATAGCCGGAAAATTCTTGTCCAAGTGTAAGTGGAGTTGCATCCATAAGGTGAGTGCGACCTATCTTAACAATTCGCATGAATTCAACAGACTTCGATTTAAGCCTATCTTTCAATCCTTCGACACTGGGGATCGTCTTTTCAATTAGCATCTTGTAAGCGGCGATATGCATTCCCGTTGGAAAGGTATCATTTGAACTTTGGGATTTATTCACATCATCATTCGGATGAAGAAATTTTTCAGAATCATCTAGTTTTCCCCCATTCAAAAGATGTCCCCGATTAGCAATTACTTCATTTATATTCATATTTGACTGAGTTCCACTTCCAGTCTGCCAAGTGACTAAAGGAAATTGATCATCATGATGCCCAGAGAGAATCTCATCACAAACTTCTGATATTAGGTCTTTTTTTTCAACGGAAAGAACATCAAGCAAGTTATTTGAATGTGCAGCTGCTTTCTTTAAAAAAGCAAATCCATAAAGAACTTCAATAGGCATGCTACAAGATGGTCCAATTTTGAAATTCTTTCTACTCCTTTCTGTCTGAGCTCCCCAATATTTATCAAATGGAACCTGTACTTCTCCCATTGTATCCTTTTCAATTCTGAATTTCATGGTCATAACTATTTAATTTTGGAAGGTTTACCTTAAAAATTAAGCTTATGTCAAAAGGGTTACTAGATCATTAATTAAGAATGAAAGAATTCAGTAAACTATATGTCTTAATTCTGTGGATTACCCGACTTGTTCGATCTCGATTCTCCTGCTTTTTTTAGAGCGGAAGGTACTGATACATCTGATTCATTTTGATCAATAATAGCAGAAAGAGTCTGTGAATTACTTTTAGGAAATGGACGGGGAGAAACCCGAATAGGAATATTTAATTCTTTTCCATTACGCATTACAAGAAAATCAACAAAAGTGCCGGGACGGGCATAAAAAGTGCAATCTAAAATATCACCACTGTCAAAAATAGAAGTTTCACCTATTTTAAGCAAAATATCGCCTGCTTGAAGTTTAGGATTAGTACCTGGTGATTTTATCTCAATGTTTATTCCATTTTGATTATTTAATTTTCGTGATACTGTTATGCCAAACCATCCATAATCAACATTACCAGAGAGAATAAGTCCATCACGAATCCGAGAGCATGCTTTAGCAGGAAGTATAAAAGAAGATCTCAAATCAGGTAATGCTGCATGAGTTATTCCAACAAATTGACCGTTAAGATTAAAAACAGGTGCACCAACCTCTCCTGGACCTAAAGCAAGAGAAGTCCGTAGCATTTTTGTAGGGAAAAGATTTCTACCAAATGTAGACTCACAACTTTGCATAATTCCCAAAGTCGGACCTAACTGAAATTCTAATGCATAAGTTAACCCAAGTAAAAAAGATCCAGGCAAAACATCTCTTTCATTACCAGAAAATGAAATAAAGTTACAATTCTCAGGTTTTTTTACAGTCTTCAATAAAGATAGGTTACAAAGTACATCTGAACCCAGAATTTCCACCAAGAAATATTCCTGATTATGTTCAATCCAAACCCTATCTGCTTTTGGTAGCAAACCAGTAGTAAGTACATGTCCGTCTTTGCTAACAAAAAATCCGCTCCCCATTTTTAGAAGTCTTTTTGTTTTTCCTTCAACCATTTGTTCTCGAGTTGCTTTGACCCGAACTACAGAAGATTTATACCTTTCAAATAATTCCTGTAATCTTAATTGAGTGGAGTGATAGAAATCATCTCCAAAAGAAAAAATTGAAAGAAAAGAAAAAAAAAGGGCGAGAAGCATACATTTCGCCCACGACCGAACTTGCATTATTTTAAAAGGTAAATTGGCTCGCAGGATCCCACAGTTTATCTACTTGTGGAACTAAAACACGATGTTGAAATGATGTTTCCAAAGACGACATGTGAAAGTTCTGTTCAACGAATAGATTTGGGTCATCAAGTAATTCGTTCTTTAATTCGACTGTCAGGGATGAAAGTAAACTCAAATCCTCGGAAAACTCTTTAAACTTCTTTTCTCCAATAGAACTGTTGTTATTGATGGATGAAGTTAAAGAAGAGTTTTCGCTGGCAGACTCGATACTAGTTTGCAGATTAAATTTGTATACAGCAAAAACAGAAACAAGTAAGATGACAATTAAACAACTTGAATAAGATATAACTTGGTTGATTGAAACTTTTTTTTCTGAGACTACAGAGCTTAAAGTTTTGGTTCGAACTTGATCTTGAAAATCATCCCAAAATTCATCATTCGGATGATCGAGTCTCTTTGAATCAAAAAGCTCTTTTAAAGTAGGTTTATTGTTTCGGGGTAATTTCATAAACTTATTATCCTTTACTTATATATTCAGACAAATGAGATTGTAATTGAACTTTAGCATAATGCAGACGCGATCTGACCGTACCTTCAGTACATTTCATTATAGAAGCAATTTCTTTA
>CACHJU010000003.1:80000-104246 GCA_902580225.1 uncultured Verrucomicrobiota bacterium
TGTGTCACCCATTAGACGTTAAACTGTCAAAGAACATAAAGTGAATTGCTCTACGCTTCAAAATGGTGGGCCCAGGTGGACTTGAACCACCGACCCCCGCGTTATCAACACGGTGCTCTAACCAGCTGAGCTATGAGCCCAAAACCTGTATGAAAGATTGGTGGAGCCGATCGGGTTCGAACCGACGACCTCCTGAATGCAAATCAGGCGCTCTTCCAACTGAGCTACGGCCCCCCTAATTAAAAGCGTCCCAATTGTCCTACTGTTCGAACAGGTGAAGCGAAGAACATTAAGTTCTTCAAAAACTATTTTGTGTAATGTATATAAACGGGTCATCCAATCTTGAGCCTTGTTACAAGACTCAATCGACCTGCCTATCCACAAGGGATAGGCTAGCTCCATAGAAAGGAGGTGATCCAGCCGCAGGTTCCCCTACGGCTACCTTGTTACGACTTCATCCCAATCACCAGCCCCACCTTAGGACGCTGCTTCCTTGCGGTTGGCTCACGTACTTCGGGCAGAACCGGCTTTCATGATGTGACGGGCGGTGTGTACAAGGCCCGGGAACGTATTCACGGCGTCGTTGCTGATACGCCATTACTAGCGATTCCAACTTCATGGAGTCGAGTTGCAGACTCCAATCCGAACTGGGCTTGGTTTTATGGATTGGCTCAACCTCGCGGTATTGCATCCCATTGTACCAAGCATTGTAGCACGTGTGCAGCCCTGGTCGTAAGGGCCATACTGACTTGACGTCGTCCCCACCTTCCCACCTCTACACGAGGTTTGTCTTCCTAGAGTCCCCGGCATTACCCGCTGGCAACTAGGAACGAGGGTTGCGCTCGTTGCCGGACTTAACCGAACATCTCACGACACGAGCTGACGACAGCCATGCAGCACCTGTGCACCGTCCAGCCGAACTGACGAATTCCTTTCGGAAAACTATGACGGGCATGTCAAGACCAGGTAAGGTTCTTCGCGTTGCCTCGAATTAAGCCACATGCTCCACCGCTTGTGCGGGCCCCCGTCAATTCCTTTGAGTTTTAGCCTTGCGGCCGTAGTCCT
Organism: uncultured Verrucomicrobiota bacterium; assembly: GCA_902580225.1. Lineage (GTDB taxonomy): Bacteria > Verrucomicrobiota > Verrucomicrobiia > Opitutales > Seribacteraceae > Seribacter. The sequence continues at coordinate 81,066 of CACHJU010000003.1, forward strand.
CAGGCGGCACACTTAACGCGTTAGCTTGAGCTCCGAAGGGGTCGAATCCTCCGAAACTTAGTGTGCAACGTTTACGGCGTGGACTACAGGGGTATCTAATCCCTTTCGCTACCCACGCTTTCGTGATTGAGCGTCAGTACTCGTCCAGATAGTCGCCTTCGCCACTGGTGTTCCTCCAAATATCTACGCATTTCACCGCTACACTTGGAATTCCACTATCCTCTCCGAGACTCTAGCCAAGTAGTTTCAGACGCAGTTCCGGGGTTAAGCCCCGGGATTTCACACCTGACACACTTGGCCACCTACTCACCCTTTACGCCCAGTGAATCCGAGTAACGCTCGAGGTCTCCGTATTACCGCGGCTGCTGGCACGGAGTTAGCCACCTCTTCCTCTTTGGGTTAACTCATGATAGGCTATGAACCTATTTGTTGCTCCCCAATGACAGGAGTTTACGACCCTAAGGCCTTCATCCTCCACGCGGCATTGCATCATCAGGCTTTCGCCCATTGTGAATGATTCGAAACTGCTGCCACCCGTAGGTGTCCGGGCCGTGTCTCAGTCCCGGTGTGGCTGATCATCCTCTCAGACCAGCTACCCGTCTTAGCCTTGGTGAGCCTTTACCTCACCAACAAACTGATAGGCCGCGAGCCCATCCTAAAGCGCCATTACAAGCTTTAACTGTTTTCTCATGCGAGAAAAAGTCACATGCGGCATTAATCCATCTTTCGACAGGCTATTCCGCACTTTAGGGCAGGTTGCTCACGTGTTACGCACCCGTTCGCCACTTTCCACAAATCCGAAGAATTGCTTCTCGTTCGACTTGCATGTCTTAACCATGCCGCCAGCGTTCACTCTGAGCCAGGATCAAACTCTCCAAAAGAGAGTTGTGCAATTGCATGCACAGGCTTGAGTCATTGCTGACTCGGTATTCAAAAAAATATGACTGGTGACCCGTTTATATAGATCACACAAAATAACTTTCAAAGAACGGTCCTGAAAATCAGGGAAAGGGTATAATCAAATCGAAAAGTCGATTGCCCGTCAAGTAATTTCGTTTTTTTTAACTTCGAGCAAAATATTTTAATAAACTAATAATTACTAATATTAAAATTTTTAAACTTTTAGTCTCCGAATTTTTTTCTTTCCTGTGTTAGGCTATTTGTAAACCAGCCAAATTCTGAATTATCCTTTTCATGTTTATACCAAACTAAATCAGTGTTTGAGTAAAAATATGGATAAACATACTTACAAGTCCATACCCATCCGTGTTTACGAAAATAAAGCCAATTATCATAAGACCCCTTCCCACTAGGAAAAATCCAGCCAAATTCATAGTGAAAAATCCATGTTCGGTCGCTCAACCAATAGTAACCGAACCAATCCAAGAAAAACCAATTAGGAAAATCCTGCAAAGGTTTTGCATGAAGCCAAAGGGGATCTTCAATATCAGCTCTAACGCAACGAATTCCCAATGTTCTCAATGTGCTACTAGGTAAAAAAGTATTTCTGTAAGCAATTCTTAATTGGTTTCCAAATTCTTGATCTGGTCTACTTCTAAAATTACTACCCCTAGCGACTCTAGTAACAAGACCAGATTCAGATTTCGCAAGCACTAAGTCTATTGTAGGACCTCGCGTGTCTTTTTTTCTAGCATCTTCTTCATTATACCAGGATTCAAGATACCAATCCCAACACCATTCGCTCACATTTCCCACTACATCATACAAACCAAAGTTAGTAATTTGATTATTGATTGTAACTCTTTCGCCATTGAAGCTATTTTTAGCCTCAGTAATGATCTGGTTTCCATTGTAATACCCAACCGGTGAAGAGGCTTGATCAAAAGGATCTCCGCTGAAGTAGTAATTTGCCCTACTGCCGTCCAATACATTTCCCCAAGGATACATTAATGCATAAGCACCACCTCTGACAGCATATTCCCACTCTGCTTCAGTTGGCAGACGATAACCAGATAATCCCCAATCAACTTGCGATTCACTTAAATCTAATTCCCCTTTTTTGTAAATTTCAGTGTGCTGATCATCAATAAAATATATTGGTGATCTACCCTCTAATTCAGATCGTGCATTGCACCATTTTATAGCATCATACCAACTTACCATATTCATTGGAAAAATAAGCGGAGATTTCTCGTTAAACCAATATGGGCCTGTTTTAGGCCCACCCCCTTCCTTATGATTTTTAACAGAAAATTCATAGCCATTTTCAACTGCCCAATTGGCCACTTTTTCCCAATGCCAAATATGCACTTCTTTAACATCAATATGAAAGGATGAAAGATTTACAGGATGGGCAGGTTGTTCATCAATTAAATTTTTGTCATCACCCATCCAAAAAGTGCCCGATTTTACATACACCATTTCAATACTGTCAGAGTATAGAAAAGAAACCAAAAATAAACCTGTCAGACAGATTAAAATATGTCGTTGAAAGAAAAAAACCACGCCACAAACAAAAGCTTACAGCGACAATAAGCAAAAAGATTATTGATTTCTGGAGAACCTACTCTGAAATTTTTCTACCCTTCCAGCAGTGTCAACAAACCTCTTTTCTCCAGTGTAAGCAGGGTGTGAATCCATTGTAACATCTCTCACATGGAGAAAATGATCAACACCATCAAGATTTTCAGTTTTTTGGGATTTAGAAGTGGATTGAGTAATAAATTTCCTACCTGTGGAAACATCTGTAAAACAGGCAGGATGATTGGTGGGATGAATTCCTTTTTTCACTGTCGATTATCCTTGTCTTGCTTTAAACCTAGGGTTTGTTTTGTTGATGACATAAAGGCGTCCCTTTCTCCGAACAACTTTACAATCAGGATGACGGTTTTTGAGAGTTTTAATGGATGATGCTACTTTCATGAATGTATCAAAATTTCACTAAATAAGATCGTTGTCAAGTTCGTTTGAGACAAATAACTTTTATTGATAAGTCATTTTCATTAGAAACTTGCAAAAGGGATCTTTTTAATATTCAAAAGGAGAATGAGTAATAACGAATCTCAACCTGCTAAAAGTAGAAATCCTGAAAACTTCACTTTTTTGGACAAAGAATCTTTATCCCGATACACTACGGACACTGGAAAAATACTTCCCAGAAAATATACTGGACTAACCCCAATGCAACAACGAAAGATTTCAAAATTAATCAAGAAATCTAGGCACATGCAGTTGTCACTCTAACTTTTCAAACTTTATAAGTATTGACTGATGCTTTTAGTCTATGTCTTTCGATGAATGCGTTTATGCATTGAGCAACCATGAAATCTGCATACTTCCTACTGAGACTGTCTACGGTCTCGCTTGTTCCGCTTTATCAGTCGAAGCAATTTTAAAGGTTTACAAACTTAAGGGCAGACCATCAACAAACCCTCTAATTGTTCATGTTCTAGATCATTATTCTGCCGAAGAAATTTCTGTTACAAATGGTTTCAGCAGGAAATTAGCGTATGCTTTTTGGCCAGGTCCGCTTACATTAATTTTACCAAAAAAAAAATGCGTTCCGAGTGAAATAACTGCAGGTTTAAATTCCGTTGCCGTTCGTTCACCATCACATCCAACATTTCGTAAAATTCTCAATGAAGTCAAGCAACCCCTTGCAGCACCCAGTGCAAATCCTTCCAATAAAATTAGCCCAACGAATTGCAAAGATGCGGTAACCGCATTCGGTATGAATTGCCCACCTTTTCTGGATGGAGGTCAATGTGAAATTGGTATAGAATCAACTGTCATCGATTTAACTGCTCATTCTCCCAGTATTTTAAGAATTGGACCAATATCCAAAAGTGCAATTGAGGAAGTGCTTGGAACTGAAATTCAAAGCAAAACTGGACAAAAGGAAAAAAAAATTGACACTGAAAAACCATCTGTTTCGCCTGGATTAGGTCTCAAACACTACGCCCCCTCTACTCCTCTATACTTATATACCGACATCGAAAAAATGCTAAATTCAAACACCTTAATTCGAGATGACATTTTAATATTACCAAGTCCCAATGTAATGATTCAATCTCATAAAAAAAACTTTACCCTTTTTTACTTATCTTCAGTTGGTAATCCGAAAGAAATAACTAAAAACTTTTTTAGAATTCTTAATGAAGCAGACAGTTTAAAAAAAGAAAGAATTCATGCCTCTCTTTTTCCGTGCAGTGATCACTTACTTTTAGCGGTTAACGATCGCTTAAGACGTGCTGCAAGTAAATGTTTTTAGTTATTTACTTCTAAAGAATAAATTTCTTCTTGTTTTCCATCGTCATTGATGAAATAGATAAATATTTAACCCTCTAATACTCTAATTTTGGTTATGAATTTCCCTAGTTTACTTTTAAAGATCAGTTTGATTACTTTTCCAATCGTTTTTTCTTTTGGTCAGACCGATTTTCAACTTCGTGATCCAGAATATTTAATCGATCAATACAATCAGTTGGTAGCCAAGCATAATGCCTTGATCGAAAAAACCAGAGTAATTATTACTGAGCAAAAAGATATACCATCAAACCTGCAAACCGAAGATAAACTCAGACAACAATTGAACGAAGCAGATGCAAAGGTGTCAACTTTGGAAAATGAGTTATCAAAAATTAAACAAGAAGGTTTAAGAACAAACACCAGCAACCAATATTTAGACGACACCAATGCAAGATTAAGGAAGCAATTGCTAGAAATTAAGGCTGATGAACAGGAACTAGTTCAAAGAAATAAGGAACTCACCGCTGAAAACAGAAGATTACAAAACACTCAAAAATCCTTTGATTCCCAAGAGAAAACCAATTATACGAAAATTCGGAATCTTGAATTGGGTAAGTCAACCATACAACGAAGGGCAAATGATCTCCTAACCGAAAATAATTCCCTCTCTGTATCAAACAAAAGACTTGAAGCTGAGATAGCAAAAACTGAGAAGGAGCTCGCAGCCCAAAATCAAAAGATGGCTGGATTACTTATTGATAAAGAGACTCGTGCTTCTCGTTTGGCAGATCTTGAAGCTATGCTTAAAACAAAAGACGAATTAAACAAAGCATTAGAAAGTAAAGAGATTACTTTCGAAGAAAACATAAATAACTTGCGAAATGAAATTGTCCGCTTGACTGGTGTTGAAAGTTTGCTCAATGACCGGAATTCTATTATCAAAGGAGAAAACGAACTCCTAAAAGATAAAAATCGGGATTTAGATATAAGCACCGAAGCCCATCGTGAAGAGATTATATCTCTTCGAGATTTATCAAACGAATTGAAATTTGAGGTTGCTCGAAAAAATGAACAATTAGAAAATTTAAATTCCATAAACAATGATCTTAAGAGAGATTTAGATGAAATTGAAGAGAAAAACCAAAATTTAAGATTTTCGGAATCAGCGATGAAAGGTGAATTATCCACTTTACGTTCCGAACTAACCTCTTTGGGAATCGAAGAATCTAGAATATCCGAACAACTTACCGGCCTAAGGGATGCTAATGAAATGCTTTTTTCTAAAGCAAAAACCCTCGAAGCAGAAAATGAAAGTATGAAAGAAGCCATTGATCTTATGCGAGTAGATATTCAAGATATGAATACCAATGAAAATGCTTTGGTTTCAAAAGTTAGAGATATTGACTCACAAAACAAACAACTTTTAAATGAATCAAGTTCGCTTCAAGAGGAATCATTATTTTATAAAGATAAAGCTAGGCAAATTGAAATTCAACTGAGTAAAGCAATTGCTAACGAAAGAATTTTAAATGAAAACTTGAGAACATCAGACGACAGAAACAAACAACTTAATTCGGAAATTTTAAGGCTTCAGAATAAAGGTTCTAAAGAGTATGAAACTCTAGCAATCCAAGCTCAGGAGCTGCAAACCCAACTGAACAACATAGCCGGACGCGAAATGGTAATGCAGAACAATCTAAAGACTTTAGAACAAGAAAACATGACCTTAGCAAATGAGCTTTCTAACTATCAAAACAGAGAAAGAGATTACAACAATCAAATCTCCCTACTAAACCAGAACAACAATAATTTGATTCAACAAATTGAATCTACCCAAAAAATGAGGATTCGACTACGTAATGACATCATTGGTGTTATCGATGAAAATGATCAAGTTGAACCTCAAAGATACAGACCCTGAAAATAACATCTAAGGATTCTCTCTAAAAGTACCCATAATTCGAAACTTGTCATACCTTTCAGAAATAACATCGTTTGATTCTTTAACTGAAAAGTACTCAAGATTAGATTTTATAGCATTTTTGATACTAATAGAAGTTTGATCCCAATCACGATGTGCTCCCCCAATCGGTTCAGCAATTATTTCATCAACAATCTCAGATTCTAATAATTGTGATGCATCGAGCTTTAAAGATTCAGCAGCATTGGAAGAAAAAGCCCTATCTTTCCAAAGGATAGCAGCACAACCCTCAGGAGAAATTACAGAATAATAAGCATTTTCTAAAATCAGAACTTTGTTTGCAACAGCGATACCAAGTGCACCACCAGAGCCGCCTTCGCCAATTACGACAGCGATGATCGGTACTTTAAGTGCAGCCATCCCTCTTAAATTTACCGCTATAGCTTCAGCTACATGTCTTTCCTCAGCACCTATTCCGGGAAATGCACCAGGTGTATCTACAATTGAGATTATCGGAAGCCCAAATTTTTCTGCCATATTCATTAAACGCAGAGCCTTCCTATATCCCTCTGGGTTAGGACACCCAAAATTCCTCTTTAAATTATCCTCTGTGTTCCTACCTTTCTGTTGAGCAATGACCATTACTTTTTGTGAATCAATCGACGCAGGTCCTCCAACAATTGCGGCATCATCCTTAAAAGAACGATCTCCATGAAGCTCTTCAAAATCTTCAAAGATTCGTTCAATATAATCAATTGAGTATGGACGATTAGGATGCCTCGAAAGTTGTACTTTCTGCCAAGGACTTAAATCCGAATAGACCTCACGTTTGGTTTGCTCAATTTTCTTTTCAATTGCTTTGATTTCAGTTGAAAAATCGAGATCAGAGTTAATAGATGACTTTACTATTTCATCTAATTGCTTTTCAAGATCTAGTAGCGGCTTTTCAAACTCAAGACTGTGTTTTTTCATAAATTTTTTCAACGCTAAATAAAATATTAAATGTAAAATGATAAAATCATTATTGTAAATATGATTCAAATAGACCAATAGACATTTCGGACAAACACCTCAAATCTTCAATTACGAATTTAGTCTGAATCACAGGATAGTTCTTCCTTCCAGCCCAAAATTCTTGCTTTAGCTGTTGCCACTTCTGCTCCTTCTTTATCACCTTTCATAACTAAGATCCGAGCAAGGCTAACCGTGCTAGTTAAGTCCTCTGAATTTATCTCCAAAGCTCGCCTGCAGTATTTTTCAGCAAGTTTTAATTCGTTCAAAGAAAGTAAAACTTCCGAAACTGCTCTCAGTGCGTCTAAGTTTTCAGAGTCTAATTCGAGTACCTTATACAAAATCTCTTTGGCATTTTTTTCATCTCCAATCGAGAAAGAAAAGATCGCATCATCTATGAATTTTTTAGAATTAAATTTTCCCATAAAATATAGGTTTATAATAATTTTCCGTTTTCTGATAGATAAAAATTTATCGCTCCCATAATTCCTTGTCGCAATTTATTTAAACCTTCATCATAAAATTGGTAGTTTATTAATTTTTCATAACGCAAACGATGCTATCAAATAATCCAGAATTCAAGAAATTGCTTTTATTACATAGCAGAGATCGCAGAAAATTAGTTATGGATAAGGAACTCGCAAATTTGCCTCGATTAATCGATCAAATTGAAACTAAAATTAAAATTGAAGTAGAAACTATAGAAGCAGCATCTCATGAGCTTAAACTTTTAGAGACTAAAAATAATACAATTGAGAATGAAATAAACTCTCTTTCTGAATTCATAAGTGGGCAAAAAAACAAACAATTACAAGTTAAAAAAAATGAAGAGTATCAGGCCCTTGAAAATGAAATCGCAAATCTTCTTGAACAATTATCTTTAAAAGAGGATCTCCAAATAGAAACTTTGTTAAAGATTGATGGAGCAAATGAAATCTCTTCGCTTGCCCAAAATAAAATTGCTGCCAAGGTTGAAGATTTAAAATTGGAAAAAAAGGTGCTTTTTCTAAAGATTGATGAGCTTAAGACTGATATCCACAAATTAGAATCTGAAATCCAAGAGTCTAGAAAAGAAGTCGATGACGCTCTTCTATTAGGATATGAGCGTACCAAAAAAGTGGTTACAAGACCACCTTTCATTGCTCCATTAGAAGACCAGAAATGCTCTGGTTGTAATCTACGAGTTTCAAATGACATTTCTTCTTCAGTACTTGTCGAACAAAAACTTACTCATTGCGACCAATGCGGTCGAATAGTTTACTTTGAACGTTAAATTTTCACTTAATTGATTGTAGTCAATAAATTTTTATTCAATTTCCGGGAAGCGGTCGTTCGCTATCTATACTTTGGTAGAGGTAGAGGAAAGTCCGGACATCAAAGGGCAGAATTCCCTGTGAAAGCAGGGGGAGCTTATCTCAAAATAAGCTCACGGCTAGTGCAACAGAAAACAAACCGCCTTATTTGTGAGGTAAGGATGAAAAGGTGGGGTAAGAGCTCACCGCCACAAGGGTAACCAAGTGGGCAATGTAAACCCAATTCGATGCAAGGCGAAATAGGAAACCGGGTAGCCCGCCCAATGGTTTCGGGTACGCCGCACCTTCATTTGAAGGATTGGTGAAAACTGATAGATAAATGAACGAACTTTTGACATATGCCAAAAGAACAGAATCTGGCTTACAGCTTCCCGGATTCAATTTTTGCAATTGACCCACAATTCAAAATGAGAATAATACGCAATTCAAATGGCCAACACTAAGTCAGCAATAAAGAATATTCGTAAAAATCAATCCAGATATTTACAAAACCGCATGGTTATTAGCAGGTTGAAGACTTTAGAAAAAAAGTTTTTATCTGCAATCGAATCCGGGGATGCTAACCTGGCAAATAAAGCTTCTTCTTCGTTTATTTCCGCCCTTGAAAAAGCCCAAAAATCATCTTTAGTTCACAGTAACAAAGTATCTAGGAAAAAGTCTCGTTGTTCTGCCTTGGTTGCTACCATAACCAAGTAAATTTATCTGAATTATATATGCTTTGAATCATCATCGTCTTTGGCGGTATAACCACTCTCTTGACGATCGTGATTAACTTTATTTTTTTTGAGATATGCTTGGTAAACATCGTCTGCACTTAAATTCATAACCTGAGCTAGTGAAATCAGGAAGTGAAATAAATCAATTATTTCAACTTTTGCATTTTGCTTATCGAATTCCTGATATCTTGCCCACCATTTCCACGGAACAGAATCGGTAAGTTCAGCTAGTTCTTGTTGCATAGCACGGACATAATTAAGAATCCATTTCTGCCTATCTTCATCATTCATACCTACCATATTGACTCCAATTCGACTGTTGAGTTGCTCTTGTAATTCGAAAATACTTTCAAGTTTATCCATAGGTGTTGTATAAGAAGATATCTAATTACATTTAGCAAGTGGTTTTAAAAAATTTAAGATGCCTTCTTTACAGTCGTTGCATCTTTGTTAAAATAAAGCTATTCTCGTATAACTATGTTAAATTGAAACGGTTTTATGCATCATCAAATACTCATTTTTGAATCAATACCTAAATAATATCCTTCTCTACATAAACATTTTATGAAATCAAAACTTCGATCACGTTGGTATCGTCAAAATGAAAAACCTTTGGAAACATCTTCACAAGTCCCCAAAAACCTGGGGCCATTGGGAGAGATTGAAGCAACAGGTGAACAACTTGTGGACGACCTTTCGGATGCAAAACCAAAGACTCAAAAGAAGAAAAATTATCAAATTAAAAAGAAAGATAAACACGATTTCAAATCAGAGAGAAAAGAAGTAAAAAGAGGTAATCAAAATCGCCTTGGTAAAACAAAAAGTAGAAACCGAAGTACAAATAGTTTTGAAAGTGAAAGCAAAAATCTAGAGAACAAGTATTCTAAGAATAATCCTACCCGAATTGATAAGATCAAAGACAACTCCCATACTTCTAACCAAAGACCTAAAAGAAAAAAAAATAAACATCGTTCTGAATTTAAAAAACATCAAAAAAGCAGTGTTTCTCAATCTAAGAATGATCAAAAGGATATTAAGAAGAAAAACGGGCTTAGTGGATTTATTTCAAAACTTTTCGGCGGTTAATGCTTGAGCAATCTTTCCTACTGTCCAAAGCTTAATAAAAAGTGGAAGTTTTTAGAATTTGTGGTGGGCCTTCTCTCAAAGGAATTGTTAATATCAGCGGTTCCAAAAATGCGGCTTTGCCCCAGTTTGCAGCCACCCTTCTTTCTTCAGAGCGTAGTGTTTTAAGAAATGTACCCGATTTAAGCGATGTTAGGTTTATGGCAGAAATCCTTTCGAAACTCGGTGCCGAGGTCAGACAATTAGATCGTACATCTTGGGAGATCAACCCAGCAAATATTACCCACAATGCACCCTATGAATTAGTTCGTAAGATGCGTGCATCCATTTGTCTGCTTGGTCCTCTGCTTGGAAGAATGAAAAAAGCCGAAATTCCATTGCCAGGAGGTTGCGTAATTGGACAAAGACCAATCGATCTCCATATTCGTGCCTTATCTCGTCTCGGAGCTCAAATCGAACTTGAAAAAGGAATTGTAAAAGTTGATGGTCGAAATTTAAGAGGTAGTAAAATCTTTTTGGGAGGACGGCATGGTAGCACTGTTACTGGTACCACAAATGCTATCATGGCGGCTGTTCTTGCTCCGGGTATAACAACAATTGATAGCTCGGCATGTGAACCTGAAATTGTTGATTTGTGTAATATGCTAGTTTCAATGGGAGCAAGAATCAGCGGAACTGGCTCTCATAGCCTTGAAATTGAAGGAGTATCAGTGTTGTCTGGTTGTGATCATAATGTAATGCCTGATCGAATTGAAGCAGCAACCTATGCGATTGCCGCGGCAATTACTCATGGAGAGGTCACTCTTGTCGGTGCTATTCAAGAACATTTAGGCAGTTTTATAAATGTAATGCAAGAAAGCGGAGTTGCGATGGATATTCAAAACTGCGGGCAAATCAAAGTTCATTTAAATAATTCTGAATTAAATTCACTCGAAATAATCACTCTCCCATATCCAGGTTTCCCTACTGACTTGCAAGCACAGTCTTGTGCACTGGCGTGCTATGCACAGGGTCTGAGCATTCTTACTGAGAGAGTTTATCCTAGTCGCTTCATGCATGTCCCAGAACTGATGAGAATGGGGGCAGATATTGCAATAGAAGGAGCAAGCTCCGTGGTGAAAGGAAAAAGTAAACTGACAGGTGCTCCCGTTATGGCTTCTGATCTGAGAGCAAGTGCTGCCCTTATTCTTGCTGGATTAGCAGCAGAAGGGGAAACCTGGGTCCAACGTATCTATCACCTTGATCGAGGCTATGATGCTTTTGAAAAAAAACTTCAAGGATTAGGGGCAATTGTAGAGAGAATTCCAGAATCAAAACTCCCGAAGTCCTTCTAAACGAAATAATTATTCTAGATTTATATGAGTGAAGAACAATTAAAAGGGAAAGGGTTTATCGATCAATCTATTGATTCAAAAAAAGAAGCTGATGCCGCATTGCGCCCTCCCTCTTTTGCTGATTTCACTGGGCAGCAAAAGACTTTAGAACGCTTAGAAGTTATGGTTGGAGCTGCAGTCAAACGAGAAGAACCGCTAAAGCATATTCTCCTTTGCGGCCCCCCGGGTTTAGGAAAAACTACTCTCGCTCATATAATAGGTCGAGAAATGAAAAGAGAAGTTCGAATTACATCAGGACCCGTGATTGATAAACCTGGGGACTTAGCTGGTCTATTAACAAACTTAGAAAATGGAGACCTGTTATTTATAGACGAAATCCATAGGATTCCTAAAACAGTTGAGGAATATCTTTATTCAGCGATGGAAGATTTCAGAATAGATATAATGATAGACCAAGGGCCCAATGCACGGAGTGTTCGTCTTGACATACCGAGGTTCACTTTAGTAGGGGCAACCACAAGAGTTGGTTTACTCACATCTCCAATGCGAAGTAGATTCACACTACAAACTCGTTTAGACTATTACAGCCAAGATGATTTAACCCATATAGTGCTGCGGAGTTGTAATTTATTGAATTGCCTTATTGACAATGAAGGAGCGAAAGAAATTGCCAGTCGAGCAAGAGGGACTCCTCGTATTGCCAATAATTTAATTCACTTTACAAGAGATTTTGCAGAACAAAGGGCTAATGGAAAAATTTCGAGGGAAATTGCCAATGAAGCACTAGAGTTACTTGAGATTGATAGTCGCGGGCTTGATGAAATGGATAAACGAATTCTTAGAGTAATAGGACTAAATTACAAAGGGGGACCGGTTGGCCTTGGTACAGTTGCAGTCGCGGTTGGAGAGGAGGAGCATACCCTGGAAGAAGTGCATGAGCCTTTTTTAATTCAAGAAGGTTATCTAAAAAGAACTTCTCAAGGAAGAATGTTAACCCTGAAAGGATGTGAAATAGCTGGGATATCTGAAATTGATGATCCTAATTCAGGGCAAACAACCTTCATTTAATAGAATTCCTTTTTGGACATAGGGAAATAAGTGAATGAACGAATTTGTGAAAATATTTGGGAATATTCGTGTGGATTTTTCAATCTCTCTTATTGAGAATTCTTTAAGTTGTAAAATTTCTTCCGAATTATGCCTAATGCTTTTATCATACTTCAATAAATAAAATCTTATAAATTCATTTCCAGTTTCAATACATGGACTTGAACGAAATATTTCAATAAGAGATTTATTTTCTGTAATTATTCCTAATTCCTCCTTACATTCACGAACTGCGGCATTTATATATGATTCTCCAGAATCAACATGCCCAGAACAACTACTTGTCCATAGAAATGGTTCTAAATCTTTACTAGCCGATCTTTTCTGTAAAATCCATTGCGAGGAAGATCTTGTTACCAAGATATGGACTGCTCGATGAAAAAGATGGTCATTATGTACTTCGCGTCTACTCGCTTGTCTAACAACTTGATCTTTAAGATTAACAACATCAAAAACTTCATCATTCATGCTTAATCTTTAAAAAATTAATTTATTGTTGGCTAATATCTATAGTTGTACTTACTAAAATATGTTGTGGATGTACACTTTAAGATACTTGGTTCTAGCAGTTCGGGAAATTCTGCATTGTTGCAAGCTGCTGGATCGTCCGTTTTAATTGATGCTGGTATGACTGGAAAAAAATTGGATTCCCTTCTAAAGACTGAAGGAATTTCTAGCGAATCTCTAGATGCAGTTTTTCTAACCCACGAACATAATGACCATTCAGCCGGAATTCGAGGATTATCAAAATTTGAAAAGCTTCCGATTTTTGCAAATCAAGACACCATTCAGGCTATCCAACCCAAATTATTAAAAAGGCCAAATTGGAAAATATTTGAGACTGGAAGAGCATTTTCTTTCGGTCCCTTTACTGTTCATCCTTTTAGCGTCCCTCATGATGCCTATGATCCTGTCGGTTTCTTCTTTGAATGGGGCAAAGAAGATTTATTTAATCCGATATCAAGTTTGGCATGGGTTACCGATTTAGGATATGTTCCAACTTTAGTTAAGGAAAGAATTCGAAAAGCAAAAATATTAGTAGTGGAGGCAAATCATTGTGCAAAAATGCTTGAACAAGATACCAAAAGACCATGGAGTTTAAAACAGAGAATTAGAGGCAGGCATGGTCACCTATCCAATGACAACACTTTTGAAATGTTACAATCTGTGGAAGGATATTGTTGGGAGAAGGTTTTTTTAATGCATCTAAGCAAAGATTGTAACGATATTAAAAAGGTTCAGGAAAGATTTTCCAATTTGAAGGTGCATGGCTCAAGGTTTTCCACATTTATTGTCGATCCAAATACAGCACAAACAATTCCGATATGAAAAAACTCAAAAGACAAACAAAAGTAATCGTGACCATTGGTCCAGCAACCGAAAGCGAACAGAATATCGAAAGATTAATTAAAGATGGAGTCGATGTTTGCAGATTAAATATGGCGCATGCAGATCATGAATGGGTTAGAGCAATATCATCCAGAATAAGGGCTGTCGGGGTTCGGCTTAACCGTGAACCAGCTATTATGATGGATGTAAAAGGTCCAGAAATCAGAACCGGTTATTTACAAAACGAAATTAAACTCAAAAAAGATGATTTACTCGATATTGTATTTGAAGCCCAACCAGTCCCACCAATTTTGGATGATGTTTGGCAAATCGAGGTCAATTATGATAAATTACCTGACCATATAAATAAGGGAGATACAGTTTTACTGGATAACGGATTGATTCCACTCTTGGTTTTAATGTCATCTCCAAAAAAAATCCGTTGTCAAATCCTTCAGGATTCCGTTCTCAAGAGCCGTAGGCATGTCAACCTACCTGGTATTGAAACGGGGCTGCCATCTCTTACTGAAAAAGATAGAAGCGACTCAATTGTTGGAATTGAATGCAATCACGACTACTTCGCATTATCATTTACCCGTGATGCCGATTCGATTGATTTGTTTAGGAGTTTTCTACGTGAGAATGGTTCTGAGGCTCAGATAATTGCCAAATTGGAAGACCAAAAAGGCGTCTCTAATATCGATGAAATAATATCCGCATCCGATGCAATAATGATCGCCCGTGGTGATCTTGGAATTGAATGCCCCTTTGAAGAACTCCCAATTATTCAAAGAAGGACAGTTGGGGCTTGTCTTGCAAGTGGTAAACCGGTTATCGTAGCTACACACTTACTGGAATCTATGATTGAATCCCCTGTTCCCACTCGAGCAGAAATTAGTGATGTGGCTAATGCCGTGAACGAAGGGGCGGATAGTTTGATGTTAAGCGGAGAAACAACCACAGGAAAATATCCCTTCAAGTCTCTAAATATTTTGAACCAAGTAGCTTCAAGAATTGAATCTGAAATCGTACCCGGGTTAAGTGAAGAGCTCAGACTTTTTCGACCAAAAGCCAAAATGCTTCGATCTGCTGCTATGCTTGCTATGAGAATGAAGCATTCTGCGGTTTTAGTCTTTACTCGAAGTGGTGACTTGGCGGCTAAGTTAGGAGCTTTGCGACCTAACGGAGCTCCGCTTTTCGCATTTACCGATATAGACGGACTTCACCGGAGATTAAGACTAATTTGGGGTATTGAACCATTCTTAATGAACTTTTCAGAAAATCCAGAATTAACTATCAAAAATGCCATCCAAAAATTAAAAAAGGAAGACTGGGTAGAAAGCGGTGACCAACTTGTGACAGTTACAAATGTTTTTGCAGGAGGTAAGGTTGTGGAGAGTATTCAATTAAGAGAAGTAGAATAAATGATCATTACAATTATTATCTATTCTTCCATAGCTGACCCACGGAGAATATTAAAATCATAAAAAACGGGATTCCGGTAGAAATCCATTCTGATAATACTCCCAATTTTCCCATTGCATCACAAAATATACGAAGCATATAAAAAACTATAATCCATATTAGTGAAAGTCCTATTGTAAACCCAATCGAATTTTGTTCTCGCCGAACAGCAATAGCAAGGGCACATATCACTGCAAATAAACACGCTGGGGCATTCCAAAAGAACTGAGCACTTCTCAAACGATAGGGCGTAAGCTTAAGTGAATTCGGATTTGGGAAACATTCTATTAAATCATTTAATTCTCTATAATTTAAATCTTTGGGACTAATCCGGAGTAAACCAAAAGGTTCGGGATCATCATCAATGTAAGGTAATTTAATCTCATTAAAACTTTTTTGATATTTTGGTGTATTGCCCTGAGTTTGAGAATACTTGTTTTTTTCCTCTGGAATTGATTCCCAAGAAATTTTGTTATTTTTATCTATTGTCGGAATTCCTCTACTTGAAGAAAATCCTAAAAAATTTCCATTATTAAATATCCATCCTTTTTTTGTTTTTTGACCCGATTCCGACCGAATTCGGAAGAGATCATTCCCATGATCATCATAATTATAAAGATGAACTTTCTTCGCTAAACCACTTACCTTATCAAAGTTTTCGAAGAACCATGTACGATTAGCGCTATTGAGCCTCATTTTAAATGAATAAAATTTTTGATTTTTTTTAAACTGCTTTGATCCATTTTCACCCTCGTACCAAGCAACTAACCTTTCAGTATCTTGACAAAACCATGTCAGTACACAGCAGACCAATGCGATTACAAGAATTGGGCGAAAAATATTTAAAGTAGAAAAACCAGACGAAAGAAGGGCTGATAACTCTCTATTTTTAGCAAGAAATGAAAATGTGAACAATGTGGAAAAAAAACAACTTATTGGAAAAAGCCAAGTAATGTAATCGATAGCCTTAATAACAAATAAGCTCAAAATGGAAACTAATCCAGTATTATTTAAAAGTGCATTCTCATCATTCAGAAGTTGAAGAAAAAGCAAAGAATACAGAACGAGAAAGCAAAGAAAAAACCACTTCAACCACTCGAAAATTAAATATTTTTCAATAATTTTCAATGTTTAGTAATTGTTAGTCATTACTTTGCCAAAGAGAACTGATTTCGTCAAAATTAATTCTATGATATATTCGAATTGTCTACATTAAAATTTTTCTTGAGAATATAATAATTTCATGAAATCAACTCATTTATTACTTTTATTTTTTTCCTTTAACTCCTCTTTGCAGACATGCCTAGCTGAAGGTTTGAATTCTGACAAGAATTGGCAGGAAAGTGTTGATCAGTTTTTCGGTGATTATCTAGTTTCTCCATTGATCTCTGTCTTATTTTGGAAAATTCCGGGACTTGAAATGCCTTTGGTCGTTGTTTGGCTCTTAGCCGGAGCTCTTTTTTTCACTCTCCGAATGCGTTTCGTAAATGTCAGGCTTTTTAAACACGCCATTGAACTTGTTTGCGGAAAGCACGATACCGGAAAAAGCGAAGGTGAAGTCACCCACTTCCAAGCCCTTACTACCGCTCTCTCCGCTACAGTTGGTCTAGGTAACATAGCGGGAGTTGCAATTGCTATTGGTACCGGCGGCCCCGGTGCTACCTTCTGGATGGTACTCGTTGGCTTTCTTGGAATGTCCTCGAAGTTTGCTGAATGCCTACTTGGTCAGAAATATCGCCGAGTTAGACCAGATGGAAAAATAATGGGAGGTGCAATGCACTACCTTTCGGAAGGACTAAAGGAGCTAAACTTAAAACACTTGGGAGGACTTCTTGCCGGCATTTTCTGTGTCTTGTGCATCGGAGCCTCTTTTGGAGGAGGGAATGCGTTTCAGGTAGGACAGTCACTTGATCTGATCAAGTCGGTCTTTCCCTTCCTAAAAAACTATCCTTGGGCCTATGGACTTATCATGACAATCTTGGTTGGCCTCGTCATACTGGGTGGAATTCAGGGTATTGCACGAGTAGCTTCCAAGATTGTTCCTATAATGTGCGGTATTTATGTGCTCGCTTGCCTTGCAATTCTGCTGCTCAACTTAAATTCCATTCCCGATGCTATCGCCCTCATTTTTAAAAGTGCATTTAACATGGAGGCAGGATTGGGAGGCTTTCTCGGTATCTTAATAATAGGCGTCAAACGGGCAGTATTTTCCAATGAGGCTGGAATTGGTTCAGCGGCTATCGCACATTCCGCTGCTAAAGTTAACCATCCTGCGGAAGAAGGGGTAGTAGCCCTTCTGGAACCTTTCATTGACACAATTGTCGTTTGTACCATGACGGCACTTGTTATAATCATAACTGGAGTTTATGAGCCAACCGGATTTACCAACGATCTCGAAGAACAAACTATGCTTCAGGGTTATATTGATAAAGACAAAGGGGGTGCTTTAACATCCAAAGCTATGGGGAGCGTCATTCCATGGTTTCCATATGTTCTATCAGTTGCAGTTTTCCTATTTGCCTTTTCAACAATGATTTCTTGGTCATACTATGGCGAAAGATGCTGGGTTTGGTTATTCGGAGATGGTTCCTCGATTACATACAAATGCATTTTTTTACTTTTTAGTTTTTTAGGATCAATCATAACAGCTCAGAACATACTCCTATTTAGTGATTTAATGATATTGGGTATGGCATTCCCTAACATACTTGGCTTATTTTTATTAAGCAATAAGGTCAAAAATGAACTAAATGAATATAATAAATTACGAGAAACTAATAAAAAAATTTGACACTAGCTTTTAACATTATCATTGTAAGGTATCCTATCACTATAATTCCTTTTATCCCCTAAACAGAATGGACGAAGACTCCGTACATATTTCAGATTCTGACGAAGCAAAAGCTTCCATATCTAGATTGCTCAAAGTCATTGAAGGTTGGGCAAGCAAGGAAAGTCAAAAAGGGGAACTTGAACTTACAGCATTCGGTGCGGCACTAGCCTCGGGAATTATTTCTTTTCATGACTTTACATCAAAAGATTGTCGAAATAGTCAGAATCTTATCGGAGCTGTCGCCCGAGCTAAACAACATATTGAAAAAGAGCACAAAAAGTTCGATTCTGAGATCGATAAAATGCATATAAAGTTTGCACAAGAAATGGAAGAACTCGATCTGAAAATTATCCGTGATCGTAAAGAATTTAAACATTACCTTATTTCGGTAATTTATGCGGAAGAATATAATAAACTAAAACTTGCTCTAACAAATATTTTTGAAACTCTAGACGCAAAGTCAAAATACGAAAACGCTAGTACATAAAAGGTTTTCATCTTGCGTAGTTAATCCCTAAATAGAGCCAAATCGGCATAGTTACAAAGCAGCAAATTGTACTAGCAAGTATCGCTCTCATTGCAGTCTTAGTATCCCCTGAATAACTTTTTACTATAACGATTGCAAAAATACCTGAAGGCATTGCAGATTGAATGATTAAAATATCTCGCAACCAATCCATACTATCAGGAATTGGACCTTTGCACGCATAACAAAACATTAATAGAGGGACAATTAAAAGTCTTACCAAGATGGATGAAATTTCGATTCTATTTCCTTGAGAAAGCTCAAAGTCTTTTACTAAATCAGCAAAATTACCTCCTATTAAAATCAAGCCAACAGGAATTGCACAGTTTCCTAGCGATGAAATAATTTCCCAAATAAAATATGGGATTTGACTCTGTCCTCCCATTTTTTGAACGATTAATGCCAAGATTATTGAAATGATTGGAGGGTTTAACAATCTAGAGAATTTGAATTGAGTAGATGCCAAAACCCACACACCAACAGTCCAAATTGCCATTTCAACTCCAAGATTAAAAAGGATTATCTTTGCAATTAATTGGTTACCAAAAATTGATGCAGCGATCGGAAAAGCAAAAAAACCATAATTAAAAATTCCAGAACAAAATGTAAAAGATTGAATTGAATCTATATCAATCTTCATAAATTTAGCCACAATCAAGGCACATCCAAAACCGACACAAATAGAAGTGAAACCAACAAAGACCACAGTAAGAAATTGCTCGGGTAGAATGGGATATTTATTTCCAATTATATGGAAAAAGAAAAAACAGGGGTAAAGTATTCTTATTGTCAAGATACTTAATGATGCATCTGCTTCCACTCCTAACCAACCCCCTCTTCTACATAATCCTCCAATTAGGAGAAGTACTATGGGTGGTATAATTGAAGAGATAATTTCCATTGTAAAGGCATTCTTATAATTCAAACATCCAGTTCAATCAATCGGCATCATTCGAAAAGCAAAAAATGAATCTTCCTTTAAATTTTGTCTTAGTATCCAAAAATTGAATCATTTTCGGTTTTCCAAAAAAATTCACTCATTATTGAGAAAATCCATACTAGGTTACGATTTTAAGAATGGCGCCCCCACGAGGAATCGAACCTCGATCTACGGTTTAGGAAACCAGTGTTTTATCCGTTAAACTATAGGGGCAATTATACTCGCTGTAATGTTAAGAAAGCAATTTATCGAAAATATTATTTTATTAAAATGTGAGGAGTTGATACTGAATGGAATCTAAGTACTAATAGCAAAGGAGGAAACAATTGAAATAGAAAAAAATAGTATTTGCTCATGCCATTTTACAAAAAAAATTCATAATCTAGAAAAAAAATATTTAAATAGAACAGCTACAGTAAGTGGTTAGAAGGAAGTATCTAATGCTGTTCCAGAAATTATAATTACTATATTGATGTGGCAATCTGTATACCAAAAAGTAAAACGAAATAAAACTCTCAAACATAACTATCAGGGGACTTGTTGATGTGTTCCAATAAATTGAGAATATGAAACATTACTTGTATCTACAATGCATACGAAGCTAAAATTTATAAATCCAAATATTTAGGTACAGAATCAGTTTCAAAAATTAAGATAATTTTCAATCAAGGTAATTTAATTCAAGAATTTTTAAAACTTCCTTTGCATTAAAGAATTACTCTCCATGCCCCTAGAGTAAGTAAAAACATAATAGATACAACATCTTACTTCAAAACTTCGATTTTGAAGAAAAAAAGCTATCAGTTTACATTAATCCCAGTAGAATAGGTAGACAACTAATCAATCATACTTAATGATATTTTGTAACAGTAATAGTATAAATGTAATGCTGAAAAAATATTTTTTAGCAAGAAATAGTTGTAGCACGCATTTATTTTTTTAAGATTAGAATAATTTCATAATAGATTAAATCCTAATTATGAAACTAAAATAATTTAAATAGTTTCGAGAGTAATATAAGGTTTATTCCTGCGAAAAGTAGTGCAATAGAAGTTGCAATTGCGGCACCATATAAACCAAACATATTGATAAGAAAAATGTTTAGAGATAAATTGATTAACAAACTAACAAGGTTTAAAGCACTCTGAATTGCAGGCATACCAGCTTGCAAAAAAATAAAGTCAAATGGTAAAACGACAGAATAAATTACAAGCCCAGATAACAAAATAATTAATATAGTTCTTGTATTAGAAATTTGTTCAGGTGAAAAAAAAATAGTAAAAACTGGAAATACTAAAATAAAAGAAATTACGAAGACAGATGTTAGTACCAAACTAGATAAGCAAACTTTTTTTAAAAATTTAATAAATTTATCTTTATTTTTTGAGTATAAAAGTTCTGCAATTATAGGATTTGCATTAATCCGAAACATAGTAGGAATCTGCAAGATACCCTCAAAAAATAATGCTGCTAAACTGTATATACCAACATTTTTATCACTCATAAAATATGATATACATAAAATATCTATTTTTATAAAAGCTTCAGAAAAGAATGAGCTAAAAAAAGTTTTAATTCCAAATTTATAATGATAAAGAATTTTATTTTTTGAGATAATTAATAAAGATTTTATGGAAATTCGTAATGGATAAATAATTAGAATACTAATTAGAAATTCGCTAAAGACAAAAGAATAGCTTAGTAAATATGATGGATATTGATTTACACAAATAAAAAGAATAAAGAATAAAATAGATGTACTTCTTAAAATTTGAAAAAAAGAAAACATTCTAATTTTTCTATCGCCATTAAGAATAGCTAGTAAAACCTTATTTAATGTAAAAAAGAAAACAGCATATGAAGAAGACTTTAAACCAATTCCAACTTGTTCACTACCAATAAATATTCCAATTTTACTTGAAATTAAAAAAAAAACAATTGAGGCTAAAGATCCATTAATGATTGCTGCATGGATCACTGAAATTTTATTAGTTTCTTGTAGCCTCTTATCCTTATACTTTAAAATTGATACACTTCTTTGAGCTGAATCATGTAAACCAAGTGAGGAAACCTGTGAAATGATAATGTAAAATGTATATACTTGTATAAATATACCTAAAGTACCTACACCGAAATAATATAATATTAATAAGTAAATTAATAAACCACAAAAGGAAAATATTATAAAATAAGAATACAGTGAAACTGAGTCACTAAAAAATTTATTTTTAAACAGATTTTTTAAAATTTGCAAAAAATACATATTTGAAATAATTTCAAAATAACTTCGGTATATTGTAGATTTCGTTTAATGTATCTTCATAACTAAGACCAACTTGCAAACAAAATTCTTTAATATGTTCATGATTGATATAATTATCGTTTTTTATAATCATCAATGCCTTTTCTCTTGTAAGCTCACCCATTCTTATTTGTTGACTTCGGAACGTGTCAAATTCTGAAAAACCTGCTATTTCTAAATAAATAAAATTTACAAAAACATAAATAAAATCACCAATTCTCCACGCATTTTTTTTTGATGATAAAAACTCCCAATCATAACTATTAGTTAAAGTATCATTTATCTGAGCTTCATCCCATTTAACATATTGAAATAAGAATAAAAAATTTTCTTTTGAAATAAATGATGCTCGAAATGAGTTTATACTTTCAAGGAAAGAACTATTAAAATAATGTGGATTTCTAAAATATTGGATTGCATACGAAAAAGCTAAATTTAATTTATTTACTTTTGAAAAATTAAACAGTTGATTACCATACATTTTTTCTTGAACGCCTAGAAAACCTGTTTTGAAGTCAGTTATTTCATAATCATGACCTCCACAAAAAATCACTAATGGTATCTTTAATTCTTTTTTCAGATCTCTGGCAATATCAAAAAAAAACTTATCACCTGCCATAAACAAAGGTAACATTCCCAAGTGAGGTTTTTTCAACCATGCCTCTATATTTTTGCGTAAATATTTTCTTTTTTGTTCGATGTTTGCTGACCGATAAATCAGTTCGACTCCTAACTTGCTTGTCATCCTTGCTTGATTTCTTCTTGCTACATCAGAGACAAACCCCCAATCGTATGAAAATGCGATTGGGTTCATATTATATTTGTTTTTCATGAGGTGAAGACCATATGAACTGTCTCTTCCACCTGAGAATGCTACGATACAATCATTTTTAGAATTATTACTTCTATGAGTGGAGAGTATTTGCTCTAATTTATCTTCCCCTTTTGGTATGGTATTTGTGAATTCTAAGCAGTAGTTGCATACTCCATCTTGATTAAATTTAATAAAAGGATAAGTCTCAGGCAAGATACATTTTGAACACCGTCTAAGTTCATTTTTTAAAATAGAATGGTCTTTGACAATGGAAACAAA
>CACHJU010000004.1 GCA_902580225.1 uncultured Verrucomicrobiota bacterium
GGAATGGTAAAACTACCGTTCTCCCATTGTCCATGTTTGATCAAGATTCTCAAGCTATGGCTGCCAGATTACAAAACGAGAATACAAGTGATTCAGTTTCGTCCAACAGTAAGCCTTTGGCGAAAGTCGATTTGAATGGAGAGCTTAATCTACTTTTTGAGTATCCATGGTCAAACTCTCAGGGTAAAACTGTCAGTGGACGATTTCTTGATTTAAATAAAGAGGATTTGAAATTATCCATTAATAGAGGTTCACAGGAGGTTTCTATTCCCCTACTTTCGCTTTCTAAGGATTCGCAGAATTTAGCCAAGAAACTGGAGTTGATCTTGAAACAAGCACAAAAAAATGGAGCAATTTTGGCTAAAAAAAGAAAGATGATGAAAGTACCTGCAGTTACCGATTCGGACCTTGATGATGAGCATGAGTTTGAGGATGTTGAGGGAAGGACTGTGAAAGCTCAGTTCATAGATTCCGATGATCAGTTTGTAACTGTTGTGATAAGGTCGAAATCCAGGAATACCATCCAGTTGGCCTGGGATAAGTTTGATACAGCTTCGATTGCCAAGTTGGAAGCGTTACGCAGAAAAAAACTGGAAATTTCATCCAGGAAACCCAAAATTATCCCTGCTAAAGGTAACCGCTTGGCTTGTTATGGGAATGGTAAATTTAAGGATTATAATACCATCTTTGAAGGTGATTCCTATACAATTGGGTTACCTTACAGTGGGAGTGGTCTGCATGTGTGGATTAATCCAGATACTGATAAACTGCCAGACTCCGCCAAAGCAAACCCGCTTGGGTTGAAAAGAATGAGTATTGGTTTTAATTCAAGGTTTATTGATCGTACTAATCCGAAGCGTGCAAGAAATAAGAGTAGAAGGATAACCAGTTTTGATTCATCACCCGAGCCTTCCCTTGAGCGTGAAAAAATTACCTTGACTGGGAAGTATGAGAACGGGGGCACTTTCGAATATAATATGGAAATTAATCGAAACGGTATGCAATTTTGGTCACGGATTAAGGATCCACCCGGTAATGAATGGCCAACTAACACAAGTGTGGGCGTCAGTCTTCATGGAGTTGTTCCTAGAGCTAAAGATATGGCAATGAGTAAGATTAAACCACTCATCGGGGATGGTGCATTTTACATGACTCCACTCGAGGGAAAAAGAATCAAGTTACCTTTCGAAAAAAAATGGGTGGACCTTAAAATACCTAGGGGAGCCTTGACTTATTTAAAGGGAGTTGAGGTGATGGGATTTCCCTACTATCAGTTTAAATTTAATATCTCACCTAATAATGTGAAGGATATGAATTTTAATTATTCTAAGGGATACGGGGGAACATTCCCATTTCAGGGCATTAGCTTAGGCTATTCTTCAAAAGTGAAAAAAACGGAAGTTCCGAGAAGCCGGAGTTTGAAAGTTTCGGTTACTAAAAGGTAGATTTTAGACTGCAAAACTTTTCCGTAAATTTTCCAGACTGATCCTTGCACAATCCTCGGGGGTGGGGTGGTAATCAAAAGGTTCAACCGATACCCATCCATCGTATTTAATTTCCTTTAAGACTTTTGCCACTGCATCGAGATCGGTTGGGCCCTGTCCGGGGCCACGGTGGTTAACATCATTGCCGTGAAAGTGTGCGACCTCCCAACGATGATCATAAATAGTGGCAATGGTACCCGCGGGTTCGTGGGCCATGGCTTTCATGTCGAGGTGCATTCTGCAGGCGGGTCGGTTGACTCCCGAGATGAATCGACGTGCTTCGGCACAGGAAGACAGGAAACTAGTTTCAACTGGCGATAGTGGTTCCACCACAAGAGTAACGCCATTTTCGCCTGCCAAATCGCAGACTTCACGAATGATTTCAACTGCCCGGGCAAAAGCATCTTCGTAAACAGTTCCAGGTTCAAGGTTGCGTTGTTGGGGGCTCCCAAGAACCATAATGGTTCCACCCATTTGTGCGGTCATATAGGTAAGTTGTTTGAGGTAGTCACACGCTGCCCGCCTCATTCCTTCATCAGAACAGGTTAAGTGCAAGCCTTCTGTCTTGGCCATTAACCAATGGAGACCGACAATTTTCAGACCAGCAGATTGAGCGGCTTTGCGACTGCGTTCCGCATCATCTTCGTTAATTTCTAGTGGGTTTTTCTTTAGTGTAAACGGGGCAATTTCCACGCCCTTATAGCCAATTTCAGCAATTTTAGAAAAGCCTTCTTCGATTGATAAATCGTGAAAAACTTCGTTACAGAGAGCAAATTTCATACACTATTAGATATGAGGTTATCGGATTATTTTATTTAATTGGAAAGATAATTCTCTGGGTAACCCGGGTGTTCAGGCATAATTGAGGTGGGGTGTCCGGAGTCTTTGGCATATTCAGAAAACCGTTGGCCAATTTTAGCATCCTTGGCCGGACCGCTATGAAAAACAAACCGGTAGCGAAGTTTTAAACTTTGCCCCTTTTTAATGGTGTGTTCTCCGTCCCCTCCAATTTTGACCGGGGCAAATGGATTCGCCGATATAAGGCCGTAATCGCGGGCATGCCACCATGATTTATCCCCTCTTTTGGTCAGATTACTCGGATGGCTGAAGAATGCGATGCCGGCTTTCTTATTTTCAATTGTTCCATAATAATGCACCCAGTCCGCCCGTTTCCCCCAGATATTTTTTCCTTCGATTCCTTCGCTGTTTCGAGCATTACCAAATACTTTTTCCACCCCGTGTTTCAGGCTCGGGCTTAGGCGGAGGTGCGGATGGGTTCGGATTCCCACAAAGCCGTCCTTGAATTCGTTGAAAACTATGTCTTGATTGGTTGCGTGCATATTGATTTCCAGATCCAAATAACGGGCAATACTATCTCCACCAAATGTCATAGTTCGGGTATCTGCTCCAATTGTTTTCCCATCTTTGTCTTTCCATGCGTTCAATGTCTTAATGAAGGCACGATCTTTGCCGGAGCGAGTTTCAATCACTTTCAGGTGTTCAACGGTTCCAGCATTTTTGTTTTGATTGTGCCAATAATTGACACCGCTCATTCCCTGATGGCCAATGAAAATTGCTCGGTGATGTGGATGGTCTCTCGCTTCTCCGGGCGTACCGTCTTTGAGCGGGTAATCACGGAGCATACGAATTCCGCCCGGTCCCTGGACTGGCCAGATAATCGGCTGGGATAATTTCTGGAAATTATATTTGGCGAAGAATTCTCCTGCAATCCTCACCTCGATACCGTCATCCGATTCAATCAAACTTGCTGTATAGGTGGAGTCGGGGCGTTTTATGCGGTTGAGGGTGTACTGCACCCTTGGTTGCTTAATTAATTCCCCCTTTAGGGAGAGTACTTTCGGACTGAACTCCAGTTCAAAAATCCTGCCCGCTTCCAGACCATCGATTTGGATTTCGAACGGTCCGGTTCCAGTAAGTTTTAGAATTTTGTGTTCTTTTTTATCTTTCTCACTGGATCCGTAACGATACCCGTATTCAAACTGGAAACTGCGGACGCTTATTTTTTCAGCGAGTTTTTCGGGATCCTGGATCGCTTTGGTGAACCAAAGTTTGAAACCACCGGTGATTACTTTGAGGTCTTTGACATGGAACGGAGTTTTTCCATTGTAGGTAATTCTTTGCAGTCCCTCATCGGGTCTTTGCCATCCCCGGGCAGTCGAGGCGTAGTAAATAGACTTACCCGATGGATCCATGGCAATTCGCACTCCGCCTGACCGCAATTCTTTGGTGTAGAGAAAAAGGGTGGAGGCACCCTGCCAAGCACCGTCGACTTTTTCCATCATTATCCGGTTGATCCGTGGGCCGTTTTCGTCGGGAACAAGCATTTGCCCGTTGAACGGACCAAAGTTATTACTTTCAATTATGAAGGGTTCGCCACACGAGTTCATCGTTTTCCTCGTCAATTGAACGGATGGATGGTTGTGGAGATCATCGAGCATTTTACGGGGTAAGAAAATCGGTGTACCAAAGTTTTTTAGATCAGGATCCCAGACCAAGCTCGAGGGATGTCCATTAAAGGAACCAGGACGAACATTGTAAATAGGCGACCCACCCCGCCAGTCTCCCTGATTGTCCCCACACCAAACTTCACCGTCCGGTGAACAAGTGATTCCATTGTGCATTCGAAATCCGCTCGCAAAGGGAGTTAGTTTTCGGTTTTTGTCATAATGAACGACCCAACCGCGTAAATGATTTGAGGAAAAATTACGTCCTCTACGTCCGTCTTTAGAGTAGACTCCACGGGGAGAGAAAAAAGTGGGGCCGTTATGAGAAGCGGTGCCAAGGGAAATGTAATATCCTTTATCTCCATCCCGGCAAATTGCATTGGTTTCGTGATAGTTTCCGCTAATACCGAACTCGGTGGAAAGATTATTGTAATGATCGGCAACTCCATCCAGATTGGTATCTAGGATTTCGGTCAGTTCGGCCATTTGAGAGATGAGAATATGACCGGGTGCAACTAGTACCATTCCCATCGGGTTATGAAGACCGGTGGCAAATATTTTCCACTTGGTTGACTTTGGGTCCTTTCCTGGCTTGGTGACCACCACATCGCCCCTTCTTAGACATGCGTAGAGATTACCATTTTTGTCAAAAGCCAATCCACCCACTTCAGGGGGCATGTCATCAGGGAAGGCAATATTTTCTACGGTATAGCTTGACGCGGAAACCGAATAATTAAGGCATAAGAAAAAAAGAATAAAGGCTTTCATAGATAAATGGAGTCTGATCATTATCGTATAGATTTGATGAACAGATTCAAGGAATCGTATTCAGCTGGTTGGAGCTTGTATGGTGGCATCATTCCAGTTAGATATCCTTTAACAGTTTTGGCCATCGGATGCTCAATTGATTCGCGGATATAGGCTTCATCTACAATAAGTGGTGAAGCTTTCAAAAATTGCCTTTTTGAACCGAAGGAACCTTTTAGGGTTGGACCATGATTTTTTCCTCCATCCAAAGAATGACAGGCAATGCAACCGAGAGATGTGTATAGCTTTTCCCCAATTTCCTTAGTAGGTTTTTTTATTGGTTCTTTTTTCTCCTCGGATGAAAACCGCTCTCCGGCGTTGGGTCGTATTACTATGCTAAGTTTTCCCGCAGTTTTACTTTTAACTTCGACCTGTGTGCTGGGTGAGGAAAATTCTAGAATCTCTTTGTTTTTAGATGAGAAATCTAGTCTTAGAGTCTGTGTGGATGGCCCGGGTTGTATCTTGATTGAAACTTTACTTGAGCCCGTTTCAAATTCATAAACGGGTAAACGATCCGAACCGATTGAATAACCGCTATACTTGGGTGACCCTAAATCGGAGAGCGATTTCCCATTAATGGAAACTGGATGCTTGCCTATTGCTTTGTAAAAAACGAAACCATATAACCTTGGGACATAACCAAACCCTTTTCTTCTTCCGCTGTCACGATCACCCCAGTAATTTTTCATATCAAGGAATCCATCAGTCCAGGCGTAAAGGAGACGGCATTCGGTAGTGTCCCAAACATACGAAAGAGGCTTGCCCAGATTTACAGCAATAGCAGCAGGAATACCATCTATCGGTTGATATTGCTTGGTTGCTTCTTTTCCACTGCCGGGGCTGTATTTAGGGGAGGGTAGACCTTTTGAATGGTTTTGTAATACATTATTTTGTGGTAATCCCAGAGTTGGTACGAAGGTTCGTAGAATGAGGGGCCGATCTTGGCTCCCCATAGGTTTTAAATCAAATGTGAGGTAACCCTTCTCTGCATAAGGACTTATTTGTTTTTTTACTTGAGCGTTTGTTTCACCAAAAGGGTGACTATACACAAGTAAAGCAGTTAGAGTTAAGAGAAATCTCATAGCTAAAAAAGTTTTCAAAAAAATAGATTAGTCATTGGAAGGCTAAACCATAAAAAGTCTCTTTTAAATCATTAATACAACTAAATTTTTGATGGTTTTAATATTTAAAAAACCAAACCAGATAGAAGATTATTCTTCTTGAATCAAATTTTATAATCTATGGCTTGATATAAAATAATAAATTGATTCGTCGGTTTGCCCGTCAGCTGATATTTCTTGATTATGAAATTAAAGCAGGGCCAAGTTTGGGTTAAAGGTAAGGATAGTTATCGGATTACAGAGTGGGCTCGATTGACCATTCAATACAAACAATCCCACAAATCTAAATTTAAAGAATCGGATGTGATTGAGGTTTCAAAGAAGGAATTTTGCCGACTGATCAAGGGAGCGATACTTGAAGAATCTGATGATTAACTTTTGTCTCGACCCACTCTTTATCAGCTTTAGTAAATTATAAGAATGTCAATTTCTATAGGAACTCCCTTCACAGAAAAAGCGAAAAAAGTACTCCTTTGTGGTTCAGGTGAATTGGGAAAGGAGGTGGTGATTGAACTTCAGCGCTTTGGCGTGGAAGTGATTGCCCTAGATTCTTATGCAGATGCCCCTGCTATGCAAGTTGCCGACCGGAATCATGTAATTGATATGCTAAATGGAGAAGAACTTAAACGGATAATCAAATTAGAGAAACCCGACTTGGTTGTCCCAGAGGTGGAGGCGATTGCCACAGCTACACTCGCCTATCTGGAAACAGCAGGCGTAACCACCATCATTCCCACCGCCCGTGCTACTCAATTGACAATGAACCGGGAAGGGATTCGCCGTTTAGCTGCCGAAGAACTTAGTTTGAAAACTTCTCCTTTTCGCTTTGCCAGGAATGTAACTGAATTTCACCAATCGGTGAATGAGATTGGTATGCCATGCGTGGTAAAGCCAATTATGAGTTCTTCCGGAAAGGGGCAGAGTACGATTCGTTCGGCTGATCAAATTGAGAATGCCTGGCAGTATGCTCAGGAAGGGGGCCGTGCTGGGCATGGAAAAGTAATAGTCGAAGGATTTGTTGAGTTTGACTATGAAATCACTCAATTGACGGTTCGGCATGTTGGTGGAACTTCTTTTTGCGAGCCAATTGGGCATGTTCAGGTAGACGGGGATTACCGTGAATCCTGGCAGCCCCAGACAATGTCTGATTCCGCCCAGCAGGAAGCCCGTCGATATGCCAGGGCAGTCACGGAAGCCTTGGGTGGCTACGGTGTGTTCGGGGTCGAACTTTTTATTAAAGATAATGAGGTCCTGTTCAGTGAAGTTTCTCCCCGACCACATGACACTGGTATGGTCACAATGATCTCACAGGATCTTTCCCAGTTTGCTCTGCACGCACGAGCAATCCTTGGTTTGCCCATACCGGTTATTCGCCAATTTGGTCCATCGGCATCCAGTGTAATTTTAGTGGAGGGCGAATCATCAAATGTTTCTTTTGGCAATTTAGATCAGGCTTTGACGAAAACCGATACCCAACTTCGCCTTTTCGGGAAACCCGAAGTGCATGGGCAAAGAAGAATGGGGGTTGCACTTGGTCGTGCAGATTCGATTAAAGAGGCGCGTGAAAAAGCGAATGAGGTGGTATCCAAAGTGAATGTTTCTTTATGAGCGATTTTCAGGAGTTGATAGATTTACTTGTTCAGTTCAGGGATGAACGGGATTGGGGACAATTTCATGACTCAAAAAACCTTGCCCTTGCTCTCTCGATAGAGGCTGCTGAATTGAACGAATTGTTTCTTTGGAAAAAAGATTCTGATTCTAAAAATATTGACAGAGAGCGGCTAAAAGAGGAATTAGCTGATGTCTTCGCTTATGCCCTTATGTTAGCAGAAAGAAACAATCTTTCTGTTTCTGATATTGTGAAACAGAAAATTCGGAAAAATGCCGAAAAATATCCGGTTGAAGAATGCAGAGGTTCTTCAGTAAAGTATAAGGAAACTTAACTCCCTGAACCCCGGCCCTTGAAGGTCAATTCAGCGATACCCGACTTATCAAGTTCGCCGAGACCAAGTTTGACCATCTTTTGATATTGGGCAAGAGTTGCTTTTGCCAGGGGTACCTGAATGCCAGCTTCCTCCGCCACTGAAATTGCAATCCCAGAATCCTTGGCTGCATGGTCAGCGGAAAAATAACATTCATGGTCCTGTTCAAGCATGTCTTCCGCATCCGTTTCAAGTACGCGGGAATTGGCCCCGGTCTGGGAAAAAATTTCGCAAAGCATCTTTAGATCGAGCCCTAGGGCATCACCAATGCCCAAGCCTTCGGCCAGGGCAGCGGTGTTTATATTCATCACCATATTAACCAAAGCCTTCACCTGGGCAGCCCGACCGGCTTCACCCACAAAGCGTAGGTTTATACTCAGGTCATCAAGTAAATCTTTTGCATTTTCGAAAACTTCGCGTTTGCCTCCGATCATTAGGTAAAGCGTTCCCTTCCGAGCTTGAGTTATACTCGATGCCATGCATCCTTCCAATGTTTGTGCATTTACCTCAGCAGCTTCATTTTCCAGCTTAATGTGCATTGAAGGAGAGAGGGTAGCGCAGTTGATAAAAAGTTTGCCTGCTGCCTCTTTGAACAAATTATCATCGGAATCAAAGAAGATTGCCTCCATTGCCGCATCGTTCGTGACTACGGTTGTAATGATGTCCGAAAGGGCAGTTACCTCTGCCAAAGTATTGGCATGGTTACATTCGAGCTCTCCAGCAAGAGAAGAGGCAATATCTTTGGCGATATCATGGACACAGCTAATATCATATCCCTTGTCTTTTAAATTGCGGGCCATATTTGCCCCCATTCGCCCAACGCCGACTAATCCGATTTTCTTCTCTTTTGAATTCATAAATACTCGTTTTTGTAAAATTAATTAAAACTTCTCGTTGAATGCCTACTCTTTTTGCCTAAGTCGAATAAAATTCT
Source organism: uncultured Verrucomicrobiota bacterium (assembly GCA_902580225.1). Lineage (GTDB taxonomy): Bacteria > Verrucomicrobiota > Verrucomicrobiia > Opitutales > Seribacteraceae > Seribacter. Next base: position 8,794 of record CACHJU010000004.1, read on the forward strand.
TTTAACTAGATCACAGTAAATAAAGATTGTTGAAAATTCAATGAATGGATTGGCAATGATAAACTGAACTTGCCAATATCCCTAATCTTGGAATATGCCTGCTCTGATGTTTGGAACAATAAAAAACAAGCTCGGGGAAACGCTCGATTACACTTTTCATGAAAGCTCAGATAATTGCAGGGATTTGTTGATCATCGGACACGGAGTCACCGGAAATAAAGATAGACCGTTAGTGGTCGCCTTAGCCGATGCGGTTTCGGCTTGCTGCATAAATGTGATTCGCTTCTCTTTTGCCGGTAATGGAGATTCTGACGGTGAGTTTCGGGACTGTACGATTTCTAAGGAGGTGGATGATTTACAGGCAGTTTTATCCGTGGTGGAAGAGAAAAATTATCGGGCAATTTATGCCGGTCATAGTATGGGTGCTGCAGTCGGAGTTTTGACTGCGGCCAAGGATTCGCGAATCAAATTCCTTATCTCTATAGCTGGAATGGTGAGCACAGAAAAATTTTATGATACTGAGTTCGGCAAGGAAGCACCTGATACCGACTGTATGTGGGAGGAACCAGACTGTCCACTGTCCTCTGCTTTTAAAAATGATTTGAAAGGCATCCATTCCACCGCCCCACAAGCCGCTCAGATCACGGTGCCCTGGCTGCTTGTTCACGGAAATGCCGACGATGTGGTCTTAATAGACGATTCCCGCGAAGCATACTCTCTCGCATCCGAACCCAAGAAACTAGTTGAGATTCAGGGGGCTAATCATGTTTTTTCCGAGGATGGACAGAAACCCATGATTGAGGCAGTCACAGGATGGTTACAGACTCACCTTGATTAGATTTATTTAGATTGTAGTCCGACAGTATTAATCGAAATAATCTGATAATTATATTTCTTTCCACTTACTGCTGACTCATCAATGAAAACCATTTCTCGCAAGGGCATTATTGGAGTATCGCTATACAATAATCCTTGAAAAAGCGGGCGGCCAAATTTATTGGTCGGGACTTCCGGTACCTGTCCGATTACTTTTCCATTCCGTTTTATCAGGAAGTGGGAAATTCCACTTTCCAAATCTGCTTTCGCATTCCAGGATAATTGATTCCCATTTCTTTTTAAATGAGTCGGAGATGGAGGGGGAGTGTGATCAGTGACCTTGGTGTCCTCTACAAATTGCATCCAAGTATGGGCAATTTTTGCACTCGGTAACCAGACTGCTTTCAATGGGTTTCCTTGAAATTTTAACATGGATTGAGCTTTTTTGCCAAGTAGGGGAGCGAGCCATACATTTTTGGTTGGCATTGGGCGAAGTTTTCTTCCAGAGGTTTTAGGCAATCGTGCGGATAGGCAGTTATCAAGCCAAGGAATTGCCATGTAGCGGGAATTTCCACATTCATGAGAACTGAGCGGGTCAATCGATACTCCCACCAATCCACCTGCACCCCTTACTTTTTGGAAGAAAGTTAAGTTGCTCGGCCAGACGCGGGCGAATCTTCCTTTTTTATCCGTGACCCCTTCTTTTGTTCCCGGGTTGCACATAATTGGAACCTTTAGGGCATCTGACTCTAGTTGATGCGGTTTAACTTGGGGACGCTCCGAATTTGCTTCCAGCATTGGAACCCCAGAACGTAACCAACACGCGACCACTCGATTGGGGTAGAGCATGGTCATTCCCCCCACCCAGTGCCCACCACCACTATGTCCCCAAAATGCCCACGGTACGATGCTTAATTCGGTATGTCCGCTCATTTTGCCCAAGTCCTGTAAACTTTTGAGAAAGGTCTTATCTGAGCCATTACGTGGATCACACCACATTTGACAATCCGCTTTACTGGGCTGTTCATAAGTTGGGGAGAGCAGGGCACAGTCATGCTTTTGGGCGAGGGCTTGCCAGTGAAGATCCCACGCACCGGTAAGTCCTGATTTGCAAGACCCTTCTCCACACCCGTGCTGATGAACCACCACCCCTTTCAGTTTTTCGACCCCTTTTGGGATCCAAATGGTATATTGTACCGGAAATATGAGTTCGCCGGGTTTTACGGAAGCTTGGTATCTTACCCGGTAGTACGGGGGTTCGGCTTCTGGAGAAATATCATAGGGTGGATTTTGTCCAAAGAGAAACGAGGATGAAAAGCTGAAGAGTATGAAAAGTCTTGTCATTAAAAATTTCAACCATGGTTTAGTATTTTAGTAAATAACCGAAGATAGGTTTGAATTTTATATAATCGAGCAGGAGTTACTTTTCAGAGGGTTTGCAGTACATTTTATAATTCCCTTTTGGACTTTTAGTCTACCATCAGTAGTATGAGTGAATGATTTCTTCCCCTTCATCCCCGCATGCGGAGAGTGTTCAAAAATTTGCCTTGGAGATAAACTCGGTCCATAAGTCATTTGGACAGGTTGGTGTACTTAAGGGGGTCGATCTAAAATTAGGTATTGGTGAACGGGTTGCATTAATGGGTCCCAGTGGTAGTGGTAAATCCACCTTGCTCAATTGTATTTGTGGGATTGAATCAATGGACCATGGGGAAATTAAGTTGGGTGGTGTATCCCTTAACGATATGAGCCCAAAAAATCTTGAGCAAATCAGGCGACATTCAATCGGGTATGTTTTTCAATCCTTTCACCTTTTGCCCACACTTTCAGCGATGGAAAATATAGAATTCCCTGCTCAGTTAGTTGATATGCCCAAAAGAGAACGCAGGGAAAGAGTCGAGAAGTTACTCGATGCAATTGGCTTGTCTCATCGGGCTCATCATAAACCGGATGCACTGAGTGGAGGGGAATGCCAACGAGTAGCTATTGCCCGTGCTTTGATTCACCTGCCGAACCTAATCCTAGCCGATGAACCAACTGGTAGTTTGGATTCGGATATTGGTGGACAGGTTCTTGACCTGTTGGAGGACTTGTCAAAAGAATTTCAGGTCGCCCTTTTATTAGTTACCCATGATCAGGTATCCACTCGAATTTGCAACCGGGTGATTTCCATGAAAGATGGAATGCTGGTCTAAGTTCCTGCATGTCCATACTTCCACATTCTATCCGTCTTGTCCTGCTCATTCTTGTCCGGACAACACTTAGGCATTGGAAGCAAAAGCTGGGTAGTTATCTTTTACTCCTCGCCATCGTTGCAGTCGGCGTAGGTGCATTTAATGGAATTCGCCAGGCAAGCCGTTCGGCTTCGGCCAATTTCGGTCTTTTTAATCAGGCGGTTTCCGGACAGAGCGATTTTCTGATCGAATCACCAACCCAAAGGTTATCCACTGATGTTTTGCCCAGGCTGAGTAATTTGGCCGGAGATCCGGATTGGCATATGGTCCCTGTTATAGAAGGTTCTGTCACTGCGCTTGATTCCGAAAATCAACCAGCCCAGCAACTTCGTCTGGTCGGACTCGATTTAATGTCACTCGCCAACCTCCCCGACTTGGTTGAAAATAAAATTGATTTTGGTGAGGATGAGTCCTCTTGGTATGATTGGCTGGGGAGTGAAAACCAGGTCTGGATTGGCCAAGACACTGCGGATAAACTTGGAGTGGAGGAGGGTGGTGAGATCACAATTCTTGCCAGTGGTCGCCGTCAGCAAATGGGAATCCGGAAAATTTTAAAGCAGGACGGCTCGCCTCTTCCGGACGATTTGGTCATCGCAGATATTCCCACCGTTCAATCCCTCCTTAGCCGGCCCCGGGAAATCAACCGGGTCGAGGTTATCCTCAATCGCCCGGATCTTCGACAGGATTCAGGATACCTGAAGGAGGTTGAGAAACGCCTAATCCGCGAGCTTCCCGAAAATATCTCCCTGAGCCCGACCGAAAATCGGGCGGTCGATCGGGCGGCCATGACCGCGGCCTTTCGCCTGAACCTTACCATTCTTTCCCTGATTGCAATTTTGGTCGGAGCCTACCTTATTTTACAGGCTCTAGACGCCGCTGTGGTTCGTAAAAGAACTGAATTTGCCACTCTTATTTCACTTGGTGTCAGCCGCCAAGTGCTCTTTATCACTTCCTTGTTGGAATCAATTATCATTGGATTAATTGGATCAGTTGCGGGGATTGGGGTGGGTTGGTTCTTTGCTTATTTTTCCGCCCAGATGTTAGCGGACACCGTAAATGCTCTTTATTTTGCAACCTCACTGGATGCGATTTCACTGACCTGGATGGATTGCGTGTTCGGGGTGGGACTGGGTCTTTTCTTTACCCTCGTTGCTGGTTGGCTACCGGCTCGTGATGCGATGCAAACCCCACCGGCTCAGGTTCTTTCCAAGGGTGATTGGTCACCTGGTTTTACCTGGTTGCAAAAACCAAAGGTCGGATTGGGTCTATTACTTTTCGGTGGAGTATGTCTTTTATTCCCTCCCTTACCTTTGGAGGGAGGGGGCAAAATGCCAGTGGGCGGGTTTTTCTCTGCCGGTGTATGGATTCTGGGTTCGGCCCTTCTTGCAGGTCATGTCTTGGTTATGCTTGCACGGTGGTTTCGTCCCGTTTGTACACAACCGGTCAGTCGTTTAGCCTGTAGCCGATTACAGGATGGTTCGAGCAGGCATCGATTGGCAGTGGCTGGATTGGTCGTGGCGGTTGGGATGGTTACTGGAATGTTCCAAATGGTGGACAGTTTTAGGTATACGATTGAGGAATGGTTCGATATTCGTTTCCAGGCAGAACTCTACATTTCAGAACGGGGAGTTACAGGTGCGGGGACGATTAACGGGATCGATCCAACCATCATGAATGAGCTTGTCCGGGACGAAACGATTGCCTATGCGGATGTGGTTTACATCTCCTATGCGAAACCAAAAGAGGGAATTACTCTTTTATCCGGCGTGGATATGAAAGCATGGACTACTTCAATTAAGCAACTTTGGTATAAACCACCCGGCTCATTCATTGCCGAGGAGGGGGCAGAGCCTGCTCTAATTAGTGAGACTTTTGCCCGGCGATTTGATTTGATTAATGGTGGATCAACTGAATTGGATACTCCTTCCGGTCGAAAGAAGATTTCTCCGATTGGTATATTTTCGGATTATGGAAATGAGTTTGGCACCGCCGCAGTCGATATAAAAACCTGGAAAGCATGGACTCAATCTGAAAGACCTATCAATGTAAGCCTGTACTTAAAAGAAGGTACAGATGTAAACCAGATTCGGGATCGGTTGCGCCTTTCTTTTCCTGGATTAGATGTTCGCAATGGTAAGGAATTACGCGATGTGGCCTTGGGTATTTTCGAACAGACTTTTAAAGCCACTTCCGCACTCAATATCATCGGTCTGGTTGTTGCCTTTGCGGGTTTATTGCTTGGTCTGTTTTCGATTTTTGATGAGTCCAGTCGTACCTGGCTCACTCTGCGCCATCTTGGTTTTTCGAATCGTCAGTTTTTAATCTCTGCGGGTATTGAAGGTGCGGGGATCGGTCTTACCGCGTGGTTCAGTGGTTCAATCATCGGGTTGGTTCTTGGTTGGTTGTTGGTTAAGGTAATTAATGTGCAGTCTTTTGGCTGGACCCTACTTTGGCATGTGCCGTACATCGATTTCTTTATCTTTGGCATTCTCCTAGTTCTGACTGGTTTTCTTTCCGGTTGTCTGGCATCTACTTATTGGAATTTTAAACGTACATGAAATTGCTTCTTTTTCTCGTAGTTCTTACCTCAAATATTGTTTGGGGTAAATGGATTGAACCACCCGCCCGTTCAGCCAAAGGGTATCTCATACCTACTCCTGATTATCAGCCGGTTTTTCCAATGGATCATGGTTCCCATCCCGAGCATGGGATTGAATGGTGGTATTGGGTAGGTCATTTAAATGCGGTTGATTCGGAAGAAATTTTTGGTTTTCAATCCACTATTTTTCGCCTCGCCGGAGATCCTGAGAAGTCAGGTGTCACTCAATCAGAACCTTTTGGTAATCAGAACCTCTTTTTAGTTCATACAGCTTTAAGCGATTTAGAAGAGGGGAAATATATTCATCATGAAAGGGTTATGAGGGAAGGTTGGCAGGCCCGTTCTTCGGAGAAAACGCTCAGCTTAAAAGTTGGCGGGGTGAAAGTGAACCTTCTTGAAGAAGAGGATGGGCATAAAGTAGTTACCCGTTATCCCGACGGGGAAAAACTGGAGTTAACTTTTAAACCAGCCAAGCCATTAGTTTCTTTTGGTGATCGCGGGTTGAGTCGAAAAGGAGGCGATCCAGCTTCGGTCAGTTGGTATTGGTCCTACACTCGTCTGCAGGCAAAGGGTACACTTTTCCGGAATGGTGAGGAGACTGCAGTGGAAGGAATCGCTTGGATGGATCACGAAATTTCATCCAGTCAATTGGGGGAAGATTTAGAGGGTTGGGATTGGACATGTATGCAACTCGATGATGGTAGCGAATTGAAAGCTTACCGGTTGAGAAAAAAAGATGGAGGTAGTGATCCTTGGTCTGCTGTTTACTGGATTGATCAAGAGGGAAATACCGAAAGGGTATACGCAGATTCCTTTACCTGGAAAACTCTAGATACATGGACCAGTCCAAAAACGGAACTCCAATATCCCAACTCGCTTGAAGTGTCAGTCAAACATCCAACCAATGGGCAACAGGTATACCGACTTCGTCCTTTACTTGACGCCCAAGAATTCACCGGGAATCGATCGGACAATGCTTACTGGGAAGGTGCTTGTGAAGTTTTGGATTCAAAAGATAAGCGAATTGGAAGTGCCTACCTGGAACTGGCTGGGTATGGCGGGGGTTTGAATGCCCGTTTGAATTAATATTTGCTAAGCATCGAGCTTCTAACAGGACCAAAAGTATCTAGGGTTTGGAAGTTAGTATCTATTTCTTTATGTAATCGGTTTCGAACAAACATTCTTGACAGTTATTTGCTGGGTGGTCTGTTTACATTTATGCCCGATATCAAAGACTCCTTCCAAGAAGCCCGCAACAATTCCGGTATTCAGGTTACCGAGTTTAACGGCGAAAAAATCCCCTTTGTCCTGGGCTTAAAAGACATTCGTAAAACTCTAAAGGACTGGCAAAACTTCAGTAGCGATCATCCCTTCAAGATCGTTCCTCACTCCGAGGATGAATTGCGTTCGATGCGTCAAATTCCCATTGAAATGGACCCACCCGAACATACTGATTTTCGTGCTCTAGTGGAGCCTTTTTTTAACCGACCCACCGAACCGGACTACATGGAAGATATGTCGAGACTGATCAACTCGATGATTACAGATATCATCACTGGGAGAGAAGTGGAGGTGGTGAATGAATTTGCGTTACCTTTACAATGCCGGGCACTAGCTAGGTTGTTGAAGGTTCCCGAGTCAGAAGCAGACCAGTGGATGGAGTGGGGTATGCATGCCTTGACTGAAGGAAGCGGACTTGAACAATATACCGCTGAACAGTTTGCCCGTGCGGAAAAGCAACCGGAAGATAATTTTTTTAGCATGCTGAATAAGGCGGAGTTAAATGGTGTGAAGTTGACCTTCGAAGAAAAACAGGGAATCGCCAATGTGACTTTTGCCGGTGGTAAAGACACCGTGATTAATGTGGTCAGCAGTATTATTGTTTATTTTGCCGAACATCCGGAAGATCTTATTTTTCTGAAAGAAGATGAGCGGTATATCATGACAGCTTGTGAAGAATTTGTTCGTTATGTCAGCCCGCTTACTGCGATTACTCGGACTTGTCCTCATGCCACTCAGGTGGCGGGGCATAATGTGCCTGCGGCGAGTCGGGTGGGGTTGTGCTGGCCATCGGCAAATCGGGATGAGTCGGTATTTGAAGAGCCCGAAAAAGTTATATTGGACCGTATGCCAAATCCGCACCTTGGTTTTGGTTTTGGCATTCATAACTGTCTCGGTGCACCGCAGGCCCGATTAATTATCCGTAGCCTGCTCCGGGCTTTGTGTGAACAGGTAAAAAGTATTGAATTAATTTCTTTTGAACCCCGAATTGAAAACGAGGAATCCTTCACCCGTCAGGTTGGATATGACCGGGTGGTGGTGAAAATAAGTTAATTCTTAGGTTCATTTTGAGTGCAAAGGATTTCCATCACTTCACCCGCAGAATTCCCTGCATCGCCATCCAGTGACCGGGAAAGGTACAGATGTAAGGATAATCCCTCGGTTTGCTCGGAGTCCGAAAATGAAGTGCATGGGATTTACCTGGTTCAATAACCGGTATGATATGAAGGACTTCATTAAGATCCGGGGCATAGTTTTTTTCGCCCGCCTTTGGGTCACTGATCATTTTAAAAGAAGCTTCCCCCACTTTCTTGGCTGAACCTGGCTGGATGATGACAAGGTTGTGTGGCATCGCATCGATATTTTTCAATTTGAGTAAGAGGGCTTCATTGGGTTTTGCTTCAATCAAAGTCTTGGAATATTTTAGACCGCTAATCGTATCGATCTGAATTTCGCGTTCACCTTCAATCGTATTTCCAGTGTAGTTTAATTTATCTTTCGATTCCTTTCTCGCCACTCGCAAGGATACAAAGGATAGCTTGTCTTTCCTCGGCTTGGCCAATCCCTTTGCGGTGAAGTCGGCATCCGGTAACATGGGCGAACAGAAAAGGTCGGTCTTAAATTTTGTACAGTCTATGTCCTGCATGTGCATACGAATATGGAGTTGCATGATGGGTTCGAGATCCGGCATTTCCACAAAAATGGAATTTCCATTCTCGAGTAACTGGACGGATCGAATCTTGATTTGGTCGTGCCCGAGGCCTCTACGATGGAAAGCGTGAGTAAGAGTGGGAGAATTGAAATAATTACGAATTTCACGGTGTTTAATCTGTAGTGTCTCTCTCTTTTAGCAAGTTGAATGTATATCTACTCAAAGCTTGGTTTCAAAACAGAATTCCCCAAAAATTAAATCACTCGCTTGCTTATTTTAGACGGGAGACATAGATTTAAATCTATGTTTCATCCTGGAGGTTTTGGAGATTATAATTATGGCAAACCTAATTTACCGATGCGGGAGGATCCTTCCATCGTTAGGGCACTTTTGTTGTTTGTAGGTATATTATTTATCTGGGTTGCCTGTTTTTTGATCGGACTTTCACTTGGTTTTGGCTGGTATGCTTGGCCACTTGGGACTTTTGTATTGGGCTTTTTTTTCTGTATCAAAATTTTGTATTCTGGTACCAAAGACCGAAATTCGTAGATTAATTTCTACAATTAAAGTGGGCCTTTTTTTTCATCTGGGGTACCGGATGCGAGTACAAAAATTAGTCTTCCCAGTAATAACAACGAAAGTAAATCTAGCGGAAAATTTAGGGTAAGTTCTAAAATGATTCCAATATCGAAGAAGGATCAAGTAATTCCCTGAAATTAAATCTTAATAAAAATCGGCTTTCAGATTAACAGATTAAGTACCGACATTGACAATTTTGAAGAAGACTTAGATCATTCAGCTTTAATGAACAAATTAATTCACCTCTTTTCCCTTTTGTCACCCTTCATTGTTTACTCTTCGAACTGGTACAAGGGAAATACTCATGTACATACCATACTCTGTGGACATGCTGATTCAACTCCTGAAGTGGTCGCTCAATGGTACCACGATTACGGATATAATTTTCTTATCCTTAGTGAACATAATAAGTTTATCGATCCCTCCACTGTGAAACTCTCGGGAGAAATAAGGGATGATTTTTTATTAATTCCCGGAGAAGAAGTAACCGGACCGGTGCACAGTACGGCTATGAATGTTACCCGTTTAGTTCCATGGGAATTTAAAGACAAGAATCGGTCTAAAATCGTGCAATGGCAAATTGATGAAACCAAAAAAGCTGGCGGAATTACCATTTTGAATCATCCCAATGCCCCCATCATTCGAGCCGCGGAACTTTTCCCTGTCAATGATCTTTACCTTTTTGAACTCTATAATGCTCATCCAATGACCAAGAACTTTGGCGATGCCCACCGTCCCTCCACTTCATCTCTCTGGAATGCATTGCTTGATAAAGGAATGACTATTTATGGAGTTGCCTCTGATGATAGTCACAAGTTTGCAAAATGGGATGAGAAATATGATAACCCTGGCCGGGGGTGGGTTATGGTATTCTCCGATGAGCTCAGTTCCGATGCCATCACCCTTGCGATGAACCGGGGCGAATTTTATTCCTCCTCCGGAGTGATTTTAAAAAAAGTGGTTGTAGGGAAGAGCCAAATCGAAATCGAAGTGGATGAAGAGGCAACCGCCCGTGAGCTTACTTCTAAATTTCTGTTTGGCCGTTCAGTGAAGAAAGGGAAGCCCGGTACTTTTGTTGATTTCATTGGACCAGGTGGGGAAGTGGAGGAAACCATTTCCGGTATTAAAGCTAGTCGAATAGCCACGCAGGAATACCTGCGTTGTATGATCACTCATCGGATAAAAAAAGAAGACGGTTTACTGCGTGAGTACTATGCTTGGACACAACCCGTCTTTACGGACGGGCGTTAGTTTAAATCTGCTATTTGCAAATTCAACTCTTTAGGGAGTACTCGGTTGACATAGTTTTGAAATAGGCGACATGTTTGATATCTCAAAAAAACCGTTATTTTCAATTCCTATGTATATTCGAATTTTTGGCCTTTTTTTCTTTCTTTTTACCAGCTCTTTTTTGCAGGCTGATCGTTTGGTCCTGGTCAGTGCTTCCTATGGTAAAAACTTAATCGCGATTACCGAGGCCAATGGCGATGTGATTTGGTCTCACAAAACCGCCGGTCAGGAAAAAGGTCATGCCGGGCATCACGATGTTCATATGCTATCCAATGGAAATATCCTTTTTCATGAGACCTGGCAGGATGTGAAGGAAATCACTTTGGGCAAGAAAATCATGATGGATTACGACTGTGCCACAGCTAATGGTAATAGGGGTAAGCGGGTTCATGTGCACGCTTTTTCCCGTTTAGCTAACGGACATACCCAGATTGTGGAGAGTGGAGTGGGGCGGGTGATCAATGTGGATTCTTCCGGAAAATTAAAACATTCCTTTGATTTAAAGCCTGGAGGTACACAAAATTCACGTTGGGCCCGGGCCACCCCTCAGGGCACACTGCTTGTCTGTTCCGAACAACCCGGAGTGGTCACAGAGTATGATAAAAACGGAAAAGTGATCTGGGACTATTTAATCAAGACCCGGGTCTATGGGGCGATACGCCTGAAGAACGGAAACACTTTGATTGCATCTGGAAGTGGCAACAGCGTGGTTGAAGTGACTCCGGAAAAGAATGTGGTCTGGGAAATTAAGGGCAAGGTCCCCGACACTGATATCAGTTTACACTGGATGACCTGCTTGCAGGAAAGAAAGAACGGAAACTTTATAGTCGGAAATTGCCACGCCGGTCCGGATAATCCTCAGATTTTCGAAATTACCCGCGATAAAAAAGTGGTCTGGGAATTCAATGAATTTGAACTAGTCGGTAACGGCTTAGCCTGTTGGCAAGTATTGGATGGCAAATCTGCCACTCGATTACGCAAACAACTAGCAGATTTAAAATAGCCAACACCTGTTTTCGATTTAGGGTGCCCGAAGAGGATACTATCGATGGGAAGTGGAAATTAGTTATACATCGCCTTAAGAGGCGGTGAAAACTTGGTCAGATTGATTCCCTGCACTGCGGCTTCGTATTCCTCCATGGTGGGGATTCGTCCGAGGATTGCAGAAAGAACTACAACCGGGGTGGAGGCAAGCAGAGACTCTCCTTTTTTACGCTCGGAATCTTCCACCACCCGTCCTTGAAATAGACGGGTCGAAGTAGCCATGACCGTGTCTCCACGGGCTGCTTTTTCCTGATTGCCCATACACAGATTACATCCAGGGCGTTCAAGGTACATCATATTTTCGTACTCTTCGCGGGCGGTGTTTTTGGGGGCGTCATCATTAAAAACAAAGCCTGAATATTTTTGGAGCATATTCCAGTCACCCTCCTCTTTGAGTTCATCAATAATATTGTAGGTAGGGGCGGCAACCACGAGAGGAGCCTGAAATTCAACTTTTCCTTTTTCCTTTTCCAAATTCTTGAGCATTTGAGAAACAATTTTCAGGTCTCCCTTATGCACCATGCAGGAGCCGACAAATCCGAGGTCCACTTTCTTGGTGCCCTGATAATATGATACTGTACGAATTGTATCATGAGTGTAGCGTTTGGACACATCATCATTATTTACATCAGGATCTGCGATCATGGGCTCGTTAATTTTATCCAGATCGACCACAAATTCTTCAAAGTATTTCGCATTTTCATCCGGGGCAAGGGCCGGTTTCTCGCCGGATTGAATCTCAGTGATCCGTTTGTTGGCAATATCAATTAGGCCCTGTAGCACCTGTCCTTCATTATCCATTCCCTTGCTGATCATTACCTGAATTCTGCTCTTCGCAATTTCAAGAGATTCAATCAGGGTATCATCCTGGGATATACAGATAGACGCCTTTGCTTTCATCTCGGCAGTCCAGTCCGTAAAGGTGAATGCCTGATCAGAGGGCAGGGTACCTATATGCACTTCGATAATTCTGCCCTGAAACACATTATCCCCAAATTCTTTTAACATTTGTGCCTGTGTAGCATGCACAACATCACGGAAATCCATATGGTCTTTAAGGTCTCCCTTAAAAGTCACCTTTACCGATTCGGGAATAGGCATGGTGGCTTCTCCGGTTGCCAAGGCGAGGGCAACGGTTCCGGAATCAGCTCCAAAAGCCACGCCCTTGGACATTCGAGTGTGGGAATCTCCACCGATAATGATCGACCAATCATCAACGGTAAGATCATTGAGTACCTTGTGGATCACATCCGTCATCGCGTGATATTCGCCCTTGGGATCCCGTGCGGTAATCAGTCCGAAGTCATGCATGAAATTCATCAATTTGGGAATATTTCTCTGGGCTTTTTTGTCCCATACCGATGCGGTGTGACAACCCGACTGGTACGCACCGTCCACGGTGGGGGAAATAATTGTGGCCGCCATCGCTTCCAGTTCCTGCGAGGTCATTAATCCGGTGGTGTCCTGGGAACCGACAATGTTCACTTTTACCCGCACATCCGAACCGGCGTGTAAAATGGATCCCTCCTTCACACCAACCATATTTTTATTAAAGATTTTTTCCACTGCGGTGAGTCCCTGACCGTCAATTGAAATTTCCCGGGCGGGTGCAAATACAGGTTTCAGTTCCTGCCCTAGAATTTTGGCGGCAATACTCTGCAATTTTTTTCCAAATACGATCGCATAGGATCCACCTGCTTTAATGAATTCAATCTTCTGGGGGGTGAGAGCAGCAGAAATGTCGGTGAGTTCTTGATCTCCCTCATATAACTTTTTATCTTTGGTATTGATGGTCAAAACCTTTCCGGTTTCTACCGAGTATGTCTGCTCCAAAACCGGGTCTCCATTTCCATCGAGAATCGGGTTTCCTTCGGCATCCAGTTTTTTGATCCAATTATCTAAATCGATTCCAATTCCCCCGGTCACACTCACCGTGGTTAGAAAGATCGGGGAAATTCCATTGGTTCCGGCAACAACTGGTGCAAAGTTCACAAATGGCACATATTTGCTTGCCTGCTTTCCGGTCCACAATGCCACATTGTTCACTCCGGACATGCGTGAAGAACCCACCCCCATGGTTCCCTTCTCTGCAATCAGCATGACTCTTTTCCCGGGATGTTTTTCCTTAAGTGCGGTAATTTCTTCCTGAGCCTCCGCGGAGATCAGACATTTTCCATGAAGTTCGCGATCGGAACGGGAATGAGCCTGTTTTCCAGGGGAAAGTAAATCCGTTGAAATATCTCCCTCTCCGGCAATGTAAGTCACAACCTCAATTTCCTCTTCCACCTCGGGAAGATTGGTGAAGAATTCCGCGTTGGCATAACTCTCTAGAACACTCTTTGCAACTGGATTCCCTGCATTGTACGCTTCCTCAAGACGATCGGTATCCGCTTCATACAGGAAGACTTGAGTTTTTAAAACTTCCGCAGCATGTCCGGCAATGGATGCATCCTCACTCAATGCCAAATCGAGCAGAACTCTTACCGATGGCCCGCCCTTCATATGAGATAATAATTCAAAGGCAAAAGTCGGGGTAATTTCCTCCACCATGGATTCGCCCAGAATAATCTCTTTTAGAAAAGTAGCCTTTTCTCCCGCCGCACTAGTGGTTCCCGGCAGTGTGTTATAGATAAAAAAGTCGAGCGATTCCTTCCTGTGCTCGTTACCGGAGTCCTTAATTTGGGAGATTATTTCCGCAATTAACTCACTCCCGTCTATTGGCTTCGGACTTAAGCCCTGAGTTTTTCTTGCTTCAATTTCTTGAATATATTCTTGGTAGTTATTCATGGGTAGGAATTTAAAATAAATTCATAAAGCATGATTCTTTCAAGAAGAATTTAAATAAACAGTGCTCAAATCTCAAAATTTCCTTGAAAAAAAATGGGAAAAACGAACCAGAAAAAATACTTTAACAATTCACATCTTGAAGGATGACTTTTGCGATTTACTGAAATTGTAATTTAGTAAATGATGTTTACATGACTATTACTATGCCAGTTGCCTTAGAAATCCTTTCCATCCTTGTGTTCGGTTCCATTATTTTTGTTTGGGGTATTCGTTACAACAATATTAAAGATGAATTTAAACATTTTAACTTGCCTAACTGGTTACGCGATCTGGTTGGTATATTCAAATTTTCCTTCGCGATCATGTTGTTTAACGATAACCTAGAAATTGTGCGTCTCGGTGCCTTGGGAATTGCAGTCCTCATGCTTGCCGCTCTCATTACCCATGTTCGTTTGAAAAGTGAAGTGCCCCGCATGCTACCCTCCTTTTCCTTACTCTGTGCTTGCTTGGTCATTGCCTATATGAGCACGGAAATGTTACTCCCGGCTTAGTTCTGATGCCAACCTTGCAAGTTTCGCTGCAGGTCTTGCTTTTTTTAATCTTCGGTCTCGGCGGAGCTTACAGATTGCTCAAACCCATTGATGTGCTAGCCAAACGTATGCTCTGGGTGAACTATTTTAAACCTATCACTGTCCGCTCGATTGCGGTCATTGAAGTAATCTGTGGAACCGGAATGATTCTCGCACTCCTTCTTACCGATTCAACCATTCCTTTCCTTTTATTTTCCGGACTCCTGCTCATGCTCACCATGGTTGGGGCTGCAATTACACATTTTATTATTGGTGATTACAAACAAATCATTGGCAATCTTCTGCTCCTCGGAATTCTGTACCAAGTCACCTTCCCCATCTGGGTTTAATTCGGTTTTTTATTTTATCTTAAACCGCTTCACGCTTCCCAAAATTTTAAGATTTAATCAGACAGGTTGATTTTGATGTTTTTCTCTTCAGAGAGGAAATGTAAATAGTAAAACATCTGACATAATAATAATATACATAATATTTTTTAATTCTCTCGATTTTTCTAAATCAATCATTTTATTGGTGCGTATGATTACTTGTTTTACATTCCTGAGGGTTAATATTTGTTTTCTTGCGGTAATCCTTTCTTTTCCCTTGGCTCTCTTGGGTAACCAATGGACCACAACCGTTACCACCGAGGAGGGAGTTGTTAATTTTGGCGGTCCTTTACTTGATGAGGAAAAGCCATTAGTGGGCAAATGGAAGGGTGAGAATGAGGAAGGTGACGAGTGGGAGATTTTCCGTCGCCCTAACCATATTTATACCATTATGATTAGCTGGATGGAAGACGGGAACAAGGAAATTTTTCGAGGACACGGACTTTGGTCGGTCCGCAATAATCAATTTGCCTATGTCGACATTCTAGACCGCGATTTAGAGACAGACGAAGGATGGCCCGTCGAAGTTAAATATCGTATTCCCAATGAGGAAATCATGGTAGTCATTGAAAAACTTAAATCTGCCACTGATGAAAAAGTGATAACAAGCACGGAAGATTTTGGGGACTGTGTGGAAACCAAGGTGGATAAATTTGATCAGTCATGGATGACCATATTTCATACTCCGGATCCCCTGAGTGAAGCTCTTTTATTCGACCAGATCCAACTTGCACGCATTCAAGATCTAAAAGGAATTGTAGACTTTTTTACCAACCCGGCTTTTGCGGTGGGCAGCAAATTGGCGGGTAAATGGGAAACGACTGATAACGACCCTGAATCCGAGGTGGATTGGAAATCTGAACTTTTTCGCCGTGCAGATGGGACGAACTCCAATGTCTACCTTGAGGAGGGGGACGAAAGTGAACCGGTCATGACTCATGGTATGTGGGGTATCCGTAACGGTAAATTCTACGGGGTGGAACTTATTTCTGAGAACGAAGTATTTCCTTTTGAAGAAACCTTTTTATTCTCAGAGAAAATTGTCCAATCAACCCCGAAAAAATTTGTTACCCAGTGGGTGGACACGGAGCGAAAAGTACTGATGATTTTACCTATGGTCGTTACCGTGACCGATCAACGGATCAAGGAATTTGAATCCGATATCTTGAACAAAGAATTCAAGGAAAATAAATACGGTCTGGAGTACATCCGCAAAAAAATTAAGTAAGTTCAATTCGACATTTATGCTCTGAAGGTAGGGTTATCTATGATTGTTATGTTTTTTTGGTTTAATGCCTCATTAAACTTTACTAAATTGATTACCATTCTTTCGATCATTTCGTGCCAAGGAACGCACGCCAACCACCATGATTGGTGATTTCCTTGCAGTTTTTAACCCCAGTTAAGTCGCAGCAGAAACCGTATTCCATATCTCCGTTATTCAATTGGACTTGGGAAATACCTAGCGGATAACTAATTTTCAGCATGAAGGCCCCGAAGTTTTTCAATGGGATTCTCCAGAGCTCTCCCGGGAGGGACTCAGTTTTCTCTGAGCATCGAACCAATCCCGGACGTACTGGAAGCGACTCTGTCGGAGATAGAACAAACATTCGGTAATGGGGAGCGGTTTCTACTTTTCGAAGAAATTCCGCTCCCAGTTCTGTGAGTTGTCCGTTGAGGGATAATCCGGACATATGGGAACCGCAGACAAAAAGATTGATACTTTCCTTAAAGCCCGGTTGGTCAATAGAATCGGGTTCAAATTCAAGTTCCAGGCCCGCTCCAGTTTGAGCGTTTCGATGGATTTCACCGGCCCATCGAAGGACTTCTCGGTCGTGATAAGCGGGGGCAAAAAGAGTTAGGCCTGCCGGCAGTCCGTCTTCCCGGATTGCAGTGGGCACGGCACATCCGCAGAGATCAAGCAAATTCATGAAATTAGTGTACCGACCCAGTTTAGAGTTTAATTCTATTGGATCTTTGGAGATTTCCTCGCGGGTAAAGATTGATCCGGTTGTGGGTAGGGCAAGAAAATCAAAACTCGCCCAAACTTTTTCCGCCTCCCTGCATAAACCAGCCAGTTTGTACTGAGCCCGAAACGCGTCCCGTGCCGAGGGCTTATTTCCCCCACTAATAATTCTCAGGGTCTCGGGAAGGAATGACTGAGGGGACTCTGTGATCAGGGGACTGGTGGCGAGATACCTCTCCGCAACCCACGGACCGTCGTACAGCAATTCGGCAGCTTGGAGAAATGGACTCAGGTCGGCGGGATTGGGATCGAGCCCGGATTCGGCGAGTACTCGGATACTTTTTTTATAGGCTTTTTGAGCGTTTGAATCACCAAAGAAATCGAGCTGATCTGGTTGTAAAAGAGCCACTTTTGGAGAGCCGTTAAGACAGGATGAAATCAGGTCTGCTCCTCCTCTGGAATAGGGATCGAGGGGATCCCATTCCTCCAAAACTGACAGCACATCCAAAATATCCGTAACTTGTAGACCAAAGACGGATACACAATCCAGACTTTGACAGGCGGGGACGATTCCGCGATTACTCAGTTTCCCCCGGGTCGGCTTGTAGCCAAGCAGATTGTTAAAGGAGGCCGGAACCCGACCGGACCCTGCAGTGTCGGTGCCAAGTGAGAAAGACACCAAACCCTTTGCGAGGGCTACAGCGGACCCGGAACTTGATCCACCAGGAATGAACCGGGAGTCAAATGCATTGCCGGGCACCCCGTATGGACTTCGGGTTCCGACAAGCCCGGTGGCAAACTGGTCCATGTTTGTCTTGCCGATCAGGATGGCACCGGCAGAAAGTAAAAGCTCGACCACTCGGGCATGAGTTTTTGTATGGTAGGTAAAATCCGGGCATCCGGCGGAGGTGGGGCAGCCGGCAACATCCATATTGTCCTTTACGGCAAAGGGAATTCCGTAAAGCGGCAGTTCTAGAGTCGACTTGGTTTCCAGTTCAGCCGCCCGAGCAAGGAGGGATTCCTTCGCTATTCGATGGATCCAGATCGCCGGATCTCCGCTCTCCAGCTTGGGCCAAAGCTTTTCGATCAGGATGGTCGGCGTCAGTTCGTTTCTTTGATACTGCTTCCTTAGTGTACTTAGAGTGATTGCAGGCATCAGGAATCTTTCTCCTTTTCTGTCTTCAGGAAGAGTAAAAATTCCCCGGTTTTGACCAGGTCTCCTTCGGTTATCAAAATGGAGTGAACTGATCCATTGGCGGGAGATTCGATAAAGATTTCCATTTTCATCGATTCAATGACCGCCAGATTTTGGCCAGCCACGACCTCTTCGCCCAATTGGACCAACCATTTCCAAAGATTTCCGGTCACCTGGCTTTCCACCCCTTGGGTTCCGATAGGAATCACTTGTTCGGATTCTAATTCCGGTTCTGGGGGAATATCGGAAAAATCACTTTCTTCATCCTGCCATCTTGATCGTTCCTCTTCAAAAGCTTTCTGCTGGACAGATTTGAACCTTGAGATGTCTTCTTGATTATCCAATAAAAAGTCTTCGTATTGCCTAAGGTCAAAATTCGTTTCTTCCATCCGAAGCGAGTATCTTCCCAATGGGAAGTCGTGTCGAATCTCCTCCAGTTCTTGAGCCGAGACCGGGTAAAACCGGATTTGATCAAAGAAACGGAGGAGCCATGGTTTTCCCCCCGGAAAAGTTCCCCCTTGATTATAACGGTTCCACATCTGGATGGTCCGACCCATCAACTGGTATCCCCCAGGACCCTCCATTCCGTAGATACAGAGGTAAGCACCGCCAATTCCTACCGCATTCTCAGGAGTCCAGGTTCGGGCTGGATTGTACTTGGTAGTCACGAGGCGGTGACGGGGGTCCAGTGGAGTTGCGACCGGGGCTCCGAGGTAAACATCGCCCAGTCCGAGCACTAGATAACTTGCTTCGTAAGCAATTTGACGGACTTTTTCAATACCTGACAATCCATTAATCCTTCGTATAAATTCAATGTTGTCCGGACACCAAGGTGCGTCCGGACGAACTGATTTCTGATATTTTTGCACCGCTTCTTGGGTGGAGGGATCATTCCAGGAAAGCGGCAGCCAAAGAATCCTCGAAGGGACTGAGGTTTGGTTTTCCTGTTCGAGCATACTGGTGTTGGAAGTGATCCATTCGATCACCTGATTGCGGGTGCATGAGCGTGGATCGAAGTGAACCTGTAAGGAACGAATTCCTGGAGTCAGGTCGAGAATGCCCTGTATTTTGCTTTGTACAAGAAGTTGGTAAAAGAGATGAACCTTAAACCTTACCCGCAAGTCAAGTGCCGGTTCTCCGAATTCAATCAGTAAATTCTGGTCACCCGATTGACGAACGGTCCATCCGTCCACTCCACTTTGTCCGGATTCAAGCACACTTTTCATATCGTCGGGTGTTCGGGCGGGAATCGAGAAGAGTGTTTCGGGTTCGTGGTTCTGGGTAAGGAGATTTTCCTGCCGGTTGAGCAGACCGATTGATTCCGGGTGGGAAACCAGCCGGAACTGGACCCGGTCACCGGGGCGGAGCTGGCCGAGTTTCCAAAGGTCGGCGGTGATCACGTTGGCCGGACAGGCAAATCCTCCGAGACTCGGTCCGTCCGGACCGAGGATCACCGGCATATCCCCGGTGAAGTCGACCGCACCCACCGCATAAGGGTTATCGTGCAGGTTAGAAGGATGAAGCCCAGCTTCTCCCCCGTCAGGTCGAGACCATTGCGGTTGGGGTCCGAGTAACCGCACACCGGTTCGATCTGAGTTATAGTGTACTTCCCATTCCTCTGCGAAGAAAGTTTTCATATACTCCTGGGTTAGGAAATCCGGTGCAGCATGGGGTCCATAAAGGGTGTGAAGTGTCCAACGGTCAGAAATATTCGGAATTTCATCAGGCCTTAGCAACTGGGATAAAGAATTAGTTTCACATTTCCCCAACCTGAGAATGTCACCGGTTTGTAATGCCCGTCCGCAATGTCCGCCGAATTTGCCAAGTGTGAAAGTGGACTGACTCCCGAGATAATCGGGAATTTCCAGCCCGCCGGACACTGACAGGTAGTATCTCATTCCGTGAGGCCGGACTTGTCCAAGATCGAGTAGATCTCCGGGGGATACCTCATGGGCCTGCCAAAAATCAAGTGGCTTGTCATTGAGAAAGACCTCCGCCGATGCTCCGCAAATTGCGATCACACAGGATTGATTGAACTGTAGCTTTGGTCCGAGAGTGGTGATTTCGAGCCCGGCCGCTCGTTCATGATTTCCCACAATCCGGTTACCCAGCCGGAAAGACAGGCTGTCCATCGGTCCGGAAGGGGGTATGCCCACATCCCAATACCCGATCCTTCCCGGGTGATCCTGAACTGTGGTCTGCGTGCCCGGTCGGAGAACCTCAATCGATTGGGGAGTGAAGGAAAATTTTTGCAGGCTTCGGGTGTGAACCGGTTGGGTCTGGGACCAGTGTTTACTCACCCATTCACTCAGGTATTCCAGGTTAGTTTGAATTCCATGGATTTCGGTTTGGGAAAGAGCCTCTTGAAGTTTTTGTATGGCTTCTTTCCGGTCTTTTCCATGAACGAGGATCTTGGCGAGTAGAGGATCGTAAAACGGAGTGATCTCCGTTCCGCCTTCTATCCATCCGTCCCAGCGGATCTGTTCGGGTAATTTTACATGGGAGATCAATCCACTGCATGGTTCGAAATTTCGGGCAGGATTTTCCGCATAGACCCGTGCCTGAACCGCATGGCCTTGAACAGGATTTAGCACATCCCCGAACATTCCGGTATCTCCCTGTGCCAATCGGATCATCCATTCGACCAGATCGATCCCATGGACAAGCTCGGTGACACCGTGCTCCACCTGTAGTCGGGTATTGACTTCAAGAAAGAAGAAAGAATCTGATTCCTCATCATAAAGAAACTCAACCGTGCCAGCGGAACGGTAGCGGACACTCATGGCAAGATTCCGAGCGGATTCTTGAAGTGATTTCAAGGTTTCGGGATTCACGCCAATCGGAGGGGTTTCCTCAAGCACTTTTTGATTGCGACGCTGGGCGGAACAATCCCGCACTCCGAGGGAAAGGGCTCGTCCCTCTCCGTTCCCAAAGACCTGGACTTCGAGGTGCCGGGCTCGGGAAAAAAACTTTTCCAGAAATATTCCTGCATTTCCAAAATTAGATTCGGCGAGTCGGCGGACCTTTTCGAAATTACGGTTAAGTTCTTCTGAATTTGCACACAGAGCCATTCCAATTCCCCCGCCACCGGCGGTGCCCTTGAGCATCACGGGATAGCCAATCGTTTCCGCCTCCCGCTGAGCGGTCACGGGATCGTTGAGCAAGTCCGAACCCGGAGCCAGTGGAACTTTGGCATCCGAGGCAAGAGCCCGGGCCCGGTGTTTTAATCCGAATTCAAGTATCTGTCTGGATGTAGGTCCGATGAAAACGAGTCCATTCCGTTCACAGGACTCAGCGAAGTCAGCATCCTCGCTTAGTAGACCGTAACCGGGATGAATTGCGTCCGCACCGTGCGTCCGGGCGACTTGTAAAATTTTATCGGTGTTAAGATAGCTTTGATCTACCGGGGAGGGGCCAATGCATTCGGCCCGGTCTGCCATCTGGACATGGGGTGCACCACGGTCGGCCTCCGAAAAAACCGCAACTATTTCCAAGCCCATTTTTTGGGCCGTCTTTATAATTCGGACTGCGATTTCACCCCGATTGGCCACAAGGATCCGTTCAATCGGATTCATCATATTACCAGATGAACACCTGAACGGGGGTGGGATTGTAGGCGTTGCAAGGATTGTTAATTTGTGGGCAATTGGAAATCAGGCAAAGTACACTGGTTTCGGCCCGCAATTCCACATAGCGTCCGGGGGCTGAGATTCCGTCTTCGAAAGACAGCCTGCCTTCGGGAGTGACTGGTACATTCATGAAGAAATTAATGTTGCAGGTAATGTCCCGCTTTTCCAGATCCGAGCTCCAGTCCTGAAGTCCGCGGAGAAAACTGTCCCGGCAGGCATGGAGGTGTTCCTTATCGAGGGAATAGCGCATTGTATTGCTCTCCCTTGAACAGGCTCCCCCGAGAGTGTCGTGCCGGCCGCAGGTATCCGAAGTAACGGTGAGCAGGTGGGTCCGCCGGTTGGACATCAGTTTGGATCCCGTGGTGAGGTAAAGTTTTCCCTGTTCCTGAATGGTGTCGCTCGCACTGTAACGGTCCGCCGTATCGTTTGCATTGTAAAAAAGGGTGTCCACTGCCTGATTTCCCTCGAGGTCAAGGATTCTCAGGGTCTGTCCTTTCTCTACTTTTCGCATCCAGTGATCGCCAGCGGGAATCACTCTGGTGTGTACCGCGTCTTCGGGAATCAGCTCACTTTCAATCAGTTCGTTCATGGTTAAAATCTTAGTTTGTGATAATCTTCGGTGTTACGAAATGCCCGCTCATTTTCAGGACTTGATTGAAGGCAGGGATCATCTGGACCAGGTGGGGCGGACCGATGGACACTAAGTTTAACTGAATGCGTGCGGTATTCTGGATCAGGGTTCAGGGGATGGGCACAGGTGTTGAGCACAATCAGGGCATTCATTTCCATCCTTAATTCGATGAAGTCTCCAGCTTGGCTGTTTCCTGGGATGTACTTGAGAGCACCTTGGTCATCTGGGGTTACCTTACTGAACCAGTTGAGATTGGGAACGAGATCCCGTTCACCAAGTCCCCACTTTCCAAGTTCGGTCAGAAAACAGTCCCTTGCATTCTGGTAGTGGTGATTGCCGGCATCCTGAAAAGACCGGGTTCCAAATTTAGCTTTCACCTGATCAGCATCCAGAAATCCGCACACGGTATCATGCCAACCGCAACGGTCCTCGGTAATTGAACAAAGGAGGCGACCCATGTCGGAATGGAGGCAATAAGGATTTCGGAGAAAGAAGATTTGTTGTCCTTTAAGGGTGTCCGGCATATTGTAGCGTTCCTGTCTTTCATCGGCGTTGTAGATCAGCATGCCGACATTGGCCCCTCCATCTAGGTCTTCGATACGAAGGGTTTTTCCCCGGCCCACTACTTTGGACCACATACCTGCACCGGTCAGTTCAACTTCATACAGAACTTCTTTGGATTCAGTCATGATTGAGGATGGTTTGTTTGGTTTTGCATTTTTTTATTCCACTTCATCGCCCACTTCAGTCAAGCGAATCATTGGAATTTCTTCGTTTTGAGCCAGTTCCGGTGGTCTGATCAGTTCCTCGAGGCGTTTTTTGGTGGCAAGAAATTCCGGGGTAAGAAATTGTCCGGGATCACGGGGGCGGGGGACTGGAACTTCAATCAGTTCATCAATTTCCCCGGGATTGGCACGCAGGACCAGAATTCGGTCGGACAGGTAAACCGCTTCATCTAGATCATGAGTAACAAACAAAACGGTCACATCTACATTTTGCCAGATTTTAAGAAGATAGGCCTGCATGGATGCACGGGTCTGGGCATCGAGGGCCCCAAACGGTTCATCGAGAAAGAGAATTTCCGGTCGGTTGGCAAGGGAACGGGCAATCGCCACCCGTTGTTTCATCCCTCCGGAAAGTTGTCCGGGGTAGGCTTCCGCAAATTTTGCCAGTCCCACTATTTCGAGCCATTCCATTGCTTCCGCCTCTGCTTTCTGCGAACCAAGACCTTTAATTTCCAGCCCGAACATTACATTCTTTTTAACCGAAAGCCAGGGAAACAGGGTGTAGTCCTGAAAGACCATTCCCCGTTCCGCTCCCGGTCCTTCCATCTTCTTTCCTTCCAACTTGACCTTACCGGAGGTGGGGAAGTCAAGTCCGGCAAGGATACGGATCAGCGTGGTTTTTCCGCATCCGGAAGGACCAATTACAGTGATGAATTCACGACGATGAATTTCAAGATTGATTTGGTTGAGAGCCACAAGCTCTCCTTTGGGAGTTTCGAATTTTTTGCTCAGGTCCTCGACCTTGAGCTTGACCGGTCGGCGGTGAAGTTTTTTAAACCGTTCAGATACTGCAGCCGATTTTTCCAGATAAGAGGGGAGTTCGAGTGAATTGCTCATGAATCCGATTTTTTGAAGTAGGCTGTGCGGTCACGGAACGAAAGTACAAACCGGGTAAGCGGTCCTTTCGGGGCTTGCCGTGCATCCTCGGTCCATGGAAAAAAAAGATTGCGCAACCAGAAAAGTAGACGGTCGGTGAAAAAGCCGGTCAGTCCGATTAGGATAATTACCGGAAAGACACGGTCGAAATTATAACGGGTTCCCTGAGTGTCAATAAATCCAGTCAATCCGGTCTTTTCTCCAATCAGTTCGGCAATAACCAGCCAGGTCCAGGCCCAACCAAGCAGGATACGAAGATCATTGTAAAGATTGGGAAGAATCCCAGGCAGGATGACCCGTGCCAGCAATTGCCTGCGATTTGCTCCCAGAGTCTGGGCGGCTTCCAAAAGAGAGTTTTCCAGCAGTCGGGTGGTGTTGGCAATCACTAGAACGAGTTGAAAAAAAGTCCCCACAAACACAAGCATGATCTTGGGTGCATCCGAGGTTCCCAAAAAAGCGACGAACAGAACACTGAATGTGGGGGCGGGCATGTATCGGAAAAAATCCACGAAGGGTTCGTGGAGTTTGGAGAAGAAATCAAAGGATCCGCATAGGATGGCCAGAGGAATACCAAGTAGGCAGGAGTAGGCAAATCCCCAGAAGATGATACTGAGGGAATGACGATATCGTTCCCACATCGTGGGCATTCCGTTATCCGGCTGGGTGTTGAAATCGAGCCAGCCTGCGGCAATCACTTCGTGGGGAGCGGGCAGGTAGACTGGATTGGAGGACACACCTTGCGGGATGAGTTTGAGGAGTGCTTCAGTTGGGTAGAGCTTGGAATTGAATGTGGGGGTAGCTTTAGACAAGGCACGCCAGTTGTCCTTGATGATTTCCAAGTTTTCCTTGCTGAGGGAAATTGCTTTGGAGGTCAGCGTTTCCTCAGCCAGCCCCTTCCAGATTTCAAAAAGTTTCTCGTCATCCTGCCGCTGGTTATTTTCAAGCCATCCGTTGGCCACTCCCACCGGAGAGAGGTGACGAAGTTTTTTGATATTGTCACGGCGTGAACCGGATAGGGGCTTACCTTTTTTCTGGGCATCAAGAGTTGTACGGTTTTCCTGACGAACAGCTTCTACAAAGGTGGGAAAGAAATCTTTACTCATTCGGTCCCCGGCGGTGAATACGGTGGTCACTCCGACCCGGTCGGCAGAGAGTTGAAGTTTGATATCCGGATGCCAGATAAAGGGAACATAACTCACCGTGATCCATACAAGTAAGGGAAGAAAAAACGAACAAGCAGTCAGCAGGGTCCGTCGAGCGGGTGGCAATTCCTTGCGAATGCTAAACCAATGATCCTTATTTTTGGCTTTTTTTTTGATCATTAGCGGACAAAAGAGAAGGACTGACCATCGATTAAAATAGTCCGAAAGAGCGTGGGTCGATTGGGCGACCCGGACAACTTACTTGGATTTTTCCGCGAAGGCCTTAGTCAAGGAAGGATCAAGGTATTTTCCGGTTTCTAAAGGCTCTTCATAGACCTCGAATTTTACATTAAAGTCATCGACGATGTCGGTGGATCCATAGACTGAATCCAAGCCCTCTCCTTTAGCCCAGAACTTGAGAGCCTCGTCAAGAGTTAGGATTTTGGTGCCTTTAAAAAATGGTTCATATTCGGCCGGTTCCAAAGATACACGGGCTGAAAGAATTTTGAGGGCTTCATCCATGTTTTCCTCGTCCATTAAATAATCCACGATTCGATACCAGACCGAGACCACTTTTGCCCAGTCTTCTTGGTTGGTCTCTAAACTTTCCGAGGATACACAGAGAAGATCATAAATAATTCCGGGTGCATCGGCAGAAGTGAAAATAGGCTTGGACCCGGGTAAACTTTTAAGGGCCTGTCCGGAGTTGGGTTGCCAGGCGGCGATGGCGTCTACATCACCCGAAGCCAGCACCTGTGGAGTCTCATCTGTGGGGGTGTTGACAATGGTGACATCATCGGCAGACATGCCGTTTTCCTCCAGTGCCTTGAGTAAAAGAAGATGGCAGACAAAACCTTCTTCCACTCCGACCGATTTGCCCTTTAAATCCGCCACCGATTCTATACCAGGCTTCGCTACCACCATGTCATTCCCATTGGAATAATCATTAACAATGATGCCAACGGATGGTTTACCGGTCGCTCCAGTGACAAGGGCGTCCCCGTTGGTCATGCAAACGGCGTCCACCTGACCGGCCACATAGGCATCCATCGAGGCCACATAATCAAACCACAAAAATTCCACATCCACACCTTCTTCTTCAAACCACTTTTTTTGAATCGCGATTTCCCAAGCCACCCAGCCTGGCCAGTCGCTGTAGGCAATTTTGAGCGTGCTGGATTCGGATTCCGGAGCGGGGGTGGATTCAGGCACCTTGGATTTTTCGGCGAAAGCCTGAGTAAGGGAAGGGTCGAGGTATTTTCCGGTTTCCAAAGGTTCTTCATAGACTTCGAATTTTACATTAAAGTCATCTACGATATCGGTGGATCCATAAACAGAGTCCAAGCCGTCTCCCTTGGCCCAGAATTTGAGAGCCTCGTCAAGAGTTAGGATTTTGGTGCCTTTAAAAAACGGTTCATATTCGGCCGGTTCCAAGGAGACGCGGGCTGAAAGAATATTGAGGGCTTCATCCATGTTTTCCTCGTTCATTAAGTAGTCTACGATGCGATACCAGACCGAGACTACCTTTGCCCAGTCTTCTTTGTTGGCCTCCAAACTTTCCGAAGATACACAGAGAAGATCATAGATGATTCCGGGTGCATCGGCAGAAGTGAAAATGGGCTTGGACCCGGGTAAACTTTTAAGGGCCTGTCCGGAGTTGGGTTGCCAGGCGGCGATGGCGTCTACATCACCCGAAGCCAGCACCTGTGGAGTTTCATCTGTGGGGGTATTGACAATGGTGACATCATCGGCAGACATGCCGTTTTCCTCCAGTGCCTTGAGTAAAAGAAGATGGCAGACAAATCCTTCTTCCACTCCTACTGATTTGCCCTTTAAATCCGCCACCGATTCTATACCAGGCTTCGCTACCACCATGTCGTTCCCATTGGAATAATCATTTACAATGATGCCAACGGATGGTTTACCGGTCGCTCCAGTGACAAGGGCGTCCCCGTTGGTCATGCAAACGGCGTCCACCTGACCGGCCACATAGGCATCCATCGAGGCCACATAATCAAACCATAAAAATTCTACATCTACACCTTCTTCTTCAAACCACTTTTTTTGAATCGCGATTTCCCAAGCCACCCAGCCTGGCCAGTCGCTGTAGGCAATTTTAAGAGTGTTGGATTTGGATTCTACTTCCGGAGCGGTGGGTTCAGGCTCAGGTTCAGGGGTTGGTTCGGGTTCGGGTTCTGGTTCAGAGGTTGTTTCGGGGGTGGGTTCAGGGGCTAGTTCAGGTTCCGGTTCGGGGGCGGGTTCAGACTCCGTAGTTTCCGGTTCAGACGCAGCAACCTCTTCGGTCTCCACAGTCTCAGATGGAGCACCTCCACAGGAAACAAAGAATAGAGCGAGTAACGAAAAGAAAAATGAAAAAAGAATTCGGTAAGATTTCATGTATTGAAGGGCTTTAGGTGGTTGAATATAATGGCAAATAGAAAGGTCCTGTTTGCAGCGAAAACAGGTGTTAATTGTATTTAGCTACAAGTTGCAATTATCGTGCCAACGAAACCTCAAGGTGTAAAAATGTACAATTGAGTAGTATTATTTACTTTGGTTACAAATCAGAGAAGAAAATCCTATTTATAAGCTTTCAGATAAGATTAATAACGATTCTAAAGAGTGAAAGTAATTGATCTAGGATTCTCCTTGTGACGCTCGCCCTTCTCAGCTGATATAGAATCAATGCTAAAGGTGTCTTCCAGAGTATCCATTCCAATGGAGGAAATTGAATTGAAAGCGATTCGTTCGCAGGGTGCCGGGGGGCAGAATGTAAACAAGGCATCCACCGCGGTACATTTATTCTTCGATATCCGGGCCTCTTCACTTCCCGAAGTTTATAAGCAGCGTCTGCTGAATAAGAAAGACCGCCGGATCAGCCCGGCAGGCATCGTGATTATCAAGTCTCAGGAAGCACGCACTCAGGAGACTAACCGTGAAAAAGCATTGGCTCGACTAAAGGAGTTAATCAAAGAAGTGATGCAGGTTCGCAAATCCCGCCGGGCAACTGCTCCAACTCGCGGTTCAAAAGAACGCCGTCTACAGGCGAAAGAAACCCGTTCCAAAACCAAGAAATTCAGACGTCGTCCCAGTATGGACGATTAAAAAATTATAATTTTTCTTACACTCTTCGGTAGGATTTAAAAAAATTATCGGCTCGCCACTTCAGCGATTTCAGCATCTATAGATGCGCATGGTAGATGTGGATATACAACCCGGTCAGCGTTGGGTAAGTGATGCCGAGCCCGAGCTTGGGCTCGGAGTGGTTATGAGTGCGGGCAGTGGACGGGTTTCCATTCTCTTTCCCGCGGTCGATGACCGCCGCGAATATGCTCTCGATTCCGCACCCGTTCGTCGGGTCGCATTTGAAGAGGGAGACAATATAAAGACTCACGATGGACAATCCGGTTCCATTGAAGCGGTTAAGGAAGAGGGTGGCTTCTTACATTACCAGGTAAAAGGGGAGTGGGTCCCGGAAGCCATCTTGGCGGATACCATCAGTTTTTCCAATCCTCTCGATCGTCTCATGGGCAGACAATTCGATGAGCCCCACTTATTTAATGTTCGAAAAGAAGCCCTGAATTGGCAGTCCAAAATTCGCAAAGCCCCCAACCGTGGATTCACCGGTGGACGGATCGATCTCATTGAACACCAGCTCTACCTCGCCCAGGAAGTCACCAGTCGCCTGCAACCACGCGTCCTCCTCGCCGATGAAGTCGGATTGGGAAAAACCATCGAGGCCTGTTTGATCCTTCATCGCCTCCATCTGACCGGCCGTGCCGAACGGGCCCTGATCATTTTGCCCGAGTCTTTAATGCACCAATGGTTTATTGAACTACTCCGCCGGTTCAACTTGGTTGCCAGTTTGTTCGATGAAGAACGCTGCCAGGCCATCGAAAGCGCCGATCCGGAAATGAACCCCTTTCTTGATAGCCAGATCGTCTGCGTCAGTCTTGATTATCTTACCCGTTCTATGGAACGCTACACCCAGGTACTCGATGCCGAGTGGGACCTCTTAATTGTCGACGAAGCCCACCACCTCGAATGGACATCCGAACTTGCCAGCACCGCATACCAAATGGTGGAAGGATTGGCAGAGAAAATTCCTTCCGTCTTGCTCCTCACCGCCACTCCTCAACAACTCGGTCCAGAAGGGCACTTTGCCCGCCTCCGTCTGCTCGATCCCGCCCGCTACAACAACTTGGAAACTTTTATTGAAGAGAGCGATCACTACCAGGAAATGGCGGAACTCGTCGACCGGATCGATGGCAAAGAAGAACTCACATCTTCCGATTGGGAGATGATCCAAAAGAGTTCATCCCATCTCCACGACCAGTACTCCGGTAAAAATTCTCTCACCTCGGCCGAGCGTGCCCAACTGATTGAAAACATCATAGATAGTTTTGGACCCGGTCGAGTCATGTTTCGCAATACCCGGAAAGCCCTCAAGGGATTCCCCAAGCGCCAACCTGTGCTCCATCCACTAGATTCGGCCTCGGAGGAAAACCCTGCATTCGATCAAAAAATCCAATGGCTGATTTCCTGGTTAGCCGATAACGAAAAGGAAAAAGTTCTGCTTATCTGTAAGACCAAGGCAATGGTCGAAGAAATTTACGAAGCCGTCCAAAAACAGGTCAATTTAAACCTCAGCCAATTTCATGAAGGATTAAACCTGATTCAACGCGACCGACAGGCCGCTTACTTTGCCGACCCCAAAGGTGCCCGTGTCCTCCTCTGCTCGGAGATTGGAAGTGAAGGGCGCAACTTTCAGTTTGCCCACCATCTCATCCTTTGGGACCTCCCCGAAAATCCCGAACTCTTGGAACAAAGGATTGGCCGGCTCGACCGAATTGGCCAGACCGATACCATCCACATTCATCTTCCCTACATTCAAAATTCGGCTGAAGAAGTGTGGGTCCAGTTTTATAACAAGGGAGTTAGCATCTTTGAACAACCTGTCCCCACTGCTTTGATTATCGCAGAAACCTTTGGGGAAGAACTTGAAAAGTTGAGCAATGAATTTGATGCCAATGCTCTTCAGTCCCTTGTGACTGATGTAATCGATGCACGAAAAGACCTCGGTGAAAAACTCGAAAATGGCTACCTTCGCCTGCTGGCCCGCAACTCGAATAAACCCGGTCAAAGCGAACTGCTCCGTGAACAAATCCAGTCATCCGACACCGACTCCGCTTTCGAGACCTTTGCCACCGACCTCATGGAATATGTCGGCCTACGCGTCGAAGACCTGAGCGATCGTCGCTACTTATTTAAGCCCGAGTATGGGCAAATCGACAGCCTGCCCGGACTCGACCCCGAAGGTATGATGGCCACCTTCGATCGTACCGATGCCCTTAATCGGGACGATATTCAATTTTTCACACCCGATCATCCACTCCTTCGCAATTCGCTCGACTCCCTACTTAGCAGTGAAAAAGGCAACGCCGTGCTCTCTGTTTACCAAGGCACCGAAGCCCCCGGTATCTTCCTCCAAGTTACTTACCTGGTTGAATGCGTAGCCCCCCGCCATTTACATATCGATCGCTACCTACCGATTAGCCCCACCACCCTTTGGCTCAATCATGCTGGGGATGCTATATCCAATCCTGACTTTTCCGTTGGAAAATTGAACCCCTCTCCGGACACTGATGATATCCTGGCTAACTCTGGAATCAAACGTTTAGTCAAAAAAATGCTCCGATCCGCCGAGGCTCAAATGTATAAAGTGACCGAAGACCTGGTCACCGAAGCCGGTATTGCTGCAGAGAAAGAACTCCAATCTGAAATTTCCCGCCTACAAAACCTCGCCCGTCTCAACCCAGCCATTGATCAATCGGAAATCAAAAACTTACAAACCCACCAAACCGAACTCGAAGAAGCCCTCGCCGAAACCCGCTTCCGCTTGGACTCCCTGCACCTTGTAGTTGTGGAGGATTGAAGTTGGCAATATCTGATTTGTGGATTTGCTACAAACAAAATCCTTTCTTTGCCTTTGTGCGATCTATTTTATCCCAAACAATCTCAGAAACTTTAATAATCTTCGTATTCTTCGGGAATTTCTTCATCCGGGCAAAGTATTCGGATCCGAAAATTTTCATCTGCCTCAATTTCCCGGACTATGTCATCGGGTGCCCATTCTTTTCCGAAAAGCGGAGCCGAATCTTTGATTGAATCTACGAGTTTAGGATCCTGCCAAGCGTGGCATTTTGTATCTCCAGTGGCATCGCCTACAAGTAGTTCCATTTCCTTCTTAACTTTTTCGGCCGAATCAAACCAGTCATAGGAATTTTCCCAACTGGAATCATACCGACCTAAAAGATAATATTTCCCAATTTTTGCCAATCTGTATTCGCAACCAATTAATACATCAAAATCTTCATCTGGCTGAAAAGAAGCGACTTCCACTGGAGCTTCGTGCATGATTTTTCTTATCACTGCCGTCCACTTAGGTTTGTTTGGATTCATTAACACAAAGAAACTAGATTAAAGACATATAACAACATTTTTTATGAAAATTTCCGATCTCGAAAAACTATGGGATGAATTGAACCGGCAGCCGGTTCATCGGTTTGCGGATTGGCCGAACCGATATGTGCCGAAGGGTAAACCCGGGGTCTATCTTATTTATCAAGAGGGCCGATGGATCTATATCGGTATGTCCTTTAAGAATTTGCAGAGCAGATTGTCATCGCATGCCAGTGGGCGAAGAAGTGGTGATCAGTTTTGTGTCTATGTGTCTGATCGATTGGTTATGAAAAATTTAACCGATGAACAACTAGATGGAATTGTCGAAGGGACTTATTCTTTGGACCATCAAATACGGGACTTTATTCGAACGGAATTATCTTATCGTTATGTACTGGTTCCCGACGATCCCACCGCTCGTGCTCTAGAAAGGTATGGACTTAAAATTGCCAAAGGGCAGGGGGCGGAGTTGTTGACTACTGAAGCGAATTAGCCCATTGATTTTACAAGTTGGAAAATGAAAATTGTATTCATATAAGTAAATAACAAAATCCCAGCAATGATTTCCGTACATTTTTCTAAAAATTTATATATTTAACTTGTAAAGAATTTTATATTGAAGAATATTGATTTTGGATGATACAGGAAATTGGTGGAAAATCTTTTCGGAAAAAAAGTAAAAAGAACTTGAAGTTCATTGATCTTTTTGCGGGCATTGGTGGAATCCGTCTTGGGATGGAAGCCGCAGGTGGAAAGTGTGTATTCTCTTCAGAATGGGATCCTCATGCTAAAAAAACTTACAAGCACATGTTTGGTGAAGAGCCCCATGGGGATATCAATGCTATTGACCATGATGAAATCCCTAAATTCGATGTTCTTACCGCAGGTTTCCCCTGCCAGCCGTTTAGCAGTATTGGTAAACGGGAGGGCTTTAGTCATGAAACACAAGGAACCTTGTTTCATGAGATTTTAAAGATCCTTGATCACCATAAGCCATCTGCGTTCATTTTGGAAAATGTTAAAGGGCTCACTCATCATAAAAGCGGGGATAAGGATACCTTGGAAATTATCCACGATAAATTGGTTGAACATGGTTATTGCCCTCAAATAAAGCTCCTTGATGCATCTAAATTTGGTGTACCTCAGTACCGAGAGCGAATATTTATAGTTGGTTTCAGGAAGGATGAGCATTTCAGGGCATCCTGGCGTTTTAAATGGCCTGTTGAAAGTGAAGTAACCGCTACTCTTGGTAATGATATTATCCAGTCCGGTGTAGATGGTTATTCCATATCCCAGCACCTTCAGAATTCATATATTTATAAAAAGAATGACGGAAGACCTAGAGTACTGATTCCAGGTGATTGTTCTGATATAACTTTGAATACCCTTGTCTCGACCTATCATAAAATCCAAAGATTGACGGGAACATTTGTTCAGGATGGACCAACCGGTTTAAGGCTTCTCTCCGTTCAAGAGTGTCTCGATATTATGGGATTTCCAAGAGGTTTCGATATTCCCGTTTCAAGGACCCAGGCCTACAGGCAGTTGGGTAATTCAGTGGCAGTACCTGTCGTCAGGGAAGTCGCCCAATCAGTAGCAGCTGCGTTGGCTGTGAAATAAGTACTTTTTTTAAGCTTGGCTAGCCTGGAAAGAAATCAGGCACTCAACCATTCCTTTATGCGGATTTTATATTTCTCTGCAATTTGTGGGAAATTATTCGATTCAATTTCAAGAAAGTTGCTGGCCTCCTGAAGTTGAACTTCAGTCCTATCAACTCCTTTGGGATAGTTCATTTCGAGGAAGCCAAAAACTAACCCTTTAAAAGAAGGTTCGCCGTCCATTCGAATTGAATCTATGAATTTTATTAAACCTGCCTCATCTGGTAGTTCAGGCAGGATGTCAGCAGGTAGAGTGTATTCAATTCCGCAGGAGTCATTGATCTTGAATGACCAACCATCTGAGGTTTGATTTGCGTTGAGCGAGGTGGAGTCTCCACCAGATGCAGTGTTTGTTGTTACTGTTATGATATTCATTTATTTTAAGATTCAGGATTAAAAATTAATTATTTACTAGCGTCCAATACAATCTCCCCCTTGTGAGATCAGTACAAAGCGGTTGGTATTTTCAGGGAAGTAAGGATTGTTACCAAGTTTGAATATTCCACGTAAGTGTGCCTTCAAGGATTTCTGAAAATTCTTTCCATTGAGATTTTTTTGTCTTTCGAAGTAGTGACTCATTGCATTTATACCCGGTTGATTCTTCCGTGGTCGTTTTCTTCTTTTGTTTTTATTGAAATCGTTCATCAGTTGATCTGAAAATGGAGTTTTTATAAATTACTTACGAGATTTAAAAAAATAATAACACTTACTTTTTAGTAATTTATGTAATATTGAATCCAACCGGTTTCTAATGTTTTTTATTTGTGCCATTTCAGAAATTATAAATATAACTTTTTCTAAATGGCTGATAAAATATCACCTCAAAGGCGTTCCTGGAATATGTCCAGAATCAGGTCTTCGAATACGAAACCAGAGATTGCAGTCCGTTCGGCACTGCACCGCAACGGATTCCGTTTTACAGTAAATGGACCATTAAACAAGAAGTTGCCTGGCAAGCCAGATCTCGTACTGCCCAGATACAGGACAATTATTTTTGTACACGGATGTTTCTGGCATGGACATGAGAATTGTAAGATATCCAGAATTCCAAAAACAAGGACGGACTGGTGGAAGTCAAAGATCGGGAAAAATCAGGACCGGGATAAGATAGTCAGAAAAACACTGCTTGAGATGGACTGGAATATTTTAACTATTTGGGAATGCGAAATAAAAGAAGATCCAACCCTTAAAGAGTTAATTCTCCAGGTTAATCAAAAAAGCGTAAGTTAAGCTTCAATTGTATGCGGTCTCCCCTGTGGTCACTTGGGTATGTCCAGCTAAACACATCCCATGTTTTATCGAGTGGGATTGCCATAAGTTTATCTATATGAGAGTCCCAGGTTTGGCAGATTAGTTCCTCCCCACTTTCCCTTTTCCTCCTCATGAAAATATTTTGTGCAACCTGAAAGCCGTATTTCAAGTTACCTTCAGGTTCCCATTGTCCTTTTAGGACCCATTCAGCCAACTTCCGCCTATGAGGTTCATAAGAAATATGAAAGTCCTGTTTGGTATAATTATAAGAATTACTTACCATGCCTTCCCA
This sequence comes from uncultured Verrucomicrobiota bacterium, assembly GCA_902580225.1. Classification (GTDB taxonomy): domain Bacteria; phylum Verrucomicrobiota; class Verrucomicrobiia; order Opitutales; family Seribacteraceae; genus Seribacter. The sequence goes on from CACHJU010000004.1 coordinate 43,920, forward strand.
ACTACCATACTCCTGGAACTTGCTGAAGTATTCTCCTAACCTATGGGTTTCGGGTAAACCAAGTATTTCCATAAAATCACTTGCTCTTCTTTCATGGCATGAAACCTGGCTAGCAGTAGAGTTCTTTACCGAAAAAGTAACTTCTTTTTTCGTGTCCCTAATATGAACAGAGCAAATTATATCCGTTTTCGCTTTGCCTCCATTAGATAATAACGGAACCGAGTCGGTTGCCACGAGCCTGTCTATTTCACTGCTATCAATTTTTAACTGTCTGGTAATAAAAGATGCAATCCTGTCAAATTCAGGTGAACCAGATTGGCCATTTTTCTTAAATTCTGTGAGGAGATCGGGTATGTTCAGGATACCAGTTAAGAATTTTTCGTACCGGTATCCGATTTTTTCGTAACGGCCTGGATCTTCCGTTGCAACATCTGAGCAAAACTCATCAAAATTAAGTTCCTCTGCGGATACAGCTTCAAAAGATTCCTGTATGTCCTGTTTCTGAAGTATAATGCCTCTTTCGTATTCAAGGAAAAAGGAATCAAGTTCCTCTACCAGCAGAATATTCTCAAACGGGCAGTATTGTTCCTTGTTTTTTACTCTGTTTCTAAAGTTAATAAAACTTTGTTCATTCTCACCAATTACAAATAGCGAACTAACCAAACTGTCAGCGAATTCCGGGCTTTGAAGGACTCCTTCCATATCATAGTAACTTATCTTTCGCCTGTCCTGCCTGAAGGTATTGGAACCAAAAATAATAATTGTTTTCTCATCAATCGTATCTACATAAAAATGCGGACAATGTTCGTTTTTGTAGGAATATCCAGTCTTTGCTAAACTACCAACTTCTCCCCAGTTCCGTATAAGGCTTTGTTTTTTAAGATTATCAAGAATCCAGCTTATTGCCTTTTTGAAGTCCCTGCCAGATTGAGCCTTCGACTTTTCTTGCCTGTCGAGATTAAATTCGTTCTGAGTCATCGTAATTGCTTTTGGCCCTCCATGCCCAGGAATGAAATGTTTTCGTTTATATTCATGCAACCACATTATCAAGGCGGTGGAATTAAACTAAACTAAATTAAAAGTCAGAATGCTTACTTAGTGGTAATTCTTCTCCAAATTACCTTTTCAGCAGTGCTACTTTTTAATAGTAGTAGCTTTCTTGAAAATTTTTTGAATTTCTTTCGCTACGGTTTCGATCTCAGGTTTGTAGTGGAAAGTTTCCTTTTTCCACGCAATTACAAGTTTTCCATGCATATCTGCCAATTCTTTCACGGCGATATGTTTATAATAATCTAAGGGTAGGTCTTTTGCCAGGAAAGCCGGTAGTATACCGCAAAAGCAATTTGATTTTACGGCCTGAAGAACTTCGAAGTGTGAGCTGCATTCGAGTTCGTAATTTGGTTTCTTTCCAATTTTATCTGTTGCGTTGTCAACAAACCTTCTCCGCTCTCCAGAGCCAGAGAGTGAAGCATATGGTTCCTTGCAAATCATCTCCAGTGGAACTTTTCTATATTTAGAAAGATTTTCCCAGGTCAAGGGTGCATATAATTTATACTCGAGTTTTCCGAGAGAAAGCTTTTTTACATTTTTTCCCAAGCTTTTTTCGGAAACTATAATCAAATCAGCTTCTCCTGCATCCAAAGCATTAGGAAGTTCAGAGCTTCTCATGTTGCATAGATTAACCCGTATTTCTTTGGTACTTTCTTTAAGATCGGCAAAGTTTGGCAGTATTACACTGGATAAAAATGTCTCTCCGGCTCCGATTGCAATGCTCGGTTGAATGCCGTCGACCTTATCTAGAAAAGCTTGCATGGAAGTCAGGAAATTCTCGGCAATGGTTGCGAGTTCTTCACCCTCTGGTGATAGGCCTTTTAACTTTCCGTCTTTTTTTCTCAGGCTTACTTTTTCGAAAAACTCCTCGAGCTCTCCTATTTGTCTACTAATTTTTGCTGCTTCAGTTGTGTTACCATTTGCTGCCTTAAGTATGTAGCCCGCTTTTTTTACAGAAATAAGGCTTTTCAACCTGGCTAGTGAAAAGTTTTTGCTTGTTAACTTGTTAACTCCTTTCTCGAACATTACTAAACAGTAAGTAATAGAATTATTTGAGTTGTTGTCAATATAGCTTGGCCTGTTTATTTCTAATACGAAATTATTTGTTTGTAGGTGAGCAAGTCATTGATGAAAAGATAATAACAAAATTAGATATCCGGAAATTTTTTAGATGTGCTTACAGACAAATTTGAATATAATCCTTTATTAAAAATAAGTTAAGTGGAACAAACAATAAAAAGAATTGCTGAACTGCAACTTCAGTACAGCCCCAATGCTACTTCGGCAATGAAGGAGAGGGGAGAGCTTGTAAATAAAACTTTACCCAATGAATTAAAGGAAGTGGTAGATTCTTTCGGTAAAGAATATAAAGATCATAAATTTCAAATAAGTGGGCGTGACGGTGCCGGTTTACATGCCACTATCCCGTTTGTGGAAATAAGAGTACTAAATGGGTTGAATGTAGACTGTGACTTTTATGTTGCGATTTATTTCTCTAGAGACGGTGAGAGAATCTATGTGACCTTTGGTGCGGATGCTTTAAAGCACAATTTGCACTTACCCAAAAAGAGAAATGAAAGCCAAGCCATTCTTGGGGGAATGCAAGAAATTCTCAGTACGCACAAAATACTTTCTAAGGATAAAAAAGACTGGTCTCAAAACTTTAAAAGTAAATTAAATCTAAATATTTATTCTAAAGGCACTAGCCTTTCTTTGTACGAAGTTTGTACCATTGCTGCCCAGGAGTTTTTCGTTCAGGATCTTGATTTAGAGGATTTTTTGGGATCCATACAGTATGCAATGGAATGCATGATGTGTTTGATCTCTCATTCTGAAAAAGAGTCATCAGAGACAACCAAAAAAAGTTTTGAAGACTATTTGCTGAGAAATAATAAAACGGGAAGCGGGAAGGCTTCTTCATACATTAGAGCACTTTCATTACTTGAGCAGTTGTTAGACCGCCAGCCACAAGGCTTTGAGCATTGCTGTAACATCTGGAAAGTGGAATCAGTTTCAAAATTACATGAGCTTTATGAATTTGTTCTAATTCAGGCAAAGCAACCTAAGCAGAGTGGCTGGGTTTTTGACGATATTCCTGAAAGTTATCTTGAAAAGGGCTTTTGTAGTGCTGCATTAAGAGCTTACATCGAATTCAGGTCTTCTTTTGAAGTTCAGCCCCAGCTTTTCTGCCAGCTTGCCCTGCATTATTTACTCGGAGAAAGAGAAAAAAGTTTTTCCGAACATGGCCCTGGAAACGATTTCCATACTTTTTTCACAGGAGAAAATGAAAAGTACAGTTTTGATAAATTAATGTGCTTTAAACTGGATGATCCAGGCCAGGCAGATTTCAAAGAAATAACAAAGGATCTTAAGTTTTTATTGGGTGAAGTTTTTCCATACTTGAGTTCTTTAAACAGATTGGCTCCCCAGGTTGCTTCTTTTTTTAATTCGAGTGCCTTTTCGGTTGGTAATGATTTATCTATTTATGTTTACCCTTACCTGGACTGTATTAAAGGTCTCCAAAGCTTAGAGGTATCAGAAGATTTCAAATTAGTTCCGTTTCTTTCCAGTCTGATAAATGCTCAGAATGATTTTAATACTGCAGGTTTCGCTTCTTCTGGGCTAATTAAATTTGTATGTGAAAGTGCACTCAAGGAAGCGGGTCCAGGCAGTACAGTTTATGATCCAGCCTGCGGTATTGGAACTGTCCTGATTTGTGCATTAGATCAAATTTCTGGAATAAGAGATCTTTATCAAATTTCAGGTTCTGAGATAAACCCCGTATTGGCAAATATAGCTAAAGCCGGATTTTTGCTTAAAGCATTTACAATTCGCGACAAATTGGACCCTGTTGTTTTAAACGATTTAATTTTCAGAGTATCACCTAATATCCGCATTGAAGATTCCCTTAAATCCAACCAGCAAGTTATAAGAGATTTGAGTGAGCATTGGTCGAGTTATAATGAACTTCTTATGTATCCTCCGTACCGCGGCGATCATTTAAATAAGTATGATTATATTATTACTGAGCCACCTCAAGATGGGGCTGGTTTAAATGAGACTTTTCTCAAATTAGATCATCAACAATTTCTTTTATTCTGTGCATCCCGAAATATTCAAGCTCAACAGTCGTTGTTGATCCTGTCAGAATCAATCCGTAGGAGTGAAAGAGATGGGCAGCTGAGGGATTTGATGATTAGAAACTTTCCACCTACTGCTATTTATCATGCACATGCAGAAAAAAAAGTGATTCTTCATTTTGAAGAGTTCCGCCCTGACAAGTTAATATTTGGCGATATTGCTGATAATAACAACTCAAATGCGGAGAATGTCCCTCTAGAAATTAGTAATCTAATTACAGCAAGTAAGGACGAAATAGTTTCTGGAAACCGGGAACTTGTATTTTCGAGAGAGACTAAAACCGAGAATGAATCAACAAAAGTTAGTTTTGAAAAAGCCCGTCAATACTTTGAGTTTCAAATTGATAAATTCAATGATTTATTAAGAGAGTCCCGTCAAATTCATGACGAAATTGAAAATACGAAACAAGAATATCAACCTAAAAGAAAATTGGCTGAGTATTTATCGGGAGGCCAGGGATGGCTGGATGTATCTGGTAGTTCGTTGAAAGGATTGGACATAGGTTTAATGGAAGAAAGCAAATCCGAAAAGGTTGCTGTTATTGAAGTATTCAGTAACCGCACGAAACTTAAACTACAGAAAAAAATTGGCCTCATGGAACAACTTAACCGTGAGCATTTAGAGACAACACCTCCATATCAGATCTACTTCGTGCATAATGAGAGAGAAAAAATCGACCCCAGTTTCTTATACTATTGGATTAGAGCACAATTGAGCTCAAAAATAGAAAAACAGCTCCGCCGTAAAAGTATTGTTGAAGTGCCAGTAAGAGTAGATTTTTTAATGCATGAAATTTGTAATCAAAAAATCACAATCCCACCTTTTTATTTACAAGGTACAATTGCCAAATTTTTGCGTAAATTATTTCCTCTTGCTGGAATCAATATGAGTGGTGGATTTGGACTAAAGATGGGTAGTGGAACGAGTTCTTCCCGCACTCCTCATATCGTTGACATGATAAGGTATTTATTGTGTCTATAAGTATAATTTTTAATTTTTTAAATCCGTGAGCAAAGATAAAACCGAAAGTATCCAAGCCGAGTTAGAGCGGCTTACACCTAAGCAGCAAATTCACGCATTAAATTCGCTTCCAAGTAAGTTCGATAAGAACGATTCGTTTCTTCATAGTTTAAAGTTAGGGAAATTTAAAGCTTTTGATGAGCCTCAACTAGTTGAGTCGCCTTTAATTTCTCTTTTGTATGGTAAAAATAGTGCTGGGAAATCAAGCCTTGTTCAGTCTTTACTCTATCTGAATGAAGCGAGAAAAGGGAATTTTGATGCACATGATACGGAACTTGGTGGTGATTCTGTAAACCTTGGAGGATTTTATAATTTTATTCACAAGAGGGATGAAAAAGACAAAGTCCAAATCGATTGTGAGCTAAATATTCCAGAATTTGGCCGTTGTATCTTAAAATTCGATTTTGGAGAAATCGAAATGGCTAGCACCTCACACTTTACTGACATACCTAAAGGTGCAACTGATTTAGATCAAGAAATCATAAACCAGTTTTTTGTTTACAAAAAAGATCCAGAAGTGGTTAAAAAGCTTCTTGGATTAAAACCTGACGAAGAGATCAAAGTTAGTTTTCAAACTGAACAAAGGGCGAGTTTTGAAAAACAGATTAAGTTACTCGATATATCAGTTGTTTTGGGTGAAGTTGAAATTATAAGCTTCTCCCAAAGTCACTTTAGTGAATGTTTCAAAATAAATTTTACTGAGGGTCTTGAAAAAATTGGTCTTAACAAAGAAGACTGGGAGCCTTTTGCAAATTCGCTTCAGGCCAAAACTGCTTTTAATAAACTGGTTCCAGAAAATCTTTTTCATAAAAAAATAATGGAAAACGATGGTCCGTTTGATAAAAAGCAGGAGGCGGAACACAAAAGCCTTCGAAATTTAATAGTACATGGGAAAGATAAAAATCTGTTGGGTAAACTTGGTGGTTTTCTCAGTAAGATTTCAACGGAGTTAGGCGCTGTTCTTGATAGCTTCAATTATTTTAGTGGGAACAGGGCAATGCCATCACAAAACATTCTGGATGGTTCGTCTGGTACCAAAAGCTCTGGTGATGCGGGAGGAGAAAGATGCTGGGCGGATATAAAGAAAGATAAAAAGCTGATGGACAGGGTTAATAAATACCTGGGAGATCTTTTTGATAACAGATACCAGCTCGTTCTCATCAAAAGTTTTTCAGCAGAAATAGCCTCCAAGGTTGCAGGTGAAGCCTTGAGCGAGTCATTGGGGTTAAGTGGAGAAAGTAAGGATGAAGAAGGTGGCAGAGAGGTGTATGCAGATGATCATATTGTTGAAGATGAGTCCTTCGAGTATGGCTCACCTGTAAATTCACTTGATCCTGAAGATCTTAAAAGTAAAGTTCTAAACAAATTAAATTCTAATAAGCAAGTCCCAGAGTTCACTTCGTTGAGAATTTGGGATAATGTGCCCGATCTACCGCTCAGGCTACAAGACTTGGGCCGTGGTGTAGGCCAGGTGATTCCAATCATCGCAGCTAGTTGCGAACCTGGCCGCACAATTATCGTTGAGCAGCCGGAATCTGATTTACATCCTAAGCAACAGTCGATTCTTGCTGATATGCTTATCGAAAATGCAGTTAAGTATGGAACAAGGTTTATTATCGAAACCCATAGTGAATTTTTGCTTCTTCGGCTTTTAAGAAGAATTGGGGAAACGGATGCGGATAAATTATCAGACGAAGATAAAAACTATGCCCTCGATGTTGAACAGTTAGGCGTTTACTATGTACACGCTGCCGATCAGGATGAAGGGCGTACTGGTGTAAAGGTGGAAAGAATGGAAATCTCTCCCAAGGGCCGGTTAAGAAATCCATGGCCAAAAGGTTTTTTCTCGGAAAAGAAAGAAGATATTTTCTGGCATGCAGGCTAAAGAGCATCTCTCGATTTTTGGTTTAGATCCTAAGATTTTTATAAATCGAATTGATAGGGATGAGGATGATTTCCAGATCAAAACATCTTGGGGTAAATTGGAAGAACGTTTACTTGGGCCTGCTGCAAAAAATCGGACCAGTGAGATTGGTGCTTTGATTTGGGATGCCATTGATGAAGATGGGAATCGTTTTTCGAGTTTGGTTATGGAAAATTATGAACTGCTTGAAAATGAGCCAAAAGCAATATTTGATGAGCTTATGCAATCAGGAAGAATAGTTGATGAGCTGTACAAAGAAGATTCTGAACAGGAAACTTTTGGAATTGTTGCTGAAAGATTAACTTTAAGTGATTTGGAGGAGATAGGGGATGATTGCATTTCATCTCTCTTGGAAGAAAGTGAATCTTTAAATGGTTTTATCTCATACACCAGTTTCTTTTCAGTCAGCTACACTAGAGAAGATTGGTGGTTGCAGTTTGAGCCTGATTACACTGAGTGTAATCTTGATACTCAGTTAAGCGAATTTCGAAACATACTCCTATATTCAGAAGACATTAGTATTTTTGATAGAGAGTGGGAGCCTGACAACAAAACTGGCTACTTATCAGTAAATAAGATCTTTGAGCTAATCCAATGCAACCGACTTGACCCCGTTGTAAGAATCCATAGAAAAAACACTGATGATTTTCACAATTGGCTTGGTCCTACAAAAGTAGAAGCATTTTGTGATCGTGCAAAAGCTAAAGTAGGTAATGTGAAAGTTAAGATCTATTTTTGGCGAAAGCAGTACATCCATTTTAGGGCAATATGTTGCAGTTATGGTGGTTATCATTCAAGTTATGGAGTCCAGGAATTTGATGATGCCAGTCAGTTGTACACTCCGATTCCTGCGAAGACATTAACGTCCATTCATCATGCTTTTATACCTGACGATAATAATAAAGCATTTTCAGCAATTATGGATGTGTAAGTATGTGGATTTACATTTTTATATACTAATTTAATGCCTAAAAGTATTTCTACACAACTGAAGTCTTTAAATCTAATTTCAGGCGAAAAAACTATAAATGTTTTTGATAACCTGTTTAAAAATATTCTTAAAAAAAAGATCACTTCTAGTTCGGGTTTTATAAATACAAGTTGTAAGCAGTTTAAAGCAAGCCCTGCATACAACTCTAAAAACTACAGTCTTAATGGTAATGTTTTTGAAGGTCTGCTTGCAGTCCTTTTTTACCGAGTTGGGATTTACCCTCTATTCCGTCAGGCGAAAATGGCTTTTATTCCAAATATCGAATTCGATTTTGTGGCATATTCAAAAGAGATAGGGCCAATAGTACTTTCGGCCAAAACTTCCCTGCGGGAAAGGTATAAGCAGGCAGACCTGGAAGGGATAATGATGAGGCAGGTTCACCGTCGTGCGAAGTCTTATCTTCTGACCTTGGATGAAGATGAGGCAATGAATGTTAATTCTAAGATTAAGGAGGGGAAGGTGCTTGGCATTGACCGTGTGTATGTTGCCTCTGAGCCAGAGTTTGATGATCTTGTTGAGGAGTTGAAAAGCTGGACTCTTATAGAGCCTCAAGCCGAGCCTGTAGTCGAAAGTAGCAGGATTATCAGGCCTTCCTGAGCCTGTTGCATTGAGTGCTTGCCTCTCTGGAGCGAGCTTATTTTTGCGAACAAGCAGTTTTGAGGTGCGTAGTTTTTATGCAAAAAATAAGGACCCCATAAATTACTATTAAGTAAGTGTAAATATTTTTTTATACTTTGCTGGTAATTTAAATTAGTGATCTTCTCTTTTTCGTAATGAAGTTTAACCAGCGTATAAATTCGAATTCCCAGCCACTCCAAAAGAATGATCTTTTGATTGTTGATTTTGCGAAGATGTTATTCGGGCCATTGTCCGAGGGTTATGTGATAGCAGGATATGGTATACATACACACAACAAGTTTCTGTTAATGAGTGGGCGTGGGAGTGTGTATGAGGATGCATTTGAGCCATGCAGGGAAACATTCTGCGAATGGATGAGTTCTGAAAAAGAGCAGTTCCCTGATCAGGAATTTGAACAGGCAAAGATCCCAGTTGAGCAAGGAAAAGAGGCAGATGGGGTTACAGATTTGGACCAGGCAGTGGAGAGGTTTTCTCTGGCATCGGATGCGTTTCTCATGTTCGGATATTTTGGAAATCATAAGGTTTTTAAATCGTATGCATCTGATCCGTTAAAGGCGGATGCGGTAATGTATTTGCAGATGGTTGCCATGAAGTTATGGGGCAAGGAAAAGAAGGCACAGCAATGAAGGTGAGGTCAAAAATACAGGCTAGACCACAGGTTGCACATATGTTGCGGAAGAAAGTGCAATCGCGGAATGCATGCAGGAAGTCAAAGGGTAAGCGGGTGTACAAAACAGGAAGGGATATTTCCTGAGGTGAGGATTTTCAAAAATATTTTAAAAGGCCTGAAAATGTCAGGCATGAAACCACTAATGGATGGTTGCCGAATCCCTTTTATTTTTAAGAGTGGCGGTCATGGTCCGGGATTGGGGTACCGTGTGGACGGTGCAGTCGTTGCAAGGGCATTTTTGCCTGAATTCGCGACAAGTCAGGTAGTACCCAGTTACGACAGATACCTTACAGCTATCTATCGTAACTCTACTACCCTTCTACTACCACTGGAAGTCTGGAAGTTTTCTGGACGCAATAGGCCATCCCGGATCATGCCGTCCAATCTATTTTGCGGAGGTACGAAATAATGAAGGAGGAGGAGTTGAACTTTATTAGAACCTGGGGAACTTTGCTTTGTTCAACCGAGCGGAGATTAAAGGAATTAGCCTGGGAGCTTGCGGATGCAAGAAGGTACAAACAGTTTGCGATTCCAAAGTCTAATGGAGGGCTGCGGATAATTAGTGAGCCGATTGATTCTCTAAAGGAGATTCAGCGTTTGTTGCTTGTTATTATGGAAAGGTCATACGAGCCACTCGGGAATTCTCATGGTTTTATTTCACGGCGTAGCATACTCACGAATGCAAAGCCGCATGTCCGGAAGCCCTGGGTTTTTAATACTGATATAGAAAAGTTTTTTCCGACAATACGAATGGAAAGAATCAAACAGGTACTATCCGATATAAGGTTGAAATTTCTACTCGATGTTCCAGGTAATCAAAATGCAGTCACTTTTAAAGAGGTAAGATTGAGTGCAGAGATTGTATCATTGCTTGCGAATCTGTGCTGTTTCCGACAAGTCGAGGGTAGTGACGATCCAGAAAGCTGGTATGGTTTGCCACAGGGGGCACCTACATCTCCGATATTATCAGATATGGTAGCCCGAAAAATGGATGAGGACATACTCAGCTTTTGTGCGGATAGGGGTATTGAATATACCAGGTATGCGGATGATTTATCTTTTTCCCCTTTGGATCCGAAGGACTACTATGGGTACAAGCAATTAATTGTTGGGAGAGTTTCTAAAAACCCTGAGCTATGGACGGAATTGAAGGAAATTATCAATAGTTATGGATTCCGTATTAACGCCAAGAAAAATAAATTGTTTTGTGGGAAGTCATGTAAGCAGGTGACCGGACTTTCAGTAAATGAATTTCCTAATGTTCCAAGGAAGGTCATTCGTTCGATTCGACAGGATTTATATCTTTGGGATAAGCATGGGCACGACCGTGCAAATGATATTATTCATGAAAGAAAGAATTACCGTCATAAAAAATGCCCTAAGCGTTTGAAGAATATGCTTCATGGTAAACTTATGTTCTTGTCTATGGTAAGAGGGAAGGGTGATCCTGTTTATTTGCGGTTTGTACGTCGGTTTCAGGAATTGGAGAAACGGGATATGCTGAATTCATCCAGCGGGAATTTTTCCTGTAAATGGAGCCCCGTTAATATGTGGGATGCAAACAGTAACTGGATGTCTCAGGCAGGAAGTGAGGAGATGAGATTCAGGGTAAACCTCGAGGATTTCCCTAGGCGGTCGGCCAAGCACTTTGGTGACAGGAGAAGAATTTTTCTTCAAAAATCAGGGGATTTACGTGGCATGCTTAGAACCGAAGTGGGTGCCTGGGCGTATGAGCGTTTGCAGCATACTTTTAATCTACGGCAAAACCTGATGGATGAATTTACTTATGATCCATTTGTAAAGGGTGGTAAATGCCTACTTGAATATATGCTGGAAGCAGAGGCGTCTTACTTGCATCTTTTACATGATGAATTGATTGAAAGTCAGGCACATGATGCGTGGAGTGCGTTGTTCTTTCGACTCATGGAAATTAATGGAAATACTTGTTCAACAAAACTTTTGGATCCTGCATTCCGATGCCATATGGAGCATATCGACTGGGGTACTTTTTTCCGTCATCAAAATGACGAGTTTCTTTCTAAGCGGTATGGTTATGAAAAATTTGATCTTAATGATTTGTTAAGCATTGCGTCATCCCCCAAAAGGCGGGTAACACCAACATCTTCGCTTATGCTTTGGACTGCCTTGGCACCCATGGCCCTCAATACAAAGGACGAGGGTTTAGGTTCGCACCGTAAATTATTCCAACAGACTTTGGAGGATACTCCTCATTTTTTCCCACTTTTTGATGATGTGCTTACAAGTTGTGGCAGAACACGAAACGGGAACCCGCCGAGCTTATCCATGCACACTATGAGAAAAGGTATTTTTACTTTCATAAAAGCATTTGGAGCAAAGCCTATTCATAAACAACTAGCACTTATTTAATTATGATTAATTCGACAAAAAATACTGGATGGCTTTCGAAGAAGCCAAATACAAATCACTTGGGTAAGGCGACCCATTCCGAGAGGGACCTGGTAGAGAGCACTTTGAGCTTACCTGGGCGGGTTCATGTAGTGGGAGATCTTGTTGAGCATGAAAGCGGATTTTCGAAACGGGAGCTGGTTATCTTGACTGACGATTATAGACCATCCCTTATCAGGTTTGAATTCCTGAACAAGGCCGCTGCTAGCCTGGATGGATTGGTGGAAGAAGAAAAGGTGAAGGTAATCTTCCGGATTGAAGGCAGGGAGTGGAATGACAAGGTTTTGAATAATTTAATTGGCACTCAAGTTGATAGAATCAGCGAGCAAGTGATCAAAACGGTACAGAATTAAGTTAACAGGAAGGATAAAAATATGAGTATGGAAGATGGAAAAAGGGAATCATTGGAAGCAGAGACTTTTGAGCTTTATGAAACAATCAGGCCAAGGGTGGAAGAGTTTTTGGATGAATGGTTTATCGTTGGAATATGTCCAGGATGTGGAAGCCGTGTTCTTATGGGAAGCCGAAACAATGGCTGGAATAAACTTCAACCTACTTATGATGCGGTTAAGAAGTGGAAAAAAGATAATCCAGTAGGTGGGGCGTGATTGAAAATTTACTCCATCATGTCTCAACCACAGGAAAACGGGAAATCTAAGAATATAATTTTTTGTTTAAATGAATAATCATAGTGATGGAGAAGTGTTGCACGATGCAGTAGATGGCAGGATTTCTGAATTTATGGATGAATATATCATCATTGGAAAAAAAGCAGGACGCAGACAGAAAATGATTATCAGTACTATAAAGCAGGAGGATGGATTTCTGTCTAAAATTTATGAGGAATGCCTGGAATGGGCCTACAGAAAAGGAAAGTATAATAAGGAAAATGAATATGAGTGATGATATGCAATTAATTTTACCATTGGTAATGGATGAAAACATACAGATGGAAATCGAAATTTCGATGAGGGAAGATCTCATTCCAGGTTATGATTTAGCAGTTGTTGGTGAAACAGCAGATGGCCGTTTGATATATTCAGACGAAAAGATTGTAGAGATTCTTATGCAGAATGGAGTTGAATCCGAGGTGGATGCATACGAATACTTGGAGAATAATATTCAGGGCAGTTACAGGATGCATTTGTTTGTTTCAGAAGAGGGGGGGATAGAGTCTATTTTTGAGGAGCATTATGAAAATGTTGAAATTTTATTATGTGATAATGAATAGAAGTATACGGAATTTATAGATCTAGATAGAAATTTTTTTGTTGTTGCTAAAGTTAAAGTCTTGTCACTCATTAAATAACTTTTATGGACGAATCAGCTGCAGATATTATTCAATCGGTTAAACCCATTTATCCAGAAGGCTTAATTAACTGGATGGGCAATCGCGAGGGCGGCGTACGAATACCATTTCAAAAATCTTCTGGTCGGCCAAGTGGTGAGCAAATTGAAACGCCGTTAGTGAACAAATTGAACAGATGGGCGGCTGCTATTGCTAAAGGGGAAGAAGTTCCAAGAAATATAATCCTAGTCGGAGGTCCGGGAAATGGGAAGACCGATACTATTGAGGGGTGTATTGAATCTCTGGATTCAGAGATGGGTGCGGAGGGAAAGCTATTGGAAGCTTTTGAGAAAAAGTTTATCACTGAAGGTGAAGATTTGGCTCCCAGACGGGTTGATGTTGAAATCAAGAAATTAGGATTAAAGAAACCTCCTGAAAACATAGGCTCAATCATTCTAGTTCAGGACGCAACGGCCAACGATCCAGTCGCTGGAAAAAGTGCAGCCAGCCTCTTGTATGAGGAACTGGAAACACTTTTAAATGCTGATTCGAAGGATATATATCTGTGCTGTGTGAACAGAGGGATTTTATCGCAGGCTGTGGCGATAGCATCGGGTCAGAATAGCAAGGCCCAGAAGCTTGTTTCTTTAATGACAAAAGCAGTCACAAGCAGTGCAGAGCCACCATCTTGTTGGCCGCTTGATGGATATCCTCAAATTGGCATATGGCCAATGGATGTGGAGTCTCTTGTTTTTACTCCAGCAGGAAATGTAAAAACAGTTGCACACCAGATAATCTCGGCAGCTGTGGATAAGGAAAAATGGCCAGAACCTTGTGAATCAGGTAGCAGGTGTCCATTTTGCCAAAACAGAAAATTACTCGAAAAAAGCTCTAATCAGGATGGGCTGGTTTCAATACTGCATTATTACGAGCTTTCATCAGGCAAGCGTTGGACATTCAGGGATCTGTTTTCTTTGATTCCATACATTATAGTCGGGGATCTAAACGAATTTGAGATAAAGGGTAAAAGGTTCAGCCCTTGTGAATGGTCAGCACAGCAGTTAAAAATAGCGAATGAGGGGCCAGCTGGTAGTCGGGAAAGAGTTTTGGCCCCTTTTCTACTTGCATCACGCCTGTATTATCATCGCCTATTTCCGGTGTGGCCGTCTTTTAATAAAGGAGATTTCCTAAAGGCAAAACGTGAACTACTCAAATCTGGACAGAAAGATGAAGGTCTGCAAGCAGGAGCGGATTTATTCAAATTTTTCGCGGCTTCCGGGAAACTTTCAAGGATTTCGGGTGGAGAAATAATGGAGCGGGTTTGCGATAGTTTATGTCCAAACCTGGACCCTGGTAATATCACAGGTGAGCAAGTGTTGATTGAAAGAAATGGAGAGGGAATTACCATTGCAGATATTGAGAGTGATTTCAGCTTGTCCGTTAAAGATGGCCTGGAGGGTGTTAAGTTTCAGGTCGAGCAATTGGAGCGGGATATTCTCAAATTAGTTGCAAAAGCGGATGAATCTCTGACGGAGGATAAGTTCCCCAGAAATCATTCAAGAAAGTGCCGCTTACTCCAGATTACGGTCAGGCAATTTTCATCCAGGCTGGTTAAACGCAGTTTGGGGACAAGACTGGGAATATGCAGCGACTCCATTCATTTTAAAGGTTATATAAATAAGGTCATGAACGGTGACGACGGTTTAAGCGAAGTCAGGAAGGCGATGAAGCTTTTAATTCACGAATCAAATTCATTTAAAGCAAACCTTGCTACAACCTTTGGGCAACCAATGGCAGAACGTTCGAGGGAAATATCCCTTATCATTGAAAGAACAATTAACCCTAAGCCATGTTCATCCGAATTAACATGTGAGTCGCGGCCTAAGGAGTCATTTTCTTTTCTGAAGATAGAAGGCCATTTTGTGCCTGTTACTTTTCAACTTTATAAGGCCTTGCAAAATATAAAAGATGGGCTTCTTCAGGCCTCTCTTCCTAATGAAATTTTTTCTATGCTGGATTTGATAAAAGCTCTGGTATCTGGGAAGGTCGTCCGTGATAAAGACTACTTGCAGGAAGACGCAAAGATCGTAGTTGGCCGCAACAAAGAAAAAATATCTTTCTCGAATGGTAAGTTTTACTTTCTGAAATGAAAATAGAAGATTTTATAAAGAAGCCTTTTTCCAATGATTGCCATGAATATGGATGCAGCTTGTTGGACATTTCGCCTAAACCAGAATATGCAACTGGTGAGGTAGTCCTTGCATCTACATTAAGACGAATTGGATTCTCTGAATCTGGAGTCTCAGAGAAAAAAGTCTATTCCAATGGTACAAATCTTGAAAAGAATCTTCGAAAGCAAAAACGGCCTAATATGGAAGAGGGTGCAAGTTATGTAGGTTTTGACCTGTGGGATTCTATAGTGCATGAAGCGATAAAAAGCCCCAAGAAACCTCAGCAATCAGAAAGCAGATTTTTGCAGATTAGCCCTCTTGTCCCTGATGCCTCTTTATACTCTTCAACAAGTCGAGTCCGTGGTAATTCTTGGAATCCAGGTAGCTTGGTAGAAAAAATAGTTATTTTGGGATCTGAAGACGATGCCGCTGCAAATAAGAACTGGAAAGAGTTTTTTAATGCTTTAAGCGTTGGTGAAAATGATGATGTCTGGGCCCGGTTTCTCCAAATGGAATTTACTGCCTGGAGGTCTGAAAAAAACATCAAGTGGACAGAGCCATCGAAACTGAAAGCCTCTCAATTCAGCAATAAGTTTCTCTCAAAAGAAAGTCAGATACCTGCACAACAGTTTGTGTCAGATCTTTTGAAGATCATTGAGTTGAAGGATTATCTTACCAGAAGGCAATGGATAAGTATGATCGAATCAATTTTGAGAGTAGGGTCAGCTACGCATGTTCTGTGGCTATGCCGTGCTAATGAAAAATGCTTTGATCTGATTTACAACTTACTTGAAGGAGGGGAAGTTAAGAAGGATTTCAACTTGAATGAAATTTTTGCGGGGGGAGCTGGATTTTGGAGGTATGGTCAGCTTGCATACAATACGATTAATGATCTGGCTTCAGGCTTCATGCGTTCAAGGTTGGGAATTAATTTGATTATTTTGCATCTTAAGGAAGCAGGCTGTAAAGTTAGTGATAAGTGCTTAAGCGACGAGAAGAGCTTTGCCCAATTCCTAAAACAGATCGAATCCTTTCGTGGAAAGATTAGCTTTAAAGATTTCCGTGAGTCTTTTCAGAAAGCACTTGAGATTAATAAGAAAGAAATTGGTAAATCCAAAGTAGTTGAGTTTGTCAGAAGTGTTCTTGGCCAGAGGCAAACGAATGAGCATGGTCTGGAGAGCTATGATCAAGGGTTTTATCTTGGGAAAAAAGGAGACTACCGATCTTCTCCCTGGATTGTGTCCATGGGACCTGTTGCGGTAATCTCAATTGCTTATGCATGTACAAGTTTGAAAGACGGACCCGCTACTATCGACGATTTTTGTAATCATTTGAAAAATTATGGAATAGTTGTGGATGTTGAGGAGGTAGGCCGAAGTGGAATTGGAGAGACCTTAAGGAACCTGGGTCTGGTATTGGATAGTCCAGATGCTGAGGGTGGCATGATTATTATAAACCCTTTCAACCGCTCCTAGGGTTATTTTATTATGAATAATTTACTTAAGTATTTAGCCGAGTATGTACAGGGACAGTTTGATAAGCAATATGGTCAAAATATTAAGGAGCTAAGACTTAATTTCACCGGTATTCCAGAAGAACTTAGAAATAAGCTATTTGATTATTTTAAAGATCCTGCGGTAAGGCCATCTATTGAAATAGCCGAGGAAAAGTTTCACGTGCCAGTTTACTTGTTTGAGGACAAATCTTCAGACCCTGAAGACTGCCCTGATTTTGCCAAGTGTTCTGAAAGTTGGTGGGTGCGGGCAGTAAGAAATAATCAAAGCAAAAAGGTGTGCTTGATACTTTCCGACATGATTTCACAAGGTTCAGTGCTTTCCACAATAAATGTGATAGGTGTTCCACGTGAGATTAATACCGTTGATGAGTGGCTTGAGCAAGATCTCCTAAGAGAACTCGCAGATAAAATTTTAACGAGTATTTTTACAAATATTAAAATCGCTGAGAAAGCAAAGTTATTGCTGAACTGTGCGATTCAAAACGCCTGGGACTCAGAAGAGGGGTATAGGGAGAAAACGATATGCTGGAACCTTCTAGAAAAGGCTGCAGAGGTTCATGGCACAAATGAACATGATACAATCCTCAATTTTCTAGCTCATTTGGGTTTTCCATCCATTTCTAAATTGGAAGATTTTGGATCGAAGGAACACTTGTCAGTTCTTCTTGGACTGGCATCATTTTTAAATGATAGTGGTCTAAATGCTGGGTTTAGAAAACTAATTGAAAGGGCTGATAATCCTCCCGTTAAAAAAGCCCTTGAGAATTTTGAGAACCATTTGTTCGAAATGGGAGTAAACGACGCAACTGAGTTTGCAACCAGTCCGTTCAGATTCTTTAACCCTTTAGGAAAGACAAACTTTGAAATATCGGAGTGGTGGAATACTTTAAATTGTGTATGTCTCGCTGATCTACTTGATTACAATCAAGCGGTTTCTGAAGGCAGTATAATAATTGAGCCGCAGGACCCTTTTTTACCAGCCCAGTCAGGACTCCCGCACCTTTTTAGAAACAAAATCACTTTCTCGATCTCAATTGGAGATACCGAAAGTGAAGTTTTAAACGGAATAGAAATAAAGATATACCGTGCTAGTGGCAGTGCAAAACTTCAGTTAATCAAAGATGGAATTTCCATTTCTAATGAGGAGCCAATCGAATATGAGGATGATGATTTACCTGAACATGACAGGTTTGTACGGTATAAAATAGAAGCAGAAGGTTTTAAGCCATCGGTAGTAAAAGTAATATCACTGGATAATTATAAACCTGGAGTGGTGGTTTTTTCACGATCAGCAAAAAAAGTTTCTCTTTTTAAAGAAAATACAAAGGCAAAAAGTAGGGCTAATGAAAATAAGAAACAGCCACGCTTTGAGTCTAACTTATCCCTTAAAAATATGGGTAAGCACAATCTGGAATTGTTTGCCTCTAAGAATTTCGATCCAGGTGAAATTATGCATGGGTATGAGATTGATTCTGAGCATATAAATGAGGATGTTGAGAGGCCAATAAACAAGGTTGATGAGAATAAATATGTTTGCCTTATTGATACCGACGAGGAGTGCGAATGGGAGTTTTTTACAGTTGGTAATGATAAATCTGCTGTACCTTATTTGATTTATGTAACGGCAGAAGACATCCCGCAACAGGGAGTATCTACTGAGTTTGAGAGGCTTGTCCTGTCAAATCTTCCAGATTATGAAGGAGGAAATTCAACAAATGTAAAAGTTGAACCTAAAATCTCCAGAATATCTGAGTACGAAGAATGGATCCTGAACAACGATGATTCATATTACCCTGTTATTATAGGACCGGATTATATTGATTGTTGGAAAAATCCAGACTGGAAAGAAAAGCCAGTTCTTTCGCAATACCGTATTAATGAAGATCCGCGACCCTTAGGTAATGATTTTAATGTTCCCGAGGATTTTATTTCTTCCAGAACTGAACTATTTAAGATTTTGAGGGAATCGTTTGGGGATAACATAAATTTGGCATCAGTATCGATGCTCAAATTTGGCGATCTGATGAAGAGCGAAGGCTTCAATGGTAAACTTAATACTTTCTTGAAATCTTATATCAACTGGATTGAAAATGACTTTTTATCTGCTTTTTGGGCTGATACACTAACCGTTTTTGGTAACATTCAGGATATGGAGGTCCTCGGTGCAAAACCTTATGCTATACTTTTGTCACCTTTTCATCCTTTAAAACTTGCCTGGCAGTGTAATGCTCAGCATATCCTGCAAGACGCAGCTGAGAAAAATATGAATTGTCCAGCTGCGAGCTTGTTAAACCCCGGATCTTTTCCCGATTGCATTACCCTGCCATGCCGTACTGCTAGTAATCAGCTTAATTATATTGATTTTGTGGCAATGCCAAGCACTTCAAGTTACTGGGGCGTTCTTTGGTCAGTTGAAGCTCTTGATCTACTTGCTAGCTCTGATTCCCAAACTATTTTTGATGTTGAATTTGGAATTGAAGTACAAGGGTTGTCGGGTGGATTCAGTTCAAAGCAGGTAGAGCGTTCGATTGATGAAGTCTGGCGTTTGCTTTCTGCTAAATCTTCGCTGAGGTTAGGAATCCGAAGCAGAATAAGGGCACAAACCAGTTGCAATCAAGGAATTGAGGACTGGTGTTTGAACAACCTTGGTGCTGAGTCAGATCCATGGAATATTTCTGCACCACGTTCATTAATCGTTAATGATCAAAGGGAACCAGAGTTGCATCCAGAACAATCAGCCTTGTCAATACTAACCAGATCAACTGGTTCCGCTGTTAGCTGGTTTCATTCAGGTGATACGAATGGTAAAATGGATGATCTTGCAGTCATTGCTCATTTGGGCCTAATGAATTCAAGGACTGAGAAACATGGAATAAATTCTGCCATTGATGGCAGTTGTTTGTCTAGGTGGCGGGTAAGGAAAGGAATAGATCAATCCTTTATAGCAGAATCAAGGATCGGAAAGTCGATTGTTGCACAGGATGGTGAAACACTTGGATCTCTTATAATTGAAACTGTAGACAAAATAGAAAGCCGTTGTAGCGAATCATTCGACAGTTTCGTATTTGCCCCAAACATCGCTGAACTGGATATTGCTTTGACCAGTTCATCTTATGCCGCGGTATCGTCAGCACAAGTAGATGCTTCCAGCTTTTTTGGACGTAATGATAGGTCTTACCTTTGGGACTACGAACTCCCTAATTATGGAAAAAGGGCAATCGATAATGCGGGTTATTTTCTTTTGGCTAAAGAAAATGATGGTATGAGAAAAGCCGTTCGGGTTGCCATTGAAATGCTCGGTGAAGATCTTTCAATTGAGGACGATAATATTTCCAGTTTATTAGATGAGATTTCGCGCAGGGGAATTCCAACTCTAAAACATCTTACTGCCGGTGGTTCAAGTTCTCTAGGAGAGGTTGGAATGTTGTGTGCCCTGAAATTATTTCAACCCGAGTTTCAAAAAGAATACGATCACCCAGGTATTATTCCAGTTTGGACTGGTGAAAAGAAAGTTCTTAATCTAATAATTCCTATAGACCCATTTCAGAACCATTTTGAAAACTTGCGTTTTTCAATGGAGAAAAAAAGAGGGGAAAGGCCCGACCTTATTGTAACAAGCATTAAGTTTGATGATGAGGATCAGCCTAAGAATATTAAATTGACTGCAATTGAAGTTAAAGCACGGGGAGATAAGTTTGATGCTGGTAAGCGGAGAGATGCCTTAATGCAGGCTTCAGGATTCTCAGGTTTTCTAAACAGACTAGTTGCAAGGGGTAATGATTCAGAAATTTGGGCGTTTGCATGGAGAAGCCTTCTTTCCACTTTAGTGGATTATGCATTTCGGGTTTATTCGCAGTTAGATTTCATAGATAAGGCAAATTGGGCGTCGAAACATTCTGATGTTCTACAGGGAATTGCTGCTAATGATATTGCTATTGATGTAGATGCTACGGGTAGATTACTAGTCGTTGACCGTTCTGACACTTCATCACCTGAAGATATTGATCGGGATGCGTTTGATGAAACCATAGTGTTAAACCATAAAGATGCCTTATCGGTAATAAATGGTACTTGTTCAATTTTAGTTTCTGATATTCGGGAAAAGGTAAATGATTGGAATTTAATGCCTTTGGAGACAGATCAAAAGAATGAAGATGTGGGAGCTACCGAAAGAGAAGCGGTTGTTCTCGATGATGACTCGGCTTTATCTGATCAGTCTGTAGAAAATGAATTGCCTTCAATATCTAACGTTGCCGAGGATAATAAGGCAGGAAGCTTGCAAGAAAAGAAAGCGAGTGAGATTTCTATTGATGAAGAAAATCCAGTTGGATTGAAATTTAAGGTTGGTTCCAGTATCGGAAACTTCACTGAAGAAGACTTTGATTTCTTTCCTGGAAATACAAATTTAACTCAATTTAATACTGGGATAGTTGGTGATATGGGAACTGGCAAAACTCAGCTTACAAAAGCATTGATTTATAATTTAACAAAAGATGCTAAGCAGAACCGAGGCGCGACCCCTAATATACTCATATTTGATTATAAGAAAGATTACATAAAAGAAGACTTTGTAAAAGCCACTTGTGCCAGAGTCATTAAACCCTTAAATATGCCGTTAAACTTATTTGATTTGAGAGGTATTGAGACAAAAAGAGAAGCAAAACAAAAGATAAATTCATTTATCGATATTCTTGAAAAAATCTATCCTAATATTGGCCCCGTTCAGCGGGAAAATTTGAAAGAAGCTGTTAAAGCATGTTTCGAAATTGATGGGAATGGTTTAGGTACAGTTGGGCCGACTTTAAAAGACATCTTCGTTTCATATAAGGAAAATAATTCACCTGATTCTCCTTATTCAATTATGAGCGACTTGGTTGACGGAGAGTACTTTAGTGAGAACAAATCTGATATTTTACCTTTTTCGGAAGTAACTAAAGGTGTAGTAGTGGTTAATCTTTTTGAAGCTGGCTCTGACGATAATGCAAAAAATGTATTAGTTACAATTTTTTTGAATCTTTTCTACGAGCATATGCTTAAAATAGAAAAGCAGCCATTTATTGGTTGTGACCCTCAATTACGTTTCATTCACAGTATGTTATTAGTTGATGAAGCTGATAATATTATGAGGTATGAATTCCGTGTTTTGAAGCAATTATTGCAACAGGGCAGGGAATTTGGAGTTGGAATTATTTTAGCATCGCAGTACTTAAGTCATTTTAAAACTAGAAAAGAAAATTATCGCGAGCCTCTTAAATCTTGGTTTATTCATAATGTACCTGACATAAACGCCAGAGAGCTTCAGCAAATTGGGTTAACTAATGTAGATCCTTCTGTAATTGATAAAATTAAAAATCTTAATCTACATGAATGCCTTTATAAGAGTTTGGGAGTGGACGGTAAGTTTATGCGGGGAACTCCATTTTATGAATTGATGAAAAATAGATAGTTGCAATTTATTTATCAAATATAGTGCCTGATTAAAGTGGGAGTTAATTTATTAAAACTTAACACATCTGAGCATAATGTTCGAGATGCCATAATCGAGTATGCTATACACCAAATCGAACATCCGTACAAAGATTCGACAGATTATGATGTAATTATTGACGATCGCCCATATCCGCCGGTTGCCATTATGGGTATTGCATCTTCACTTGCAGGTGGGTCTAATCAATGTCCAAGGTTAAGAGGAGGAGAAGGCACCCCATGTTTCAAGAAATGGAAAGAACTGGGGTTTCATATTGTCGTTAAGGATTCCCATGTCCCCAAGGTAAGAAAACCTAAAGAATCAGAGTCATGGCCAGAATATTTAGAGCATTTACGAGGCAAATATGAATTTGATCCAGTAAACCTTTTAAGTTTGTGCCTCAAATTGCAACCGAACCGATCGATTAGAAGGTTTTTGGGCAGGGAGGAGGTCGGAGACCTAAAGCAATTGGGACCAAAAAGAGATCATTTTTCAATTGGGGGCAAGGATTGGTTTAGGACGATTGAAGTGGCGTTTACGCCTAAGCAACTAAAACTTTACCTTGTATCTCCAGAGTTGGACCGGAACCACCATAAAAGCCTAAGGGCTCAAATGGATAAATGTTTTGATGATCAATATTCAGGTGCCCTTCTTTGGCCTCAAACTGGACCCAATGGTGATGGCGTCCAGATGCTCGATGCAAGCAACGCTTGTGCTTCATATGTCTCTGTAGCTACAGAAAATCAGTGTAGAAGTGTAATTCAGTGGTTGAGTGATAATCAAAATCCTCGTTCGATCAAGCTACGATTTCGAGAGAGCAAAACCGCTAAGCTTAAATCTGTAAAGCCTCAGTTGTTTGATACTACAAGTGACACTGAAAAACTCGAAGCAAATACTTCAATACTTATTAAAGAAGGTCTGGATGAAGAACCAGAAGGTAATCCAAATCCCGAAAGATCTGATCCAAGGGAAGGCAAAGGAGCATTTAAGCGAGACCCTGAAGTGATTGCATGGGTAAAGCAAAGGGCAGATGGAATCTGCGAATTGTGCGAGAAAGAGGGTCCTTTTTGGGATAAAGATAATCATCCTTTCCTTGAGGTTCACCATATAGTCTCTCTTGCAGATGGCGGTCCGGATACAGTCGATAACGCCGTAGCGATTTGTCCAAACTGCCACCGTGAATGCCACCATGGATCTAATCCTGAAGTTTTAAAGCTAGCACTGCTAAAAAAACTCCAGCCGTAGGGTAGGCAGTTAATTCGGTTCACGAGGTCTTTCAGAGAGGTTGAAATTCGGGAACTTTCGGGTTTTGTTTGGGATCCAATTTGAAGAGCATTTTGACCACGGACTAGCTGCCGATGAGTCTCTGCTTGAGTTCGGCGAGGTTGATAAAGTCTTCGATTCCAGTGTGCCAGAAGGAGATGATCTCAAGATTAAGGATTTGGAGCTGGTAGTAAAGTTTGAGGAGGGAAAGCGGACCAATTTCTTTTTCGGTCCGGTGATTGTAAAGATAGATTTTGAGACTGGGGGGATCGGCGGGGAGGAGAGTAAGATCTTTGAATTTGCCTCCTTCCTCTTCATCGTAGGCTGCCACCTTTTTTTTCTTACTGTCCACAACGATGAGTTCTCCATTCATGAGGTGGCGCATAGTTTTCTGGGCAACCGGAGAGTGCTTAGGGTCGCATTGTAATTCCAAAAGTTTGCGGATGCGGGGTCTTGCCTGTTCAATACAAAATATCTTTCCGCAGAGTAGTGCCGCTTCCTTCCGGCTGGCAATTTTTCCGATGATTTTCATGGGATGTATTATACCAATGGAACAGTTAAAAAGATAGGTTCCGCCCGCGTCATACGTGTCATAGGAGAGATTGTCTGAGATCCTTTTTAGGTATCAGATTTTGGCTCAAAGACTCCTTTTATACTTTCTAAGTATTCATCATTCGTGGTGTCCGCTGCTGCTTTCAGAGCGACAATAAATTCGGAACAAAATTCATCCACTTTATCTCGTTTTTCAGTTTTAGGGATTTGAGCAACAACTCCAGGATTACTTCTTCTTTTAAATAAGTGAACGAGATAGCCTGTTGCCTGGTTGAGTATTTTGTTGTCTTTCCATCCTGTGGCAATTTGGAGTGCGGTTACATCAGGCGGTTTTGACCAGCGGTCCGCATGACGAATTTCCAATTCAATGATTTGATTTTCAAAGGAAATAAGATTGGAAGCTAAGCCGCCGTACATTCTGTAGCATTTATCACTTCTGTGAATATGATGAACACGAATTTCTTCAAGTTCAGGAGAAAGGTTTCGTTTTAATTGATTTATATTTTTCATCTCTGAAGAATACATAAAATATCTGTATGAAAGGAAGGAGGCACGATGTCATATGTGTCATAGCGGACCGAGGATTCGATCCCGCTTTGTCACATGCTACGGCGTGGATTTACGGAGGAGTAGGTTGCCGTAGGCATCGACCAATTTGCGGGCATGGGGAGAGAGGGTGCCCTGCATCATTTGATCAATCGCCTTGCGGAGTTTTTTTCTACTGGTCTTGGCCTCTGTATCGAGTTGGGAAGGGTCGAGTTTACTTTCCTGCATTTCGGTTCCGCGAATGTCGAACATACGACCGTCATCAAATAATTTGTAGTTATGATCGAGGGCGAAGATATGGCGGGAGAATCGGTCTTTATCCCAGCCCGGTCGGGGGTCGTACCAAAAGAAACACCATTCGCGTCGAGAACCTTCTTGGTTGAGCAGGGTGGGGAGGAAGCTTATTCCGTCGATGTTGTTTTTTTCGGATACCTTGGTCTTCGCGAGTTCGGCCAGGGTTGCGTAGAAGTCGGAGGCATCCACGAGGTCGGCAGTGACGGAACCGGGGGAGATTGTACCCGGCCAGTTGGCCACCAGTGGCACCCGGATACCGGTTTGGAGAGGGGTGGCTTTTCCTCCCTGTACGGATTTGCCCTTGAGCATGGAAGAAATCTTAAGATGGGTGCCATTGTCGGAATAAAAGAGCACCAGAGTATTTTCACGAAGTCCGAGTTCAGCAAGTCCATCAACCAGGCGACCGACCAGTTTGTCCATGTAGGTGACCATATCAGCAAAGAGTTCGAGCTTTTCCGTCTGTCGGTTTTCAGGATCTTTCCACTCCGTGGAGTCGGGAGTGGGCATCATGGGCCAGTGAGGCAGGGCCATGGGGTAGTACAAAAACATCGGATCCTTTTGATTCCGCCTCATGAAATCGAGCAGGAAATCGACCGAGCGGTCGGGGCCGTATTTCCCGGATTCTTCTGTGATCAGCGATCCGTTTCGGTAATAAGTGGGGTCGGCGTAACGGGAACCTTTCTCCTCGGTGTGCCAGGCATGATAGAGGGAATATTTATCAAACCCGGCCTGATCGACATGCATGCCTTTACCGCGGCGGCGGTTGGCGTTGGGGAAGTCGGGTGGATCGTAGGATTGAAGTTGCCACTTTCCGGCTATGCAGGTGCGGTAGCCCCCCTGTTTCATCAGGTGACCAAAGGTTTTTTCGCGGGGATCAAGGATGCCGAAATAAGTCCAGTTTCGATGGTTGTATTTTCCGGTCATGATCTGTACACGGGTGGGCGTGCAGAGGGGTTGCGAGTAGGCGTGGGTAAATCGCATTCCCTCTTTGGCAAGTGCGTCGATGTGGGGAGTGGGGTAGGAAGTGCCTCCGTAGCAACCGATTCCATCGATTCCAACATCGTCGGCCATGATCAATAGAATGTTGGGCCGTTTTGCCGGAGCAGAAAGGACAGTAAAGAGAATGAGCAAGAGGGATCCAATGGGAACTCTCAGGACATCTAAGGATTGATAAAAAACAGACATGAGTTGAATTTTTATCCAAGCACCTGAGGAAGAGAGGGTCAACTTTCAGGTTGGTTAAATCTTTATATTTCCATTGTTAGATATCTTGCAGTAAGAAGTTGCCAAGGGAAGTCCAAGGTCTTAGTTCAGGAAACATGAAAGCTCTCTTGTTATCCATCTTTTTAGTTTTCCCCCTCTTTTGCACGGGAAGATTCCAGACAGAAGTAAGCGGTTGCCAATCTTGTGGGAATGCGTAGGGGAGGGAGTATGAAGATTCTGTGTCTTGGTCTCGTTTTTCTTTCTTGATTATAGATAGCCAGATAACTTTAAGTGAATAATGAGTAGTAGACATTTTTGCACTTTTGCTTATAGCTTAGACGAGCCAGTGAATTTAATCTGAATTTAAAGAAATAATATTTGTTGTGAGCATAATCCCGCCGTTACCCAATCATCTTTCCAAACTGGCCGAGAGTTCTCCACAAGAGTTTTCGGCAACCAATCCTGATCATCAAGAATTCGTTCAGCAGGCCGCTCTTTCGATTTTGGAAGACCAATCCGGGCTTACTACCGTGGAGACGGAAAATATGCTCGTGCAACATTCCGATCAAGTTCCACTCTCCCTGCAATTGGGAGCCAAGCTGGCCCGGTCTAAAAAGGTGATTACAGAGCTTACCCAACCCATTCTCGTTGATGTTGTATTTGCAGCTTACAAGGAAAACAATCGCATTCTCAGGCCGGAGGAGCATCCATCCGGGGAGGATTTTCTTCGCAGAAAAGTGGCTCAATTAAATTGGCTGGGTGAAGCATCCGAACATTTCCGCTGGCACATGACCGCAGTGGATGATGGTTGTCCTGAAAATTGCGGAGACATAATCGAGAACCTGGCAAGAATGGAAGGCTACAGGGAAGTAAGTGTGTTACGACTGTCAGATGCCATAGAAAAGAAACTGCCGGTTGCGGCAGGTCTCTCCTCAACCGACGACAGTAGAAAGGGGGGTTCCATAATTTATGGGATGTGGAATGCCTCCAACAAGAAGGTAGACGGGGACCATATTGTTGTATTCACCGATGCCGATTTATCGACTCATCTTGGACAGGTTGGTCTGTTGGTTGATCCCATTATCAATCAAGGAAAGGATGTCGCGATCGGTTCGCGCCGGGAGGCAAATTCTATTGTGGTCAAGCAAGGTACGCGAAATGTCCGCGGCAAGTTATTCATCTATCTCTGGAAACGGATGCTTTCGCCTGCTTTAAGTCAGGTTGTCGATACTCAATGCGGGTTCAAAGGTTTCCGTGCATGCACCATAAAGGAAGTGGTGGAGGATTGCCTGGAGTACGGTTTTGCCTTTGATGTCGAGTTATTGCTTAAAAGTGAACTGCAAAATCCCAACGGCATCGCCAAATCAGCCATCGCATGGATAGACAGCGAAGCTGAATCCACCACCACCGCACTCTCGCCTTATTTGAACATGCTCAAAAGTATTGCCGCGATGAGCCGGAAATATTTGCCTGCCCAACAATCGGGAAATGACTTTGCCCATCTGGTTGAATCGCTTGATGAGGAAAACTGGAATTGCCTGGTCGATCGGACTCCTCCCGAAATAGCGAATGGAGACCCCCTTACTTTTGAAAATTTTTCCGGAGTTTCTGCGGATGATCTCCGGGCTCTCTTACCTGAAAACTAAATTTTCATTTTCGTTCCCATAAATCAGTCGATGGTTTGTGGAAAGGGACTGAATGAATTGAAACTTCATTTCAGAATAATTGTAATTTCCAGCCCAGCCCAGTAAGATCTGAGGCCGAAGTAAGCGGTTGCCAACCAGTACAGGTAAGCGTAGAGGAAAGAGTATGAAGATTTCATGTCAATCCCTGCTCTTTATTTTATCCATCGTTGGCACAGTTGTGAGCGGTCAGGTCACAAATTTGCTGCCTATGGCGAAACCAGAAGCGGTTGGGCTGGACCCAAAGAAACTGAAAGCAGTGGATGAGAAAATGAAAGATTTGATCAAGGAGGACCGCCTTGCCGGTGGCATTGTGGTGGTGGCCCGGAAGGGAAAGGTGGTTCATTTTGGCACTTATGGAAAGAGGGATTTGGAGAATAATTCACCGGTGGAGAAGGATACGATCTTTCGGATTTATTCGATGACCAAGGCGATCACTTCGGTGGCTGCCTTAATGTTAAATGAGGAGGGCAAGTTGAAACTGGATGATCCACTTTCGAAATATTTCCCGTCGCTCCAAGCAATGAAAGTTTTGGACAAGGATGAACTGGTTGAAGCGAAGAGTGAAGCAACGGTGGCCGATTTACTGAGGCATACTTCAGGCCTGACTTATGCCTGGTCTTCGAATAAGAAAATTAGTCAGGCATTTAAAGATGCCGGCGTACTTTTCCGCGACAAAAAAGTAGTTCCAATGGTCAGTGGTATGGACAAAGTACCTTTACTATTCCAACCGGGTACGGACTGGGTATATGGATGTTCCACTGATGTGCTGGGGGGAGTGGTGGAAGTGGTCTCGGGCATTCCGCTTGATCAATATTTTCGGGAGCGGATTTTCAAACCTCTTCAAATGAAGGATACTGAATTTTATGTACCAGCCGATAAAGCAGACCGTTTTGCGGCGAATTATAATTATAAGGAAGGTAAGCTCACCCTGAAGGATGATCCCAAAACGAGTCGTTATTTAGAAAATCCGGCTTTTAAATCGGGGGGGGGGGGGCTTTGTTCGACGGCTTCGGATTATATGAGGTTTCTTTTGATGATTGAGAATGGCGGAAAGTTTGATGGGAAAAGATATCTAAAGAAAAAGAGTGTGAAATTAATGAGCACTAATCAAATACCTAAGGGAGGAGGATGGGTGACCTTTGGAAATGAGGTGCGTGAAGGAGTTGGGTTTGGGCACGGATTTTCGGTACGGGTGAAAATGAGCGACTGGGATCCGGACGGTCGGGTGGGGGAATACGGATGGGGCGGAGCGGCGAGTACGCACTACTGGATTTCTCCGAAGGATGATTTGGTGGTGCTAACACTCGAGCAGGTAATGCCATATAGTTTTAATACCGAATGGGCCCTGAAGGGATTAATCTACGATTCACTTATCGATTAGAAAAAATCTATTCGAAAAAAAGGAGTAAATTTAGAAATTATGGAAGGAAAGATTTTCCGTATCTTTAATCAGTAATCCATTGTTTATCAGAACGGGTGGTGTCCAGGTTTGGCCAACTACTTTATAATTTGCGACTTCATGCAGGCGGTCTTTGGAGGCCCGAAGAATTTGAATTTGTCCGTGGTTGGTAAGATTAAGGATATATTGATCGAAAGATAAAAAGGTCGAGTTCTGGGCAGTTCTTGGATTTCCTATCCAGAGAATTTCCCCATTTTTTGGATTGATACAAAAAAGCCTGCCCAGGCCATAATGGGAAAGACCAAAAAGGTATTGATTCGCGATTAGCGGGGAAGCCATGTTCAAGGCAAGTTCTTTTTGGGACCATAATTTGTTTATTATCCATTTTCCATTTTTGAATTTCGGTCGGATGCAATGAATGCCCCGGTTCTCTCCTCCAAAGAAAACCTTTTCTTCAAACACGACAGGAGTGGTGGTGTTTTGGTTATGTGTTTTGTGAGGAAATGAAAATTCCCAGAGCTTTTCACCGGATTTGTAATCAACCCCAATCAGGGATTCGTGATGTAGGACCACCACTTGTTTGACACCGTCAAGAATGCCATGGGTTGGTGAAGAGTAACAGGTTCCACCGCAGGGAATAATCCAGTTGGTTTCACCGGTGATTCGATCCAGTGAGACCAGGGCTCCTTTTTCATCGTTGCCAAAGAGATTAATTAATTGGTTATCCAAAACGAGTGGAGAATTACTGACCCCCCAATAGGCATGGGGTTGTCCATAAGCCTTGCCGGGTACTTTTCTCCAAATTAATTCTCCATCCTCTGCTTTCCATGCGGACAGGATTCCCGAGATTCCCATGGTGTAAAAAATTCCGTTTTTATAAACCGGATGGGCTTTGGGACCTTTCCCATGTTTTTCCCCACCGCCTCCCATTTTAAAAGGTGCCCGGTATTTTTTACTCCAGATAGTTTTTCCAGTTTCAATATGGAGGCAGGCTGCTAATTCATGATCTGCCTTGCGGGTATGAATGAAAATTCGATCTTTCACCACTAGGGGTGAACCATAACCAGACCCCACCTGTACGGACCATTGTAAAGAAAGATTCCCCGGCCATTTTGGAGGAGCTTGAAAATTTGAGACCCGCCCGTTTTTTTCTTCTCCGAGCCAGCCTGTCCAATCATTATCCTGGGCACTGGAAGCAAAAGTAAAAAAAAGATGGGCTAGGATTAGGGTTCCGAAAGATATTATTTTTATGAACATAAAATGATTTGAAAGAAAAAAACTCGACTTCACAGACTAGAGATAAGAGTATTTTTAATTCAATAAAAAAATAACTTTTCCAAAGGAATGCCCAATGTCTGCCCAACCGCAAATTTTGGAAAATTATAGGAGCATTAAAAAATTAAAAATATAATAATATTATGAAACTCTTTTTATCATTCACAGTGCTTTTATTCGGCACGGTTATAGATGCCAAACAACTGGATTTAGGAAAAGTGTCGGATGGTTCGAACTGGATCATGCATATGGATTTTGAATCGATGAGGAGTTCGGAAATCGGAGTCTTTATTGAGGATGCCTATGAAAACATTCCCGAGGTGCAAAGTAAGATTATGAAGGTGCAGGAAAAATACGGACTTGATCTAATGAATACTTCCAGTTTGAGCATGTTTGGATCCGGCGAGAAGCATAAGGGGATTGGAATTTTAGAAGGTGGGGTGGATGCATCCATAGTTAACCGGTTTGCCCAATCGAAGGATTCCATTGAGTCATCAAGGATGGGAAAGAATATCATTTTTTCTAGTCAGAAGGGCAGGCGCCCCATGGCCTTTACTGCACTTAAAAATGGAAAGATGATTTTTGGACCGGATCAAGATTATGTATCGGAGGGGATTTTTCTGGCCAAGGGAAAAGGTAACGGTTCGCCGGGGCATCCGATTCTTAATTCCCTGAACGGTTTACTAGCAGATCCAGGCTTTCTGTTATTTGCCAATGTAAAGGGTGCCATGGAAGTGGCTGATTTGGATGAAAGGGTTCGTTTTATGGTAGAAAAGGTGGACGCGGCCGGTGTTGTGGTCGGAGACCATGATGGCGGGCTTAAAATAATTGGCCTGGTGCAGACTGATTCTATTGAATCCTCTGAGCCCATGGAAAATATGATCCGAGGAGGGTTGGCGATGATGGATATGAAAATTTCCAATAATCCGGATATGTCTAAATTGTTTAAAGGGTATCAGGTCACCCGTACAGAGAAATTGATCCGGGTGGAAATTGAACTCTCTAATGCGTTACTTATCGAACGGATTAAAAGGGAAATGAAAAAGTCCGTCTAAGCGGACTTTGGAATTAAATTAATCATTATAGCGGGAGTGATTATCGCGTCGATGGCGAAATAGTTTTTGATGCTTGATGCTTTGAGTGGATGCCCGTTTGCGCCACAGGCGGAAGCTGGAAGGTTTTAGTGACTTTCTCATGTGAGCAATTACTTTGCTCTCGGTCAGACCGGTTACTTTGCGAATTTCTTCAAAGGTTATCCGATCGGCCCAAGCGGCCCAGATGATCCAGTCAGGACTATTCTTGGAAGGCTCTGGCTTCTTTACCCGGGTAACCGGATAGCTGGATTGTTTAGGCTTCATGAATAAGAGCATAACTTATAGCAATATTCCTCTTTAGACAAACGGGTTGATGACTTGCATCTTAATTATGACACATATGACATTCACCTGAATGGAAAATTTGAAGATCGGTCTGTAGGGTTAAGATAAATTTATTTTTAACCAATCAGAAAAGGAGAATAACCTAATGAGTGAAAGTCGATTACCCAAAACCAATAAATCATCCAATCGTTTAAAAGCTAAGAAGGTGGTTGAATATTTTCATCCCCGAGAACATGCGATTTTGGCTGAATATTTTGATATGCAAAAGAAATTACCCAAGGATGCTCGTAAGATTGATCCGCTTGAAATCATCCCATTTGAAGATGATTACGACGAGGGGGAACATGGAATAGTTTGCCGACCCGGCCGTGGAGATCGGAGTCAATATGAAGCTATTATCAATGCGGTTGCCCGTATATCATTGGCTCCGATTCGATCGAGCCTTCCAGTCTGGGGCGGTTATTCGAACGGAGAAGTTTTTCATACCCGTCAAAAAGAAAATAGTGGAATACTTCCTTTGAGAAGTTTTCGAAGTGATCCGGTGCTGGTCCTCTCGATTAACTGGGCGGATTCAGGACCGGGTTTTAGCTGGCCAGTTTATTACTATATCTCATGGATCCCCTATTATGAACGCTATGTGGTGACTGCATCTTATGATAGTGATGATGTGGAGGGTTATTTGGATGTGGCCATTGGAGATTTGCCGGAGGGAGTAGAGATTGAAGGAGACTTAAAAGAGGTGATTATTAATCATTGGGAGCGGGATGCGATCTATCTCCAGGGTTGGGCAGATTGTATTAACGAAGGAATTGTAAAGGATCCTTGGGCCTGGCGTGAAGAAATAAACTGGGGGTATGATGATCAGGGCAATGAGACCAGTTTAGGATGTGAAGAGGGCGAAAAGAATGATTGAGTATTTTTTTATCCGGGGAAATGGAGATTTTAAGAGACCGGGAATGATCCCCGATTCATTTGTGGAAAAAGCACTCGGATATTACGAGAGAGAGGGTTCTCCTTTCTTACAAAATCGTAAAAAAGTAAAACATCAAATTTATGTCGACGGATGCAACACCCTTCATCTGGGCAAGCCTTCAAACTGTTTTCCGGAGATTCCCACCTGGAGGAAATACTTGAAAGAATATGAGGGTTACACCGATAAGGATATCAGGAATCGTTTGAATGAAATCACCTGCAATCTGAGTCGTTCGGAGTTGGATGATGAATTGGACTTTGAATACTTCATGGATCAATGGGCCCACAATTACAGCCCGGCGGCCGAGTTTGCCCATTTGATCGACCAGTTAAAAGTTGGGATCAGGGATAAAAAAGCGGGTGATGTTTTGGGCAGTCTGAAAAGATATGAAGGGGCTTTTTCAGGTTCGGATGTACTTTGTATGTCTCTTGAAGAGCCGATCACTCTATCCTGGCTCCAATGGGCAATGGAACAGGCAAAGGAACCCTGCAATATCCACAATTTGTAATAGCATTGGAAAGACTGCTGGAGGTATTTATATAAAGGGGCTGATTTCGATTGAAACCGAATTATTTTGTTCTTTATGTTTTGAGAAACAAATAACCCCCCCAATATTTTAAAGATTATGAATGAGCAGAAACAAAAAGTGGCAGTGGTATTATCCGGTTGCGGCGTGTTTGACGGAACAGAAATTCATGAAGCGGTGCTTACCCTGCTTGCGATTGAAGAGGAGGGTGCATTCTGGCACTGCTTTGCCCCGAATGTGGAACAGATGCATGTGATCGATCATGCAACCGGTGAAGTGGAGGAAGGGGCAAAGCGTAGTGTCTTTTCTGAAAGTGCCCGGATTGCCCGTGGCGCCGAAAAGCTAACCGAACTGACTGAGTATGATCCGGCGGAATTTGATGCGATTGTATTTCCGGGTGGATTTGGCGGGGCAAAAAATCTTTCTGATTTTGCGGTTCGGGGAGCGGATGCTGAAGTGGAAGAATCAGTGATCACCGCAGTGCGTAGTACCCATGCCATGGGAAAACCGATTGGGTTTATTTGTATAACTCCTGCCAGTGTGGGTGCTTTAACGCTTGGTGGAGAGAAGATTGAGCTCACAATTGGGAATGATCCGGACACTGCATCAGCCGTCGTGCAGTGCGGAGCCAAGCACACGGATTGCTCGGTTGATGAAGCGGTGGTCGATCTTAAAAACAAGGTGGTCAGCACACCGGCTTATATGTTGGGACCGGGGGTGGCTGATGTTAGAAAAGGAATTGCAAAACTGATTAATGAAGTACTCAAACTGACTCATTAATCGAAATGGTGTGAATAAATTTTTCCTTTGCCTGTTGTTTTGTATTGGAGGCTTTTTTCCGGCATGGGCCGAGAAGCCACAGGGCAAAAATAGCCAAAAGAACAAACTCCGGGTAATGAGCTTTAATATCCGTTTAGGGGTAGCCAAGGACGGACCCAATCGATGGGAATTACGTAAGGATTTAGTGGTCAGGACGATTCAG
Organism: uncultured Verrucomicrobiota bacterium; assembly: GCA_902580225.1. GTDB lineage: Bacteria > Verrucomicrobiota > Verrucomicrobiia > Opitutales > Seribacteraceae > Seribacter. The sequence goes on from CACHJU010000004.1 coordinate 78,301, forward strand.
AAATTCAAACCTGATTTGCTTGGTTTACAGGAAGTGTTTCCCATGCAGGAGTCTTATTTGCGGGAAAAATTACCTGAATATCTTTATTACGGGAGAAGCCGGTTGGTCGATCCTAAAGAAGGTGAGTCCTGTTCAGTAATGTTTAAAAAAGACAGGTTTACACTGACTGAAAAATCAACCTTTTGGCTCTCTGAAACCCAGGACGAACCGGGTAGCAAGAGTTGGGATTCTTCCCTGCCCCGAATTGCCAATCTAATCCGTCTGGCTGATAAACAGGCAGCTGGAAAAAAACTAATTTTTATTAATACTCACTTTGATCATCGGGGAAAAAAAGCAAGGGAAGAAGCAGCAAAAATTATTAAGAATAGAGTATCTACAGTAGAGAAGGGAGCAAGGGTGGTGATCACCGGTGATTTTAATTCGGGTGAGGGAAGCAAGCCCTATCAATTTCTGGTCGGGGGTAATTTAATCGATACTTTTCGATCGGCACATCCAAAGCGGAACGAAGAGGAAAGTACATTGACAGCATGGAAGGGCCGATTGATCGGCAATCGGATCGACTGGGTGTTATGCAGTCCGAAATTTCGAGTTCTCTCTGCGAAGATTGATCGAACCAATGAGCAGGGCAGATATCCATCCGATCATTACCCGGTAACCTCTATATTGGATTATAAATAGTACAATTGTTCGATACCAAGACGAACCGGTAGAAGAAAACTATTTTAAGAAAATCCCCTTTTAAATCTATTTTTTAAAGGGGGCCATCTAAGCCATGTTGGGAGAAAAAATTCCAAATTAACTGATTGGTGTCGGATCCGCTCAAGTCGAGGTTAAACCAGTCATGACCCCCACCATTGATTTTATAATGTTCGACCCATCCCGTACCGCCTGAATCAGAATAGACTGATTTCTCTACGCTGGTACTACCAGAAGTCAGGCTGGTCGTCACCGGGGTTGAATTGGCTCCGTTACGATTGGCCCAGTAAGAAAGAACTGTAGAAATGGCCGGGTAATCAGAATTTCCTAAGTATGGAACGACAAAGTCCGATGTTCCGTGAATATTGATCATAGGAACAGGATTGGTGGGATCGGGGTTACCCTCAAGCATGGTGCCGGAGACGGATCCGATCGCGGCGATTTTATCGCTCATGGATTTGCCGAGAAAGTAGGACATCATCCCCCCATTGGAATAACCACAGGCATAAATACGATTTGAATTTACCTGGTAACTGGATGAAATCGAGGTAATCATAGCCTCGACAAAGCCGACATCATCAGCGGAGCTTTTATTATCTCCTCCGAGCTGGGCCGCGTTCCAGTGACTGTAGCCGCTCATGCTCGAGCCCTGTGGATAAACCAGAAGAAATATCTGGGATTCCGACAGAGCGCGCATATCAGCACTACTCATATGTGCGGAAGAGGTGCCTCCAAATCCGTGAAAGTTAAACAGAAGAGGAACCTGTGATGATCCGTTGTAAGAGGAGGGAACATAGAGAATATATTCCCGGGTAAGACCCCCATGTGAGAGGGAAAGGTTAAAAGTACCAGTTTCAACCTGAGAACTTGAACTGGATGCACTCCATTGTTTATTGATTGAATCAAACTGATACCATTTCTGCAGTTTATTTTTCCAAAGGTAAAAGTTTCCATCAGTTCCAGCACGCCAATAATGCCAGTCCGATTCGTCATTATTATAGACCCATGGAAATTCCTGATGCCAATTCCAATCCGCTCCCTTTAGACTTAAATCCATTGGACTAAGGAACAGACAAAAAACAGTTAGAATCAACCCTGTTGTGTTTTTGAATGCGATGAATGCAGTTCTCATTGGCGGACAACCAAAAACAACTTTTACCTGTGGTCAAATACTTTTAATTAAATTCTATAATTTTATTATTTTTCAGACAAATTATGTCGTCGATCTTGACGGAAGATATCTTTGAAGTTTGAATGAGTGCAAGTATTTATCAATATTCGCTTAATTATTTTACTAAATGAGAATGATCGAAATTTTTAATTCTTCATTCATTTCAATTTGGAAATGGATAGCATTCTGGATGATTTTTTTGGGTACAGCGTTTCAGCTCTACGGAGGTAATGAGAAAGTACCCAACGATATTCGCTGGATTAGGCAGTCTCTGGAATATGAGCGTTTATGCGAACAAGTTTATCAGCGATCCACAGTTCAAATTTTAAAAATTTTGAAGAAGGAATCGAAAAAAAAGAATCTAGCGTTGGTGGTTGATCTCGATGAGACCGTGCTTAATAACAGCCTTTACCAAGTAGAAAGGTGGCAGGCTGGTCTTACTTTTACTCAGGATTCGTGGTCGGACTGGGTAAATCGGAAAGAGGCGGGATTGGTCCCAGGGGCGAAAGAATTTTTGAGTACGGTCAGGAAGAGGGGAGTCCGGGTGGTCTTCCTGAGTAACCGGATGAATCACAACCTTGAACCGACTCGGGAAAACCTGCGGCTACTAGGGGTACTGGATCCAGATGATTTATTTTTGCTCCGTCTTGATAAAGATGATCTAAAGGAGGTAAGAAGGAAGGAAGTGATGGAGGGGACGGGACGAATGAAAAAGATCGGTCCGTTACGAGTGATTGGATATGTGGGTGATCAGATGGGAGATTTTCCGAGTAATGGAGCGAAGGAGTTTGGGAAAACAAATTTTATTCTCCCTAATCCGATGTATGGTAAATGGTAAATCGGAAATACTATTCATACTTCCACTTCATAATCCAGGGATCGTGAAATTTGGACTGAGCGTTTTTCAATTTTTCTTTGTAGCGTTCAAGTTGAGCGGCGTATTTTGGATCGCCGGCAAGGTTATTGGCTTCGTGGGGATCCTGATCGATTTTGAAGAATTCGAATTCCGGACGATGGATATATTCTTGCACGGTTTTTTGCCCGTAGGGTACACTGATTGATTTTTGATACTGAGCATGAAAACTGCTGGCGGCCCATAGGTTGGAAGCGAAGGGATAGGGGAGTGGATGGGCAAGGTTCCAAATCAATTTGTATTCGGCGTCCCGAATGACCCGCATTGGATAATACATTTGAATTTCATGAAAGGTGTGGGAGGCAAAGACTTCATTCCAGTGTTTTTTTCCTGAATTTCCGAGAACCGATAGCCAGGATTTGCCATGATAGGTAGAGAGTTTACTGGAGGATCCCCGGTTTTCCTTGGCAACATAGGGTTTGTCCTTCCAGTCATGTGATTTCCTGTCAGGTTTATTTCCAAATAGGTCTGGTTTGAGAGTCCTTTTTGAACTTTTATCTTTTCCTCCCCCACGATGAGGGTCCGGGGTGGCAAAATAAAGAAAGAAAGGTTGGTCGCTTTTAACGGAAATGAATTCGCGTGTTTGCTCGGCCATTTGAACTGCATTTCGAGGGTTTCCTCTTAGGTAATTATCAAACCGAAAGATTTCTTCAGGAGAGACATGGTATTTTCCTATGTGGCCTGTTCGATAGCCTGCGTATGAGAGATTACGGGGAAGTAAAGTAGGTTGAAAATTTATGAAAGGAGTGTTGATGACCGTATTTTTCGTTAGCGTGGTTATGAAGTCCACTCATAACCACGGATCGACTTGCCGAGCAGCTTGCAGTAGTGGCAAATGCATTGGAAAATAAATTGCCATCTGCAGTAAGAGCATCAATCGAAGGGGTCTTGGCTATTTGATCTCCATAACATCCGAGGGTGCGGGACTGGTCATCGGTGATGAAAAAGATTATATTTTTTTCTGCCACATTCAGACCTTAAAATTCTACAAAAAAACAAAATGGTGCTGAGATCATAAAGTAATTCCATAGGTTGAATAGTTGTGAAAAGACACTGATGTGAATTTGTAAAATGAAATATATTATCAGGATTGTTAATTCTAAATTAATATATCATATGTAAGGAAAATCTATACCTAGGCTAATAGTTTAATAAATTAATTAAAATTAACGATAAAATTATTGTACTAAATATTTAATATTGTTAAAAGTGCTATTTTTATGGTTAGCTTAATAACTTTTCTTTTAAATTTTTTATGGATTAATTTAAAATAAATATCATTATTTATTCACACATGAAATTATTATTTACTAAATTAAATTAGATTAATAAAGGTATTGTTAAGTAATTATTTATATACAACCACTCAAATCATGTTCGGGAAAATTGTTAAAATAAGTATTGCTAATTTAGTTTCAACTGAAATTAGGCAGATTCAAAAGTTCCCTTTTAAGTTTGGTTCTTCAACTTCGTCTGATTGGGTTTTAGGTTCAACTAGTGCTCCCTGGAGTAAGTCTTCTGTTTGCTTCTATAAGGAAAATTCTAAAATTCAACTTAAGGTAGAAAATACTGTTAATAATTTTGGTCATGGATGTTTTCCTATAATGCTGAACGGAGAGGCATTGACGAAATCAACAGAAATCGAAAATGGAAAATCTTATCTTTTAAAAATTGACGACCAATTCTTTGTTTTCGACCTAGATAGTGATATTGATCATTGGCAAACTTCCCTTTCTTTTAATTCATGGGACATCTTTGATATTCCAAGGAACCAGTTGCTGGCTACTACCAGAATTGAGCAAGTTACCGAAACTATTTTGAATATGGGGCATAAGTTTGAGAACTGTGCTGTAAGGCCTACTGGAATAGATATTCCTGCTACCTGGGTTACTTTGCTACCTGATATCGTAGGAGTGCCAGTATATGATGAAGAGGAAAACGCGACTAAAGAAACAGAGTTAGATGAAGAGATTATTAATGAGGTAGTACCCACAGAGAAAGGTGAGTTTGTATGCCCTATCTGTTGGCAACATTTTGATGGTAAGCACATTTTAAGCATTGCGTCCCATCCTTCATTAATAGGGGATGAAATTTTGGGCGATCGTGAGATGAGAAGATTTTCCCCAACCCAATTTGATGATAACGGAAATGCCCTGGATGCGATGGGTTTACAAGTTCCTGATATGGCATGCCCCCATTGTCATCATCGATTACCCCTTGGCTTTACCGAAATGCCTCAGAATATTTTTTCAGTTGTGGGTGCACCTGCATCCGGAAAATCGTACTATTTATCTATTCTTATACAACAACTCAAAAGGTGTATGTTTGAAAATTTTGACATTACTTTTTCTGATCAAGACCCCGAGTATAATATTGAATTAAATGCGGCAATTAATCGTCTTTTCTCAGCGAAGACTCCAGAGCAGGGAAGAATTATTAAAACTCAATTAACTGGTGGGGTTTACAGAAGGGTACAAAGAAGTGGTCAGGATGTGGATTTGCCCAAACCATACATCTATAATTTGGCTAATAATCAAAACGAGGGTAATGAAAAATGCTTAGTTTTTTACGATAACGCTGGAGAGCACTTTCTACCTGTTAATAGTACTTCTGCGGACTTTCATATTTTACACGTTGCAATGGCGAAATCGATATTCTTTATCTTTGATCCGATATCAAATTTAGAATTTAAGAGAAAACTAACCGGTGTGGATAGCGTTCAACTCGACCTCGAAGATTATGAACCTGACCAGCAAGATGTAATTTTGGCCCAGATGAATGTTAAAATTAAAAAAGCATTAGGGCACTCTTTTGCCAGTAAACTTGATTTGCCATTTTCAGTGATTGTAGGGAAAAGTGATGTTTGGTCCAAGATTATGGATGATTTTGACAGAATAGAAAATCCAATGAGAAACGGAGGAATTGATTTGGAAATCTTAAATCGTAACTCTGATTTGACCCGGAAATTTCTTTCAAAGTTATGCCCAGCTGTAGTAGGTGGTGCAGAAAAATTGTCTTCCAATGTGAGGTATTTCCCGGTTAGTGCATTTGGTCATAAACCAAAAACATTCACGGACTCAAACGGTGAAGAGCAAATTGCTCCTGACCCCCAAGCCATAGATCCTAAATTAATTGAAATTCCAACCATCTGGGCTTTATCTCAAATTGCTCCTGATTTAGTTCCCCATGTTTAAAAAATGCCCAAGGAATTAATATTTACCAGCGTTCCAAACGGACTAAAACCTGGATCGAGTGGATATTGCACGGTTGCACGACATCAGAATCTTGACCACCTTTTAGAAAGGGAGCTTGAGAGGTTAAGTTTTTATGAAATGGGAACTGGGCTTAAGCCTGTTATTCATGCTTATCGAACCCTTAGCTTGGCTTCAGGAGTTTATCTTGTTTTAAGTCGTATTTGTTATGCTGGGAACGACCATACTGGTCGAACTAATTACCTAGCTCATCACTTGGTTTTTGAAGAATCTGAGTTGTCTTCTATGCCCAATCTTTCTCCTGTAGATTTTTTCATGGATCCAATTGGTTGGCTGAATGAATGGCCAAAGGGAAAGCAACCTGTAATTTACAACGACGGAGAGGGTGAGAAATCTCCATTTTGTGATCCATCAAAATTATTAACAAATGAGCACTGGCAGTCAGTAACCGGTAACCAAAGAAATGTTTACGAACCAATCTACAGGATAAATTGGGGTTTTATTTGCGAAGACGGTTCACATGAGCTTTCCCTTTCCTTAATCCAGGAATTGTGCTCGTTGCCCGAAGTTAATTACCAACTAGCTTGGTTGAAATTTTCGTTTACCACATTTTTGCAGAAGTCTGATAATCCTTCTGATTTCTATTTTGTATGTGGTCCAGCTTCCGGTGCGATAGCGGGTTTAAATTTAAATTTTCTATACCTTGGTAATTCGTCAGGAAATTGCTTTAAAGCTAGCGGTTCCAATTCATTAGGATCGCTTGTTCCACAGCATAAAGAAACAACCTTTAAACAGGTTGTTGTAAATGATGAATTAAGCACAACAAGTAATAGGCAAATTCAAGAAACTGTTCAGGTTTCTGAAGTTCAAAATCAGAATTTGAATGTGGTGGATTATCAAGCGCCCACATATGCCCAAGTGGTGACACCGGAATCCGCATCGAATGCTGATGCTCAAGAAGGACCATACCAGGATAAAAGTTCCAAGAAATTGATTATTTCTGCGATTGTAGTAGTCCTTTTGTTTTTGTTAGGTGGTGCTTCTTTTTTGATTATAAAATTCAATCAAGTGGAAGAGTCTGAGTATACTCAAGTTGAAGAACCTTTAGATGAAGGCATTCAAACTACAAAAAAGCCGGATACGCCTGATTCCGTTTCAATTGAAAAATCTGAAGAGATAACTCCCATAAAAACGATTCCATCCACAAAATCGAACGAAATTGAAGAACCTAAAACTAAAATCGAAACTCCCTCATTCCCTGCACCTGATTATCCAGAGAAATGGATTTTAGAGCAAAAAGAAGAATATAAGGATTCTCTTACCGAGATTGTATTGGTTTCTAGTTTTAATCTTGAAGAAATAAAGAACTCAGAAGTTTACGCCTGGTCAAAAAATAATCAAAAGTTTGAATGGCAAGACACAATCAGTGAATCGGTAAATGTAGAAACTATTTTAGCTTCAAGAACAGAAATAATGAAAAAAGGGGGGTTTGAAACTGAAAAACTAGTGGTAAGGGTTAAGAATACTGGACCTCGAATGATTGTTAAGGCAAGTTCTTTCTCCGTGGGGTTATTATTTGATAAGAAATTAACTTGTTCGACATACCAAGATCTCATTGAATCAGTCAAAGAGCTTTTTGCAGTTTGTGGAACTCCTAAAGATTCAGATCAAAAATTACCTTCTGACTTCCTGAATTTACCACCAGACTTGAAAAATGTTTTTAAAGATTCTAAAGATTTTGATGCTTTGATAAAAAATTGTGGTGTAATGTTAGAAGAAATAGATTTGAAAAAATACAATCAAATTGATTCCAAAATCATTGATCTGCGTTTAATTAATGTTGTTCGGTATTTCTGCAATGACCATTATGAAAATTTAGTGCGAAATTCCTCTAATAAAGAGAATTTGAATAAGATATTGGATGAAAAAAATGAAAAAATTTCTGAAGCAAGAGATCAAATAAAACAGGTTTTTCCATGGGTTTGGGAACAATCGTCAACTGAATGGAATATTGGAGGAAATAAACTTGTTCTGGAATTGCAAAAGAAAATCAATGAAGAATTTGAGAATTCAGGATTCAAATCACCTAATATAAGGATTGCTGGGAAATTTCCTAATATTCCTGAGAACCCAAAGAATGATTCAGGCAAAAAAGGCGATATAAGTTTGGAAAAGGAAAAAATAAAACTAATAGATGAAATTAATCTTACTGAGGAAAGGGAAGGAAATTTTAAACAGAGTTTTATGCGAAATGAAAGGGCAGAAAAAGAACAAAATAAAGAGAAATTCAAACCTCCAGCGGCTGAAATTAAATGGGAAGGAGTAAAGCATAAGAGGTTTAAAAAATACATTGGGGAGATTCTCTCTGGAATGGAAAAAAGGTTGATAGAATTAAATAATATTAAAAACCTCGGATACGCTTTTGAAAAAGTTAAGGTCCATTCTCCTTATCGGTATGAAGATGTTTTGCCTAAATTAAAAAAAATATTGGACAAATTGAATTATTTATTCAATGCAGTAGAAAATTTTCAAGATAGAGAAGAAACTTGGAAAGTTAATTTAAATGGCAGAACAATTATTGAAGTCATCCCCGACAAATGAAGGAAGCAAGATTAATCGACGAAATTAATCTCGCATTGCGGGATGATTCAGTATCTGCCATTGGCAGTATTTTGGGTCCAAGGTATTCGCAACTTAGAGTTGAAGTAAATAATCGCTTGGCTAAGTGCATTGAACATATCAGGTCCAAAAATGAGGTGGCAGCTTTGCAGGAAGCTCAATTTGCTCCTCCTTTATTAGACTTAGTAGAATTGTTATCATTTCCCAAAGTGAATCAATGGGAGAAGTTTCTGAAGGAAAATGGTATTGAAATCGGACCGAGGTTTGATGCCAAACACTTGGAGATGATTGGTTCACTTTATACCAAGAGGATTGATGGAAGTGACCCTTTGTACAAAGATTTAGCCTTTGCGATGCGAACAAAAGATTTTCAAAATGCATTGTTATACCTTCGTCTAATTCGGCAAAAGAATCCGGACGACACCAATGCAAAAGAACAATTGCAGAAGGTTGAGAAACGAATTCAATCGGAAAAATTAGAAATCATCGGAAAACTGGTCGAGCAGAAAGATGAGGATGAGTTTTTGGTATTTATGAACTCTTTTGAATCCGAACCATGGGAAAATCAACCCGAGGGATCAATATTAGTAGGAGCGAAACAGCATTTACAAAAGATAGAACAAAAAAGTGCATTGCTGCAATGTCAGGAAAATATAAAGAAAATTCATAAATTTTTTGATTCCAAGGATTGGCGTAGTGCGATTCCATTTCTTTCCTCAATTAAGCAGTCAGTTAGTAATCATGGTTTGTCTTTGAATCAGAATTATGAGGATGGTTCTGAAAAATCCTTTCAGTCTCAACTTGATTTGTTTGAAAATTGGATTGTTAATGAAACTACAATTGAAAGAAAGAGACGAGAAGACGAATCGAGATTAAATCGATTAAAAAAACTATTAGAACAAATTGATGATAACAAACTTTCAGCTTCTCGCCGAGTTTCTGAACTGAGAACTGATCTAATAAAACTTAATGTAATCGTCAGGGAAATTGAAGCTGCAAAACAGGACTTAGGGAAAAAAGAATTAGCCCAAGTTAAGGAGGCTCAAAATAACTTAAATAAAAGTATTAGGGAAAAGAAAAATAAGGTTCGAATGCTTGTTGGATTAGCAAGCGTAGTTGTAATTTCAGTAGGGGTTGGATGTTTTCTTTTTGTTTTTGAATCTTTGGAAAGAAAAGAAGAATTAAATCTTCTTAACAAAGGGATGCTAAAATATTCTAATGTTCTAGAACTAGAGGGTTTTCTCGATGATTTTGAAAAAAATTATCAACAGCGTACGAATGATGTTGAATTTTCTGCTTTGATAAAAAAAGGACGCGCGAACATAGAAAATGATTTAACTTTGTTAACTAATTTCCAAAACCGAATGGAACTCTTTGAGCAGGCTTTAGCAAAGGTTGATCAGGTTGATGATTTATCTAAATTAAATCTCGATCGGACTTCATTAAAACTTTCCGTAAATAAGCTAAATATCGCCTTTCGACCATTACAGTTAGATCGAATGGAGCAATCTGATATCGCCTGGAATAAAAGAAGAGATCAATTACAGGTAGATATTTCTAAAAGCTTAAATGCTGATCTTGATGGGATTAGGGAATTCTCTGATGAAAATGTGAATTCTAAACAAATTACATCAGTATTAAGGGAAAAATTACATATGCTAAATGGCAAGTTGGTTGCTTTGGAAAATCAACTTTCTCAATTCTCTGGAATTGAGGAATTAGGGCTTTCTTCTGCACAAGAAGATTTACTAAATTCAATTCGTCAAAATTACAAAAAATGTAAAGATGACTTAAACTCGTTCGATCAAGCGATTTTAAAACTCGATGATGCTAATTCTACCCCTTCTTATTTTAATGCACTGAAATCGTTGACTGCGCTTCCTTTTTCAAATGAACCGATTGTCAATAATTCTAAAACAATACAATCCCGTGGGAATTTAGTTTTAAATATGCCTGCAACCGTATTTTTGCCAAAAAATCCTTCGCTATGGAAGTCTGCGCCAAAACAAATCAGTTCATCTTACAGGCCAACTACATTAGTTAAAAGTGAGATTGATATATTAAAAAAAATCTTTGTTGAAAAAAGATTACAAAAAGTAATGGCCAATCAATTTGCCGTCCTCAAAAATTCAGCAATGGAAAAAGATATTGGAGGGTGGAAAGTATCAAATAAACAAAATCAGACACGAATTATTTATTCAATAGGATCACCTGAGGACCCTATTGTGGAATTCAAGTCCAGTACATCTTATGGCAGTTACTTAATGAAACAAAATGTTCTTCAAATATTTGCCAATGGAACGAAACGAACATCTTACAAGAGCGAATGGCGTGGTGTGAATAGGGATTTAAAAAAGGCGGGTAATGGAGGTGTTTTTGTGACAGGTGACTTACTAATGGGAGGAAAATTTTTTGAGGAACATTCTCATCTGTCGAAAGAATCGAAATATATATTTGGTGAGGGCAAGGACGGGGGCGTGGTAATTAATATGTTTGAAATCCCAAAAGTTAAGATTCCGTTACTCAAGTTTTTGGACGATTTACAAGGTGAAGAAATTAATGTTTTGATTAAGGCTTTTATTCAAATAAATATGGTTGAAACAATGAAGGTTCGACCTGGAGAATGGGGTTTAGCCAATAATCCGGGGGGAACAATTTCTGTTTTGCAAGATCAGGAAAAACTTAAAAGTATTGTGGGTGAACAGGATCTAGTATCTGAGTGGTATAAATTTTTATCTTCTAATGAAAATGAAAAGAAATCTGCGTTACACATCAACTTAGTAAAATTTTATACCCGAAGTGCTGGAAGTTCTTACTACAAAGAAGTCAGATTTTTCGAGAAATTTTGGAAAGAATTACTGAAGTCAGATTTTACTTACCAAGGGTATTGTAAACCAGATGACACTTGGAGTATTCCCAAAAACATTTCTTCCTGGGGATTATATAAAGATACAAGTCGTATTTCGGTAGTTAGGAGTGGAGGTAAAGAGGCAACACCGTTATCTCCAATCTATTCTTTTGATCTTGATATTGCTAAGTTGTTAGAGGATGCCAGAAAATTTGCTTATTTCACTAGTGTAGATGATCCCGCTTATTTGCGGGTTAAAAGACTTTTACCTTATCCATTTCCTTTTTTTCCAGAAAAATGACCGAGCAGAAATATAAATTACTTTGGCGAGGAAAAGAGTCAGGACCATATACTCCATCAGAAATTCGCCAACTTTGGGAAAGTCAAAAAATTAACGGTGCATACCAGGTTGTTTTAGAGTCAGGATTAGTTTTAGTTGAAGAATTCCTCCCCAATTTCGAGCAAGAGAAAGAAATCGAAATCTCCAACCAAACCCAATTGCTTCAGGCTCAGGCAGCCGCGGAAAGACAAAGGCAAGAAACTGCATTAGTTGAAACGGAGAGGTTAAGACAACAAAACGAAAAACAGAAGCTTGCAGGGAATCATGACGGAAAAAAATATTTTTTGATCGTTGATAATCAAAAAAAAGGTCCTTTTACACAAAAAGCTATTCAAATACAAATTGATGGAGGTAAGGCTGATTCAAATACCATGGTATGGACAGAGGAGGTCGGGGATTGGGTTCAACTTTCAGGATATTCAGAGTTTGATTTTAGTGGGAAAAATTCCAATCAAAAAATTTACACTGGAATTGCAATTTCCTTTGTCTTGGTTCTTTTGTTGCTTGGTGCTGGATACGGGTATTTGAAGTTAGAGGAAATAAAACTTGCGGAAACAAAGGGGCAAACAACTCTAATGAATTCAGAAGTTGAAATTGTTGAAAAGACAGATGATGATGATAAAAAATTTTTGGTTTCTGAAGTGGATGAGGTAATTTCAATTAAACCTTCAATAAAACAAGGATCTGGTGCGAAACCTAGCGTTCCTGAAAAAGATGTAAATTTGGAAAGTTCCACTGACCCTTTAGATGAAGAAATAATCAAACAGAAGGTCGCTTGGGTAGTTTGTGGGAGAAAGATTATTCGCAGTGAAGGGAAAAAAGTCGAGGTTCCAATGAGTGGGGGTAGCGGTTTTCTTGTTAACAAGAATGGCTACATTTTTACTAATCAACATGTAGTTGAAGGTGTTGATAATGACTTAAGAGCAAAAAGTAAATTGAATGAATTAAAAGATAAATATAAACTTGAAGATATTATCCCTATGATATGGGTTTTCTTCGGAGAGGATGAAAAATACGAAGCAGAAATTATTCATGTTAGTGAGAAGTATGATTTTGCAATCTTAAAGGCGGAAGAATTAAAAAATAAGTATTTCTTTAATCTTTCCTCATCTGATGAAATAAAGAGAGGTACGAAAGTTTTTACTCTAGGTTTCCCTGGTGCTTCTCGTGAATTTACTGAAGGCGAGGTAAGCTTGAAATCTAACAAAAAAGGAGTACAAGATTTCTTTTCTAAAAGCGATTTTGGGTATGTACAAAAATCTGGTGAGATCAGTGTGATAAAGGAATCATTGGAGAGAGGTAGGGTTATTGAGCATGATGCAACCATTAATCGAGGGAATTCCGGTGGTGCGTTAATTGATGAAGAAGGGCTCGTTCAAGGTATTAACACATGGACATATTCAGATGGTAAAATTCAGAGGAATGACAAGGGTGAATTAATTGATCATGTGAGGGTTGCCCATGGAACATTTTATTCTCTTTCAATTGCCCAACTCAGGACTGAAATCATGAAGAATAATGTGGATGTAACATGGGAATGAAATTAACTAAACATATTTTAAAAACCATGAAACCAGAATTAGTTTTTGCTCAAAGGAAAAGAACTTGAGGTTGAATAGTCCCAAAATTTTCGTTCGGTTATAATTGACTGGTCATAAAGCCATTTAGAATTTGAATTTTGATATAATTTGGGGAACAGATTTTTGCCGGTGTATAGCCAACCCAAGGTTTCATCGTAGATCCATAAATTATTTTCATCATTACCATGTAAGTAAAGCCAACCATGATGCATATGGTAAGTCCACCCACCAGAATTGCCAAAGAAATCACCAAACCAGTTGGATCGGTACCAACCATTCCCTAGTTCGTTGGTACTCGAGTCGGACCACAAGGAGGCAGAAGATGAGATTTCTTCAGTTGTACTGGAAGATTCTGCTTCCTTTACATTGAGGGAAAGAGTGTAAACAGGGGTCTGGTTACCAGAGAGTTCCGGATAACGGTAACCGGTAATACTTATATTATATGTACCCGCGGCAGGGAGGGTACCAGTAATCTTAGGTCCGCTAATACTGTTGTTGTAAGACAAACCGTTTGGTAAATTTTCAACTTTATAACTGTATGCTTTATATCCATGATTATAGAAGCTAAAACTAAACGAATCACCTGAAGTAAGGGATGATGAAACCGTTTGGTTGGAAGTGACATAAGTAGTTGCCCCCGATAAGGCATGCCAGGATCCTGTATAAGCTGATGCAGGAAGAAGTATTTTCCAAGACCAAACTTTTTCGGCCACATTGCCGAAAGAAAGGATTATATTTTTTGCCCAAGGAATTGCCGGTGATCTTTGCAGTAACAAAATAACCGATAGCCAGGGAAGGCTCCGAATTTTTCTCTTCAGTTGCATCCGCATCCTCCTCCACCTACTCCACGGCCCCCCCTGGATGCTTCCCTGCTGTAATAGGCATGATCGAACATTTTCACCGCCAGAGTATCCCGATCGCTTTTCATAAGGTAATCAAAATGATAAGCACGATCCATCGGGGATACAGTCACCTTTGGAGAACAACCTATTGAAAACAGGGTGATTGATATAAGTAATAATTTCATAAGAGTTAAATAATTCATTTTAAAGTAATGTGATCATCGAAGTTTTTTGTCCATACAAGTCCTGATTTAGTCCAAATACATCCTTCGGCTCCAAAAAAATTTTCAATAATTTTTAATCCGGAATCTTTGCCCCCAAAAAGTGAACAGGTACTCAGAATACCAGCTTCCAGACAAGTATTAGCGATGACTGATGCAGATAAATAAGAGCTTGTTGTAGGGTATCCAGTACGATGGTCGAGCAGGTGACCATAACGTCTACCATTGACTTTAAAAAATCTTTGATAGTTTCCGGAGGTAGCTATGGCCAAATTATTTGCAAGAAGACAGAATCGGGCTTGACCAGGAAGATTTGGATCTTCAATTCCAATGCGCCATGAACCAGAATTTTGGGGAGATCCAATAGTACGAATATCACCGCCAAGATTGACCATAGCGTTAGTTATACCGAAATTTTTTGCCAATTCGATGATCCTGTCGACTGCATATTCTTTTCCAAACCCGCCAAAATCCAAACCCATACCAGCCTGAGGCAGATAGACACTATTTTCTTGAATAACAACTTTATTCCACCCCACCTTTTCAAGAGCTTTCTTTATTTTTAAATCAGAGGGAACGGAAGGAATTTCCGCCTTGAAATCCCAAATATTACTGAGGGGCAGAGAGGTGGGATCAAATACTCCGTTAGTGAGAAAATGGAGTTTATTGCATAGATTAAAAAGACGATAGTCCTCGGAATTAATTTCTACTGGAGAAATTCCAGCGGATCTATTTATAAGGCTAATTAAACTATCGGGTAAATAACGGGAATATCTTTTTTCAAATTTTTCTATCCAAGTGAGAGCATGATCTCGAAAATCTGTCGCCACTTTGTCTGAATTGGTTGAGTAGGTGATTTCACATTGTGTACCCAAGGCATGAAAGGAGATATGGAATGATCCATTAACGAGAGTTTGGGGATCTAAAGTGACAAGTTCCATTTTAAAATTCCCATTGCATACCCAAGGTCAAAATTCGGGCATCTGGATAAACTCTTTGGTCGGTAAGTCCGTCGCGACCGCTGACTAGATAACGATCTAAAGACAGATCAAAACTTAAATCTGATTTGTGAAAATAAGTCATTTTCAAGCCGTATGTTGAAGCTCTTAAGTCGGATAACCTGTAATCAGCAGAGTAATGAGGAGTTTTTCCGTTTGGTTGCAATACGGGCGAAATTCCAGTCCCATCCAGTGTGATGTTATAAAAATCTGCTTGGGACTGCTGATATATTCGATAAAGAGGTTGAATAACTAATCTTTCCCCCATGCGTTGCAACCATTTAAATTCTATGGTGTGACCCGACAAACCCGAGTCATCTGTGAAGTACCTGTAAGAAGTGTCTATAGATGCATCTAATTCCTGAAGATACCTTTTGCCTTCCAAATAGACGGTAAATGTGTCTCTTTCACTGGGTCGGTTTTCAGGGTAGAGATAAAAAACTTCTCTTTCATTGATTGGATCTCCAGGAAAGAGGGTCTCTGTCAATCCAACCTGCTTATACGGATCGCTCAGGTAACCTTCCGGTCGGCCATAAGTGAAATTTAAAGAAACTGAGCTTTTAGCATCAAGCATTCGATATACGCCGAGCATCACCTCGGGAGTTTTTTTGGATTGAATACCAAGTGCGGGACCACCTGGCACTCCGCTGTCAACTTCATCATCAAGGTAGGAAATACCAGTAGTGACAGTGAGAGTATCTTTCGCAAATCCACGAGAGATCTGTGCGGCATAACTTCTGGATAAATAATCCGGTTCATCACTGATACCTAATTCGAAAGAAAAATCATATTCGGATCCGCGTTTCGATAAATTAATTATGCCCGCTTTTCTTTCCTCATTTAGTTCAGCAAGCCACTCCGACTTATTATCTGTGGGAGGACGACCCATCGGTGTTGCTCCTGAGATCGAATCAACCATGCCAGTGACCCCTATTTCCCAATTGTTGGCTAATGGAGTATTCGATTCGGCATACCACGAACGGACCTTTATACGATCATCATCTTCAACCCAATTTTGAAATTTAAGCTTAAGATTTTTTTGCCCGTAACTTTTACATAAACAACAAATGAGTAAAAACGAAATGAATATATTCCTCATTAGCAATATCTATTAAGCGAAGTCACGATTATATAACGACTTTAAAGTCAATTTGGATTGTTTTATATACCGGTTATCCATTAAATTTTTTTACTTTCCCGAAGCTTTTTCCATTTGTTCAATCGTTCCACAATAGCAGACTCGGCGCCTGAATTTTTGGGGTTGTACAAGTTGAGTGGTTTTTCAAGGTATTCTTGACCGGAAATATTTTCAGGAAAATCGTGACTGTATAAATAGCCTTCGTTTTGCAAATCACGGTGTTTTTTGTTTCGACCATGGCGATCCTGAATGGAATTGGGAACTGACTGGACAGGATTTTCCTTAATGGTTTGCTTAGCTTTTCCAATAGCAAGGGTGGCACTATTACTTTTGGGGCAGGTGGCTAGAAAAAGAGTGACATGGGCGAGATTGAGTTCGCATTCGGGTTGGCCAATCGTTTCGCATGCCCGGAAAGTTGCATCGGCCATGAGGAGGGCACGGGAATCGGCCAAGCCGACATCCTCGGATGCAAAGATAACGAGTCGGCGGGCAATGAATCGTGGATCTTCTCCACCGGCGAGCATTTTGGCGAGCCAGTAAATGGCGGCATCGGGATCGTTTCCACGCATGCTTTTGATGAATGCAGATGCAGTGTTGTAATGTTCGTCCTCATCTCGGTCATAGCGAATGTTTCGTTCACGGCAAAAGCCCGTAACCTGTTCCTCGGTGATTTCACTTTTTTCGGGAAGGGCTTCGACTATGGTTTCTAAAAAATTGTAACCTTTTCGCAGGTCACCCTCGGCGACTAGTGCGATATGTTCGATTATTTCATTTCCTGCATGACAACCACGAGATCCCAGACCGCGTTCATCATCCTGAAGTGCAGATTGAAGAGCATTTTCGATAACTGAAGTGGGGATGGGTTCAAGGGAGAGCAATTGGCAGCGACTGAGTAAGGGGTCGATTATATAATATCGTGGATTATGTGTAGTTGCACCAATCAGACGAACATCACCTGATTCTACATCGGGGAGGAGTAAATCTTGTTGTGCTTTGTTGAAGCGGTGAAGTTCGTCCACGAAAAGAAAGCAATTTGTAGAACCATAATATCGGACAAGTTTAAGGGTGTCCCTTAATTCAGCGGCATTGGAAGTGACTGCATTTACTTTTAATAATTTACATTTTCCTTCGTTCGCAATTACTGAGGCGAGGGTGGTTTTGCCCGAACCGGGGGGACCGGCAAGAATTATATTGGAAACCCGGTTTTCACGAATCAGGTTTGGAAGCAAACAACCTTTACCCAGAAGATGAGGCTGTCCTAAAACTTCTTTGATGTAACGGGGACGCATGCGTTCCGCAAGGGGACGGTAGGCTTGACCTCGAGTCGATGGTGAATCGAGAGTAAAATCTTTTTCGTCTTTCTCCATAAAGAATAATAGACAAGCATTGACTCAAGAAATGATCAAGCGCGGTAATAAAATTTTTAAATACAGGAAGCAAATAATGGGAGTTTGCTTCGTGGCGAAACTTGGTTTAATCAAAGATTAGCCTAGGTAATGAAGAAGTCCATTTCTCTCGCTTTTCAACTGAAATTTTGTTGAATTTTAGCCAGAACTGAAGGGCGTCCTCAAAGGATTGCCCCGAAGCACTTTCAAGTATGCATTGGAGATCGACATAGTTGGATCCAAACATACGGGAATATTTCTCAATAGAAGAGTTGGTGTGAGGAATGCCTAATCTGTTCAAATAAGAAGGCGTGTATCAGTAAAATTCTTGTTACCGAGTTCAAGGAAATCATCGAAGGAACGGAGTTATGATAAAATCTTTTTCATGCATAGTAAAAGTCTTTTGGAACAAATATACTCCCATTGCCAATAAGTTCCTGATCAATAAAATCATCCACGATTAGCTGGATTTCCCAGATTAAATCAAGACCATGAGAGTCGGTGACCATTTGTCTTGGATAGAGAGCCTGAAACATTGGTTTAAAAGAAAATTCTTCATTCAAATAGTTGTGAATGGGGACTTAAATTAAAGGGTCATGACTTCAAGACCATGAAAACATGCGAATCTTAATCTCTACACCTTTCAAAAACAATCGACAGTTGGGCACCTACTGCTAAAATACCCAATTTCTAAATGACTAAGAACTGATGTAAAAACGGAATGAACTGAGAATAAGTTTCCCCGGTGTAAGTTTTATTTAAAACGGAACATCGTCTTCCACGCCATCGTCATATTCATCGAAAGTATCAAAGGATGAAGAATCAGGTTCATTGACTGTTTGGGCACTATTTCCTTCGGAATGAATTTTGTAACCACTAATAGAGGTAAACCATTTGGTAACACCGTCCTTTCCTTGCCATTCGCGACCATTGATGCGTGCATCAATTGAAACTGTTTCCCCTTTTTTAAGGTCTTTGCTTTGCTCGATTGAATCCTTAATGAATTCCACGGGTATGGGGTTTGCCCATTTTCCGTCCCCTGTTTCCACCACTATCTGATGCTTTCTAAATCCGTTTGCACCATATTCACGAACCTCGTCCACGAATACGATT
>CACHJU010000005.1 GCA_902580225.1 uncultured Verrucomicrobiota bacterium
TCTACCAATTGCTAGAAGAAAGGTATCCTCTTATATCCAAAGGGATTGATGAAGTTGAATCGGAAGAAGGGTTGCAGGAAATCCTTAAAATTGTTGGGCTTGAATTTGATGATTTGGAAAGTTTCAGTCTCACTGTAGAGGGATTGGAAGGTATTTCAAAAGTTCACGAACTGGGACGGGCACCCAAAATTGGTTCGGAATTAGATCTTTTGCTGAAAATTAGATTCAAAGGAAAAATCAATAAGCATGATTTAATTTCATTTATGCTTGAAGAGTTAGAAAAAGAAAAAGGTAAGGAACAGCGGGACTTAGTAGAAAAAACAAAGCGAACTGATGGAAATACATCTTATTTGACTATTCCAGTTGAAGTGATGGGTCATAAAGCAAGTTCATCAGATTTATTAATGGCAATTAATAAAGACGGCAATCATTCGGAATTGATTGTGGGTATTTTGGGCAAGGTAGAAGAAGCCCTTGAAGGGAAATTGAAACAAGATGCGTTAACATGCCTGAATGCAATGTCGCAAAAACGCCAAGTTACACTAGCGATGAAAGTTGATCCTGCCCTGTGGGAAAGACCTGAGTTTGGAGCATATCAACAGAATCCTTTACTGGCCGGTTTGGCCAATTCTGTAAAAGGTACAAGGGAAGTTGGAATCTCAATTAGCTTTTTGAAGGAATCTCTTGGTATTGAAATTTGTGTAAATTGTAAAGATGCCCAATCTGCTCTCGGTCTTTGGACTGTTGCTCAAGGAGGATTGGGTATGGCTCAGTTGGCCACGGCTCAGGAGGGTTCTGATGCACTTTCTATACTGAATCGTGTCAAAACTCAGGCAATTGATAAAAATGTTTTTGTTCGAGTTGAAGTGCTCCCGGAAGATTTAGAAGAATTTGAATCCAAGTTAATGCCTCCTTCTTCCCGCTCAAATGGAGGTCGTACATTAGCAGAAAACGAAGAAATGGATCCACTGGTTGGAAAAAAGGCACCGGAAATTCAAGCCAAAAGCTTAAAGGGTCAAGATTTCAAGCTCTCAGATCAGAAAGGAAAAATAATAGTATTAGACTTTTGGGCCACCTGGTGTGGTCCCTGTGTTCGGGCACTGCCTGAATTGGTCAAAGCAACTTCCAGTTTTAACAAAAACAAAGTAAGCTTTCTTGCAGTAAATCAGGGCGAATCCAAAAAAGTAATTTCTAAATTTCTTAAAAAAGAAAAACTTAAAAGTTTAACAGTTCTTTTGGATGAAACTCAAAAGATTGGAGAAGACTTTAACGTCAAAGGAATTCCCAAGACTGTGGTTTTGGATCAAAATGGAATAATTCGTCATGTTCATGTGGGGTTCTCTTCAGATATTGGAAATCGTTTGAAAGGTGAGATTGATAAACTTTTGACAGAATAATATATTTCACAAACTATTGATTATGAATTAGTAACATAATTTTAAATCAATTTTCTAATTGTTTTTGTCTAAATCGCTGCAATCTCTTCTATTAGTTTTTTATCCTTAACAAGGGATTATACTGAAACCTAACACTTAACGCCTAGCAGGAGATAAAAAGCCATGATGAAAGTTAACGACTTCCTTAGATACGACATCAATCTCAAGATCGATTACGATGATTATTTTCGTTTGATTTACGACACCAAATACTTAATTGAGGCAAGACTTGGTCCAAACAGAACTTTCATAGCTACTAAGGCATTTTACGGGAACAGTAGAAAAAAAGCAGTCCAACAAGCAGTTCAATGGTTTTGGAAAGATTTTAAAGGAATTTTGGGATCGGCTCACAAAATTATGACTGTGAATGATCCCCATGAAGAAGTTGTCTATGATGATGATTTTGCCTGCAATGACATCGGGAACAAGTACCTCGACGAACCCACAATTTTACGCCTCCTCGAGGAAGCCGATGGAGATTTAGCAAGAGATGAGAGTGAGGGAAGCGAAAAGCATCCTCCTAACAGTGTAAAGAGAACTCGAAGAAGGCGTAAGTCTAACAAACAATTAACCACCCGGCTTTCCCAATCGCCTGGTGGAACTATTTACTACAAGATGACCGAGATTCCCGAAAAAGCCAAGTCAGCAAGACCAAAAATGAAGATGATTAAATTATCTTCGAAAAGTCTTGAAAAGGCAATTCGTGAAGTTGAGCGGAGAGGTTTAAATAAATTTGAAAAGTTTGAATCAAAAATAAAACCTTCTAGGGTAACGAAAGGGAAGGTAAAGCAAGCTGCTTAATTTTAAATTATGTCTGGTGTTGAGCAGGATCGATCCTCTGAACTAGTTCAGTTAATGATGAAGTATCAAAGAAGAATTTTTGCTTACATTCATACTCTTGTGCCTTCAAGAAGCGATGCTGAAGATATTTTACAGGAAGCAAGTCTTACCATTTGTGAAAAGTTTTCTGATTTTAAAACTGGCACAAATTTTTACTCTTGGGCGTGTCAGATTGCTTACTGGAAAGTTCGGGCTGCACGCAAAAAGTTTGCTACTGCAAAGGTTGTATTTAACCAAGAAGTTTTAGATGTGATTTCTCAAACTAGAATCGAGGCAGAGGAGATATTAGATCAAAGACATGGTGCCTTATCCAAATGCTTGCGAAAATTAAACGATCGAGACCGAAGAATGGTTCTTACCCGGTATGAGTCAGGAAAGAATGTTACTGCAGCAGCTCAAGCTTCCGGACGGACGATTCAGGGGGCATACAAAGCACTTAATCGCATCCGTAAAACTCTTTTTGACTGTGTTTCATTTGAACTTTCTACTGAAAAGATATGAGTGGTTTGAGTGACTGTGAATTGTTGGAATTGCATGAGCTTTTGGACGCCTTAGTAGAAAATAATCTCTCGAGGGACAAGCTCAACCATTTAGAGAAGTGGATCGCTGAAGATGAATTTGTAAGGATGTATTATATAGAGTTCATGGATATGTCATCCAGTTTACATCATTATGCTGAGGAATTAGTCAGCGACGATACCGAAGAATTGGTCGAAGAAGAAATTGATAAAATTGTCTTTTGGAAACCTTTTTTGTCAATTGCGGCTATAATTATTTTAAGTTTTTTCTTTTTTCAGGAATTTCAAAAAGAGAATATTCAAAATGACTCATTACAATTTGCAGAAAATCCTCAATCCTTGCTTTCGGTTTCTTCATCAGCAAAAGAAATCATTGTTGATTCAGTTGCGGTTCTTACCAAATCGGTTGGTGTAACTTGGGATCCAGAAACTCAATTTCGTCCTAATTTAGGAGATACTCTTGAACCCAGTGAATTGAAAATGTCAAAGGGTTTGGCTCAAGTTGAGTTCCTCCAAGGTGCGACAGTTGTATTGGAAGGCCCGGTTGATTTCTCAATTCAAAATCCGAACGAAGGCACCCTTTTCGTTGGAAAACTACGTGCAATCGTTCCTAATGTCGCTACTGGTTTTACTATATCGGTGCCTAATGGTCGGGTTATTGACCTTGGTACCGATTTTGGGCTAAATGTTCATTCTGGCGGATCTACCGAACTGTTTGTCTATGAGGGAAGTGTGATTTATGAGGGAAAAACTGATGCCGGTGACAACATTACCCGTGAAGTTTCTGTAGGAGAATCTATCTTTATTGATCCCTATGGATATGTTAATTGGGTTGAAATGCCTACCGAACCCTTTATCAGTGCAGCTGATCTAGCCTTCCGATCGATGGAAGAATCACAAAGACGCCATGCAGCTTGGGTTGATCTGAGCAATTCTATTGCCTTGGACCCCGAAACTTTAGTTTATTTTTCATTTGATAACCACAGTCCTTGGTCCAGAATTCTTAGAAATGAAAGTAAGTCTAGCACCAATATTCAAAATGGTGCAATTGTCGGATGCAATTGGACTGAAGGTCGATGGTCGGGTAAGGGTGCTCTTTCATTTAAACGAAAAAATGACCGTGTCAGATTGCAGCTGCCCAATCATTTAAAATCTGCCACCTTTTCTGCTTGGCTCAAAATTGACTCGCTGGACCAATCTATTTCACCCATTATTTGCAGCGATTCCTTGACTCTAGGTTCTACTTGTTGGAGTATCAATAATGCCGGTCAAATTGTACTGCGTACCCGTAATGAAAAAGGAAATGTTTACTACGAGTCAGCCGTTGCTTTTCGTCCAGAAACTCTTGGTAGATGGTCTCATGTTGTAACCACATACAACGCTGATTCTAAAATGATTAGTCACTACATGAACGGTCGATCTTTTAGCAGGGAGAAATTGATTGATCCAGTTTTACTCAACTTCCCCAAAGCAATGCTTGGTCATTCTAGTCCTTCAGCTAATAAGAAGAATGGAATTGCCTTCAATGGTAGCATAGATGAATTTGGTATTGTTGAAGCCGTGCATGATGAAGAGCAGATCCGAAGAGTTTATGAAATTGGTCGTCCATACGAAATAACTAACGTCCTCGGATCAAGTCTTCCTTAAGATAGATGTAAAATCTCTTATAACTACCTAATAGCCCATAATGCTTGAAATTTATTTCCGAGATGCTGGGGATGAATGAGTTCCTTTAATTTTTGTTTCTTAAGATTCAGAGCATCATTAGTATTTTCTAATACGCTTTTAATTTTCTCCTGTGAGTGATGCATAAAAAAAGATTCTTGGCTTTGAAGTTTAGGTTTTCGAAAATTCTTTTCTTCCAGACAATCAACAAGTTCATCCCAGCATAAATGACAGGTCAAATCTTGCTCTCCCGGACATTTAAGTAATTCGTTTCTCATTTGATGCCTAAAGTATGAACGAGCTGTACCTTCCGGGCGTTCATTAAATAAAACTTGTTTCGATAGTCCATAGTCAAATGTAAGAAAAAGTCCAGACCATGATTGTGAAAGAATATTTTCAATGGATATGATCGATCCTGTCGGCCAATCAATAGTATATCCTGCAATACTTCTCTTTGGAAAAAGGTGATCAAGTTTTAAAGGTAGAGAGGATTCAATAAGTTTACCTTCATGAATTGAAACTCCAATTTCATACCACTTGCTTTTATTAGCATTGAATTTGAATCTTTTAAAAGGTTGAGCATCAAGCCATTCATTGGAAAAGACGATTGCGTTTTCAGGAATTTCGATAAAATCCCCTAATCTATATGTTATCGTTCTTCTGAATGGATGTTTGATTTCGCTGAAAACAGAGCAATTTGGTTCTGCTCCTATCTCTACTAATGTATATTTTCTTAAATCTTGTGCTTTCAATATTGTTTGACATGCATTCACAATCATTTGTCCCCAAAGTGTACCCGTTGAACTGGATGTATAAAAATCCGCTCCTTGATTTTTCCCAACCCGTTCTTTAGCTCTTGTATAGTATCCTAAGGAAGGATGATAGAGGGCAAGATCGACAAATTCGTCAAAGGGCATAGCGGGGCGATCTTTGAGTTGTGCTCTAAATTTTTGATAAAAGTTAGTATATTCCTTTGGCATTGGCTTTGTTAAATTGCTTGGGTATATGATATAGAGTGAAAATTAAGCAATTCTTTATTTGGGGAATTCCGTCTTTTGTACTTTCTTTTTTGCTGTGCAAGATTTGGTTGGATCCTACAAAACATTCATATTTCGAAACCGAATATTGGAAAGCTCTATTTAGGTTCAGTGAATCTATAAGAATCACCAATGCATTATATGTAGATAGGAATCAATCTGACTTTAGTCAACTTGCAGATCATGCAATTTCAGGAATGGCGAGTAAATTGGATCGGCATTCTAGTTTTTACACACCTTCTGAATATAAATCATTTAATGATGATACACACAGAAGGTATGTTGGAATTGGAGTAATGATAAGGAAGGTTGAAGATGGAGTTTTGATTTCACGGATTTTCCCTAACGGTCCTGCTGAAGAAGCAGGATTGGTAGTCGGAGAATACATTTTAAGTGTAGCGGGTGAATCCATTTCGGATTTTGATTTGGGGCAAGTCAGTGCTCGAATAAAAGGAGAGGAGAATACGGCTGTTGAATTGTTGGTTCGATCACGAATCCTCAAAGAACGGAATGTATTCGTAGTGCGAAAAAAAATAAATATTTCCAGTGTGGAAGAGGTAAGGGTAGATGAGAATGGTACCGGTTATATTAGGTTAGTTCAATTCACATCACGATCAGGAAATGAGTTTAGGAATGGAGTAAAGCAATTACTAGAAGATGGGGCTAAGCGCCTTATAATTGATTTGAGAGATAACGCGGGTGGGCTTTTATCCGCAGCGATCGATGTTACAGAATGTTTTCTCCCTAAAGGTCAACTCATAGTATCGATAAAGGGAAGGAAGAAAGAAGAAGTACGGCATTATAAGGCAAACTCATCAGAAGTCTTTGCGGATTTTCCAGTCGTCATTTTAATGAATGAAGGCAGTGCAAGCGCATCTGAAATTGTGGGTGGAGCTTTGTCTGTACTTGGACGTGCAGAAATTGTTGGAGAACAATCTTTTGGGAAAGGATCTGTTCAAACCATCTTTCCTTTAGGTAATAAGTCTGGTCTACGACTGACGACCGCTATGTATTTTTTGCCCGATGGAACCACCATACATGAACGTGGAATAGAGCCAAAATATTTAGTTGATTGTAGTGATGAAAATGAAACTAAGCTGAGAATCCAAAGATACAGCGAAAAGATAATGAACCAGGAAACTTTTGAAAAACAGTTTGGATTTCTACCTATTACTGACGAACAATTAAATAGGGCTCAAGAAGTAATTCTGAAATCAGAAAGGTAAATCTGAATCATTGTTCAATAAGTAATAGAGATGTTCTAAATGATATTAGCAATAGAAAGTTCATGTGATGAGTCGGCTTTGGCTTTATACAAGCCAAAACATGGAGTTCTTGATGAATGGGTCCATAGCCAAGTAGTCAAACATTCGGAATATGGTGGTGTGGTACCGGATATTGCTGTCTCTGAACACTTAAACAATTTTATTCCTTTGTTAGAACTTGCTAGTTTAAAGTATCAACTGTCTAGATCTGTCAACAAAATCGCGGTTACTTGCGGTCCCGGTTTGGTAGGCTGTTTAGGAATTGGTATCAGTGTGGCGAAATCTTTAGGATTATCATGGGATATTCCAGTTTTTGGTATAAATCATTTACGAGGGCATGCTTTTTCTCCTTTTATGCCATTAGGTGAATTTGAAAGTTGGAGTCATCTACTACCTCACTTAGGATTATTGGTGTCAGGTGGAAATACATTACTTTTTGCCATAAACAAGGAACTTGAAATTTCCATTCTTGCAAAAACTGTCGATGATGCCGCAGGAGAATGTTTAGACAAGGGAGCAAAATTACTTGGAATCCCATATCCTGGAGGAGCGGAGTTGGAGAAAAGAGCTAGAGATGGAAATTATAAGGCTTACGATTTTCCGCGAGCATTTCCCAGAAAAGATGAAATGAAATTTAGTTTTTCAGGACTTAAGACCAGCTTACTTTATACGATTCAAAAAATGAATGAATCTGAAGTAATAATGAACTTTTCGGATCTTTCTGCTTCCTACCAATGGGCTGCCATTCAGCAATTAGTAAGAAAAACTGGACATGCTTGGGACTGTGGTACTTTTAAAAGTGTTGGTCTTTCTGGAGGTGTAGCGAATAATCAGATTCTTCGGAAGGAAGTGAAAAGATTAAGTAGTGAAAAGGGAGCTATTTTGCTTTGTGCAGAGCCAACGCATACCGGTGATAATGCCGCTATGATTGCATTTGCATCCCATATCGATTGTCAAGCTGCATGGCCTAATATTAATCAGGGATTGACTTTTAATCCATCTCTTAAACTTGAGGAAGTTTATCAAGGAAGATTTCATAGGTCATCGTAGCATCGAGAACACTTGCCTAATTTATTAAAAAAGATATCATTGTAGTATATGATTTCTGATCCTGATAAAAGTAAAAAACTATCCAAAAACGAGAGTATCAAAGAGGAAAGTGACTATCTAAGGGGTACAATTTTAGATAGCTTAGCTGACTCATCAAGTGGTTCAATTTCTGCTAACGATGCTCAACTGACAAAATTTCATGGTACCTATTTACAAGACAATCGCGACAAGCGATTAGCTTTACTGAAAGAAAAAAAAGAAAAGGCTTTCTCCTTTATGATTAGGGTAAGAGTACCAGGAGGTGTATGCACTCCAAAACAATGGCTTGGCATTGATCAATTGTGTGATAAATTTGGAGATCAATCTCTTAAATTGACTACCAGGCAGGCATTTCAATTATACGGTGTTGTTAAGAAGAATTTAAGACAAACCATGAAGGAGATTAATGACACCCTTCTTGACACCTTGGCGGCTTGCGGAGATGTAAATCGTAATGTGATGTCTCCATCGAATCCATTTGAGTCTGAATTGCACGGTGAGGCTTTAGCGGTAGCACAAAAAATTCATGATCATTTGACTCCTCAAACATCTGCCTATGCCGAGATTTGGTTGGATGGTGAAAAAACAAAGGTCATAGGAGAAGAAACTGTAGAACCTATTTATGGTAAAACATATCTTCCAAGAAAGTTCAAAATAGCTGTTGCTCTTCCACCCCGGAATGATGTGGATGTTTTTTCAAATTGCTTAGGTTATGTTGGGATAGCCGAGAATGGAAAAATTGTCGGATACAATGTTTTGGTAGGTGGTGGTCTAGGTATGACTCATGGTAAAATTACAACTTTTCCCCGGGTTGCTGATGTGATCGGATTTTGTACTCCTGAGCAAGCGGTTCAAGTGGCCGAAGAGGTGGTTAAAATCCAGCGTGACTTTGGTGACCGCTCAGACCGAAGGCATGCTCGGTTGAAGTACACCATAGAAGATCGTGGTGTAGAGTGGTTCATAGATGAATTAAACCAAAGACTTGGATGGGAATTGCAACCCGCTCGTGATTTTGAATTTGAATCCACCACGGACAGATATGGATGGAATCAAGATGCGGATGGTTCTTGGACTTATGGATTATTTTTTGAAAGTGGTCGTTTACGAGATAGAACAAAACAGGCCATCCGCGATATTGCATCGACAATTTCGTGTGAGTTTAGGCTTACTGCTAATCAAAATTTAGTGATAGCCCGCATACCCGAAACGGACAAGGTCAGGGTGAATGAAATTTTATCAATCAATCAAGTTACATTACCTGAAAAACTTTCTGGATTGAGGTTGAATTCCATTGCTTGCACAGCTCTCCCAACTTGTGGTTTAGCTTTAGCTGAGAGCGAAAGATATCTTCCTCATTTAATTGATGAATTGGATGAGATAATAGAAGAGCTTGGTCTTTCAAAAGAGTCCATTGCTATACGATCAACTGGATGCCCCAATGGATGCGGAAGACCTTACCTTGGAGAAATTGGCCTTGTGGGTAAAGCTCCGGGGAAATATAACCTCTATCTTGGTGCAGGATTGGATGGTACTCGTTTAAACAAGCTTTATAAATCTGCAATAACTCACGATGAGATTGTTGCTGAACTTCGGCCGGTTTTAAAATCATTTTCTGAAGTAAGAAATAAAGGCGAACATTTTGGTGACTTCTGTATCAGGCAAGGGTATGTAAAAGCGACTGGTCAAGGAGCAGATTTTCACGAATAATTATATTTTCTTTGTTACATAAACACCTAGATGGGTAGACGATTTTCTAAATCGCTTGGTAGAAATACGCATTCAAAAACAGAAGCGAGAATATCCACATTGGATGAGGATGAAGCTTTAAATTTATTAAATTCGATTGAGGAGGATCCACTCCTACTAATTTTGGATCAAGTCCAAGATCCACGAAACTTGGGAGCCTGTTTAAGATCAGCAGATGGAGCCGGTGTATGTTTGGTTGTTCTTCCATCTGACAGGTCGGCAGGATTGACCGATGTTGTTCGGCATGTCGCTGCCGGTGCAGCAGAATCTCTTCCTATTGCACGGGTCAAGAACCTAGCTCGTTTTATGAAAAAACTCCAAGAGCGAGGAATTCGATTGGTCGGGACAAGTGATCAAGCTAAAAGTACAATTTTTGAATCCAATCTTTTAGGTCCTTTAGGGTTGGTGATGGGGGCAGAGGAAACTGGGATTCGCAGGCTGACATCAGACAATTGCGATCTCTTAGTCAATATACCTATGAAAGGCACAATAGAATGCTTGAATGTGTCAGTCGCTACGGGTGTATGTTTATTTGAGATCTATCGTCAAAGGAGATTCTAGTTTAAAGAGACTGTTGAGTTTTTGGTGCTTGAGATGAGTTTCCAAACAGAATTTTATTATTTTTATTTTTTAAAAAGAAAAATGAGAAGAAAGATGAAAAGAGAATCGTACTTACAATTGAATTTCTTAGGAACAAATAAGCTGGAGCATAACCAGGTTCACCTAAAAACTGAGCCTGCCACAAACCAGCCAGTGTCTTTGGATAAGCAGGATTAATGAACCATGCAAACCCGCAGGTAATAGCATGAAATAATAAGGCACTAGTGACTGCACCTGCAAGTAAACTGAATGGCTTTAATTTATTTCTCAATGATTTTCCGATAAAGAAAATTCCGAGGTATGATCCAATAGAAATGAGAGTGAAGGGTTCCAATAAATTGACTCCATAATTTGGATTAAGAAATAAATCAGAAACGAAAACAGCTAACACTGGACCAATCCAAGACAGATGGCCTTGAAGAAAGGCACCCGAAACAAAAAACAAGGCAAGAACTGGAGTGAAGTTAAATAGTTCCGGAAATGTTAGAGGCAGATAGCGAGACCAGCCAACAATAACAATGAAAATTATGAACCAGAACTGGGGAATTGAACTTGATGACCTTTTATTCTTTGATGTAGATAGCATGGTTTGTTTATAATTTACGATTTAAATAATTTCAACCATAGCTTATTGATTAGGTTTGGTCAGATAATCCATCAAACGATCAATAAATGGTTCCTGTTCTACTCTCAATTTTCTCTTTGCATCCTTTGCATTAAGCATAATTGCTTGGTCAATTTCTGGGAATGTCCACATTTTTCCTGTTCCTTTGGGGTACTCTAAAGTTATTTCATTACATTTCAGGATTCGTTCATTTTCCCAATCTCCCTCAAAGCCCCAAGCATAAACTCTTTTTCCATTTTTTTGAAGGATATTACCTAAACTAGTGTAAGGCCCTTTTGAATCCATTCCCGTTTCCTCTTTGAATTCACGAATTGCTGCATCAAAAATCTCTTCATTATCTTCAGGTTCCCCCTTTGGTATGCTCCACCATCCAAGATCTCTTGTTTTAAAAAATGGTCCGCCTGGGTGTGCGATCAGAAACTTAGGTTCATTCAGAATATCCAGATTATAAAGCACGAGACCACCGCTAATTTTTTTCATTTTATGATCTTTTAGATCTTAATCTGTAGAAGAATTCTTTTCCATAACTACTAAATCCCGCCATTTATTTCCAACACGACGAAACCTTTTTTTTAGAGCAACTTCATAAAAACCCACTGACTGGTAACACCTGCGTGCCGCTATATTATGTCCATATGTATTCAAAATGATCTTATGGACTGATTTTTCATAAAAAGCCCAGTCTAACAAATGATTAACAAATATCTTTCCAATTCCTATCCTCCTTTTTTCAGGTTTAATAATCACTCTACACAGTATTCCTTTGGATAATTCTGTAAGTACAATTTCACCGTATGAGACTAAAAATTTTTTTTTATCCAAAAAACAAAGGGCGTATACATTATCGCGCTTTAGATGAAGAGAGAAAATTTCTTCATTGAGTCCTTCCTGAAAAGTATTCCCAGACCAGAAATGTTTTTGCTCATCATTTTGGATCCATGACAACAGTTCGGGTATTTTACTTTTTGGAAATTTTACGAGTTTCAAAAACTAGTTGCTGAACGACCAAAGTAAGGAATCATGGAATTCGTAAATTCTTACTTTTAGCTCTAAGCAATTCTGCTGGTTGTGGTCTAAGGCGGGAAACTGTATTTAAATTTGGTAAGTAAGTGCCTTCGGTTTGAGATAAAATATTTCTTGCTTTTTCGTCAAATTGATCGGCTTCATCAAACTTTCCCTGGTTTAAATAAATTATAGCCATTGCAGCATAGGTTGCCCCAACATCAGTATGTTTCTCTCCATGTTTATCCGTCCGGGTTTTTAGTGCCTTTTCAAGTAAGTTAAGTGCCTCTTCATGCTTCTCCTGTCCTTCCAATGCCAATGCCAAGCCTTCCTCGCAGTCAGCCAAATCAGGATGATTTGCTCCAACTAACGGGAGTTTCTGGTTGAGTAATTCTCGAAAGCTTTTTTCAGCCTCTTTGTAATTATTTTTAGACTCCATTATGAACGCTATGTTTGTTTTAACGGATAAAATATCAGGATGCTTTGCACCAACCGCGGGCAGTAAAACTTCAATTGCTTTTTCATAAGCTTCCTCTGCCTTTTCGCTTTCACCAATAAAATAAAGGGCGACTCCCAGATTATTCCAAGCCACGCCAACATCTCGATGCTGGTTTCCCTGAAAGGGCAGTCTACCTTTTATTACTTGGCGATATAAGCTTGCCGCGTCTTCATGCTGAGCATTCTTGAATAAATTATCTGCCTCTCTGTGCAAAATGGCCCAATCACCTAAGGTCTTACTTTCTGCACGAATATTCGGGCTGAATGAGACGAGCAAAATCAAAATCAAAATTATTTTCATATAGAAGAATCTTAATAGGAAGAATTTTATTTGAGCAATGAGCAAGAAAGAATCAATAAATTTTGGAATTCTTTTGCCATTCTATAGAGATTCTTTTTTTGTATAAGTAGAGTCATTTTTTAACTTATTGGAGAAATTATTATATGAATAAAAGTAATAAATTGTTTATGGGAATTATTATTATCTTGTCCGCCTCCTTATTCATGGGAGCCTTGGGTAGTAAATCTGAAGCGTCTTTGAATGTTATAAAAGCGGGTGTGGATGAGAATGGGAATCCTTTATGTGTGAATAAAAGCCAAGTTTACCTTTTCAAAAAAGATCAGTCTAAAAATAAAATTATTTTTTACTATCACGATGCGAAGAGCTCTGATGCTTCGATAATTAAGTCTTTTGCCGATTCTGAAAGTCTCGATGGCTACTGGGAAGAACTTTTAAGAAAGTGGTAAACTGACTTCGCTATTTATAACAAAGCTACTCTTTATTTTTTGTTTCTCCTTCTCTAGATAAGGAGCAAGTTACGCTTTCAGGCTATAAATTTGCTTATTATACAAATCTCGAAAAATCGTGAAAAAGTATTGTTTCTTTAGGAAACAATCAGTAAGTATTTTGTAAAAGTGAATCCAAGGTTACATCTTTTAAAGTACTTTTTTACTATTATTTCAACTTTGGCATCAATTATGCATTAGGTAAATGCAAGGAAAGGGTTTCATGGTAACACCATGTAAGGCACACGTCAGAGGAAGGCGTGTGCCTTTTTTTGTTAAATTTCTAGATATTGTTTAAAATCCCTTAATTCTTTGACCCCCACTTTGGTCCATGGGTAAAATTTGGCATATCTTAAGGTGTTTGGGGCCAATTGTGAATCGTATGACTTCACCTGTACCATTTGTTTTTCTTGGTAATCCATCTCTTGCTTTTATGGCTACGCATTCTATAAGATCTTTACCATTATAACCTTTTTCATTCGATTCTGTGTATAATCCGTCCGGATGTACAAAGCTCACAATTTTTCCATATTTTACTTGGGCATTTCTAGAATACCGGATTATATCTCCAATTTGAAAAGTTGGTTTCTTCAAATACTTCAATCTATTCAATTTTTTACATTTACATTCACTTATTCGAAAGAATTTTAATTCTAAATTACTCTTTCGAACGGGAGATAAGTCATGTGGATTCAACTGTAGAAGTTGTAACTTTCTTTTTCTACCTTCTTGGACAAAAATAACTTCTCCAATACGTTTTTTCTGATTACTCGCGAATTTCTCAATAACCCGATCGCCAATTTCTAAGGGTGTATAATTTTTTTTATTCATCATAGGGATTATTTAAATTAAATGCATAAGTACACTAACTCTATTCCTGGCAAGATGCAAAAAATTATAAGTAATTTTTTTGTCGAAGTTATAATTATCTTATTTTCCTCAAATCGAACTTTTTGATTTAAAGAATATCCCAGAGAAGTTAATTCCTCTGAGTCTATCTCTACTTAGAGTACAAATATTTATCTAAAATATTGAAAATAAGGAGTGTAACATACAGTTTCATTATAAATGGGATCTTGAATGGTGCATTTTATAATAATTGAAACCTTAATCATCGAAGATTTATGAAATAAGTCTCTAATTGAATTTTTTGGAAGAAATCATTATTTTGTTTTATTTCTGATCTCTATATTCCTTATGCAAAATCAAAATATTTTCCGAATTATTAAAATCTATAAAGTATTTTTGTTTTGTAAGCCTTTACAGCAGTACAGAAAAATACTTTTTTTAAATTTTATTTGTTTAATAGGATTTAGAACCGAATTGAGAGGAGTTGATTTTAATAATACTCAAGTTAGCGAACAAATTTTAAATCAATCCTTAGATTGGAATAGAATTCAAAATAGAAATGAAATTTTGTATTTTCCAAATTCTGAAAAACCTCATTCTGGATTTTTAAAAAAGAATTATCCGAACACCCAGGTCCAAATTCTGGTTCGATTATTAAAGGGTCAAATCGATCAATCAAGTCTTTGGAAAGAAAATGGCATTCCTGTATATGCAGTTGAAATTATTCCGGGTAGTATGAAAATTAATGAGATTCCAGATTCAATCGATAAACTTGATGGAAGTAAGTTTCATGGAAATACTCGATTTTGGTATGCAAATGGACAAAATATGCTTGAAGCTGAATATTCCTTCGGAAAGAGGAACGGCATTACTCGATCTTGGTATGAGAATGGAAATTTGAAAGTAGAGGAAAATTATAAAGATGGTTTAAAAGATGGGAATGCCCGATCTTGGTATGAGAATGGAAAAAAATGGATGGATTACACGCATTGGAATGATAAGCGGGATGGCCCCTTAACTTGGTGGTATGAGAACGGGGAGAAACGTCAGGAGGGCAACTACAAAAGTGGTCAACGTTTTGGCGAGTGGACTTATTATAAAGACGATGGTTCGATTTTATACCGAAAGATATTCAGGGACGGAAAATCAATTTCAACTAAATATGGTGAAAAAGAAAAAGATGAAAAAAAATAAATTTATATCCTGTGTTTACCAAGGTAGAATTTTCAAACGCCAAAGCAGATTTCCTGACCATATAACAAGGCATACATACACCAGACACCATCCATATGTAACTGGAAAAATTTTATAAATAGACGGAAGTTTTTTTTCGTACCAATCTCTAAAAAAGAGGGAAACTATACCTGCAATTATGCAATCCAATGTAAGGGCGTACCAAATGATCGCTTCAAAATTCATCGTGTCTAAACTATTTGATATATTATTAAAAAACAAATGCCATTATCCGTAAACTCTTACCAAAGTCACAATTATAAATTTCTTCTCCACCGATGGCGAAAAATTTGTCGCAAATCCGGTCTTCGGGTTCAAAAAATTGGAAAGGTGGACGATCATGCATGTTATGAAATCTATTCTCCTGCACTTCATAATAGAGATATAATTTATATTTCTGCTGGTATTCACGGGGATGAATCTGGATCAACCGAAGGTTTACTCTTATGGGCCGAATCTAATATAGATCAACTTAGTTCTTTTCCTCTTTTGATTTACCCCTGTCTTAATCCTTGGGGCTTGATAAATAATTCTCGGTGTGATGCAAGTGGTGTGGACTTGAACCGTATTTGGGAAAGTCCAGATAATCTTTTGATTAGGCACATACTTAATCGAACCAAAAGATTAAAGTTTAAATTGGTTCTCAATCTACATGAAGATTTTGATGGTCGAGGAATTTATCTCTATGAGCCGAGCTCAGGAGGCCGACCAAGTAAAAACGCGGAAAAAATAATTGAAGCAGGTTCTTTTTTGATTCCGCCAGACTCTCGTAGAATGATTGAGGGTCGAAAGGCAAAGAATGGAATTATTCGTCCACGACCTACGAATCCTCCCAAAGACGGTGTCCCTGAAGCCCTGTATTTTTATTTAGAACATAAGTGCCTAACTTACACCTTTGAAACTCCTTCTGAGTATGATCTTGAATTTCGTGCGTTAGCCCAGTCCACTATGATCCAAAGGGCGATTTCAATCGCTTAAATGATATTCAATATCATCGAAATAAGCGTTTTATAGCTCGTTAAAGCTAATAATCCCCGGAGTTGAAAATGAAGAAAATTCGAAGCTTTCTGCCCCAATACACCAGGACTGCAGTTTTATAACTCAATCAGGCTACCTATGTTATTTTGAATACACTTAATTAAGATAACTTATTTTATTAACTATTATCACTTTAGGAGTGCAATTGGGCATAAATTTTGCTATTTAAAAGTCAATGCTCAGGTTTTCCTTACTCGTAGTTTTTTTTCTCTTTTCAAAAAGTGGGTTGTGGGCTGCTGCTCCGATAGCTTACTCGGGTAAAGTTTCAATTTACAACTCAAATTATCATGGTTATGCGAAACTCACTTTTTCTCTATACGATTCGAATAACACAGTAGTTTGGAGAAATGGTGCCGGTGCAGATGATTCGATTAGAGTTTTTGTAGCCAATGGGCGTTATACCGTTCTTTTAGGCGGGCAGGGTATGAATCAAATACCTTCTCAACTTTTTCTCCAATATGCTGAATTATATTTAAAAGTTGAATTTGATAACGAAGACGGTTTTGGCAAAAGGCATTTAAAGCCGGATCAACGTATTACTGCTTCGCCATATTCCTTATCTTCGGATTATGCCAGAATTGCTATGTCAGTTGTTCCCAATTCTATTTCCAAGACCATGCTTACAAGTAATCTTCGCAGTGATTTAAACCGAACAATTACCCGATCGATGTTATCCACTGATGTACGCAATGATTTAAATCGGACGATCACCCGTTCGATGCTTTCGAGTGGTGTGCAAACCGATTTAAATCGAACGATTACTAAATCGATGCTCGCTGCTGATGTACGAAGTGATTTAAACCGAACAATTACCCGATCCATGTTGTCTTCTCAGGTACAGAATGATTTGAATGCTACGATCGAGGCGAATAAATTGAGTTCTAATATTAAACGTTATTTCAAACCCTCCATAACCACTCATCCTCAAAATACAACAATCAACAGTGAAGCCAACGGGAGTCTAACAGTGGTGTCCTCAGGTCAATTTCTAACTTATCAGTGGAAGAAAAACGGCTCAAATCTTTCCGGAAAGATCAGTGCTACTCTTCCCATTATAGATGCAAATGCTACCCTGCACGAGGGAAATTACACAGTTGTTGTGACCAATGACTTTGGTAATCAGGAGTCCAACCAAGCGGAAATTTTAATCGCGGACCCCCCAGTTGAAATCTTGAGTTTTACCGGTGGCACCAGTTCTGGAAATATGGTCAATGCTTGGCAAAGGATTTTGATTCCATCTCCCTTTACATCTCATAACATTAGTTCCATTGATCTTTATTTGAGAGGTTCAGCAACTGTCTATCTACATGTTTATAACCAGAGCGCAAATGTGAGTACTAACCCGAACACTCGTTTCGCCGGACTTAGTCCGGTTGCCACCTCCAATTCGAAGACTTTCAATCATAGCTCTTACACCGTTGTCAATTTCGATTTCCCTGCGGGTACAACCTTGAATAGCAATCCACCTTATTATATTTGGGCAAAATCGAGTAGTGGTACTCCTCAAATTCAAACCACTTATGTTTCGGGGGGAACTATTGGGGGAAGAGGCAACCTACCTATGATTTTAAATGCCAAAGTATATGGAATTGCTCCGTAGCCATGATTTCTCCTTTGGCTGATTGTGAAAAAAAGAACCAAATTATTTATCCTAATTTTGATATCCCCTTTTTTTTCACATGGTGCAGATTTTTATGGTCCGCGTCCATTTTCAACCATTCTAGAGTCTAATTTTTCCAAAACTTGGTCCCCATCGGTTGTAACTTCGGTTTCGAACAGTGCCCATGTGATTTTGATGGATTCTTCACGTCAATATTGTTTGTCCGTGACCGAAGGAAATATGACCGGATTGCAGACCGTATTGGTGTCTTCTCTAAGTGATGAAAATTCAACCTATGGTCGGGTTCTACGAAGTATGTTTCAAATCCAAGATTTAAATATAGAAAGACAATCCAGTTCTTCCCTCTCCTCCACCTATACGATCAGACCCGAGTTGAAAATATATTTTGCTATAGATGCAAACTCGTCCAGCGGAGTTTCCACTTCCAATAATCTTCTTATTCGTCAAGTGAAAGCGGTTGATTATTCAACTATTTCAAATCCCAGCTATCTTATTTTTAGTTTTGATGGTTCTCCTTACGAGGCAACTATTAAAGCACTCGCAAGGTATACTTACAATTCGAGTTCAGGAGATTTTGAGCAGGATATAAATTGGTCTGCTGATCATTGGTTGAAAATAAGTCAAATAGGAATCGAATTGGTGACTGCAGAGTCTGATGCAACCTCTTTTATGTTGGCTGATTCAGCCGGTTTACTTAATGTTTCAAATGTGGCCGGTCAGGACTTCAATCCAGCCAGTATAAGTTGGCAAACCAATTCTTTTGCAACTTGGCCGGTCAATCCCAGTACTTCGGAAATTGATGTCACTTCGTTGGAAAACAGCCAATTAGTTGGACCGAATGGGATGGTATATAAAGATATTGACGAACAATACCGTAATCAATTTGGAACCAGTGAAACTGCCCGGTCGGTTGCATCCCAATACCTCAGTCAAATTGAGGCTGCCCTGTTGAATGCTGGAGAATCTCTGAGATATGATACTTCCCTTTACATGACGGTTCGGGATAATATGCTTTCCCATAAATTTCAGGCAGTAGACGAAGTTAATGCAGTACTAGGAGAGCAAAATATTCCTTTTGTTTTTTTCACTAACGCCCAAGACAGCTCTGGGGTGTATCATCCCTTTATGGTGGTTGGTTCCAATAACGGCACTGGCGGGCCCAATTTTTTAATCGATGTAGCCAGACCACCTGGTGATGGTTCTTCGGGAAATTACTCTAGTCAGACCATTACCCGAAATGCGGTCCTATCCAGCAGTCTTTTCCGAATTCCTCTTAAGGATTATGGATTAGTGAGTTCCTTAACCGACAATGATTTATCCACTGTGAACTCTTTGGCATCAGATGCAGGAATTGCGGCCACTGATTACAATGTCTATAATTACGCATCCACATCTGTAAATGGAATGGCAATCGATGGGGTGAAGATTTATCCGGCATTCAATAACACCTTAAACTATGCTCAATTGAACGCGGAAATTTCCACAACCGGAGTTCATGTAGGGAGGGGAATGGGATTACATTATCATGCAGACGGACACTCTTTCAACGGTAATGGAATCAATCTTTACAACATGGAAGATTATGTTGGTCATTCCCATCCACCTGTCATTGGTTTTTCAATGGATGGATTGGCACTTTACGGGAAATATGAAAATTCCTATTCCAGTATGGATGGATACAGTGTGGCACTCGATGACTATGGTTCCCATAGTCATGAGGATTATGGTCAGCATTATCATGCCCATGAAAAAAATGTCACTGGCACTTGGCAAAATTCTTCCTATTCTTTTGCAGGGCATTTTATGCTCGTCGGTGCTTACAAAGGTAAAATAAATAGCATTCCCGGTTTTCAGGATATAAATACGGATCAATTGAAAGATTCTACTTTGGGTAAATATGTTGGGTTAAACGGAACTTATGTAACTACTTCTTTTGTGAAAGTAACCGCCTCTGTTTTAACGGATGGAGTAGCAACCGGGGGGATAATAAGCGGAGCGGGTGGGGGATTGTCCGGTTTTCAGGCAACTCTGGAAGCAAATGCGAGTGTTGGTTTTGTTTTCTCTGGATGGAGTGGTGATGTAAATAGTACTGAAAACCCGCTTAATGTAACCGTTTCTTCGGATATGACAGTTGTTGCAAATTTTTCTTCGGATTGGACTAATATATCAAATGTGGCAACCGGTTGGAAAAAAACGAATTGGTTTGGAAACTACTATGATAATGAAGATAACTGGCTCTATCATTCCCAGATTGGATGGGTTTATAAAAGCTTCAATAATTTTGTCACTTGGTTTCATATTCCAAAATTAAATGCATGGGCATATACTAATCAAAATGTTTTTCCATATATGTATGATAATACAGAACAAAAATGGATTTACCTATCAAATTCGGGTACCAGTACGATCTACTATAAATATGAAAATGAAAATTGGAGCTCGTTCTAAAATTTAGTTCCCATATAATACGGATTTACAAACAAATACTAAAATTATTACAGATATTTTGAATCGCCCAGCTGTTAATCGAAAGACTGATCGATCTCATGGGGAGGCCGAAGTGGTTGAGGTTGATTGAGGGATATTGGCGAATTGTCAGTAGGGGCAATGGGAGAAGGTTGAAATGTTGTAGTTAGACTCTCTCAGCGGGCAGATGCTCGTCATTACTCAGTATGCAGAAATTGAAACTTAAAAGCTAGGTATGGATTTATTGACTAAGGATTCGAAACAAAGGTCTTGCCTAGGAACGCGAAGCATAAGAAAAGAATGAATGGCAAAGACGAAAGAAGAAGTTTCTGAGGAATTTAAGTCAGATGTATACGAGCATTACCAAAATAGCGTCTCATTGTATATGCTTTTGAGAATAGAAGCAGAAAAAGTTAAGCGAGAGATTAAGATAAATGCAGAGGAACATGATCCAAAGAGGATGCGTAGAGATTTGCATGATGCAAACATGGTGCAAATGTTCAGCAGTAGACTCATCACCAATCTTGCTGACATAACAAGAAAATCCTTTGAGACCAAGAAAGAGCTAGGTACTACAGTAAAAACTCTAAAGCCTTAAAGCAAAGAATCCTGCTTAACAAAGGATTCTTAATAACTTGGTAATCATTAATGCTTGATATGCTTAGTGCTATGATAGAGGCTCGCAAAGGTATTACTTTAAGTATTTTACTCCGACTCGTAAGTGAGTGATTTGATAATCCGATCAACGATTAGCCCCCTCTGACAATAGGACAATACGCCAATAGGAATCGGTTGTAAGCCCTCGTTAAAGAAGTGGATTCGTGCGCGCGTTCGCGAGAGGTGGATAGATTCTATATGGCAAAAAGAGTAATCAAATCGTTAGCTTATCCTCGTGGCTTGACTGTGGGGTTGGGGAGTGGTTTGGTAGGGTTGTGAAGTTCCTCTTTACTATTTTTGCATTATTTCTTTTCTGTAAGCTTTGTGACGCAGAAGAGGATTTTCGTGTTTGGACAAGTTCGGATGGGCGAACACTTAAAGCAAGGTTTGTTGAGAAGGTAGGGGAAAGTGTAAAAATCAAGAATACTCAGGGTCGTGAATTTGTTCTACCCTTAACCAAATTATCTAAAGCTGATCAGAAATATACATTAGAAGTATCGTCAAAAAATTTATTTAGTTCACCGAAACCGTTTGATGACTTGGGTAATGGTGGCATTATAATATCATCAGTTAAAGGGAAGGTTAGTGTGACACTTCCTCCCCGTAATTCTGACTCACAGGGATTGAAAGTAGTTGGTCGTGATGCTATTGTTGGTGAGTCAATACCAATTGTTTCAACTATTAAAACAGGAGCAGATTCCGAAGCAAATCTTTTACTCACAAACGGAACACTTGCTAAGCTGGGGGCAAATTCAAAGATTGTTTTGAGTGTATTTTGGCAGAAGAACTTTGAACCATCAGCAAAAAAAGTGACCCAGTTAGAAGAGGAAGTCAGTTCAAGTCGTGTTGCACTTGAATTAGAAATTGGCGACCTAGTGGTGGATGTAAAAAAACTGAATAAGGATTCTTCTTTTATGGTAAAATCTCCTCTCGGAACTGCTGGTGTAAGAGGTACACAATTTGGAATGTCCGTCGATTCTAAGTCTACCGAGTTAGCAGTTCTTGAGGGGAAAGTGGGCTTCAAGGATGCAAATCTAGAAACCAAGAATGTGGAAACTGCTCAAAAGGTTATTGGTGCAGAAGGAGGAGCAAGTGATGTCGATGACTTACCAGATACTGAAAAGATTGAATTAGCCAATGCAGTTGCTGATTCCAAGAAGGTTGCTTCCAAATATGATATATCAAGACTTGCGAATACTGTGGAAGGATATGCTACAAAGCCAAATTACATTGTTAAGTCCGCTTTAGATATGGAACTGATTTGGTGTCCGCCCGGTAGCTTCATTATGGGTGACGAAGGGGATGCCCATCCAGTAATTTTAACCAAAGGGTTTTATCTAGGTAAACATGAAGTTACGCAGGAGCAGTATGAAAGAGTAATGGGTAATAATCCCAGTAACTTTAAAGGAAAAAACTTACCAGTTGAGCGAGTTTCATGGTATGAAGCGGTGGCATTTTGTAAGGCTTTAAATAGAAAGGAACGGCGAGTCTTTCGCGGTTGGGAGTTTACTCTGCCCACCGAGGCTCAATGGGAGTATGCCTGCCGGGCAGGTACGACAACGAAGTATTCTTGGGGGGATGACTTAGATCCGAAGTTGGCAAACTACAATGATAGTGGACTAAAGAAAACAGGAGCGGTTGGATCGTATCGTCCCAATCCATGGGGCTTTTTTGACATGCACGGAAATGTTTCGGAGTGGTGTGCAGACTGGTATGGGAAATACCCGACTGGTTCTGTGACCGATCCAATTGGTGTTGATTTGGACTCGCATCGGATCGTACGGGGTGGTTCTTGGTACACCGGCGGGACAAACCTGCGATCGGATAAGCGCATTAACAGCATGCCGAGCAACCGCAGCCACTTTGGCTTCCGTGTTAGTTTCCAATCGATCAACTAAGTTCACTTTTGGCTCTAGGAATGATAGTTGGATTAAGGAAGAATTGCCTAAAAGCTTTACCTCAAGAAGACTTTACTACTGAGAAACTCAATGTTTAATCCATGAACCTCCGTACCCGCCTATCCCGCTCGAATGGCTATCGCGAGTTGGGCATGATTGATGAGTGCAATCCTTTAGTACCTCCACCCCAATGCATTGACAATACAGTATAATCGTACAATCATGCAGAGCATGAAGTATATCGGTCAGGTATTGGTTATGTTTTTGGTAGCGGTTTTATCTGCTCATGCAGTACCATCTGTCCTCAACTATGCGGGTCAGGTCGCAGTGAATGGACAACCCTTTGAGGGTGATGGACTCTTCAAATTCGCTCTCGTAAATACAGATGGAAAGATTACCTACTGGAGTAATGACGGAACAAGTGTCAATGGTTCTGAGCCTCAGGCATCGGTAAAAGTTTCGGTCAGTGGTGGTTTGTATTCTTTACTCTTGGGCAATACCGCGATACCGGGCATGGGTGCAATTGATCCGCAGGTCTTCGTTCAGCATTCAGATGCCAAGCTCCGGGTATGGTTTAGTGATGGGGTAAATGGCTTTCAGCAATTGAGTCCCGACCGACCCTTTGCATCTGTTCCTTATGCGTTTTCCGCGGGGACTGCACAGTCCGCTACCATTGCTGTTGGCTCGATTAATAAGTCGAAGCTTGGGAGTGATGTAATTGCTGACCTGAATGCCCCTATTGGACTGAACCGCTTATCCTCAGAGGTCACCGCCAAGTTGGATCAGAATGGATCAGGTGGAGGTGGAGTCGTTGCGGGAAGTTTGATTTCCGTTCCAAGTGGGCAGTCCGCTCCTGATGGGTATTCGCTTTATCAGCTAGGAACACCAAAGGAATTAGTTTGGGAGGAGAAAGCTCCGATGAGCCAGCCAAGACAGGTTTTCGATGGAGCTGAATCTTTGAATGGGAAAATTTATCTTATTGGAGGAAATGATACTAATTCAGGCAAAATTGTTGAGCGTTATGATCCTATTACAGATTCTTGGGAAACTCTCAATCCTCTGGCAGTACCAAGAATGGGAGTAGCCTCTACAGTTTTAAATGGAAAATTATATGCTATTGGAGGACAGGGTTTGTCTAGTGTAGAAGTGTACGATCCAGAAACGGGAAGTTGGACGGCTGGCGTTGACTTACCCAGCGAAGTTAATCACGGATGTGCGATAACTGTTGATGGTAAAATATACCTTATAGGAGGCAGAGGTTCTTTAGACGAAGACATGAATCAGGTTCTTTGCTTCGATCCTCTCAAAAATGAATGGAAAATTAAGACAAGCATGACTAATGCAACCCATGGAAACAGCCTAGTTCTTTTTGATAATCGAATTTGGGTCATAAGAGATATTGTAGAAAGCTATTCCACGATTAATAATTCTTGGCTATTTGAGAAAAGACTGAATTCACAGAGACACTGGGGTCTTTCTTGGATAGGAATCAATTCAGTGTATGCAGCAGGAGGACACGATGGCAGTAATTACTTGAAAACAATAGAGAGATATGATCCAGCTTCAAAGTTATGGAAGCTTGCGGGTAATCTTCCAGAAATAAAATACATAGCATCCGCTGTTGTGATAAACGAAAAAGTCTTTGTATTAGGGGGAGATAATGGTTCTTCTTTATCCAACAAAGTTTACGCCGCCGACCTGAATGCCTCCATGGCGGGTGTCTACGACTTGTACCGCAAGGATGGCAATGCC
The DNA here is from genome assembly GCA_902580225.1 of uncultured Verrucomicrobiota bacterium. Taxonomy (GTDB): domain Bacteria; phylum Verrucomicrobiota; class Verrucomicrobiia; order Opitutales; family Seribacteraceae; genus Seribacter. The sequence continues at coordinate 24,622 of CACHJU010000005.1, forward strand.
TCTGCGGGTACGCCCCTCGTTCAGGCAGAAGTGGCAGATGGATCGGTGACGGGGAGTAAGATGGCAGATGGAGCGGTGACGGCAAGTAAGATTGCAAACAAGACAATTGGAAAGGATCAGATTAGCGATGAGATACTCAAATACCTTAAGCCTGAGATTACCGCTCAGCCACAAGCATCTACAATTTATGTGGGGGGTGATGGTTCTGTATCATTTTCAGCCGAAGGTAAATACCTTACTTACCAATGGAAAAAGGATGGGGTGAACTTAGTAGGCGAGACCAATGCCACCATTAATATTACAGATGCCAATGCTACAAATCATGACGGTAATTATTCCGTGATAGTGAGTAATGATTTTGGGAGTGTGGAGTCGGTGATGGTTGAAGTGTTAGTTAGTAATTACACACTTATGAATGGTTTAGTCGGTTGGTGGAAATTCGACGAGACTAATGGGACAGTTGCATATGATTCGAGTGGAAATGGTAATGTTGGAAACTTAACGGGCGGTCCGACTTGGACGATTGGGAAAATTGGTGGAGCATTGAGTTTTGATGGGGTGGATGATTTTGTTCAAACTTCGGTAGCTAGCAATTCGTTACCAATTTCAATTTCAACTTGGATTTATGCTCATGATATTTCAGGAAGTCATTCAATTGTGGATAGCGATGTACCAGGTCAAGGTGGCCATTCATTAATTATTGGATACAGTCCCCAAAACGGTAATTATCAGATTGAATTCCATGATGGAAGCGTTGACACATCACATCCAGCTTCACTTAACCAATGGACACATGCTGTTGTTCAATTTGATAGTAAAATAAGTTTTTTTGCTGATGGTATTAAAAAATTCGAACAAACTTATCAAAAAGGAAATTTGAACGGAACAAATTTTCGAATTGGAAGACATAACAGCTCTAAGCCCCATATTTATGCAGGACTCATCGACGACGTCCGCATCTACGACCGTGCCTTATCCGCTGCTGAAATTCAGGCTCTGTACAACATGGGGCATTAGTCCCTCATGAACCTCTGCACCCGCCTGTCCCGCTCGAATGGATACCGCGAGCTGGGCATGTTCGATGAGTCGATCAATATATTGGAAGATATACCCTTTGAAGAGGATCGTTGGCATTCACATTTGTCAGAATTTTTTTGAGAGGGGTAATCGGTCTTGGGTAAACATTCGATCCGATATTCGTACCCCCGCCCCCCAATGTACATGTATAAACACAACAGGATATGTATAGACACATATAAACTTATTGTAGCTTTTATTGTAGCTTTTGCCTTTTCTTGGGTTTGAATCAGCTACATCCTAGTAAATTAAAGGATGGTGCGGGCACTCGGGATCGAACCGAGGACACCAGCTTGGAAGGCTGGGGTTTTACCACTAAACTATGCCCGCGTCCAAAGTGATATAAAAACCTTTTGACCGAAAGTGGTCAAGTTGCAATTCTTTCCTTAAGACTCGATGCTCAAGGCTTTCACAACCTCTTTGTGGAAGATTTCGGAACCGACCCGAAATGGACAGGATTCCATTCTAGGAGAGAAGGATCGAAGAGGGAATACAGATTTATTCAAAAAATGAAAGTTGGCACTAGCCCCTTCACAGATTGGATAACCGGCAGCACAATCCCAAGGCTTTGCCCGATATTCAAGACATCCATCTAATCGGCCAGTTGCCACATTGGCCAGACCAACAGCAGCGGAACCTGGGCAGCGAATTCGCCAAACACCCAGGGCCTCGGTGAGGGCATTTAAAGATTGGTGTGGGATGGGAAAGTGCATACAAAAGGTAAGTTTTTCGTTCACCAGTTCAGTAGAAGCTTTAACGGGATGGGTTCCTTCAATCGATCCAAAAAACTTACCTCCCTGTAAAAGATTGTCTCTCCCGTAATCGTAAATGAAACCATAAACGGGCATGCCATGTCGGAGTAGTCCGAGCGATATACAGCATTCAGGTACACCCACAGCATAATTATTGGTGCCATCTACTGGGTCAAGAACCCAGCAGAATTCTGCGTTAGTGGAAATAGGTTCAGCCGTTTCCGAACCTTCCTCAGAACAGTAGTCATCACTGGAAAATTCTTTTTGAAGTTGAAGGAATAGTTCATGGGAGATGGTTTCGTCAACGATAGTAACCCGGGTACCATCTTTTTTCCACCGACTGTCTGCGGCTCCGAAGTTAGCACGAAAGTATTCGACCTGATTGAGGACGGCATGATGTCCGGCAAGAATGCGATCCTGAAGAGCAGAGTCAGCCGCCGAGAGATTAGGGGTGTGATTGGTTAGGGAGCGATCCATTTATTTTCACTTTTAATTAGTTGAACGAGTTGATCAACGGCATCCCTTTCGGGAATTGCAGATTTGACCCGATTTTTACTTACATAAAGATCAATTTTACCGGGTCCTGAACCGACATATCCAAAATCAGCATCTGCCATTTCTCCGGGTCCATTTACAATGCATCCCATCACCGCAATTGTAATCCCCTTTAAATGTCCGGTTGCTTCCTTCACTTTTTGAGTAGTGCTTTGTAGATCAAACAAAGTTCTTCCACAACTGGGACAGGCAATAAATTCAGTTTTGGATATACGGGCTCGGGCACCTTGTAGAAGGTTGTAAGCTAGTGCCCGGTTTCGATTTAGATCTCCGGTGTCTTCAACAGAGATCATATCTCCTATTCCATCACAGAGAAGGGAGCCTGATAGAATTGCAGAGTCGAGTAACTTAGCGGAAAAATAGTTTTCTTCGGGGAAGAACCTTGAGTCTTCATAATTTCTTATCCAAATTGGGGAGTTTAGACCTAGCTGACCAATATACACAGCGAGTTCGCGGTATCCGGATACTGGTTGAATGCAGTCTTTATGATCGAGAGTAACGATTGTCTTACTTGAGGCATTCGCTAGTATGGTGGATATTTCTTCGTTTGAACCGCTGGGGTCTATTGATAAGACAGGCTGGTTCCCAGCTTCATCACAAAGTGTAAGGAAGCGAGCTAGATCTGCTCCACTGCAAGTTGCTTTTGGACTATACCAGAGCAAGGGTACCAGTTTCGAACGGTTCGGTGGAATCGAGTCGTCGTCTGATTCCTCTCTCTGATCATCTATTAGTATAGTGTGTACCGCACCAAGCAGGGATGAACGAAGCAATGCCAAATTAGGAAGTTCTCTAGAGTGCTTCAGAGTAAGAATAAGTCCTTCTATGGGTGCGTCCTTTGAACTAACCTGAACTTGTGCAACGGTGCGAATAATTTCAGCAGTTTTAGATAATGTAAAGGAAGCATGGCTAAGAACAGCGGGTGGATGATTATCTCCGATTGATAGACCGGCAGCAGAAAGTTTTATTTCAAGACTTTCTCTTCGCTGAAAGGAGAAGAAATCAATTTCTTCCATGAGATCAATTCGATCTTTTTTTGGGGATACCCACCAATGCTCTGCTCGACTGGCAAGGTCTCGGGCAACGGGTATTTCAGCAACTGGGTCTTCGGTCAAGGAAACTCGTACAGTATCCCCTAGACCGTCAAGAAGAAGAGAGCCTATTCCAATAGCACTTTTTATACGGGCGTCTTCACCGTCACCCGCTTCAGTCACTCCGAGATGGAGTGGGTAGTCCATATTTTCTTCCTTCATCAGCGAGACAACCAAACGATATGCTTCAATCATTACTTTCGGATTACTCGATTTCATAGAGAGAACGAGGTCATGGAAATTATGGGAGCGAGCAATGCGAATAAATTCTAGGGCCGACTCAGCCATTCCCCGAGGCGAATCGCCAAATCGATTCATAATTCGGTCAGAAAGTGATCCATGGTTTGTTCCGATGCGCATGGAACGCCCAAGTTCTTTGCAGCGGAGAACTAATGGGGAAAAAGATTCGTGGAGTCGTTCGAGTTCATTTTGGTACTGAGAATCACTGTATTCGCGTATTTTGAATTTTTTACGGTCTGCGTAATTTCCGGGGTTGACCCTAACTTTTTCGACATATTTTGCAGCTTCCATTGCGGCTTGTGGAAGAAAATGAATATCGGCAACTAACGGAACATCAATTTTTGCAGAACGGATTTGTCGGGATATTTCCGCAAGGGCTTTTGCAGCCCGAACATTTGGGGCGGTAATACGAACAATCTCACAACCAGCTTCCGCAAGTTCAATTGTTTGTCTGACTGTTCCTTCAATATCTAAAGTGTCAGTTGTGGTCATTGATTGGACTCTAACTGGATGATTACCTCCGGTTTCGACATATCCAATGCGTACGACTCTAGATGATCTACGAATCGACTGAAAACGCGAGGCGCAGTATGAGGACGCCATTTCTTAAATTAATCCTTTAAGGAAAAATTCGCTGAAAATCAAAAAAAGTGACATACAGCATGAAGGAAAAGAGTAGAACCACAAAAAGCATTTGTGATCGTTCAAGAAATGCCAAGGGAAGAGGTTTGCCCCGAAGTCTTTCAATAGTGGCAAAAACCATGTGTCCACCGTCCAAAACAGGTATTGGTAATAAGTTAAGAATGGCGAGGTTGACATTGATAAAGACAACAAACCAGAGGAGTCTTTTAAATCCAATGCTAGCAAAAATGCTCAAATTATTAACAATCCCGACTGGCCCGCTCATGTTGCGAAGTTTAACATCAGACTGAGGACTGACTAGACCGGTTAGAGTATGGTACATATCCTTAACCCGACTTACAATGAGAAGAAGAGGATTTGGATAAGTTGTAATCATCTTGAATTGGGGGCTAAATCCGATGAGTTTTCTTTTTACAGTATCTTCACCTTGCTGCATTTCCTTTTCTACGGGTAAAAGGTGGTAGGTTTGTTCCAATCCACTTTCCCCTCCCTTGCGAACTGTGAGGGCGATTTCTTTATTATCATCTAATTTCGTAAGATAATCTACAAGGTGGGAAAATGAAAAAATCTTTTTTTCATCCACGGAAACCAATTGATCTCCCTTCTCTAAACCTGCTTGTATAGCGGGCATATCTGGTTGAAGTTCATTGATAAAAAAAGTTTCCTTTGGTCCGATCCCAATAACGCGAATTTCTTCCGTGCCAAAAACTTCAGGAAACACCTCAATATCCTTTCTCTCATTGCTTCGTAAAACGGTTAATCGTGAAAGACGTCGACCTTGGGCAGTTTTTAACTTGCCGGTTACGATTCGGCTCTGAACATCCATAAAGTCTTCAACCGGGGCACCATCGACAGAAAGAACCTGATCGCCAGGAAGCAATCCTGCCTTTTTTGCTGGACTTGTGACGGTTTCACCCTGTTGTACGATTGGATTCCAACGTTCGACTGTATCCGCGACATAACCAATTTTGGTGGTCAATTCTCCGTCTCTTCGTTCGTAACCAAAGAACCAAAGAACACTGGAAAGAGCGAAAGCGAGAAGGATATTAAAAACAGCCCCCATTACCGAGACGATCATTTTGTCTGCGTAGCTTATTTTGGGAGGGGTTTTGGGTTCTACACCCTCTTCTTTCTCATTGTCATCGTCTTCAATGTCATCCCATGCAGAAAGTCTGTTTTCTTCAGGTTGATCACTTTGTCCTTCAACTCGACCCATATCCGCCAGTTGGGGCAGGGCCACATAGCCGCCAAAAGGAAACATAGAAATTCGATATTCAACCCCATCTTTTTCCCAACCAAATATTTTTGGCCCAAATCCGATGGAAAATCTTTTGATAATAAGCCCACGTTGACGGGCAGCCAGAAAATGACCAAGTTCGTGTATAAAAATAGTGAAGCCTAGTGCAAGCAAGGCAACAAGAAGAAACGCGAAGTCGTATAAAAATGACATAACTAAAATAAAGTGCTATCGAATATGATCGATTTCAATTGATGCAATTCTACGCGATTCTGCATCCAAAGAAATTAATTCTTCAATTGATTCGGTTTTAATAAAATCTGATTTTTCCAAAGTGTCTTCAATTATGCGAGGAATATCAAGAAAGCCAATTCGATTCCGCAGAAAAGCATCTACAGCAATCTCATTGGCTGCATTGAAAACTAATGGAGCTGAATTGTCTTGTTCCATTGCATCCTTTGCCAAGCGTAGGCATGGGTATCTGTCGAGAGAAGGAGGAGAGAATGATAAATCGAGTGATTTAGAAAAGTCGAGAGAAGGTTCGATTCCCAGATGTCGTTCAGGAAATAGGATAGCATTTTGCATCGCAAAAGTCATAGATGGAGGAGTCATTTGAGCAAGGCAGCACCCATCCACAAAACGAACTATCGCATGAACAATACTTGGAGGATGGATTACAACTTCCAATTGTTCTGGTTTAAGATCAAATAACCAACGTGCTTCTATGAGCTCAAGTCCTTTGTTAGCCATGGTAGCAGAATCAACGGTAATTTTTTTACCCATTGACCAGTTGGGATGACATAGAGCTTGTTTGATCGTAACTTGATCGAGTTGATTTATGGGTAAATTACGAAACGGACCTCCTGATGCGGTTAAAATGATTGATTCAATAGATCGTTGAGGCTGATTCTGAATGCATTGAAAAACCGCATTATGTTCACTATCAGCGGGAATAATGGTAGCCCCATATTTTTCTGCGGTACGGGTTACTAATTTTCCTCCTACAACAAGTGATTCTTTATTTGCTAGGACAACATCTTTACCAGATTTAAGTGCTGCAAGCGTAGGCAAAAGTCCCACAGTTCCAACCACAGCGATTACAATAATGTCGGCATCACCCAAGCAGGCCAGATCTTCTAAAGATTTCAGTCCCGTCCGAAGTTCAGTACAACTTGGGAAAGACAGATTTACTTTGGGTTCGCTTGTAAGGATGGCATGGGGAACTTGGAATTCATCTGCAATAGATGAAAGTTTTTCTGCCTGGGTGTGAGCTGAAATGCCAATAAGCTTAATTTTATCGGGATGTTTACGAATGACTTTTAATGTACTGTCACCAATGGAGCCAGTTGCACCTAGAAGTACCAGCTTCTTGGGAGAATTCACTTTTGCAAAAAGAATAGAATGAAGTAACCCGTGGGAGCAGCAAGAATCAGACTGTCAGTTAGATCGAAAAGACCGCCTATGCCCGGTATGGCTCCACCCGAATCTTTCATGGATGCAAGTCTTTTGAGTACCGAGGCGATTAGATCTCCAATCACTGCACTTAGAGCTAGACCTAATCCCCAAACTGCTCCTTGAGCAGGAGAAAAAATCCAATCCCCAAAAAAAACAATTTCAGTTAATTTTTCCTGGAAAATCCAGGGGAGCAGAGCGCCCATACCCGCTGAAGCAGCAAAACCTCCAAGTAAACCTTCAATAGTTTTACCTGGACTAATGGAAGGTGCCATTTTTGTTCTTCCTATTGCTTTACCAATAAGCAAAGCACCTATGTCACTAAATTTAGCAACAATCACAATCCAGAGGGCAAAAAAGAGTCCAAACCCCATAAAACAGTTTCCGCTCTCGCTGCCTCCTATTTGTAGGATCCTTACGAAGTATTGTAGAAGAAAAGAAACAAAAAGAAGCCCAAAGAATGTAGGCATAAGTCTTTTTATATACATTCCTCTTTGAGCCTGCGGGAATAGAACACAGGCAGCTGATGAAAAAAGAGCACCGATCGCAAGCACATCAACTCCATAACCTTCAAAATAGAAGGATATTGGAATTAAGCATCCTCCTGTAATGAGCCCCGATAATCGATTTGCTGCGTAACCCAAGCGTCCCAGAATAGTGTAAACTTCAAACAGGGTCAGAGTCGCACAAAAATTTAGAATCCACATGGCCCCAGTCTCCTTCAGCGAGTATACTACTAATGCAATAAGTCCCCAAAGAAGAATGGTTGAGAAAGAGCGTAAGATCATAATTTTTGGTTGGGCATGAAGGACTGGGCAATGCTGGACAGTTGGTCACTCGTTTGTCCAAATCTACGTTCTCTCTGAATATAATTCTGTAATGCCTCAATAAATGCATCGCGGTTAAAATCAGGCCAATGAAGAGGTGATACAAAAATTTCTGCATAGGCAGCCTGTAATAAAAGAAAATTACTCAGACGAAACTCTCCGGAAGTACGAATGATAAGATCTGGATCCGGTAGCTCACTTGTTTCCAAATAATTTGAGAAACTCGACCAGTTTAAATGTTTAGGGCTTTCTCCAGATTCGAAAATTTTCTGGGCATAGGTATTTATCCCATTTAGAACTTCCTGTCTGCTACCATAATTTAAAGCAAGAGTTAAGTTCCAATCAGAATTATGTTTTGTTTTTTCGATTGTTTCCTCGACAATTTTTCGGGCAAATTCGGGTAACCCAGATAAATCGCCAATAGCCCTTAAACGAATGCCATCTTTTAACATACTTTCGAGTTCAAGTTTTAAAAATTCTTCCAATAAATGCATTAAACCTGATTTCTCTTTATCGGGTCTAGTTTGATTTTCAGTACTGAAGGCATAGAGAGTAATATATTGCACGCCTACCTCACGGGCAGTATTGACTATACTTCTAACATTCTTTACTCCATTTCGATGGCCAAATATTCGCGGTTTTCCTCGTGAACGAGCCCAGCGACCATTGCCATCCATTATTATTGCAACATGGTTTGGAAGTTTTTCGCGTTCTTGTTCAGAAAAAGTATTCATTTATTATATTTTATTATTTCAACGAGTTCAGGACCAATTGACAACGAGGAAAGCATATTCTAATTCCAAGATATGAAAAAAAACTTATCTGAAATCACAATTATTAAGAAAGTCGCTCAGTTGTCGGGATGGACATTTGAAAAAAACAGTCTAAGAAAATCTTATGTTTTTAAGGATTTTCGTGAGGCGATCACATTTATTTTACGGATTTCATATGAAGCTGAAGAATTGAATCATCACCCGGAGATTTTTAATTGCTTCAATCGAGTGGAAATCATTCTAAATACTCATGAAGCTGGTAATAAGGTAACCCAGAGAGATTTTGATCTCGCAAAAGCAATGGATTCAATTTCTTAGGTCGAATCAAGTTTCATCTTGGCAACATAGGATTCTTCTATGGGATAAAGATGGTGCCAGTTATTTTGATTACATGAATATGGTTAAGGATAAGAATAAAAGACCATTCAGGGTTTTAATACCCTTATTGATTTCTCAAACTATTGGGGCTTTTAGCGATAATGGAATGAAAGCGATGCTGCCACTCATGGCTGCGATTCAATTTGGAAAAGAAAGTATGGATCAGGTCAATCAAATGGTATCTCTCCTTTTAATTATTCCATTCGTTGTATTTGCTCCATGGGCAGGTTGGATTTCAGACCGTTTCTCGAAGAAAAAAGTGGTCAGTCATTTACTTCTCGGTCAGGTCTTTGGTTTAGGTTTACTCGCTTATGCTTTGTTTATTGAAAATTTAATGATGGCTGTAATTGGTTTTTTTCTTTTGGGCGTTCAATCCGCTTTTTTCTCTCCGGGAAAAAAAGGAATTTTAAAAGAGTTGGTCGGTTCTGAGCGTTTGGGAATGGCAGTGGGTTGGATGGAAATGTTGACTATGGTCGGGATTTTAGGCGGAGCTTTTCTTTCTGCCAGTTATTTTGACTTGCTGGCTCAGGTACACAGTGGTTGGAAAAGTGGCTTCATATTAGCGATGATCGCTATGGGGTTGACCATTTTTTCTTGGCTTTTATTTATTCCTACTCCGAAAACTAAGGCACCCCGAGCAGACCCTTTTCATCCAAGAGTTTTATGGAGTCACTGGTTTGATTTAAAGGAGCTTTGGAAAGATAGGGGGCTTCGAGGTGCCGCAATCGGAGATGCCTGGTTCTGGTCTGTGGGCAGTTTTTTTTATCTCATTTTGGTAAAATTATCAGGCGAGGTGGTTGAGGGTGAGATCGGGATGGGTGGGTTATATGGTTACTGGTTTTTTTTGTTAGGCCTTGGCATTATGACCGGGAGTTTATTTGTGGCCTATTTAAATCGTGGACGGGTTGAGTTAGGCTTAACTCCAATTGGAGCTGTTTTGCTTCCTTTGGCCTTATTACTTTTGTATTTTGTAAATCCTTTTGATGATTTATTTCAATACGGATGTGTGTTATTAGGATTTTCTGGTGGTCTGTTTGTAGTTCCACTAAACGGTTTTATGCAGGACCAGGCACGAGAATCCGAGAGAGGTAGAGTTCTGGCAGCATCAAATTTACTGACTCAAATATCCAGTATAGGACTAATTCTTTTTCATGCTTTTCTTTCTTATTTAGGTTTTTCTGCGAAGCAGGAATTATTAATTATGTCCGTGCCAGCCTGTCTGGTGGCTTATCTTTCATTGAGATTTATTCTTGAGGATTTTTTTCGTGCCTGGTTTCATATTTTACTGAGAGTTTTTTATCGAATTCGGATTGTAGGATTAGAGAATTTTCCTAATAAGCATGGTGTGGTTCTTGTCAGTAATCATTTGTCTTACGCAGACCCAGTTTTCATAGGTGCAGCCTTTCCTAGAAAGATAAGGTATTTAGCATATTCAGGATTAACTAATTCTTCTATCATGCGTTTTGTTTTCAAGATTACTGATACAATAACCGTTTCCCCTCAACATTCGTTCGATTCTATGAAAAGCTGTGTTAGAAAGTTGAAGGAAGGGCTCCCACTTTGCGTTTTTGCGGAGGGAGGCATTTCAAGAACTGGTTCTATTTTTCCTTTTAAACGGGGGGTACTATTATTGGCAAGGCAGGCAAAAGTTCCAATTGTCCCAGTACATATCGATGGAGTATGGGGTTCTGTTTTTAGCATGGAACGTGGAAAGTTTTTCTACAAAAGACCTTTACGATTTCCATATCGAATTTCAGTTCGGATTGGCACAGAAATCGATGCTGGATTGGTTGGTGCAGAAAATGTTCGAATTGAAGTTATGAACTTAGGGAGAGAGTCTTTTTCAGAACGGATTCCAAGCAGAGAAAAAGCTCAAGATCTTATTATTGAGTGTTTTAAGATCTCGCCCAACGATGATTTTATTTTTTTTGAAAACCAGCTTGTTTTTACAAGGGGAGAAATGGCTCAGTTTTTACAGGGTGAACAGGTGTTGAAGAATAAAGATTCTATTCCTAAAGAATGTGGAGACTGGATTACTGGAATGCTCTCTCTTTTCCAAGAGGTAAAAGGTTCAGCAAAGATTTGGTCATCCTTTGTTCGTATTACTGAAACCCACCTGTGGGATCAGGATGGTTTTAAGTTTGAAATAAACCAATATTTAAATCCAAAATGGATTTTATGGGTTGCTTATATAGGCAAACGAAAGCTGTTGTTCAAAGATGGTTTTTTATCGGTTTTTAATTCAAAGAATATAGAATCGGATCATCTTTCACTTGTTAATGCTTTGAGTACCGAAAGAAATGGTCTGGTATCAATAAATTTTAAATCTATTGCTGAATGTAAAGGCCAATTTGATGAGCTGGAACATGGATTTAAGAAAAATTCATTAGGACGGCTATTGCCCGGTTTTAGCTATTGTACGGATCCTGACTTTGGAATTATTGGCATAGATGGAGTAATAGATCGACTCAGAAAAATTAAAGGTTTAGATAATGAGGGTTTCCTTGAGGTGAATTGAAAATTTCAATGCTTTCCCTGTTGCAAGGTTTCTGATAGATTTTTCATATTTTCACCATTTTTGTAATGATCTCCTTTCTTAAAGAGTCCACTCAATTTGCCCAAGCCCTTTATGACTTAAAGGGACATTCTGTGCTTGTGCTTGGTCATCGTCGACCGGACGGGGATTGTATTGGTTCGCAAGTGGGTTTGACCCGTGTTTTGATTGAACTTGGAATTGATGCGAAGGCTGTAAATGAGGATCCTGTTCCTAGGACATTGAAAAAATTTATTGGAAATACTCCGTTTTTCGCTCCACATGAAATAGAAGGAAATGATTTTACAATCGTAACAGTGGACTGTGCAGATAAGCATAGAATTGGAGAGGATTTATGTAAAAGATTTCCAGACATTTTTCTTAATGTGGATCACCATGTTTCCAATAACAATTATGCAAAATTGAATTTAGTCCTTTCAAATGCATCGGCAACTGGTGAGATTTTAGCTAAATTCTTTCTGGACTGTGAAATGAAAATAGATTCGACCACTGCCGAAGCTCTGTATGTTGGAATTGCCACCGATACTGGACAGTTTTGTTATTCTGGAACTGATGCATCCGTTTTTGAAGTTTGCCGTAGATTATGTGAATATGGAGCAGTCCCTGCATTGGTTGCCCACGAATTATACGAAAGAGAAAAACCGGGAAGGGTTCAACTCTTACAACGATTTTTAGCCAGTTTTCAAATGGAACACCAAAATCGTGTGTGCATTGGAACTATTAGGGATTCATATTATGAAGAAACCAATACGCAACCTGAAGATGCCGAGGGATTTGTAGATTATGCTCGCTCTATGGAAGGGGTAGAAATTGGTGCTTTAGTTGAAGAAAAGAGTGGGAAGCTCAAGGGGAGTTTGAGGGCCAAAGATATTCGTTTTCGCGTCGATCTCTTAGCGAAACAATTTAGTGGGGGTGGTCATGCTTGTGCTGCAGGTTTTAATGTGAGTAAACCTTTGAATCAATTTTATCCCGAATTAGTGGATGCGATTGGCCTGCATTTGGAAAAAGTGGAAGAGAAAAGTTAATGAATGGACAGGATCCAGTTTTTGAAGGAATTCTTTTGTTGGATAAACCATTAGGTATAACATCTCACGACATAGTCGATCGTTTGAGGCGGAAATTAAAGATGAAGAAGATTGGGCATGCGGGGACTCTCGACCCATTGGCTACTGGGCTCATGATCATGTTGATAGGTAAAGCTACCAAGGTTTCTCAGTTCCTTATTAGTCTGGATAAAAGTTACGATGGAGAATTCCTTCTCGGGGTCGAAACAGATAGTCAAGATTCGGATGGTAAGGTTGTCGCTGAAAAGCTTGTTTCTGATGAAATTAATCGAGAGTGCATTGAGCTTGAAATGAAGGCTTTTCTTGGGGATCAGTATCAAACGCCACCTATGTTTTCGGCCAAGAAAATTGACGGGGTTCCCCTTTACAAGATGGCAAGAAAAGGCAAGACAGTTGAACGGGAACCTCGTTTTATCAGAATTAACGAATTCATATTGAGAAGTTGGAATTCTCCGAAGGGTGAATTCAGTTTGGCAAGTAGTAAAGGAACCTATGTGCGTACGGTTTTACATGATCTTGGGAGAAACTTAGGATGTGGAGCTCATCTTACTGCATTGCGAAGAACGAAAATTGATCAATTTGAAATTGAAGGGGTAAAGACATTAGAAGAAATTGAAATGATGCCTTTAAATGATTTTCAATCAATTTTAATTCCGATTAATAAAGCAGTTCCCACTCATGTTCTCTAACTTGATGGAGGTTTTCACCTCAATTGAAGACTTGGGTAGAAGTTCGGAAAAGCCGATTTATCTGGCTTTGGGAATGTTTGATGGGGTCCACTTAGGTCATCGAGCAGTTCTTTCTCAAGTTAGGAAGATTGCTAATGAAAATAATGGTTTATCAGTTGCCTTTACTTTTCCTGATCACCCCGCCTCTTTTCTGCGCCCCGAGAGTGCTCCGAAGCTGTTGATGAATAAAGATGAAAAAGCAATTCGATTGCTGGGTACTGGGGTAGATGCAGTAGTTTTACGAACATTTGATCAAGAATTTGCCAATGTTGAAGGAATGCATTTCCCCTCTTTTCTTATTGCCCGAATTCCCAGTTTAGAAGGACTATGCGTAGGAGAGAACTTTCGGTTTGGGAAAGGACGAACTGGGGACAGTGAGTATTTAAAAAAATACGGAATTGAAGTAGGATTATCTGTGGAGGTGGTGGGATCTGAATTGTTTTCCGAATTACCTGTTAGTAGTTCGAGGATACGTGAAGCATTGTCTAAGGGTGAAATCGAAGAAGTAAACAAAATGCTTGGTTGGAAATATACAATTTCCTCTAAGGTTTTAAAAGGGAAAGGAATGGGGAGAGAAATCGGTTTCCCTACGATTAATCTTCCATGGTCACCCGATTCAAAGCCCGCTTATGGGGTATACATTGGAAGAGTGGGGTGCAGAGATGATCGGAAAGAAAAATTTGCGATTGCGAATTATGGTCTACGACCAACAGTAGAAGAAGGTGTAACCCAACCTCTCTTGGAAGTTCATCTTTTGGATCCGATAGATGAAGGCTTCGGGATGATGGGAGAGACTTTATACATGAGCTTGGAAGCTTTCCTTAGGAAGGAGCAAAAATTCGATTCCGTGGAAGACTTACGCAGTCAAATTAAACGGGATCTTATAAGTGCAGAAGGTTTTCGTAATAAAATTTAAATTTTTTTTTGTAGGCTCGGACACCAGCAAGATGTCCTTCCTCCAATTTTTTCTCGAATTAGAGGCGATTTAGTCTTGGGGCAGAGTAACCCGTTTTTCCATCTTGAATGAAAAAGCCATCCCTTGGGTGGGTCACCTCCGTGTTTTCCAACAGATTGCATGGCACCACGAGCAACAAAAAGGATTTGTTTGAAAAGTTTTTTTGCACCTGAATGGTTTATCATTTTCCCTAGTGTTGATGGATGTATATGAGCCCGCCATAGCACTTCGTCGGCCATCCAATTTCCCATTCCAGGGAAATATCTTTGATCTAGCAGGAGGGCTTTGATTGGTCTGCGGTTATGTCTATTAAGAGCATTTAAAAGGATATCTAATTGAAATTTTCTCTCGAGCATTGAAGTTGGGAGCCTTTCCCACCATTCAGGCCCGGATTCTCCAATGTGAAGGCGAAGACGTCCGAATTGACGGGGATCACGAAAAGTGAGAATTTGAGAAGATTGTCTGAGTACAAGTGCATCATATTTAGTAGGAATATATTCGATTGATTCGACTGCTAGACTACCTGTCATACCTAGATGAATCCCTAGCCATTTATTGTTGGAAAAGGAAAAAAGCATTTGTTTGCCATGTGTGAATGACGAATTTAATAAGGTACCGATAAGGTTTTTTTTAAAATCTAGTCGGTTGTTTTCTCTGAATACTCGGGAAGTTGGATTGGTAATCACATCTTGAATACAACTACCTAATCCGTTTTTCCACTGCTTACAGGAATAGGCTACTTCAGCGAGTTCTGGCATGATTGTTGGCTTTCAGGTTATTCAGTGTTTAGCTTAAGAAGCCTTTGACGGGTTGAACGGTCTGATTTTCGGTTAGTTATAATTTCAATTACTTGAATACCAAAACGGATGGGTTCTTTGATGAGTTTAACAACATGATTCCAATTTTCTGGTTTAACATAATTAATTTGATGTGCTTTGCAAAGGTCTGAAAATATAACTCTTTGCGGTGTAGCAAAACACTTTTCAAATTCAGGTTCTTCAGCAATTGGAAGATTCTCGAAGATTCCACCCCCGTTATTGTTTATTAAAAAAATAGTTAGACTTCCTTCGAATTCTTTATTGAAAAACAGGGCATTAGAATCATGTAAAAAAGCAAGTTCTCCAGTAAGCAGATAAGTGGGAGTTCGGGATTTATGGGCAATTCCAAGTGCAGTGCTTATTGTACCATCGATACCATTAACGCCCCGATTTCCAAAAAGTTTCCGTTTTTTAACACTCGGTTTCCAAAACCATTCCAAATCCCGGATCGGCATACTGTTAGCGACATGTAGAAATGTCTCATGGGGCATATATTCTGAAAGTAATCGCACCACTTTGCCTTCAAAAAATGGATGCTCTTGTTGAAAAGCTTTTTCAAGTTTAGATTCGACAAGGTTTTCCGCATTTTTCCAAGACTTAATCCAATCTGTTTGATTAGATGTCAGCGAAAGAGAGGATAAGAAGCGGTAATCTAGCTGAAATGAAAGGCTCGGACTTATTAATGGATCAACATTGATTCCGCGAGGTTCAATCACAATTCTTTTTGCACTGCATTCTTCAATCCACTTACGAAGAGTTTTTGAAGTAGGCAAAGCCCCTAAACTGATTATCAGATCAGGTTTACCAATCTTTAAAAAGGAAGGATCCCTTAGCAGGTTTTCATAACGAAGAATACGGTTATCGTAAGGGTATTCCCTAAGAGGCGAAAGTGAATCGCAAAAAACTGGCATTTTATTCCTTTTAAGCCACTCGAGAATGAATTCAATTGGCACTTTTTCTCCCACAATGATCAAAGGGAATTTACAGGATTTAATTTCCTTTTGAATTGAATCGATTAAATCAGGGTTTTTAAATTTAGTTTGTTTTGGTAATTCGGTTTTGAGTAAGACTTGCAATTTGTCGGTATACTTAGGAATAAAAGGTTCGCGAAAAGGAAAGTTTAAGTGAACTGGGCCTGGGTTTAAACCAATACTTTCTGCATGAGCAAGACACAAACTTTGTCGAAGAGAATGAATTTCTGAATTTTTAGAACTCGGTAAGTTTATTTCGGTAAAAGAACGGACGAAAGAACCAAAAATTTTGATTTGGTTGATTGTTTGCCCGGCACCGCAATCCCTTAGTTCAGGAGGGCGGTCGGCCGAAAGAAGGAGTAAAGGAATACTTGAGTGCGACGCTTCTGCGAGAGCAGGGAACCAATGAGTTGGTGCGGAGCCTGAGGTACATAGCAAAACGGAGGGTTTCTGATTACGTTTAGCAAAACCTAGAGCAATAAAGGCAGCACTTCTTTCGTCCAGAATTGGCGAGCAATCTATATCAGGATGTCTATTGAATCCTAAGACTAAAGGGGTTGAACGAGATCCGGGTGAAAAAAATACATTCGTCACCCCTAGCTCGTGGAGGGTTTGAGCGACCACTTCACCCCAAATGTGATTTGCTTTGGCGGTAGTTTCGAGATCTTGATCATTCATTGGAAAGAGTAGTTCTTCCCGTGATAACTTCAAGCATCGCTTCTAATTTTAAATCGGTTTCAGACTTTTCATTAGCAGGGAGAGAACCTTTTACAATTCCAGCTCCTGCATAAAGAGTAAGTGAGTTGGGCATGATTTTTCCGCATCGGATAGGAACCATGAATTCCCCGCGTCCACGAGAGTCAAACCAACCCGCGATTCCTGAATACCAACCACGTGAAAAACCCTCAAGTTGGCGAACAAGTGGTAATGCTTTTTCACGGGGAGATCCACCCATTGCAGGGGTCGGATGAAGGGCGGAAAGAGCATCGAAAGGATGAACATGGCTGGGTAATTTTGCCCTTAAAGGAGTACGTACATGTTGTAGGTTAGCTAGACGAAGAAGACGAGATTTACCCTCTTTACATTCAGAGATTCCACAAGATGCTAGTCTCCTTAAAATAGAATCTATGACTAGTCTGTGTTCGTGCACCTCCTTTTCACGGCCAAGTAAGGTTTTGCCTAAATGAGCATCTTTTCCGGCGGAAGGACCTCGGGGAGCGGTACCTGCGACAGCTTCCGTTTCAAGAGAATTACCCGAAATTCGGGAAAGTATTTCAGGAGTTGCTCCAATGAACATTCCCAAATCTGGTGTGGTCATGCAAAAGGTATAGCAGTCTGGAAACCTATTTCGTAAGGAGTGTGCAATTGAAAAATAAGGTATTTGAGTGTTAGTCTGATAAATTAATTTACGGGCAAGAACAATTTTGGATATATCCCCTTTATTGATGAATTGAAGAGCTTTTTTAACCGTTTGCTCATAAACGCTTTTTTCTAATGGGGTGCCCAGTTTGACTTTAACTGGGGTAGTATACTCTGGACGATAATCTGGTAGACTGTTTAATTCATTAAAAGATATCCGAACTTGTTTTGCTAACCGATGTGGATTCGCATTTGGTGCTATTTTGCTGTTTATGACAATTAGATGAGAACCTCCGTTGCGTACAATTTGCCATCGTGGAAGAAAAACTTGAAGTGCAGGATTTTTTGAGTTTGCGGAATTTTTTTCGAAGGTGGCGTTTATGAAAAGTGTGGGTCCAGAACCTTCCACTTTATTATCTCCGGCTACCCGAGTCCGGGAAAGAAGATTCTCCGACCACACCTTTGCATTTTGAAAGCGTTGGGAACCATTAAAATTTGATTTCACAATGGAGTCCCCACAAGCAACAGAGAACTCTTCTGTCTGTTTTTCGAAGAAACAAATTGATCGGGTTGGATCGTGAATTTGTTCAAGAATCGCTAATGGATCGTTAAAGCTAGTCTCAAATGTGATGGACGAAAAAAGAGTGCTATTTTCTCTTTTAGCCTCATTTAGGCATAACTCAAAAAAAGGAACGAGATCCGTTTGTTTGTCACAAATTATAGGAGTGATCGTTGAATACGAATTATTCATGATCAGAATTTATTTTATTTGAACTACAAACAGGGTCGTACCCTCCAGGATGCATTGGATTGCAGCGAGCAATTCGAGTAAAGGTTTTCCACAGTGCTTTGGGGAGAGAGAACAATTTAAGACACTCCAAAGCATATTCTGAACATGTGGGATGAAAACGGCAGGAGGCGTAAGGACCTAAAATGAATTGTTTAATTGGGGAAAAAATTCGATAAATTTTTATAAATACAACGAATGGAAATGCAATGACACGTCCAAACAATCCAATATTAGACTCGTGTAACATTTTTATAGTATATCGGTTTTAGCCTTCATTCTCAAAGTAAACTATCTAGAAATCAATCTATTACCTATCCAAAGATTATTTTTCAGGCAATTGACGAAATACTGGCAAAGCTTTGGAATTAATTTCGTCATTAATCTCTTCAATAAAACTTTCAATTGTTGAAGAACCGTCTAGTTTTGGATTTGCTCGCGAACGGATCGCAACCTTTCCTTCTTCAACTTCTTTTTTTCCTAAAATCAACATGTGTGGAATTTTATCCTTTTCCGCCTTTCTGATTTTGGCTCCAAGTTTTCCAGAAAGACTATCAATACCGGCTCGGATGCCGAGGTTCTTTAAAACAATAAGGTGCTCTTCTGCATTCTCAATTAAATCATCGTTCATGGGCAGAATCCTAACCTGTTCTGGAGCCAACCAAGTTGGGAAATTTCCGGCAAAGTGTTCAATTAAAACGCCACAAAATCTTTCCATCGAGCCGAATGGAGCACGATGAATCATGACTGGACGATGATCTTTATTGTCTGATCCAACATACGAAAGGTCGAAGCGCTCAGGTAAGTTGTAATCTACTTGAACTGTACCTAACTGCCATTCTCGCCCGATCACATCCTTGACCACAAAATCAATTTTTGGACCATAAAAGGCGGCTTCGCCAAGTTCTTCCTCGTAGTCAACTCCTAAAGTCTTGACTGCTTTTCGTAAAGCAGTCTCGGCTTTATCCCATGCTTCGGGTTTACCCACATATTTATCGGAGTCCGGATCCCGCAAGCTCACACGAACACGATAGTCATTCATACCTAAGACTGAAAAAACCAATTTAACGAGTCCTAGGCAGCCCTGAATTTCTTCTTGCAGTTGGTCTTCACGAAGGAATAGGTGAGCGTCATCTTGGGTGAACCCGCGTACTCTGGTCATACCATTAAGTTCTCCTGATTGTTCCCAGCGATAGACAGTACCGAATTCGGCTAACTTTATAGGCAGGTCCCGATATGACCTTTGTTCAGATTTGTAAATGCTCATGTGCATAGGGCAGTTCATCGGCCTAAGCAAATAGCCATCAATTTCTCCTTGATCTAGTTTGTTCTCCAATTCTGCACTCGAGTAACCTTCCTTAGCGAATCCCGATAAACAGTCACGGTGAATTATCGGAGGATACTGAGAGTCCTGATAATAAGGAAAGTGACCGGATGTTCGAAAAAGATCAAGTTTTCCAATGTGTGGGGTGTACACTTGAGAGTATCCCTGTTTTGTAAGTTCTAAGGTAATGAACTTTTCAAGTTCCTGCCGAATAATAGCACCTTTGGGTTTCCATAATACAAGACCCTGCCCAGTCATATCGTCGATGTGGAATAGTCCCATTTCCCGCCCGATATTTCGGTGGTCTCTTTTTTTTGCTTCTTCGATCCTTTGGAGGTGCTCGACCAATTCGTCTTTGGTTGGGAATGCTGTGCCGTAAATTCTTTGTAATTGCTTGTTTGCTGAGTCTCCACGGTGATAAGAACCTGCGACATGAAGAAGTTTAAAGGCTTTAATTTTTTTTGTGTACGACACATGAGTTCCTGCACAAAGATCATGAAATTCTCCGTTTTTATAAAAAGAAATCGTTTCTCCTTCAGGAATATCGCTTAAACGACCTAATTTGTAAGTTTCCTGTCCCATCTCAGAAATAATTCTTTTAGCTTCATCTCGGGAAACCTCCAGTTTTTCAAACCTCTGATTTTCCTTAACAATTTTTTTCATTTCAACTTCAATTTCTTCAATAATCTCAGGTGTAAATGCTAATTCAGAATCAAAGTCGTAATAAAAGCCATTTTCGGTGGGTGGACCGATATCTAATTTTGTGTCGGGGTAAAGCCGCAAAACTGCGGTCGCTAGTACATGTGCGGCTGAATGTCGAATTTCATCCAATGTGGTCATTTCCTTCATATTGCTTGTATTATCTAAATGAGCAGGCAAAAACCTGCAATGCCAAAGGAAAGCGTTTTAAGAATCAAATCCAAGATTTGGACGAAGCCATTTTAAAGCTTCCTCTAAAGGCCAATTCTTGCGATTTGCGTAATCCTGAACTTGGTCTTTATCAAGTTTACCAACATTAAAGTATTTAGCCTCAGGGTGTGAGAAATAAAGTCCTGATACGGAGCATCCTGGATTCATAGCACGCGATTCAGTCAGTTCGAGTCCGATTTTATTCTTCACATCAAGAAGTTCCCAAATTATGTCTTTTTCGGTATGATCAGGTTGGCAAGGGTATCCACTTGCGGGACGAATCCCTCTATATTTTTCTTTGATCAAATCGCTGTTACTTAGTTTTTCATTGTTACCGAATCCCCAGATTTCGCGTACCTTTTTATGAGTGAATTCTGCCATACCTTCAGCAAAACGATCTCCTAAAGCTTTGGTCATAATTGCGTTATAGTCATCATTTTCTTTTTCGAATTCAATAGCGAGAGAATCAACTCCGGAACCAGCACAAACAGCGAAAGCACCTAAATAATCAGTTCTCTTAGATGAAAGAGGGGCAATGAAATCAGATAAACAAAATTGAGGTTGATCAAGAATGGTTTGTTGTCGTCTAATAAAATGAAAGCGGTTTATTTCATTTTTGTTTTCGGAATCATTGAAGATAACAACATCGTCTGCATTAGAATTTGCTGGCCAAATTCCAACAACCGCTTCGCAAGTAAAAAGATCTTGTTCAATAATTCTATTGAGTAGTTTTTGAGCATTATCAAAAAGATCTTTGGCTTCCTTTCCCGAGTCAGAGCGATCAAATATTGAAGGATATTGACCCTTTAATTCCCAAGACCAGAAAAAAGGTGACCAGTCAAAAAATTCTAGAACATCTTCAAGACTAGCAGTAATTTTTTGCACCCCCAATGCATTTTCATCGGGGACGGCGATTTCTTGAGAATCCCAATCAAATGAAATTGGTTTTTTCCGTGCTTCTTCAATAGGTAAAAGCTTTTGCTTAGTTTTTCCAGCGTGTTTAATTCGTTCTTTTTCTTGGTTCTCGAGTAAATTTTCAATAAATATTTTGCTCTTATCTGTATTGGTAAGATCGTTGCAAACATTTACAACAAGAGAAGCATCAGGGACTTGAACCACAGGCTTGTCATAAAATGGAGCTATTTTTATCGCAGTGTGTGCCCGACTTGTGGTGGCCCCTCCAACAAGGAGTGGAATATTTATTTTTGACTTGGTCATTTCCTTAGCATTATGAATCATTTCATCTAGCGAAGGAGTAATCAATCCGCTCAGACCAAGAATATCAGCATTGTGTTCCCGAACTGCCTCCAAAATTTTGTCACAGGATACCATTACACCAAGATCAATCACATCCCAATTGTTACAGGCGAGCACAACGCCAACGATATTTTTCCCAATATCATGAACATCACCTTTTACAGTCGCAATAACCATAGTGCCTCTTTTTTTTGATTCTTCACCATCCTTTTCCGCTTCCATAAATGGTTCCAAATAAGCGACCGCTTTTTTCATTACCCTGGCACTTTTCACAACCTGTGGAAGAAACATTTTTCCTTCACCAAATAGATTGCCTACGACCTTCATTCCATCCATCAGCGGACCTTCAATTACTTCCAATGGTCGCCCAAGCATTTTTCTGGCTTCCTCCGCATCAGTTTCAGCATAATCCCCAATTCCCTTGACTAGTGAGTGGGTTAGTCGTTCCCCGACAGGTTTTTCTCTCCATGATAAATCAGGGCCATCCGATTTTTTTTTGGAATTTTGATCCTTAATTTCTTCGGCATAACTCAATAATCGTTCCCCAGCATCAGGGTCTTTTGCTAAGACAACATCCTCGACCCGTTCTCTGAGTTCGGGTTCAACTTCGTCATAAACTGCCAGCATGCCGGCATTTACGATACCCATATCAAGACCGGCTTTACATCCATGATAAAGAAAGGCTGCATGCATGGCTTCTCTGACTAAGTTATTTCCCCGGAAGGAAAATGAAACATTACTTACTCCACCACTGGTTCGTGCATGAGGGCATCTTCTCTTGATTTCTCGAACTGCTTCAATGAAATCAATGCCGTAAGAGTCGTGTTCAGGCATACCTGTTGCCAAAGTCAATACATTAGGATCAAAAATAATGTCATTAGGAGGAAAATTTACTTCATTCACTAGAATTTCGTAGGCTCTTTCGCAAATTCTTACCTTGTCATCTAAAGTAGCTGCCTGACCTTTCTCATCAAAAGCCATGACTACCACTGCAGCTCCATATCGCAATGCTAACTTAGCGTGATTTTTAAAAGTCTCTACACCCTCTTTCAGACTGATTGAATTTATAATACATTTTCCTTGGATAACTTTCAAACCTGCTTCAATAACAGACCATTTTGAACTATCTATCATTATAGGGACGCGGGAAATATCAGGTTCGGAAACAACGAGATTGAGAAAACGACTCATGCAGGCGGCTCCATCAAGCATAGCCGCGTCAAAATTTACATCGATTACATTTGCACCGTTTTCCACCTGTTGCTTAGCTACCTTTAAGGCACTTTCATAATCTTCCGATTCTATAAGTTTTCGGAAGCGTGGGGATCCAGTTACATTAGTTCTTTCCCCAACCATTAAAAAAGACGCCTGCTTATCTTGCATCGTAAAGGGCTCTAAGCCACTCAAGCGAAGAGCGGGTTCGACTTCTGGAACAATACGTGGAGCGTAATTACAAAGTTGTTCAGCTATTTCATGGATGTGATCTGGTGTTGTACCGCAGCATCCACCGGCAATATTAAGCAAGCCTTCATCAGCAAATACAGCTAAAGATTGAGCGGTATCTTCCGGCTTTTCATCATATCCAGTGGCTGATAATGGATTGGGAAGACCTGCGTTTGGGTAACAGTGAACTCTGCAATCAGCATTTTTTGAAAGCTCCTGTAGGTAGGGCCTCATGGCATCCGCCCCTAAAGCACAGTTCAGACCTACACAAAGAGGCTTAGAATGAGCAATTGAATTCCAACAAGCTTCGGTTGTTTGCCCAGAAAGTGTCCTTCCTGAGGCATCTGTTATGGTAACAGATAAAATAACTGGAAGTCTTTTGCCAAAGTCATCAAAAAAATTTTCAATCGCAAAAATAGCTGCTTTCAAATTAAGCGTGTCGAAAGTAGTTTCTGGAAGCAATAAATCTACTCCACCTCGCACCAGAGCCTCAATCTGTTGGTAGTATGAAGAAACGAGTTGATCAAAATTTACATTTCTTAGTGCCGGATCATTTACATCTGGAGATAGTGATGCCGTACGGTTGGTAGGACCGATTGCACCTGCTACAAATCGAGGCCTAGTAGGATCTTTGGCCATTGATAGATCTGCCGCTTCTCTTGCTAGCTTAGCTGCGTTTACATTAAGTTCGGGGACGATCTCTTCGAGGTTATAATCGGCCATTGAAATACTGGTTGCACTAAAACTATTAGTTTCAACAATATCACTTCCAGCATCAAAATAAGATTGATGAATTTTACGAATTATATCAGGCCTCGTTAAACACAAAAGATCATTGTTTCCTTTTAATTCTTTGGTATGGTTGCGAAAATGATCCCCTCGGAAATCTTCTTCTTCAAGTTTTTCCTGCTGAATCATTGTCCCCATGGCACCATCCATGATTACAATTCTTTCCTCTAAAAGTTTTTTTAGATCTTTTTCTGTTGGTCGATTTTTTGAAAAGTCATTCATTACATATCAACATATCATGATATGATGATACGTTTTTGCAAACTCAAAGAATGTTTGAGTTGGAAGTAAATACTTTATTTTTGGTAAATTTCTTTGCTTATTTAGTAAAATATGTTAAAAAAAATTTTTCGGGACGTAGCGTAGTCTGGTTAGCGCGCCTGCTTTGGGAGCAGGAGGCCGAGAGTTCGAATCTCTCCGTCCCGACCATTTTTTTGAAAATATTATTATATTTGAAATTTTACTTATTACAATTATCGGCAGATTTGTTTAAAGTTCTTTTACACTGATTGGTGGATAAGGTTTAAATTCTAGATTTTCGAAATTATCATGATTGAATACGAAAGTGTAATTGAGAAATATAACTTAATTCCTCATCCAGAAGGCGGCTGGTTTAAAAGAACTTACACTTCTTCTCAAGTTCTTAATACAGCTCGAGGAGAAAGGATATGTGGAAGTTCGATTTTATATTACCTAGACAAAGGTGAAAAATCTCGACTTCATTTTCTTGATTCTGACGAAGTTTGGTATTTTCATTACGGATCTTCACTTAGGATGCATCTTTTTTTTGAAGGGCAGTATTTAGATGTTGTATTAGGAAATTCCTTAATAAGGGGAGAGTTAATTCAATACACAGTACCGAGAGGAACTGTGTTTGGTGCAGAATTAGTGGAAAATAAAGGTTCTTTATTAAGTTGTTTTGTTTGCCCTGGTTTTTGTGATGAAGATTTTCACTGGGGGATAGCAGAAAAACTAATTGTAGAATTCCCTGATCAAATAGAAACGATCAAAAGGCTAACACCAAAGGCATAATTTGAAAATACCTTTGACTAAAGATTATAATTTCGGTTCGTCCCGAATATTAACTTGTAGAATTCCTGACCATAAAAATTGGATTAATGTAATTTCAAAAGAAATTAACAATAGGAGGGAAAAATTCCGATATTCTCATAAAATAAATGGTCGTTGGGAAAACAAGTATCTCTCGGTAAATGAAGTTCCTTCGATTCGACTGCCAATGCGTTTAGCTAGAGATTTGGTCAAAGGAAAATGGAATATTTCAGCTGTTGTACTTTTTGAACCAGTAAAAAATTTTCATAATCAACTACCCCCTTTTTGGTTTAATATCATGGAGAAAGGAGAAAAAACTGGAATCCATGATCATGCAAAGTTAGCAAACTTTTCGGCTGTAGTATTCATTCAATGTGATCAGGACAGTGGGGATTTATTTTTCACCCAAGATAGCGAAGAAGATTTTTCAATTAAACCTGAAATGGGAAAAATGGTTATTTTTCCTTCTTCTTTGAAGCATGGAGTACACTTGAACAAGTCATTTCAGAAACGAATTTCGCTAGCATTTAATCTTTTTCCATTCCCCCTTCCTAATGAAGAATGGTAGTCATTTCTTTCATATGTTACATTTTTGAAAAAAAAAGCATCAACTATTGAGATTTACATTGTGATTATTCATTGCAATCGCAATTATTGGGATGTACTAAGTTTTTTTTACTTACTCAATAGATTTGCCAGTTATGATCCAGCCCACTGATTCTTTTGAAGAAATTGATTCTGCCGTAGTCCGATTCGCCGGTGATTCCGGAGACGGTATGCAAACAGTCGGTGAACGTTTTACCGATAGCAGTGCTTTTGCTGGTAATGACATTGCGACCTTGCCAGATTTTCCTGCTGAAATCAGGGCTCCAGCCGGCACATTAGCTGGAGTTTCCGGATTTCAGTTGCAATTTGGCAATCGAAAAATTTTAACCCCTGGTGATGCTCCAGATGCTTTGGTGGCGATGAACCCTGCTGCTTTAAAGGCTAACATTAATGATTTGCCCGAAGGAGGCATGCTTGTGGTTAATATAGATTCTTTTAAATCAATGAATTTAAAAAAGGCTGGCTATGAGAGTAATCCTTTGGAAGAAGAAGATTTTAGAAAAAAATATCATTTGGTTGAATTAGATTTGACAGGATTAACCAAGGAAGCGTTAAAGGAGAGCCCGTTAAAACCATCGGAAAAAGTCAGGTGTAAAAATTTCTTTGCCCTTGGATTTATGTATTATGTATATGGACGTCCGTTGGAACCAACTCTTGCTTTTTTTGGACAAAAATGGGGTAAGAAGTTACCGGAACTGGCTCTTGCTAATTCTCAGGTTCTGCAAGCTGGATTCAATTTGGGTGACACTATGGAAACTGCCCGAAATCGTTATCAAATTTCCAAGGCACCCGTTCAAGCAGGTGTGTATCGTAAGATTTCAGGAAATGAAGCCTTAGTTTACGGATTAGTTGCTGCTTCCAAACTTTCGAAGCGTGAGCTTTTATATTCCGGATATCCAATTACACCTGCTTCTCCCATTCTGGAAGGTTTATCTCATCTTAAAAAATTTGGAGTAAAATGTGTCCAAGCTGAAGATGAAATAGCTGCCATGGGTGTTGCCCTAGGAGCCAGTTTTGCAGGGAATTTAACGGTGACTGCAACCAGTGGCCCAGGTATGTGTTTAAAAAGTGAATTTATTGGTTTGGCATCAATCACTGAACTTCCGTTAATTATATGCAATGTACAGCGTGGAGGCCCAAGCACCGGTTTGCCTACAAAAACTGAGCAAAGTGATTTGTTGCAGGCACTATATTCTAGGCACGGAGATTGTCCTCTTCCAATTTTGGCAGCTCATTCACCATCTGATTGTTTTGATGTTGCTGTAGAAGCAGCACGAATTGCAATTACCTATATGACACCGGTTATTCTATTGAGTGATCTTTATGTGGCGAATGGTGCTGAACCATGGAGAGTTCCAAATGTAGCGGACTTACCTGCTATTGAAAACTCATTTGCCAGCCCAGATGAAGAATATGTAATTTACAGGCGTAATGAGGAAACCTTGGCCCGATCGCAAGCTATACCCGGACAGGTAGGCTTAGAACATAGGATTGGTGGATTGGAAAAAGGAGAGGATGGGGGAGTAAGTTATGATCCTGAGAATCATGAGGAAATGAGTCATTTGAGGGCCCAGAAAATAGATGGAATATCCAAGTCTTTTGATCCGACCTCAATTAATGGTGATTCTGAGGGTGATTTATTAGTTATTGGGTGGGGAGGGACTTATGGTGCAATTTCATCGGCTGTAAAGAATCTAAGGGATGAAGGTTTTTCGATTAGCAGTATTCATCTTCGCCATCTTAATCCATTACCAGATGATTTGTGCGGTATTATGAGTCGTTTTAAAAAAGTGATTGTTCCAGAGTTGAATCATGGTCAATTAAACTTAATAATTAGGGCCAAGTATCTAGTAGATGTAATCTCTTATGGAAAATTACAGGGTAAACCCTTTAAAGTTTCTGAATTACGGGAGAAATTTATTGAGCATTTAAGCTAACCGAAAACAAGTATTCTATCCTATGAACCAAACAATTACAGACGATAGTAGTTTAACCAAAAAAGATTTTGTAACGCCCAACGATGTACGTTGGTGCCCTGGTTGCGGAGATTACGCAATTTTAAATGCAGTGCAAAGAACTTTACCGGAACTAGGGATTCCTAAGGAACAGTTTGTAGTGGTGAGTGGTATTGGATGTAGCAGTCGATTTCCTTACTACATGAACACTTATGGATTCCACACTATTCACGGCCGTGCTCCCACAGTTGCAACGGGTGTTAAAGTTGCAAATCCAGATTTGTCGGTTTGGATGATAACCGGTGATGGTGATGGTCTTTCTATCGGTGCTAATCATCTATTGCACTTACTTCGAAGAAACTTAGATATTAATGTACTTCTATTTAATAACCGGATTTACGGGCTTACCAAAGGACAATACAGCCCTACTTCTGAGGTTGGTAAAAAAACAAAAAGTACACCTCTAGGCTCGGTGGATCATCCAATAAATCCTTTATTATTTGCTTTGGGAAGTGAAGCCACTTTTGTAGCTCGGACTACGGATACTGATATGAAGCACATGGTGGAAACATTCAAAACAGCCCAATCACATAAAGGAACATCTTTCATCGAAGTGTTTCAAAATTGTGTTATTTTTAATAATAAAACCTTTGATTCCGTAACATCGAGGGATGCAAAGCAAGATCAGGTTTTGGTTCTAGAGGAAGGAATGCCACTCATCTTTGGTGCGAATAAGGATAAAGGTATTCGCCTAAACGGATTGGATCCTGAAATTGTGACTTTGGGTGATGGTATTGGTCAGGATGATCTTCTAGTTCATAAACCGCGGAGCCCAAATTCTGCTTATGCGAACATACTTGCTCAAATGACTTATCCAACATTCCCTACACCGGTTGGTGTCCTTAGGCAATTAGATGGTAGAGAAACTTATGAGGATGCCTTAATTCAACAGATTTCTCATGCTAAAATAGATAAAACTGAGAATTTGCAGGAACTTCTGATCGGTCAGAATTCATGGGTAGTTGAGGATTAAAGTTAACTTTTCATTTCTCTTGTTGTTGACCTTATTTCTTAACTGATCAGAATGCAACTATCTATGGATTTTATTGACGACCCAAAGTTTGGACATAGTAAATTTAGGCTTCCAGTGCTTCTGGTTCCGATTTTAATGTTTGGGATTCTAATTCTAGGAATAATTGTATCCAAAATTTATGTGAATAGCGTCTTGGATCAACCTCACGCTGAAGAATCAAACTAAGATATTATTTACTATTGAATTTGTAAATATATCTACACGACTTCGGTTATGAAGTTTGAACTAGGGAATTGTCTTTCTTACTCCTAAACTGTTTTGGAGTTTGAATTTCCATAACGGTTCTTTAACAGGATAATTTTTGACTTATCAATAAGCTTTCACCGAGGAGAACAAGAATGTTCGACAATTCTAAGTCACAAGCTTTTTGATTACCTACTACAATGGGAATGAATTCAATTATCTCTTGTCTTAATAACTTGTTAAATCTTTTACAACTTTTTTACCCATTTTTTGGGGAATGCCTTTTTTCCATCCGCCTTGAAATGAGATCTTTCCATCCTTATCAAAAGATGTACCATATCCGTGTTCTAACCCCATTAGGAATTCTCCCTGATAGGTTGTGCCTTGGTCTAATTTCTTTTTTCCGAAACCATGGGGTAAACCATTTTTGGTTTGTCCCCAATATGTGTAGCCATTCTCTAATTCAGTTCGTTTAATTGGTTTCTGTAATATTTCATTAAAAGCGCTTGAAGGATTTTCTTCGATTGAAATAGAGGATCTTAATTTTAAAACCATTATATCCAAATCATCTGATTGAGAGGCTTGTATATTATGCGATATAGCTTTAAGAAATTTTTGTGCATCAATACTCCCATATTGGTGGGCGATTCTATACCAAGCCGCTGATTCGATCCACTTTTTCTCCAATTCTAAGCTCTTGCCAAGGTCTATCATAGCCACAACATCTCCGAGCTTTGCACTGGTTAAAAACCACTTTTTTGCATAATCTGAATTAATGCTTGTACCCTTTCCATAAAGGTGGGCTCGTCCAACATAGCGACAAGCCGAAAGATGATTTTTTTTGGCAGCCATTTTCATCCAATAGTATGCTTCCAAAAGATCTTTATTTTTTCCCTTTTGATAGAATAAACCAAGTTGGAACTGTGTGTTTCTATCTCCTTTGAGTGCTAGCAATTTTTTATCGTGTAAGTTAAAGGAAAAAGCTTGGTTCACAATCATGAAATAAAATAATAAGACAAACGCAGTTTGAATAATTCTTTTTCGGAAATTCATAGAAATTTGGCAGAAAAAAAGTAGAAAAATTTATTTTGTTTCGCCTTCTCCAAAAGCCCACATTTGAAGATTTTCGTCTGTGGGTGCATCTCCAATAAGAGCATTAAATTTTCCTTTTAAACTGAGTTGTTGGGCATAAATAGAAAGAGAAATTCTCTTCATTGAGGGTAGGGCAGATGGAAATGAATTAATTAATCGGCTAGATTTTAACAGGAGTAAGAGATCAATATCATATGCATTTCCTAGTCTGGAAGGAGATCCAAGGACCATAGTCAATCTTCCCCGAAAAATATCTTTTGGTTCACCTTGATCTGGAATAATTTTACCTTTTCCTTCGAGTGGTATAATTTTGAAACCACCATTACTTGTACAATCAATAATTATTGTGAACTTACCCACTAATCTAATTTTAGATAAATCTGATTGAATTGTAATATCAGAAGGTTTTTCCAGATAAAGAAGCATACTTCCTCTTGTTAAGTTGATTACATTTTCGTTGTTAAATTCAAAAACCGAGTGTGAACCAATTCTAATTATTCGTTTGTCATTTTTAAACTCACACAGTGCACTTTCTTTGGTGTGCAAAGATGTAGACGGACTTAGAGTAGAGTTTTCTTCTAATTGAGTTGGTAATTTGTTTCCCTCTTCTGCTTTTGTAAAAATCCATGAGTCTCCCAATGAGTAAGAACATATGAAAAAAGAATTATCCAATGTTTTGGAAAACAAAAATGCTCCCATGCTAAACAAGGGAGCATAAAAGAAATAAAGTTTTAGGTACAACTAGAAGGTGGTATTTAAACCAAGAGCAAATCCACCATCTGCACTTTCAAAATCGAAGTCAGCAAAGGAACTTTTCGAGTCTCTTTTTGAATAGCTTCCAAAAAGGGTAACTTTAATGTATTCATCGATGGGGTAATCCACTTTTAAACTGAGGGAATGAATTAAATCTTCGCGTCCATCATTTGTGGAGGGTGAATCTTCGGAGTATGTCTTGTAAGTAGCACCATAACGAGGAGAAATAATGAAGTTTTGATATAAATATTGGAGAGCATAAGATGCAGTCACATCAATATTGTCCAAATCATTTTTTTGAGAAATATTAAATGCACTGTCAGATGTAGAATCATGGAAACCACCAGATATATCAAAAATACCCATTAAATTTTCTCCTAAACCATGCAGCTTCATTGCACCAATGTAAGGATAGAATTCCATGTAAGTTTCTTCTTCGTTCACATCACTTTTATCCATAGCGTAACTGACACCAACACGGTACGCCCAACCATTACTATGTTGAGCTGAAAGCATCATGTATGCACTGGTGGAATCGAAATTAAATCCGTCAAGACCACTTTCGAGATATTCCGTTTTTGTGTAACTTGCACCAATATATGGCGTAATCACTGCATCCTGAACTTCAATTGCTTGGAAGCTTGCCCCTGCGTAGGCTGTATTTAGCCACATTGCAGTTTCAAAATAGGCGAGCTTGTCCCCAGCGGAAAAGGGATTATTTCTGTAAAGATATTTTGAATCGAACCCAGCAAAAGCAGAAATATTCTCAGTTTTCAGGAAAATAGGTCTTTGGGCACCAGCATCGCTAGCATCTATATTCGCGTTATTAGTATCTGCATTGGATATTGAA
Organism: uncultured Verrucomicrobiota bacterium; assembly: GCA_902580225.1. GTDB lineage: Bacteria > Verrucomicrobiota > Verrucomicrobiia > Opitutales > Seribacteraceae > Seribacter. The sequence goes on from CACHJU010000005.1 coordinate 56,183, forward strand.
GCAGGAGGTTGATTATTTCTCTCAATTGTAGTTGCGTCAGGACCTGCTTGAGCAAACATTAGAGAGGGCAATGTAGCAAACAATGCTGCTATTCTTATATTTTTTACTTTCATAGAATTAAAATTTAGAATTTCTTGACTTGTACTGCTGGAGTACCATTAGGAAGTACTTTATGTGTAGCGAACTTTCCAGGAATTCCATGAAAAGAACCTTGAGCAAGAGTATTACTTCCATGCTTAACATTGGTCATATTGACACCGCCTAAGATTGGAGTAGAGAAATTATTAAACCCGACGGTTCCGTCCCTACTTCTCAAAGTCACTTCAGAGGTGTTTGGAAATGTTACATTTCGCAAATTAACTGTCACTGCCTCCATGTAAACATCGTCTACCCTTCCTGTGATATTCAAACCGTTAATTTGAATTAATTTATCAGCATAAAGATATATGTTATCAGGATCAGAGTTTTGCCCACCATTACCAACGGTAAATGTACTCGAATGACCGTCCGAAAGTCCAATGTGTAATTCGTTTAATGTACCAATAGCAAGATTGCCTCCAGTTGATATGGAAACATTGACTAAACGCATAGTATCTTCTGAGCCTAAAGCAAGGTTAGCACCTTCATTATTGATGAAAACAACGCTTGGATTGCCGGTGTAATCAGCGGAATTAGCTGGAGAATATTCAGACCTAAAGTAAAGATCATCCGCTGCACCTAATACAAGGGCACCGTTTTCAGTTGTATTGGAATTTTTAATTCTTAGATTACCCTTGATGGTCATATCTTTTGCTGCACCTACAATAGCTAGTCTTCTATCCCCTTTTGCTTCAAGAAAATCAGGAACAAATTTAGCATTTTTATTGAATGTGATGTTTGCACCTGGGCTAACTTCAATATTGGAAGTACTCACACTGAAGATGTTATTGCTTGTTTTAGATGGTCCGAAAGCTCGAGCGCCAAGTTTCGTAAGAAATTGTTGATAGTAACTTGTATTGGGCTGTACTTTGGAGCCTAAACCAAAGGATTTATCAAAAGCTCTGAAATCAGTACCAAGAACTGCATCGGATAATTCCGATCCTTTACTTCCTAAAGCTCCATATTTTGCGAGGATTCGGATCAATTCTGCATTGTATCCATTTGCTGAAAGGCTTGTGACAGTTAGACCACTAGGTAAATCTTCTTCTGTATTGAGAACGCGATCAGTTAACAACAATTCAGCAACTTTAACCGCGGATTCTAAAGCAGCTTGAAAACCATTAGCACCTGCAAGTGATTCATAGACTGTTCCTTTGGCTTTTGCATCAGTTTTAACTGCTTTGGCAGCAGTATCAATTTCAGCATTATCGGAATTCTTGGTGCCAGCAATTTGAGCCGCACCAGCATGATCATTAAGTGAAGTACCCGCTTCTCTAGCAATCTTAAGATCGTCTTTAGTGCTAGTTCCAATAGCAGCGAGCGCGTCCCCAGTAAGAGCAACTGCGTCTTCGATGGAATATCCTGCTGCAACCGCTTTTGCTTTGTGTGCCGCATCTTCATGTACTTTTGAAATGTCGACGCTGGTTGCAATTGATTTGAGCTTTGTATGATCAAGTTCAGCAAAATTAGCTAAATCATCAGCTTTTATATTACTGACATTTGTTAGAATATCAGCAACATTCGCGGATGTGCCGGCAGTTTCTTTATAAGCATGTGCGACTTTTGCTTTGTGGCCAACACTTGCGATGGCAGTTATATCAACTCCCGTAGCCATAGTAGCCATGTGGGTAGGATCAAACTCTTTTAGTGATGTTGTAAATTCTACGGTTATTGTGGTTTGGATATTAGTAACAATAGATGCAATGTCTACGCCAGTACCTCCAGCGTCGACATAGACTGATGCAAGCTCACCTTTTGTTGCGAAGTGTGATAAATCATCAGCTTTTAAACCTGCAGATAGGTCAGTTCCTTTGGCCATAGTTGCCATATGAGTAGGATCTAACTTTGCCAAGGCTTTTGTGTTATCAACATCCAAAGTATTTGCTGTAGTAACAAAATCTTCGATTTTTACAGCGGAAAAGTCAAATTTACCAGATGCATCAGCAGCAGCAGTAGGTGCAGCAACTTTGGCGAATTCAACCACGACTTCGGCTTTGGTAGCAAAATGAGTCAAATCATCAGTCTTTAAACCCGCAGATAAATCTGTGCCTTTAGCCATGGTGGCCATGTGTACAGGATCTAAATTAGCTAGTGCTTTGGTGCTATCAGTATCAAGAGTGTTCGCTGTAGATACGAAATCCTCAATTTTAATCGCAGAGAAATCAAATTTACCGGATGCATCAGCAGCAGCAGTAGGTGCGGCAACTTTGGCGAATTCAACCACGACTTCGGCTTTGGTAGCAAAATGAGACAAGTCAGCAACTTTAAGTCCAGAAGTTAAATCAGTACCCTTTGCCATTGTAGCCATGTGAGTTGGATCTAAATTGGCTAAGGCCGCAGTATGGTCCGTATCAAGGGATGCGTGAACATTGGTAACGAAGTCATCAATTTTGATAGTTGAGAAATCAAGAGCGCCTGCTGCATCTGCAACGGCTGTTGGAACAGCGGCTTTCGCAAATTCAACCACAACTTCAGCTTTAGTCGCAAAATGTGTTAAAGTTGTCCCTACATTAATATCAGTTTTTGTGATATCAACTCCAGTAGCCATGGAAGCCATGTGAGTTGGGCTCAATTGCTGTAGGGCAGTCAAATGATCATCGTCCAAATTAGCATGTATATTTGTTGCGATAGCACCGAGGTCGACTTTAGAAAGATCAACAGTCCCTCCAGAAGTGGGAGCAGCAGCTTTCGCAAATTCGACGGTTACTTCTGCTTTAGTCGCGAATTTTTTAACCGATTTTTTGATAACAGAAGCATCAAAGGAAGCTGTAAGGTCAATTTTTTTATCGCCAGTACCTACAAGGGTTGTCATGTGAGATTTTTCAAGTGACTTGAGTGCTGTTAAGCTGTCCCCATCTAAACTACTGTGGAGATTATCAACTAGAGATGTAAGTTTGGTGGTATCGAGAGTATCAAGGGAGGAACCGACCATGGCCGAGGTTACATCAACACGAGTTGCAAAGTTGTCTATTTTAGCAATTCCATCACTTGCAAATGTTTTCATGTGAGACACATCTAACTTTCCAAGAGTGCTGATATGATCGGCAGTAAGGTTAGTAACAGTGGAATTAACAATGGTAGATAAATCTGCCGATGGGTTGATCGCCCTTCGTCCAACCGTGCTCGAATCACTTGCAACATTAGAATAAGCGTCAATTACATTAATATATGTTTTTAGTTGAGTAGCCCTTTCTGCTGCAGTGGTTGCTGTGAGTTTGTCTGTAATTAGCCTTAAGTTAGCAACACCTAAAGTGGCTGCTGCTGTTGAATCGACCCCAGAAGATGATAATTGGATGAGGGTATTACTTTCAATTCCTGATGAGATTGGTGCTGGAACGGTAGGAGGTAAAGTAATTTGATTGATGATTTCTTTATCTTCTTGCTCCTCAGATGATTCCTCAGATTCATCTGATGCAGATTCCTGCGCGTTAATATAAAGTGACGGGATAGCAAAGAATGCAACACCCATAAAGAGTAATTTTAGGTAATTTGACATGATGGAATGTGGTGGTTGAAATAGTTTAATATTTTTTTTTACTTCCCTATGCAAGTTAATAAGATAAAATTTTTGGTGCCGAGAGCGAGACTTGAACTCGCACATTCTTTCGAATACTAGAACCTGAATCTAGCGCGTCTACCAATTCCGCCACCCCGGCGGGTAACAAATATAATATTTATGTTAAGCATCAGGTTTGTGCGAGGTAAAAAACGAAACTTATTGATTTTTTTTCCATTTAGGAATGATTAAAGGATTATTTCTTTTGCCATTTGGCTGTCTCGATAGGAAAGGATCATTTTCAAGAGTTTCTTCTGGTTCAAGGATATCTAACGGATCAAAGATGTGGGAGATCCGCCGAGGAACTTGACATAATATTTGGTCAATAGGAGGCGTTTTCTTTTTGGATAAAATAAATGTTTCCATCGGATAACGCATGTTTTTATAACGATCAACTAATAAATTCAATGCTTTAGTGTTTTTGTTATTTCTATTTGAAAAGCAAAAAACATCTGAAAAATGAGCACAGGCATCTATCCAATTAAGAATCTTTTTATCAGTCTTTTCTAAATAATCTAAATTAAAAAAGCTAAGAATTCTTCCAATGTTCAATCCATCCCTGCGATCTAGAAAATGTTTTAAGGATTCAATTTGTTCGGCAAGGTCAAGTTTATTTGAGAAAAAAAGGAACCATTCGTCAATACTTTCTTCCACCAAGTTTTGAATGATAAATTCTTTATTTTTCCATTCCCAATGAGTACAGTAAAAATTCTCGGAATTTAAATCTTTGGGAAGAAGAAAGGGAGTGCCCGATCTGGCACCGATAGTTTCTACAGCGTGATGAAGGGTAGATCTGCGGCTGGATTCAGGTGTTCCTATAACAGCATGTAGAATGCCTTTCATTTAAATTTGAAAAGGAAAAGAATCGCATTGTGCATGATGCCGCATTCGGTGATCAACTAAAACCAGTGCACTCATGGCCTCGACAATAGGAACTGCACGAGGTAATACACAAGGGTCATGTCTTCCCCGTCCCATAAGTTCAGTTTCTTGATCCTGATCGTCGACCGTTTTTTGATTTTGCAAGACCGTTGCAGTGGGTTTAAAGGCAATACGAAAATATAATTCCTCTCCGTTCGTTATCCCACCTTGAACGCCTCCGGAACGATTAGATTTTGTCCTAACTTTACTATCTCGAATTTCAAAGGCGTCATTATGTTCTGACCCTTTTAAGAAAGTTCCTGAAAATCCACTTCCAATTTCAAATCCTTTTGTAGCCGGAAGAGAAAGCATTGCTTTAGCAAGATCAGCTTCAACACGGTCGAAAACTGGTGATCCCCAGCCTACCGGTAACCCATTTATTCGGCATACTATAGAACCACCAACTGAATCGCCTTCTTTTTTGGCGTTTAAGATACATTTCTCCATTAGGGCAGCGGTTTTTAGATCTGGGCAACGGGTAGGGGAAGATTCTATCTCATCAGAAGTCGGAACATTTTTTAACTCGGGTGCTTGAATATCGTGAATTCGTTCTACATATGTTGTAATTACAACTTGATCATAAGAAAGTATTTTTTGAGCAACTGCACCTGCTGCTACCCGAGCAATGGTTTCTCTTGCTGATGATCGGCCACCCCCTTCATGATTTCGAATACCATATTTCTTTTGATATGTATAATCCGCGTGTGAAGGACGAAATTTCATTTTCATTTCGTCATAGGCTTGTGGACGTGCGTCCTTGTTTCGAACTAACATCGCAATTGGAGTGCCTATAGTTTTACCTTTAAATACGCCAGAAAGAATTTCAACCTGATCCGATTCTTTTCTTGGAGTAGTTAATTTACTTTGACCAGGTCGTCTGCGGTCAAGGGCGGGTTGAATATCCTCAACGGAGAGGGGTAGTTTTGGAGGGCACCCATCCAAGACAAGACCTATTCCACCTCCGTGACTTTCTCCCCAGGAAGAGAATTGAAAGAGCGAACCAAAAGAATTTCCCATACAAATATTACAACTTTATCGAGGAAGAAAACGCAAAACTAAAAGAAGGTTTTGATTCATATAGTGGAAATGCAATTAAGATTGTTTTGGGTTGCATTAAATATTCTCTTATTTAAGTTTAAATATGGTCGGGTCCCATGCGACAACGATTGGATGAACCCCGTCAGGTCCGGAAGGAAGCAGCGGTAATCACAATTGGCGTGTGCTGTGGGGTGCCTGGCCTTTTTTAATTTCATTTTTCTCTTATAAAAACGAAAAGATTTTAATAATTAATAAGTTTCGCTTGCCTGAGTTTGCTATCGTGGCAAGAAAAGAATGTTTTCAAAATGAATAATGCCTATAAAGTAATTGCAAGAAGATGGCGTCCGAAACAGTTTTCTGAATTGGTGGGGCAGGATCATGTCGTGCAAACATTGGGTAATGCTATAAATATGTCCAGAATTGCTCATGCTTATCTTTTTGTAGGTCCCCGAGGAACTGGTAAAACCACTTCCGCCCGGTTATTTGCGAAGTCCTTGAATTGGGAAAATGGTCCATCTCTTGAAGTTCCAGAAGATTCTGACATTGGAAATGCTATTATGGAGGGTAGGTGTTTAGATGTTATTGAGATTGATGGTGCTTCCAATAACTCAGTAGATCAAGTGCGTGATTTGCGAGACGAATGTCAATATGCACCCGCTCAATGTAGGTATAAAATATATGTTATTGATGAAGTTCATATGCTTAGTCAGCAGGCATTTAATGCATTACTTAAAACTCTTGAAGAACCTCCTCCTCATGTGAAGTTTGTTTTTGCAACGACTGAATCCCATAAGGTTCTGCCCACGATCGTTTCGCGGTGTCAGCGTTTTGAGTTTAGATCCATTCCCGCACCTTTGATTGTAAAAAAGTTGAAAGAAATCTGTGTGGCTGAATCCATTGAGGTTGAAACCGAGGCAATCGAAGCTATTGCGAGGATGGCAATGGGTGGAATGCGTGATGCACAAAGTGTTTTGGATCAAATGATTTCTTTTTGTGGTAAAACAATTTCACAAAATGATGTACTTGAAGTATACGGATTGGCTTCGAAAGAAAGAATAGGGAAACTTGCTGATTTTATAAATATTGCCGATTATAACTCCATAATTCAATACACTGATGCATTTTCTGCTGAAGGGTTGGATTTCTATCGTGCGTTGCTAGACTTATCAGATGCATTTAGGGAATTGATGCTTGATATATTGCGGAACAATGAGACACCTACAAATTATTTCCCTGAACAGTGCGTTCGTATTCTTGATGTGCTTCGTCAAGGTGAGGATTTAGTTAGAATGGGACTTTCCGAGAAAACGAATTTTGAGGTAACCTTATTTCGTGCTGTTGAAGCAGGCCGAAGTCGTTCAATCGACCAAGTAATAGGTAAGATTTCTGGAATGATTCCAAATGATTTAAAAAAAAAAGATGATTTAAATAAACAATCAGTTTCGTCACTTGATACTCAAAACTTAGTCGAGGAGAAATTTATTCATCCAAAATCTTCTAAAACTAAACTTGTCGAAGATTTGATCTTGGAAGAACCTGTATCGATTCAATCAATTAATAGTAACAAATTTGAAAATATTTCTTCCACTGAAGTGGTAAATGAAACTGAGGTAATAGAAAAGAATTCTGAGGAAAAAGACGAAGAACCTATGCAACTTTTAGATCGAACAAAAATTGAGATAAAAATTGCTGAATTACCGGATGGAATTCGGGGAGTTTTGGAAGAAAAATTTCAGGCTGATTTTGTATCTGTTGAAAAGATAGATAAGGAAAAATTAATCTGATTTTACTTTTTTATTAAATTACGAACTTGGGTCAATAATCCACCCAAATTCATCTTCTCGTATCCATCCTTTCTTTTTTCCATCGGTGCTTTTAGCAAGATACCATGTTTTCCCATTTGAAATTTGAAATGATTTATTAGTTCCGTCATTTCCGAGTTGAATAATAAGACTTTCGCCAGGAATTATATTTGTATTTGCAGAATTAGACTCACCTGCAAATCGCCTCAGAGGAATTGATTTAGAATGATTATTTTCAATTGAGGACAAGTGTGAGATGACTTCTCGTCCGAGTTCAGATTTTTGATTTAGGGATAAATTCGTAGCAAAGCAACAAAGAAAAAAAGCAAATATCCAACAAAATAAAAAATAAAAGAATGGCTTTTTGGAAGTTTTGAAAAATAAAAAATAAAATGTTATCAGTAATCCAACCCAAAAAATGATGGTGCAGATAATAATCCAAAAAGAAAGAAAATTTACCGAGAAATAAGTGTTTCTAAAATTTTGGAGGGGTGGAGGTAAGTTGGCCATTTCATAAGCGAAATTTAAGTTTGCGTGAAGTTCAGGATCCCGGGGATTCATTAATAAAGCTTTCCGAAAATGTAAAATTGAATGACCGAATTGTTCTTTTTTGAAATAAAGATTAGCAAGGTTTCCATGTAAATTTGCAGAATGGGAAAGAGCGGAAGCTTTTAAGTAAAGATTAATTGCCTGATCTAGGTCGCCAGCAGCTTCTGAACGAACAGCATCATAAAATAAGCGATCAGCCTGACCAGCACATGGTGATTTTGAAATCATAAAACCTATAGTAAAATAAAATAATAAATATTGTAATCTCATCGAATTCTTTTCAACAAAGTGTTAATTTTTTTAAGCAGGTCGTCTAACGATTGAGAGTCTTTTTCCGCTTCCGCAAACTCATGACTATCACTGATATGAAGAATATCTTGAATTTGAGAAATTAAACTATCTTCATTCGAACCTTTCGTAAGCAATGTGGTTAATTCATTACTGGACAGGGAGGAAGGATTAGGGTGCTTATAAAAAGTGCCAATTTCCAATCGTAATCTTTCCCGAGTTGCCCGATAAAAAAGAGTGGAGTCTTTGTATTTAATAGCTTCTTTCATTTGCTTTTTTAAGCCAGCTTGCTTTTGGCGAAAAATATCCCTCCCCGTTTGCTTTCTTTTTCTACCATAAAAAATTAACCCACAAACACATAGCAGAGGAATACTTTGAGTTGTCCAAAAAACAGGAGAATCCAATAGAGTTTTAATTTGAATTTTTTTTACCCATTCGCCTGGTTCATTTTCAGTTTGAAAAAGGTCAGCAGTTGAAATTGATTTTGTTTGTTCATTAATTGGGTTATCTTCTGGGGAGGTGTCGATCCAAGTTTCACCGGGGTCTACCCGTAATGGATGTTCTAGAGAATTAGAAATGAAGTATTTCTCTTTAACGGGGTCAAAATAGGAAAAAGATACCGCCGGTATTTTTAATAAACCAGGGGCAAGAGGCGTTAGAATATACTCAAATCTTTGTTTTCCCTGATGCTTGGTTAATTCATTCCCTTCAAATGAGAACGCAGGAGGTCCTATCTTAAAGTCAGAATTTGATTCGAAATTTGGAGCAGGCATCGCAGCAAAATTCCCTTGTCCTTCAATGTCAAAAAAAAGCCTTACAGGGTCTCCAAGGGAAACCCTATCACTATCTACAATAGAGAGAGTTGAGAATGACCCGATTGCACCTTGAAAAGAGTCTGGTCGATCTGATGTCGGAAGGGATTTTACTACTATACTTTGTGGTTCCGATGTTACCTTGAGGGATTCTTCTCTTCCAAATCCGAAAAAAGGATCATTAAAGAAAGGACTACCAAAAGGAGAATTCCCTCTGGATTTTACTCGAACACTTACTGCAGTGTTGAATACAATTTTATGTGTCCCCGCAATAGCTGCAGTCAGACCGATAGGCCAAGAGAAAACAGTATATAATTTGTTATATTTTGTCTGGTTTCTTTTTTCTTGGGGTTGTCCAAGTTCAGTAAGCGAAAAAGCATCGCCATCCTTTTGAGGAGCTCTCTCAATCCTGCTTACCGGTAATCGATCCCAAATATATAAATTTATCAAACCGGAAACAGTTTCCCCTTCAAATAAAAACGATCTGGGTTTTGTGAATTCTATAAAGCAGGCTTGTTTCAAATCTGCTTTTTGTTTCTCTTCTGCATTTTGCCTAATTTTATCCTGTTGATTAGGTGCAAGTACGTCTAATGTGCAAGGTGGAACCTGAAGGGTTTGTGCTCCGATTTTAAGGGGCCATGACGGGATCGTGTGCTTTCCCATTTTCTTGGGTTTAACTTGAAAACTCATTTCTAATCGGACCGAAGGAACTCCGTTGATAAAACTTGCTGACCGGAAGGTTTGAGGAGAATTGGAGATTATAAGAGCATCAACTTGTGGTAGTGTTCCCTTAGGGTTTTCTTGGCTTCCGAAAATGACAATTTTGTATACGCTGTTGTTAGATATTGTAATGGAGGGAGGTTGAAAACTTGATTCAATTCGAAGATTTTGTCCTTGGGTATGGCAAATTAAGCAGAGAAAAGTGGAGAAAAAAGTAAAGGAAGGAATAAACTTCATTTTTTGTAATCCGATATGGAAGAAATTCATATTTTTCATTTCTTCAATAGTCTCTGCCCGAAGTTGTGGAATGAATAGCCTCAACTTCTTGTTCAAGGGGTTCACTTTTAGATTCCATTTCCTGCAGAAGTCTTTCGTAAAGTGCATTAATTTCTTCTGGTAGAGGTTGTGATTCACTATTTTTATTATCTTGTGGATCCTCAGGAGGAGAAGGTTGGGGCTGGCTCTCTGGTTTTGATGAATTCTGATCTTGTTCGCTCTTGTCCTGAATTCCAAAATCGAGGTTTTCAGATTTGGATTCAAAATCCGTCCATGCTAAGTAGGCCTTTTTTTCTTCTATTGGGAAAGTGATATTTGCATCAGGATTTTGCGGTTGAATACATACAGAGTACTGTCCTGGTGGAACAGGTTGCGTAAATGACCCATCTTCTGCGGGTTCAAAAGAAGTTTCGTTTTGATCTAATTGGAAGTTACCATTTTGATCGAGGTATAATTTTACAGATGCATATCCATTATCTTCGGAATCTTTGAAACCGTTTCCGTTTTCATCTTTCCAAATTTGACCTTTTAGAATGGGTGCCGATCGGTAAGGCATCCCGATAATTTTTTCTCCTGGTTTATTTAGGTTTAGAAAATAGTTTTTTACCATCGCAGGGTTTTCCGGGGGTGGTGGCGGTGGGAGCATGGGCAAGAGGAGTGCATTTTTTGATTGGTTAGATTCAGCTAGTTTTGATCCCAGTCGAATTGATGTTGGGTATTGGTCAGATATCCATTCAAATGAAAAGATACCTTGCTCATTACTTTGAATAATTGGTTCAGAGGTTTTATTATGTTCGCCATTTTCATCTTTGTCCCAAAATACAAAACCCTGCAGATCGGGTTCAGTTTTTTGAGGTTTCCCATCGCCATTTATATCCCGCCAAATCTTTCCTGTAATTTTACTAATAAGTGCGTTGATTCTTTCTTGAATTTGCTTATTCAAGGATTCTAAGTTTTGTTTGGCCTTATCGTTTCCGTCTATGAGTATTGAAGATTCATAATGATTTATTGATTGTAACCATGATTTTCTAGCCTCAGCTACATTTCTTCGGTCCAGAAATTGATTTGCTCTAAGGTAATATATGTTACCCAATCCGTTTAAGGCTTTTGCCTGAATAATGGGGTCGTCTACATTTGCATCTAATGAGATCTGAAAAGATTCCTCAGCATCTTGTAAATTACCCGCCTGTAAATCAGCTAACCCCGCGTTTAAATATAATCGTGGATCCATTGGATCTCCAGCAGACATACTAGCACTGATCTCTGCTTTGAAAAATTTAGCTGCTTCTTCAGGGTTTCCTTTTTCTAGAGCATCCTCAGCCCTTTTAATGTTATCCTGCTTGATGCATCCTGAAATGAAAAACAGAAGAATAATCCCTAAAGCATTTCCACTAGTTGAAAAAGCTTTCGATATTTTTGAGGTAAGCATTTCAAGACATAAAAAAAGAAATCCAGTAAATACAAACAACCTGTATCGATCGATTGGAAATTCAGTGGATAATTGTTCGCGCTTTTTTTGCTGACCAATTGTTTGAAGAATACCTAAAACCTTGGCTAAACCTTCTCCCGTTGGACCAAGTGAAAAGTATTTTCCTTGGCTCACATCTGCAATGGCACGCAGAGAGCTCTCGTCCAGTTTAGTTATAACAGTCTGGCCTACAGGGTCTCGAAGAAAGTTTCTGGCCGACTGCCCTAATGGGTCCATCGGAATTCTTGCACCCCTTTTTGCCCCAATTCCTATGGTGTAAATCCTGACGCCATCCATGGCAGCTTCTTTAGCTTGTTTTAATCCTTTTCCCTCAAGGTCCTCTCCATCGGAAAGGAGAATTAAAAAACGATCTGTATCATCTTTTGAGAATGAATGAATTGCCTCTTCGATTGGTCGTGAAAGGTCAGTACCAGGTCTTTTAATTATTCCAACCTGTAAATCGTTTAGGGTTTTAGTAAAAGCTTGGTGGTCCAAAGTCAAAGGACATTGAAGGAAAGCAGAGCCAGAGAAAGCAATCAATCCGAGTCGGTCACCTTCTACCCTGTCGAGTAGATTATTAATACTTAATTTTACTCGTTCTAAGCGGTTGGGACGAACATCTCTTGCAAGCATACTTTTGGAAACATCCAATGCTATTAAAATATCTATTCCTGACGGTTGAGTTTTCCGTTTTTCAGAGCCCCATTGTGGACGTGCAAGACCAAGAAAAAGAAAAATGATCCCTAATCCGAAAAAGCTAAATTTGAGGATTTGCTGTTTTAATGACCAGTTTGGAGTAAGTTTTGGAAGTAATTGATATGATGTAAGTAAAGTAAGTCTGTTTCGTTTGATTTTTTGGCTCCAATAAAAAATCGCCACCAATCCAATGATTGAACTTAAGCCGATAAGCAAAATATTTTGGCTGGCAAAGAGGTTCATGGAATTCGAAGGAAGATTGTTTTGGCCAGAATAAATTCCAGGAAAATAAGAACTAATGACAGGGCGAGTGGCCAATGGAAAAGCTCTTCAAAAATCATGTTCACATTTAATTCAACTTCCGTTTTTTCAAGCCTGTCGATTTCATTATAAATAGATAAAAGTTCACTTTTATTTTTCGCTTCGTAGAAGTGGGCATTGGTGGTAGTTGAGATCTTTTGAAGAATTTCTTTGTCAACGGGATAGTCAGCTACTTGAACTACAGGTTTTCCATTCCCATATCTCATAAGATCTCTCGATCTTTGATCAAATAAATAAGTTCTTGTCCTTGTGGCTGTACCAACCGCAATGGTGTAAATCTTAATATTATCATTTTTTGCTCCTTCCGCATAGATTAATGGACTGTGGGGCGGGGGAGGCTCGTCTTTTCCATCTGTAAGCAGGATGAGGATTTTTGATTTAGATTCTAATGTTCGCAGGCGATTTATTCCTTCTGCTAAGGCAGAACCAATGTTGGTGCCTGTCTGGTGGGTCAAGCCCACCCGTAATCGGTCAATATTTTTTTGTAGGTGCTCCTTGTCCAATGTAAGCGCACTTACCAAGTAAGGATCTACAGAAAAGGCAACCAGTCCAATTCGGTCGTGTTTTCTCTTTGAGACGAAATCTTTGATTACCCCTTTAACCACATCTAATCGGGTGATTTCAGCTTTCTGGTCTTCGCTCATATCAAGTGCAAGCATTGAGGCTGATAAATCGATAGCTAGTACAATATCTACTCCGCTCGAAACAACTGAACTTGTGCTTCTGTCAAATTGTGGTCTTGCTAGGGTAAGAGTCAAAAAGACCAAGGAAAAGCATCTTAATAATTTTAGAATTACTGGAGAATAATCAGTTCTATTAGTTAGGCTTTTTTTTATTCTCAAGAGTGTGGGGAAAAGGAGCGTGGAGTCTTTTGTATCCCCCTTTTTCTGAATCCAAAAAATAATTGGAATAACAAGAAGTAGAAAAAGCCATAACGGTTCCGCTAAATTAATCTTTTGCCATTCGTGCAAATATTCCATCCGAAATTATGTTTGTGAATTCGAAGCCACTTTCTTTGCTTCTTCAAGTTTCTTGTGAGTGTCTTTAACAAAGTGCAATGCCGTTTCCAAAAGTAAATTCATTTGGCCATCCTCAGAATTTTCTTTGGAATATTTTATACGGTCTCCTTGATCAACGAACTCCTGCAATATTTTATCATACCTATTTTTGAAAAAAGTATGTGATGCTATTTCCCTCATGAATTCTTCACCGGTTAATTCCATTGCGGGCACTTTAAAAACTCTTTCAACATATATTCTTAAAATTTCAGATAAACGGAAAACAAAAGGTTTAGCGGATAGAACCGGTTTTTGGTCTTGTAACGATTGTATATTTGATAATGCGTCCTTGTAAGGATCAATTATTTCCGGTTCTTTTTCACTCGATTCCCCAGTTTTCTTTTTTCTGAGAAGTAGAATAAAAAATAACACTGCTATAATTATAAAAATACTTAAAACTATGAAAAACAGGTTTTCTTCAATTAACTGAAAAAAACTTTTAAATATTGGGATTGGCAAATCTTCTTCTCTGTTTGAATCCAGTAGAAATGCCTTTTTTGCTATTAAAAAAAAGTTATTCATGATTATCGCCTTTTACGATTTCCTCTTAAATGAAAAAATTCTCTGAGGGCTTTTACATAATCAGAGTCAGTTGAAAATTGAAAATTATCTATTCCTCTTCTACGAAGTCTTCGAATAAAGGTTTCTTGTCTATTTTGGGTATGTACTCTGTATTGCCTCCTAAAATCTTTATTTGAGGAATCAAGAATAATTGTCTCACCCGTTTCAGCATCCTCAAAATGAACTCTTCCCACATTTGGGATTTCCTTTTCTATCTTATCGTGGATTTGGCAGCACACTAAGTCATGTCTTCTACGTGTGGTGGAAAGTTCCTTAAGGAATATATTTTCAACCGTTTCTTCTTCGGAATCATATTCTGGTATAATAAAATCGGATAAAAGAAAAACAACTGCTCTTCTTCTCATTACTCGATTCAAAAATCGGAGACCTTCATTCAAATCAGTTCCTTTGCTTTCGTTTGGATGAAAAAGAATTTCTCTAAGAATGCGAAGCACATGCTTTTGTCCTTTTGCAGGAGGGAGGTATTTTTCGACTTTTTCTGAAAACAGTAATAGCCCCACCTTATCGCCGTTTCGGTTGGCGGAGAAAGATAAAAGAGCACCAAGTTCAGCTAATCGTTCTCTTTTACTTCTTTCACCAGATCCCCAAACACCACTGTTGCTGATATCAATAGCAAGCAAAATGGTTAATTCTCTCTCTTCTCTGTATTGCTTAACGAATGGAAAGCCCATCTTCGCGGTAACATTCCAATCAATGGACCTAACTTCGTCTCCGGGTTGATATTCTCTTACTTCCTCAAAGTCGATTCCTTGTCCCTTGAATGCACTGTGGTAAGAACCTGCCAATGCTTCGGATACAAGCCTATTGGAACTAATCTCTATTTGTCTTACCTTACGGAGTATTTCACGGGTAAACTCCTGATCGGGTTCTTCCATAATTTTAGGCTACAGTAAAATTCAATAAACAGAGGTTTATATAGTTCAAGGTACAGGAACAGTTTCAAAAATCTTTTTTATTATGTCATCACTTGAAACATTTTCTGCTTCTGCTTCATAACTGACAATAACTCTGTGTCTCAGAACATCCAGTCCAATGTCCTTAATGTCTTGTGGTGTAACAAAGCTACGCCCTTGCATGAATGCCGATGCTTTTGAAGCTAAAGCCAAACTAATGGTTGCACGTGGAGATGCACCGAACCTAATAAATGCAGAAAGTTCAGAAGCACCATAACTTTCGGGATTTCTAGTAGCCAGTACAACATCCACTAAATACCCTTTCAACTTCTCGTCCAGGTAAATGCTATCAATTAATTTTCGTGACCTGAAAATCGTATCAGCATCAACGACGGGGCTAACTTCATGTTTTACCGAAACATTAGCATTGGAGTCCAAAATTTTAAGTTCTTCATTTCTATCTGGGTAATCGACAACAAGTTTCAGCATGAAACGATCCATTTGAGCTTCTGGTAGTGGATATGTACCCTCCTGATCAATAGGGTTTTCTGTAGCTAACACAAGGAAAGGTTGAGGTAACATAAAGGTTTCGTCTCCAATGGTTACTTGCCTTTCTTGCATTCCCTCAAGCAGAGCACTTTGAACTTTAGCAGGTGCTCTGTTAATTTCATCAGCTAATAGAAGATTCGTGAATATGGGTCCTTTTTTGGTTGTGAACTCTCCTTTGTTCGGACTGTAAATTAGAGTGCCAACCACATCTGCAGGGAGAAGATCAGGGGTGAATTGAATCCTTTTAAACTCTGCTTTCATACATTGTGCCAGTGTTTTAACTGCTAATGTTTTAGCCAGTCCTGGTACGCCTTCCAAAAGGACATGCCCATTGGCAAGAAGTCCAATAATTAAGCGATCGACTAGATACTTTTGGCCGACAATTACTTTTCCAATTTCTTGCTTTAGTAATTCAACCCAAGCTGCTTCGTTTCTGATACGTTCCTGTTCTTCAGGTGCGGGTGGTTGTGCTATTTGTTCAGTTTGATTTGTGGACATAATTTAAAAAGATAACTAAGTTCTAGCGTAAGCAAATAGACTATTTGTCCATTTGAGATGATAGTTAAATTAAAATGAGCAATTTTTTCAGCTTGCACATTGAGCAAAACAAAAGATTCATTTTAACTGACTAATTCAACTAATCAACAAATATTGCTTTTCTATGTTTAAACTAAGTAAAGAATCAAAATTAACATTTATATGTTTACTCGTAATTCCTTTCATCTGGATAATAGTTAACCATGGCGGTTACATTGATAGTTGGAAGACAAAAAGCTTGGATTTGCGCTTGAGTTCAAATTTACCTGGTTCAAGGGGAGAGATTTTACACAACAAAAATTCAAATGAGAAAATTATTGTGGAAGGCAATAAATCGATTCCAAAGATTCCCAAAATTGTTTATGTGAATTTCGATGCGGCAACCCTAGCAATGGACGATGTAGGTGAAAGGCCTTGGGATCGAGCCTTCTTTAGGGATATGTCGATGGCATTAATGGAAAAAGGTAAAGCAAGAGTGCTTGCTTTTGACTTTGGTTTTACTCCCAAGAGTATGTCTAAAATGGTTCCTCAGGAAAATTCCTACCGAAGTGATTCAGCAATGGGAGAATTAATAAAAGCGTATCCAAATCAAGTCGTTCTTGGTTGCCTGTATTCCGGAGTCCCGACTCCATTTGTCAAAGCATCAGGAGTAAGTGCATTTCCGCCTCTTTTTAAAGATGGCTATTCAGAAGAAGCTGCAGAGCTGAGTGGAAAATTTAATTACCCGGAATCTCCTACATATCCCATGCAAAATTTCCTTGATGGTAAATATGTTGGCCGAACTGGCTCTTTCACTGTTCCTCCTTATCGATACGGTTTCCCGGGTGAAGGTAGACCAGCTGTTGATAATGTTCCTAGGTGGGTCCCTTTATGGTTCCCAGGGGGCGGTAAGGCACATGCCTACAATTTATTGGGAGGAAAACAAAGTAAATTACCTTTCGAGATTCAGCTTGAAAATGAAGATGAACATGTCGAACTTCTTTCTAAATTGAAAGGTATGGGAGCCGTAAAAGAAGCCCTTATAAAAAAAATCGCTTCGATCGAAATTGAAGTTTTAGAACTCAAAGAAAGAAAAAAATCTTCTCAAGAAGTTTATAATAGCTTGGTAAAAGAAGATTCTGTTTACAAGGAGCTTGAAGAGAGCATCAAAAATTTCTCCTCCTCTCTTCAAGCTAATCCGTCTTTAAGTGCAATTATACAACCTAAATTGGACTCTTTGAAGGAGGCAAAGGAGAAATTCTTTTTAGGGTTGTTTAATGCATCGAAAACACGAACAAAAATTGCCAATGATCTGGACATTCACAAAAAAGATTTAATTGAAAAGGAGAGTGTTGTTATAAATTTAAAAACGACATTGACGGCTAACCCTTCGATTTCAGCGGTTATTCAACCACAGATTGATTTAAAAGAAAAAGAAATTGCTGAATTAAGAAAAAAAATAGAAAAATCAACTTTTAATATTAAAAAGTCTGAGACGGAGTTAAAGGAATTAGAAAGCACTCTTGCCAATTTGAGAAAAACTTTGTCTTTAAATCCAGCAATTTCAGGGATTATTGAACCACAAATTAAATCAAGAGAATTGGAAATAAAATCTCTTCAGGAAAAAATTCAGAATTATCAAAATCAAGAAGATCTAGAATTATCTTTAAAGCAGAAAAATGATCTCTTTGCAGATTTTCTCAAAAATCTGGAAACCCAAAAGCAGATGCTTGATTCAATTAACCAAGATTTGATTGTTTTGATAAAGCGAGAAGATAAATTCAACCAAGACCTTGACGATCTGAAGGCAAACGAGATATTTACAATAGAACGGGTTGCTCAACTAGAAGGCAATGCTCCGACTGAGCTAGTTGAAACTAAAAGCACGCTTCGCTTGGTTTACAAACGTCCAGATGGAGATAACGGAGAGGGTAGATTAGTTGATTCTTTACCTAATGAAGTTCCTTTAATTAGAAATCGTCCTGTTTATACTCTAGGCGTGGAGTCCCTTTTAGCTTACTATGGATTAACTGAAGAAAATGTAAAAATATCTGAGGATAGATCTCGGTTTATTATTTCAGATCAAGGTGGAAATACACTTGTTAATGCTCCTTTGGAGGAAAAACAATTTTTGGAAGTTAATTGGTTTTCTAGCTGGTCTGAAAAGTCACCCGAGAAGATTTTAGTTATGGAAGCAAAAAGGGCTTACGGGGAAGAGGACCTTAATTTATATGTTTCTTTAATACCCAAGATTTTTGAGATTTTTTTAACAAAAATAAAAGATTATAAATTACCTAAGGGTATCAAGGATTACCCTGATTCAATGAAAGATTTAGGTCTGGATGAAAAAGTTGTTGAGATTTCAAGAAAGCTACTGATGCCAAAATTAGCTAAAGAAGAAATTCCTACCTTCGATCAATTAATGACAGTAATTGATGCTATTTCATATTATTTTATTCCAACCTCGCTTGAATCCACTTACAATCCGATGTGCGGAATGCGTGATGTGATTCAAAATGGTCGTTTTTTGGATCAAGTGAAATCAACCATTATTTCAATAAAGGAAAAAATCGAAAAATTAGAAGGACCCAAGGCACTTGGTGCCATTAATCAAGCCTTAGTCCAGAACCCCGGAAATCAAAAGTTACTTTCTCAAAAAAAGCAGGTTGAAGATGCTGTTTTAGCTAACAAAGCTAATTTGAAAGTACAAGAAGAAGAGCTTTACATGATAAATGAATTCTTCTCTCGATTTGAGAATGCAATTGTTCTGGTAGGACCAGAAGAGGCAACCTTTCAGGATCTTGCCCCCACTCCTTTTGACAAATCTGCTTCTCCTAAAGTTGGAGTTCATGGTAATTTAATTAAAACTCTTACTTCGGGTTTTTATATAAAGCGGCTTAGTATTGAGATTGATCATGCTGCAACCTTTGGCGTCGGTCTAATTATGGCCTTACTTGCTGTTTATCAGGGGGCTCGTAGGAGTTGGGTTCAAGCGGGAGGAATTGTCTTACTTTTGGGATATGTTTTCTTTGGATTTGTTACATTTTCCAAGACTCATGTTGTTTGGCCAATTACTGCACCCGCATGTGCTGGGATTAGTACATCTTTTTTTGGGTTGGCTATAATGGTTGTTATTGAACAGAAGGCAAAGGGCCGTCTAAAGGGAATGTTTGGAAGTTATGTTTCTTCTGAGTTAGTTGAGCAAATGGTTGAATCCGGAGAAGAGCCCTCGCTAGGTGGCCAAGAAACCGCAATAACTGCTTTCTTTAGTGATGTGCAGGCATTTTCAAGTTTTTCAGAGCTTCTTAGTCCAACCGGTCTCGTTGATCTGATGAATGAGTATTTAACTGCAATGACAAATATTTTGCAGGAGGAAAGAGGGACACTTGACAAGTATATAGGTGATGCAATCGTTGCAATGTATGGTGCCCCCATACCTATGGATGACCACGCTTACCAATCGGTTAGAACTGCTATTTTGATGCAACAGGAACAAATCAAATTAAGAGAAAAATGGTCTCACGAGGAAGAAAAATGGGGGAGGTGCCATGGATTGGTTTCCAAAATGCAAACTCGAATCGGTTGTAACACTGGTACTGCAACCGTTGGGAACATGGGGGCATTGGATCGATTTAATTACACTATGATGGGAGATATGGTAAATTTGGCTGCCCGATGTGAGAGTGGTGCTAAAGCCTACGGTGCTTATATTATGATAACGGAAGAAACTATGTTGGCCTCAAAAGAAACTCGTGATGATATTGCTTTTCGATATCTGGATAGAATCGTGGTTAAAGGGAGAAAGCAACCAGTTGCGATGTTTGAGCCAACTGGCTTTAATTCTGAATTAACTACGGAAACTCAAGATTGCCTAGATTGCTTCCAGCAGGGTATTGATAAATATTTAAAACAGGATTGGGATGGTGCTTTGGCAATGTTTGAGAAATCAAAGGGATTTGAACCAAATAAACCGGGTATTACTCCCGGTGTGGTTGATAATCCCTCAATGATTCTTATCGATCGTTGTCAGATTATGAAGGAAAATCCCCCAGGTGCAGATTGGGACGGCGTTTATGTAATGACATCCAAGTAATTTTTACTTCCATTTTATATTACATCCAAGACTTGGAACTTGGTCGTTGGGAGGATTTTTTTCCGCGAGTAAAAGATCGACTGCGTTGGTAAGATCGAAACCATTTACTTCTTCCTTTTTTCCAGGTCTTGTTCCATCGTATTGCCCACGGTAGAAGAGTTCTTTATCTTTATTATATAAGAAGAAGTCCGGAGTACATGCTGCGTTATACAATTTTGCAACCGATTGAGTTTCGTCGTATAAGTAGGGGAAATTAAATTGTAATCTTTTAGCTTCAATTGCCATTTTTTCAGGTGAATCATCGGGATATGCAACCGCATCATTTGATGAAATAGCATAAACCTTAATTTCTAATTCTTTTAAACTATTAAAAAAGGTAGGAAAGTGTTTGTTAAGGTGCACAACATAGGGACAGTGGTTGCATATGAATGCTATAAGGAAACCTTTACCTTGGGTTTCAAATGAGAAATAATTTATTTTTTGATTTACAGAATCCATTAGGCTAAAAGGATGGGCTTTTGTGCCTAAAGGAACCATGTTTGATTGAGTAGCGACCATTTTTTAGTTCAAATCAGTGGAATTTTGTTTTTGCTTGTCAAAATAAGCCTTGAGAATGTCTTTGGCAACTGGTGTAGCAGTTAAACCTCCTTGGATGTGATCTTGGGGTATGACTCCCTCTACAAGAACCGCAATTGCAACTTCGGGATTTTTTACCGGTGCAAAACCAATAAACCAAGCAAGTGACAATTTCATATTATGATTTCGCCATTGAGCTGTGCCTGTTTTACCAGCAATTTTAATCCCTTCAATTTGACACCTCTTTGCAGTGCCTCTGACCGTTGCTTCGACCATACCCTCGATTATCGCTTCGTAATCACCGTCTTTAAGACCAATTGGTTTGAATTCAGGATTGGAATTTTTTTTTCGAATTAATGAAGGACTAAACATATTTTGTCTTTTAGCCAAAGCAGCTGCAAAACAAGCCATTTGGAGAGGACTTTGCCTAAGTCCACCTTGGCCGATTGCTAAATTAAAGGTGTCTTCAAGTGCCCATTTTTCACCAACATTATTTTGTTTCCATTCGGGGTCGGGTACATTGGGCGAATTTCTTAACCTTGGAAGTTCTATTTCAGGAGTAATATTCATACCGAAAGACTTTGCTTCAGCTATGAGACGATTTTGCCCGAGTCTTTCTGCGACTTGAAAAAAATAAACATTACAACTTTGTGCCTCAGCTTCTCGTAAATCCATTTCGCCGTGTCGTCCTGGATAACAATGGCAAATCATTCCTTTATATATTCCATCACAGATAAATTTTTCTTCTGGGGTAACAACATTTGCTTTTAAAGCAGCAACAGCAGTAACTAACTTGAATGGAGATGCGGGCGAATAACCTGGATGCCATGCTCTGGGTAACCATGCCTCTTGCCTTTCTATTTTATCATAGCTTGCTTGGGAAATTCTTGGAGACAAATTCTCAAGGTTATAATGAGGTATGCTTGCTAAAGTTAATATCTCTCCGGTTTTTACATCGAGAAGAACTGCAGCACCGGGGGGACTTGGAGGGGGTGCTATGAAGTATTTTTGATCATTATTGTTTTTTTTATCTAAAACGCCTTTTGAATACAGGAGCCTAAGTAAATCATTTGCGTCTTTTTCGGTGCCATTAAAACCTGCAACCGTAGATGCTTCTTTTCCGTTTAATGGAAAAGGAGCATCCTTAAATGCTGAAAGCAATAATTCTGCACTCACCTCGTTTTCATTTGAATTAATAAGTTCTTTGAGTGTTCTCTTTTCTATAGTTTTTTTCCAATTTAAATCAGGTAATATTCTATGAGCAGTGACCCTTTCAGACATTCTTTTTAGTGATAATTCGGCTGTTTTTTGAATTTCAAGGTCTAAGGATAATTTAATTGATTGTCCTTTTTCAGAAAGAGTTTTTTCAATTTGATTATACCTTAATCCGATCGGATTGATTCTCCAAATGTCACCTCCATCTTTTCCTTTTAATTGATCATCAAAAAACATTTCTACTCCCGCTTTACCTTTTTTACCTTTAATTTGAAATGTTGCTAAGTCGCTTCCTGATAAACCATCAGTATTTGATTCGTAACCGCTTCCCACATAACCCAAAACATGTGACGCTAATTGTTTATGAGGGTAATACCGAACAGATGAAGATTGTACTTGAACAGGAGAACTCGGATCTAACCCTTCTATTAACAATGCGTATTCAACCGCATTAAGATCTGAAATCAATTCCATCGGAAGAACCAACCTTTGATTCCAGTGGATTTTGAGTTTTTTGAATTCAATATTTTGTTTTTTATTTAGGAGAGAATTAATTTCAGCGAGGTATTTTTTCACTACAGAGTACCGAGCTTCCCAATTTAGACTGAATAAGTTGGTTTTGAAATTAGGTAAAGCAGCCAAATTCTCTCGATTTATATTAAAAAAGTTATAGAAATCTTGTGATTTTTCATTACTTACGAATGCCTTAACTTGATTCGCATAATATTGCTTATTATCGTGAAGGTAAAAATTAGTCTCAAATAATCCAGCAACATTCACATTGATTGATTTCTTAGTGTTTTCACCGCGAAAAATCGATTGAGAATTTTTTCCAGGATATATTATTTCGCAGGACCAAGTGCCATTGTCGTTTTCTTTTACACTTAATCTTTTATTTCCCCAATATAATTTGGTTCGTTGGTTATTATCTATTTTTTCGCCTTTTAAAGAAATGGACCTACCCATTATGTATGGTTCGCGGAAACAATAATAAAGTAATTTTCCAAGAGATAAATTCGGTATTGATAATTGATTTCGCAGTTTAAACGCTAATTTTTTAAGAAGAATTTTTTCTTCCCATATCTCAGATTTTAGAGCATCTAAATGAATAACTGCAGAGAAGTGAGCTTTGTTTCCTATCAAAAGTCTGCCTTCACGATCGAAGACATCACCTCTTGCACCTGGTCGAAGGATTCTTCTCTGCCCTTGTTTTCTCTCCTTTTCATCAAAAACTTCTTTTTCTAGAATTTGAAGATTCAGCAAGAAAATTAAAATTGTAAAAAAAAGAATTGAGTACAATACTCTAAAAATATGGAATCTATTGCTTTCGGAATGAAAGGCTTTATTTAATTTCATGAAGGTCTTCGCTATTTTTCGTATCTTCAAACATCATTTGAATTATTACTCTACTAATTTCAATTTTCCAAAAACAAATCGGTATAAAAATTATTGATGAAATTATCAAATCAATTAAAAATCTCTCATACGACCAATCTACACCTAAATTTTCTTTACATAAAAATAATCCAAATAAGATAATCGTAAAAAAAATGTTTATCAAAAGTTGAAAAGTAACTAAACGCCATAATTTTCTTTTTGTGTTATATTCTATCCAGCTTTTACCTGTGATGAATGCTAAACACAGAAAAATTGCGTGGAACCCCAAAGGTGTCGAAAGAATTTCATCTAGAAATAAACCGATTATTATGGATACAATTATTCCATTAAAATAGTTCAAGTATAAGCTTGAATTAAAAAAAAATAAAGCTGGCAAATAAAGAAATATACCTAGGCTTGATATATCAGAATTTAATAAGGTTAATAACGAAATAGTAGCAACATCTAAGAATAAAATAATAAATAGTTTTATGCATTCATTTTTCATTTGTTATTATTCTTTAATTTTTAGAATAGCAACTTCATGAATTTCGTTTAATCGAGAATCTAATAAAACTTTTCCTGTTTTAAATAGTCCGTTTCCTCCCTCTTCTAGTTGATAAACCTTTCCAATTGGGATACCTTTGGGGAAATTACCTCCAAGATTAGATGTTACGAGTATGAGAGGTTCATTCGATGCTGGATGAATATCATTTGGTACATCTGTGACTAATCCATGTGGCATACCTCCAAAATCAATTCCATTTCCCTGAAAGGTTACCGGTCTCATATCATTAACGAAATGTGCAACAATTCGAAAAGTTGGATTTGTCACGAATTCTACTTCTGAAGATTTTGAGTCAACTTCGTTAATTCTTCCTACAACACCACCATTGAAAATAACTCCACTACCAAGTTTGATTTGTTGGTTTTCACCTTTTCTCAACGATATTTGCTGCCACCACCCGCTCATTTTTCTGACAGAGACTCTCGCAATAATGGATTCGTATTTCTGACTTTCATCTAAGTTGATTGAGTCGTTTAAACTAGAAATTGATTTTTTTAGAAATTTCAGACGCTTAATTTCATTTAATAATGTAACTTGTCTTTTTTCTTGAATTTCGATATCAGCGTAAAGTCGGGAAATTTCTTTTCCTTTCTCTATCAATGTTTGTTTTGAGTCTGAAAGGTGTCCCCAGTAATTTGATAAATCGTCTATTCGTGAACTTAATTCCCAGATTGGAGCCTGAAATTCTCGATACCCTGATTTTGTAAATACCTTTATACTGTTTGGTATTCCAAACCAACATAAGGTAAAAATACCTAAATAAAAAAATGGTTTACTTTTTCTTCTGTTTGTCTGATTGAACAATTCAATAATTATTGAGTGACCAATCGGTCCACCTGATCTCGAGTAAGGGTACCTAAAAGATTAAGAAATTTACCAGTCCCGTTTGCGACGCAGCAAAGAGGATCTTCAGCTTGTATTACAGTGAGTCCAGTTGCATCACTAATAACTTGATCGAGACCCCTTATTAATGCTCCTCCGCCTGCTAAAACAATTCCTCGGTCAATTAAATCAGCCGAATGTTCGGGTTGGCATCGATCCAACGCATTTTTTACTAAATCAACTATTTGGGTAACAACTTCTTTTAAAGCTTCCTCTCTGATTTCTTGCGATGTGATATGCTTGGTAACAGGCAGCCCTGCAGTTGCGTCGCGTCCTCTTACATCCATACTAATCTCACCATTGATGAGA
This sequence comes from uncultured Verrucomicrobiota bacterium, assembly GCA_902580225.1. Taxonomy (GTDB): domain Bacteria; phylum Verrucomicrobiota; class Verrucomicrobiia; order Opitutales; family Seribacteraceae; genus Seribacter. The sequence goes on from CACHJU010000005.1 coordinate 81,386, forward strand.
GGTCCTGCTGAACCCACACTAAATTTTATTTCTTCGGCGGTTCTTTCCCCTATTAACAGCCCGTAAGCTTTTTTCATATAAGCAACAATTGCTTCATCAAGCTCGTCTCCCCCTACTCTAATGCTTCTCTGAAAGGAAACACCAGAAATCGATATAATTGCGACTTCAGTGGTTCCACCACCAATATCTACTATCATATTAGCATATTCTTCATCGATTGGTAATCCGGCACCGATTGAGGCTGCCATTGGTTCTCCAAGTAAAAGAACTTCTCTTGCACCAGCTCGAATAGCTGAGTCTTTTACGGCGCGTTTTTCTACCGCAGTGATTCCCGACGGAACGGCAATGACCACACGGGGTGGTACTAATTTGTGTTTGTCTACTTTTTCTATGAAGTACCTAAGCATAGCTTCAGATATTTCGAAGTCTGCTATCACTCCATCTTTCATTGGGCGAAGTGCCTCTATAGTCCCTGGGGTTCTACCAAGCATTCGCTTGGCATCTGATCCAACGGCACATACTTTTTTGCTAGTCTTATATCTAGCAACGACACTAGGTTCGCGCAACACGATGCCTCGATCTTTGACAAACACTAAAGTGTTCGCTGTTCCAAGATCAATTCCAATATCATTGGATAAAAAACCAAATAAATTACCTATCATGAGAAAGCTTTCATATTAGTTGTCTTTCTTTTCCGTAAACTGTCAAAGATAATTATCAATTAATATAAAATAACTAAATTTAAAAGCTAATTGAAATTGCTTTCTCTACATTAAAAATCATGAATTTACTTTTTTTCGAGCTAAAAAAACTAGCCATAACCCACCCATCATTAAGAAAATTGAATAAAATTGTCCTCTAGACATTCCTATAATTAAAGATGCATCTGGTTCTCTAAAAATTTCATTTAAAATTCTTGAAAATGAATAAAGTATAAGAAATTCACCCGTCAGTGTTCCAGGTTTGTTAATTATTACATCTGTCTTCCAAAACCTCCACTGAACATAAATAAAAGGAATTAAGCCCTCTAGCACAGCCGCATACACCTGAGATGGGTGCCTAGCTATTCCTTGTAAATAATCGGGAGCTTTGGGAAAAAGAATACCCCATGAAAACTCTGTCGTCCTTCCCCAAAGCTCTCCGTTTATAAAATTTGCAATTCTGCCAAAAAAAAGTCCCGGGGGGACTACACTTACTATTAAATCTCCAACTGGAAAGGGGGATTGCTTGGATTGTCTCGCGTACCAAAGAGTAGCAATACAGACCCCAATAAATCCTCCATGACTTGCCATTCCGCCTTCCCATACTCTAAATAAGATAAGTGGATCTTCCAGAAATTTCGAGCCCTGGTAAAGTAAGGTATAACCAATCCTTCCTCCAATTAATACACCCAAAATTTGAAATGTCATAAGGTTCATAATTTGTTCTGGATCATAAGGACTCTTTTTTTTATTCCAGGCAATGCGTAGTAAGATTATTGCTGTTAAAAATCCTAATAAATAAGCAATTCCATACCATCTAATGCCTCCTGGACCCCAGTTTTCATAGGGTTCTGGGAATTCCCATATAAATGGACTTAGATCATGAATCCAAAATTCTGAATCTTCTATTTTCAATTATTCTTCCGATCGATTTTATTAAGATTTTTTTCTTTGGAAACCCTTACAGCATGTTTCCTTTTTGCAAGTTCTCTCATGTCAACGGCTAAATCATCTGGTTCAAAAATTTCTTGTCCAAGAATACTTTCAATTATGTCCTCCATTGCAAGTACACCTACAACTGAACCAAATTCATCAACTACCATGCACAATTGACAATGCTCTGATAACAAAAGTCTGAGAGCTTTATCAGCTGTTGCGTTTTCAGGTAAAAACAGGGCTTCTTTTGCTAAGGTATGAAGTTTTATATTCCCCTTTTTTTTGACCACAGCGTTATGTAAGTCTCTTCTTCTTACCATTCCGGTAATTGTATCAATACTGTCTTTGAATATAGGCAGCCTAGCGAAAGGTACATTGGGATGAAGATTGAATACTTCTCTTACCGATAGATTTTCATCTAATGAAGTAACAACAGTTCTTGGCGTCATAATATCGCGGACGACCAGATTATCTAACTTTAAGGCATTGGTCACAAGATCACTTTCTTCATTTGTAAGAGTGCCCGCTTTTGCTCCTTTTTTTGCAAGAAGGATAATTTCTTCTTCGTCACTTTTATCACTTTTGGTTTTGGCAGGAACAACCGCCTTGACCGTAGCTTTACAAATTTTAGAAAAAGGTGTCATTATAAATCTGACGAAAAAAAGAGGATAGATAAAATTTATTAAAACTTCAGATCTATAGGAGAAGGCCAAGTTTTTAGGCAGAATTTCGGCAAAAAATAAAATGCCAATAGTCATTCCACAGGCAAAAATTAATAAGCTATTCGAGCCGCCTCCCAATGCGTTTTCTGCTAAGCCCCCAACAAGAGTAGCACCAAGTGTGTTTGCGATGGTGTTAAGGCTGAGTATAGCCGAACTTGTTTCTTCAATTTCTTTATGGAATTTTTCTAACAAATTTCCCCTTTTCGGAGATTTTAATTTTAGGCTTTCTATCTCAGCAGTTGTCACACTGAGAATAAGTGCCTCAAGGGTGGAGCATAATGCAGATATTCCAATTGTGAGGACAATTGCTATGACCAATTCATTAATCACTGGTTTAAAAGAATGAAAGAAGATTTATTGTGATATGAGTTATTAGAAGATTTATAGTTGTAGAAAAAAATAAATAAAGTTTAACTAAAGATGATCTTTAACCCAAGAGCAAGGTAACGTTTTGAATCTGCATAATATCAAAAGTAAAAGGCTACATTTACATAATTTTCATCTGAATCAATCTGCCAAATTCACCGATTTTGCAGGTTGGGAAATGCCCGTTTCGTATGGTAGTGCTTTGGAAGAGCACATTCAAACAAGATCTAAGGCATCGCTTTTTGATGTAAGTCATATGGGTGAAATTCTTGTGTCGGGTTTGGGTGCCGGTGATTTTTTGGATTTTGTTTTGACAAACAAAGTATCCCATGTTGAGAGAGGGAGGGCAGTTTACTCTCCTTTTTGTTATCAAAATGGTGGCACTGTTGATGATCTAATTGTTTACAAGAAAAGTACTGTCGAATTTCTTCTTTGTGTGAATGCATCAAATATCAAAAAAGACTTTGATCATTTTTTAGATCAATCAGTTGATTATGATTGTAAAATTGAAAATCTGTCTCACGAATATGGTCAACTTGCATTGCAGGGTCCAACAAGCGAGAAGGTTTTATCAAGAGTTTTGAAAAAAGACCTTTCGAGCCTTAAAAAAATGTTTTTTATCGAGGAAAATTTTAGATTTGGAGAGGCAATAATATCTCGTACTGGTTACACAGGCGAAGATGGGTTCGAAATTTATTGTTCATTAGATGATATTGATAAATGGGCACTTGCATTCAATGATTATAAAGACAGTGGTGATTTAAAATGGGCTGGGTTAGCAGCTAGAGACAGTCTCAGGTTGGAAGCTGGACTTCCATTGTATGGCCATGAATTATCTACAGATATCAGTCCAGTGCAAGCTGGATTCTCATGGGCAATCGATTGGAGAAAAGATAATTTTCTAGGTCGCAGTTCCTTATATAATGAACAAAAGAGCGGCGGTCCTGGAAGGGTATATTTTTATGAGGTCTTAGACAGAAGAATTCCTAGGTCTGGGTGCGAGATATTCTTTAAAGGGAAAAAAATGGGTAGAGTCTTATCGGGTGGTTTCTCGCCAACTTTAGGAAAACCTATAGGTAGTGCATGGATTTCTTTGGAAGGGATTGAAAACCTAAGATCTAGCGGATGGAAGGCAAAGCTAAGAGCTTCCGATCTAGAAATCAAATTCGAAGAAGCGGTTCTGAAAAAGAAATAGATTGACTCTATTCCTCATCACGGAATCCTTTAATTACAATATCGAGTCCCTGAAAGTTGGTGAAACATAAATTTTTAACCATCGTAGATTCAATCATATTTTGAAGATTTTGCCGAGTTTCCTTGATGTTGCAATTTGGGTTAACATGAATTTTGATGTTTAATCGAAAAGATTTTCCTATCCTTTTGATTTCAGTAGTGGGAGAAAAAACATCCGCAATATCATCACATGATTTTTTCACTAGTTCATGAAGGGCATTCGGAGTTATGTGCACATTGCCTTCATCATCAGTAAAAACTTCAATTAATTCCTTCCGCATTTTCCTAAGCAGGAAAAGGGATAATATAAGAAAGAGTAACAGCAGGAAAGCGTAGCCATAAAACGGCTTTTCAATAGCTTCGATGAAAGTCAACTTTTGAAAACTATTCCAATGTTCTTCAAACATTAGAAACTGGAGTTAGCTTGTGGAATCAGTTGCCCATTTATCTTCATCTTCAGCTTTATCGGGTGAGTCCATTTTGATGTCATCAATAATGACATCAATAGATCGAGCATGATTTCCTGTCATTGACAGAATTTGGTCTCTAATAGTTTCTTGGATTGCGACGCCAATTTTAGCCAGATCTACTCCAAATTCTAATACAACCCTTACTTCTATTTCATATCCACCATCAGGGGATTCTGTTACTTTTACTCCTCTTTCGGATTCCTTTTTAGAAAAGAAATCAGTAAGTCCTTCTACAACACCAGCAGTACCTACATTTACAACTCCTTCAACTGATTGAGTAGCTAAGCGAACGATTCCTGCTATTACACTATGGTTAATTCTAATCGTTCCTAACTCGCTCGATTCTTCTGACAAGGTGGGAATAGATGTTTCCTCTGGCTCTTCTTTGGTTTTTTTAGTCATTTCTTGGATTCTTTGACAGGTTTGTCGAATAAGTCTTTAGGTACCCTTGAGAGAAATTCTTCAACATAAGAAGTAGTTGCCTCCCCTTGTCGAAATGCAGGGTCTAATATGACTGCTTTTAGGAATTCGATATTAGTATCTATACCTCTTATAATATATTCACTCAATGCACGATACATTCTATCCAATGCAATTTTACGAGTTCTACCATAGGAGACTAATTTACAGATCATACTATCGTAATGTGGTGAAACAACATATCCTCCGTAAGCATGAGAGTCTACTCTCACACCGTGTCCGCCAGGTGCGTAATACAGGTCAATTGTTCCGGGAGAGGGAATGAACCCTTTAGAAGGATTTTCCGCACATATTCTACACTCAATGGCATGCTTGTCCAAAGAAATTTCTTTTTGACCAAATGAAAGTCTTTGTCCGGACGCAATTTGAATTTGTTCTTTAATTAAATCAATACCAGTAGCTTCCTCGGTAACCGCATGCTCAACTTGAATTCTGGTATTCATTTCGATAAAATAAAAATAACCTTTTGAATCAACTAAGAATTCAATAGTTCCTGCATTAATATAATTGGCAGCAACTGCTGCTTTAATTGCAGCTTTTCCCATTTTTGTTCTTAAACCTTTATCAAGAAAAGGAGAGGGTGCTTCCTCAATCACTTTTTGATGTCTTCTTTGCACCGAGCAATCTCTTTCTCCCAAATGAACCATATTTCCGTGTTTATCAGCAAGAATTTGAAATTCGATATGTCGAGGATTCTCTAAGTATTTTTCAACATAAAGCGACCCGTCTCCAAAGGCCTTTTCTGCTTCCATTTTTGCAGAAAGAAATTCTTTAGCAAAAGAAACCGCATTATGAGCAATCCGCATACCTCTGCCTCCTCCTCCTGAAACTGCTTTGATGATTACTGGGAAACCGATTTTCTGAGCAACTTTAGTGGCATCGATTTCGTTTGTAAGCGGTCCATCACTTCCTTGAATGATGGGGACACCAGCCTTGGCAACAGTTTCCCTTGCCATTGCTTTGTCGCCCATTTTTTTTATGGTTTCGGAACGAGGACCAATGAATTCAATATTGCAGGATTCACATTGTTCTGCGAACTCAGCATTTTCAGATAAAAAACCGTAACCCGGATGAATTGCATCGATATCTCCAATTTCTGCTGCACTTAGTATTCTATCCGCTTTTAAATAGCTTTCTGAACCGCTAGCAGGTCCAATACAAATCGCTTCATCAGCAAGTTGAACATGAAGAGACTGTTCATCAGCTTCTGAATAAACAGCAAGTGTATGTATCCCAAGTTCTCTGCAAGCTCGCACAATCCTAAGTGCAATCTCTCCTCTATTTGCGATGAGAATCTTTTTGATCATCAGTATTTAAGTGCGAATTTTAAACAAAGGCTGTCCGTATTCGATGCTTAAGCTGTCTTCAACCAAAATTTCAATAATTTCTCCTTGTCGGTCTGACTTAACCTCATTCATAACTTTCATTGCTTCGACAATACACAATACATCTCCGCTATTAATGATGTCACCTACGGAAACAAAAGAAGGATCATCGGGAGATGGTTTTCTATAAAATGTACCTACCATGGGAGACTTGAAGATGTATATACCCTCTTCCGATGAAGATTTAGCTTGTTGGGTTTGTTCTTGAATGGGAGCCTGTACAACATTTGGTTGTTCAGGTTGAAATCTAGGAACTACTTTTGAATCCCCTGGTCTTGCTAATCGGAGTTTTAAATCCTGAGTTTCTATTTCCAAGTCTGTTAGATCAGATTTTTGCATTAATGATATAATGCCTTTTAATTCGCTTAAGTCCAAAATGATTTCCTCCTGTTAGTTAATAAGAATTATCTATATCAAAATCTTTTTTTATAATCATGCAACGATAGATTTAAATTATAGTTGGAATGCGTTTATTCCAACGGTCTGATTAAAAGTTTCCATTTTGGATCAGACCAAGAACCAGTTAATTTTATTTCTGTGATTGAAGATATAGGATCGGCAAATTTGGCAAATTGTTTGAGGATAGGAATAGGTAAATTTCCTATTAATTGAACTTTCGAAATGATATCTAATTCACCATTTACAAAATTCAAAGTACCCCTGTTTTCTATTTTAGATAATAAACCAGATAAAACAATTTCATCAAAAAGCAATTTATCATATTCGAGTTCAAAAAGCCCTTCTAATGTATCAAATTTTAAAGTTCCTGTAGGGAATGGAATGGGAAGTTCGGATAATCCTTTTGAAAGGAAACCTAGAAGCCGAAGTTTACTTAATTCCTTATCTTTGGCTTTTATTTTTCCGGTACCTTTAAAACCGGTTATATCGTTTGATATTCCTGTTGCGTTCAAGTTTAAATCTACAATTCCATTCTCCGAGATAAAGTCTAATTCGTTTGATATTGAAATTGATTGACCACGAAACCTATTATAAGAAAAGAATGATTTTATTAACTGCTGAATATTAGCATTAATTAATTCAAGATTAAAAGCAACTGCTCGATTATTCGCATTCGAAGATAAATTTAAAGAAAGTTTTCCATCTGCGAAATTTACTTTTGGTAATGTTAAAGAGGTCAGTTGAAGATCAGATGATAAATTTCCTTTAAAACTTTGAAAATCAATATTTCTCCATGTGCCATTATTATCTGTAGAAAAATCTAAGTCATAAAAAAATTTGTCACTTTTGGAAATATTTAAATCTAAATTTTCAACTGGTAAGCATCCTTTTGAATTAATTAAAACGGATGTTAGATTGAAATCTGTAAGATAATTTCCAACAGTGGATCCAAAAACTTTTTTCGTTTTATTAAGAGGTAAAATTCCGTTAATCGAATATTCAAAAAATTTATTTTTTAATTTTGCATTGTTATGAAATTTTATTAAGCCTTTAAGTTCTCCTTTTGAATGATTAAGACTTGAAGTCTTAATTGATGTAATTTTATCTTTTAATTGTAGATCAAAATTAGAATATTGAATTGGAAAATCTTTGTATTCGAAATTTTTTGCACATACTGCTCCATTTATTTTAGTATCATGGTTCTTTTTCCAATTACCGGAAATTATGAAATCGCAAAAAGGAATTTTATTTATGTCGAAATTGAAGTTCTTCCAAATTGTTTCCCACCAATTGCCTAGCCAATTATTAATATCCTGAGGATAAAAATTTCCTTTAAGAATAAATTCATATGGAAATGACTTCCACCCTTGAGTGTATGAACCATAAATATTGCTGTGGCCCATAACACAACGAATCTTATTGAAGTTTAAGGATAAATCCTCAGAAAGATAACCAGAAGCATTACAATCAGCAGGTGGTGCTTCTAAAACGGAAAACTTTGACGCTTTTATTTTGATCATACTTAATTGGGAAGGTAATCGATTGGGTATGTCGAAAATATTAATCTTTAATGAATCACCATCAAAAAATTTGTATTTTGAATTAAAAGCCGAAATTTTTATATCTAGATTCTTTGGTTGTATTTCATTTAATCCTGTTATTCGATTTATTTTTTTATTTT